>JAEOSU010000070.1 GCA_016840165.1 Promethearchaeota archaeon
AAAATAAACTTCACATCTGGAATCCACTGATTTACGATACTTGTGCGCTTTATGATCAAGAAAAAGATATTTATCGTAGTTTTCATGAATGTTGCAGAAGAACTGCTCTTTATCAAATTTATGGTGATGGAAAAGCCCCTCTTGATGGAGACTTTTCAGATCCTTCCTTATTAATTCGCTAATCTTTTAATAATTATTAAAATTGGATGAAGCTATTCTCTCCTTAATAGTGCATCCATCCATTTAGGGAGAATAAATCCACCATAGAATTCGAAAGCTGCGATAATTAATAGAACTCTAGTTGCTACAACCATGATTGAAAGAATTGGATCAGTTGGATCCTCAAAAATTGCCCCCAATAAAGAATCTAAAATCGCAGCCACCGTAAATGTTATAAACGCAGCGCGTAATAACTTTCCTTTGAGCTTTATATCCTTGTCTTCTGATTTGACTGATCGTTGAGCAAATATTATCCCAGTTATGAACATTATTACAATTACAACTAATAGATATATAGTAATCAATATCCCAAAATCCACAGTAAAAGGTCTCGCGGGATTAATTATGCCAATTTGATCTATATCTGTAATGAGCAAGTAAAAGAATACAATTTCAAATGCAATAGATAGAATAATAGTAATACTAATCACTAGTTTTTGCCTTTTTTTACTTATCATATTTGTGTACGCAATCAACCAGGTTAATAGTGCTAAAGGGATAAAAGCGTTTCCAATAATAAAATAAAGTTCTACGGGTAAAGATTCTTGCAGAACTAAATTCATAATAAAACTAATTGAATCTGGAAACCAAGGATTTGCGACTCCGATCCATGAAAGCCCTACAAGAATATAGAGATTGGATTTATACTTAAAATATTTCGAAAGTATTTTAAAACCTAATATTAAAGAGATTAAGACAAATAATAAGCTAAACAAACCTTGTAAAAAATCAACTAATTCTAAAGCCATTAATTTCACCTACTAATGTATTAAATAATAAATTTAATTTAAATTTTAAAGAATATAAAGTTTTTTTAAACTAGTACCGTTAAACTAGATTGATACTATTTAAATAACCGTGTAATTTAAAGAAGAGGGACTAGCTTTAAATGCATTTAATAAATATTGTAAATGTGTCATATATTGATTAACAGAGATTTCTTGCTTTTCATATCTTAAATTCAATTTTTTAATAATATAGGAGGGGAGAAATTTTACAAACCGAATATCGGAAAGGAGGAATACTATGCCTTTTGACTCAAAAATTATACGTTCTTCTAATAGTTCCGAAAACAACTCTTCCTTGTTATTTAATAGAATAAGACAATCATTTACCGATAAATCCGTTTTCCGTAAAGATTTAATAAGATTATAAACATCCTTGTCAAGTAAAAAATTAAAATGCCTTTTGTTTTCAATTTCTTTGCCATAATCATAGTTTGCATAAAATTTTGCATATTCCTTTTTATATCTTTTAAGAATTTTTTCATCGGTAGTATCTTTTGGAAGAGATTTCGGAGGAACTCTTACGAATGAAAGATCATTAATCAATAAATAGCATTCTTTACTTCCCGCTACTAGTTGTTTTATGATTAAATTTTCACGTAAAAAAGAAATAAGTAATAAATCAATATTTACCGTTGAAAAACCATAGGCTTCTCTTAATTTACGGATTAACTCCTCCTTGGAAATGATTCCTTCTCGTAAAATGCCTAAAATTGTAGATTTAATTTTATCATGAAAGAAATTGATTAGATTCTCACTTTCTGACTGATCAAAATTTTTTATGGTATAAAATGCTTCAGAGATGGCCCTATTAATTTTATTTGTATTCATTAATTCTAGTAAATTTTTATTAATGGTTGCTAAAATATCAGGGGTAATGATATCAGCATTCGCTTTTTGAATATCATAGATTAACACAAGGAAATATAATTCATTTTCAAATTCTTGAATCAAGGATATGTATTTCTTATCTTCATCTCCTGGAAATCTTTCTAGTTCAATCATTGATTTATCCATGTTTAATTCGTGTTGTGCCCAAATCTTTAACATTAATTCCTTTGAAGGATAAGAACTCTGTGGGGGATATTGTATTATTGGTTCTGGACCTGTACTTTTATTCCAATGGATTATAATGAGTCGCTCCATAACTTAATATCTCTATTTATTGACTAATTGAAGGTTACCTTATAATTATGATATAAAAAGGTAAGTTAGATAATTAATAGTATTGATTTTTGTACTAACCAAAATAAAATGATATAAAAAAGGTGATTATAAAGTTATATTAGCAAGAGAATAATTCGCTGTATTCTAATTTAATCTTTTCTATTGTCCAAGAAATTAGTTCAACAGCTCTATCACTATTTGAAATTAAAATATTTTCGGACATTTTTCTAATTATATAATTAGCGATTTCTAAATCTGATTTATTATATTTGGTTTCGCGCTGCTTAAATAAATAATTGAATTCATTTGTCAACCATTCTAATTCATCAAAAAAATAATCGTCTAACAAATCTTGAAAATCCAAATTTAAATTTTTGCATTCCAATTACAAAACCCCTAATATACCTTTATTATTATACTCACATAATAAAATTCCGACAATAAAAAACTATCTAAAACCAAAAATGATCTTTTCTGATATTACGAACAATATTATTTAAAGTTACAATTCAGATTCTCTAAAGTGTAGGCGGGTTATTGCCTTGCTTAGTTCCCATATGGATTGTACGTTTTTTGTATGTAGTGCATTATTTAATTCTTGATATAGTTGCGATAAGTTTAATTTTTCATAATGTTTTGTATTGAATTGAGTTGTACAGTCATTATATTCACTCATAGGCAAATGAAAAACAATTGAAGTAAAAAAATCACATAATATCCCAATATTATGGGGTTGACTTTTTTCCCTTCTCATATCTCCTTCCAATAACATAATAAATTACAAATAATAATGCCAAAACACCTAGAATTATGATAAGTATGATGTTAAAGCTTAAAGAAAGATTGTCTATGACCTCAATGGGTAGTTTTTCAAGATCAATAGGCGGAGAAACCCCATAGGAACTTATTAATAAGAAGCCCAACCAAGAATAAAAAAAGGCACGAGGGATTGAGCCAATAAAGGAGCCAATGATGTACTTCTTAAAATCCATATCTACAAGTCCTGAAGCATAAGAGATAGGATCAAAAGCCACAACTGGCAAAAACCGAGCGATAATTATCGCACTCATACCATATTTATGTATAAAATGGTCTGCCATATTAATAGCGCTCTTTCCAACCAATTTTTCTGCAATTGGACGTCCTCCTTTTTTACTGACGTAAAAGCATAATGAAGCGGCAGCCATCGAACCAATAACCCCAAAAATTCCCCCTCCTATCACGCCCCAGATCATACCTGTAGCTAATAAGACTAGCTCAGAAGGTATGGGAACTAATAATCCTTGAAAAGCCATAATTAGAATAAATAACAATATACCGATAAAACCTAAATCAATGATTGGGTTTACAAAAAAATTAATTACAAGTCTATAAAGGAATTGCTTATCGATGAAAAAGCTATAGTATAGTAGAAAAAGAGATACTACAACGAGAATTATAAAGATTACGATGTAAAAGAGTGTTTTTTTATTGTATTGAGAAAAATTAAAGAGATTTTTAAAGTACCTCTTCAATTTAAATGAAAATGATTCTTCCTGTGGTTCTTGACCGTTATTTTCTTCCATCATAATCAATTAATTATAAAGCTATATGTAATTTATTTAATTTAAATAGGTTTAAAAACTATATTTTTTAAAGATTTGATGTCAATAACGGTGATTTAAATCCCCTATATTTTTGGTCATCGTGGTTTTATGGGTAGATATCTTGAAAATACGATGGAAGGGTTTAGAAAAGCGGTAAATCTGGGAGTAGGAATAGAATCGGATGTACAACTAACTAGAGATAATAATTTAGTGTGTTTTCACGATAAATCTTTCAAAGTTGCTGGAAAATGGCATGACATTTCCAAAATGAATTTAGAAGAAATAAGAAGTCTTAAATTTGTCGATAAGAGAGTAATCCCAACAGTTCCCGAGCTTTTACAAACATTTATGAATGAAAACTCGAACCTCCGATTTAGCTTTGATATCCGAAGCAGTTTAGTAGGTATAAAATTGATTAATCTAATTCTACAATATAATCTATTACATCGAGTCGAAATAACTGATAGAAGATTACCAATACTTAAAAAATTAAGAAAATATCACGAAGAAGCGAACTTGGTTCATACTGTTCCAGAAAAGATTAAAAATTTTGACGATAAAAAATTAGACTTTGCCCTTTTAGAGGAATTGAAGATTGACACATTAAACATCGTCTCATGGCGAGCGAATCCTAAAAACCTAAAATCTATTATCGATAATGGAATTAATTGCTATGTTTGGGGAGTCAATAATAAAAGCAGGATGAAACGTTTATTTTCTTTTAACTATCAAAATAAAGGTGTTAGTGCGATTTATACTGATTATCCAGATACTGCGTTAAAGATAGAAGCACAAATTTTAGGAGAAACATTAAAATAGTTTGAAAAATAACGTCATTTACATATAAAATACTAGGGAATTAGAAAAAGGTTAAAAAATGAATAAAAGAACATTTCAGATATATTTAGGAATTGTAATTATCTCATGGGTTATATTAGCTATTATATTTGCTTTATATGATTTGGAAATTTCAATTTTTGTAGTAAGCGAGGCATCATTGTGGGGAAATTTTGGTGCTGACTATGGAGAATATCCTGGATATGCTTTCATAGCTTTAGGACTTTCAGCATATATTGGAGGCTATATAAAAAACCTTAAGGCACAAAAGATTCCCGCTTATCTCGCAATTCTTTATGGAGGCATCATGTTATCTATCTCACTTCTTGATCAAAATCTGAGAAAAATAATTGAATATTTGATGATTATATTTTCTGTCATCATTTTTATAATAGTCAATTGGAATACAGACTTGAGTAAATATAGGAAGATTAGCGGTATCATTTCATTTCTTGCTATAGTAAATCCGTTATTATTCGTTCAACTGGTGAAATTATTTTGGGGGCGAGTTCGTTTTAGAGATTTAGTCGCGGGCTATTCAAATTTTACTCCTTGGTTTATTCCTCAAGGAATAACAGGAAATTTTAGTTTTCCCTCAGGACATACCGCTATGGGATGGATGTTTTTACCACTTCTTGTAATAGTTCGAAAGCGAGAGTGGAAAGATCCTATAAAAATTCTAATAATTATATTAGTATTAGGGTGGGGTATATTTGTCGGACTCTCTCGAATAGTTGTTGGTGCTCACTATGCCTCTGATGTATTATTTGCATCCAGTGTGGCTGCTGTTACTACCTTGCTCTTATATAACAGGTTTTTCCTAAGCAGAAAAAATAAATAGAGAAAGTTTTAGATAAAATGAAACAAGTTACTGATCACGTATATCATGTAGGAGATTCAGGATGTTCAGTGTTCTTAATTGATACTCATCCAGAAGATGGCTTAATTTTAATCGATTGTGGGATGAGTTTGGAAATGATTAAAAAAAGTATCACTAAAAGTGGATTGAACCCCAGAGATATACAGCACTGTATTCTTACCCATTTTCATATCGATCATATCGGCGCTTGCCATGATTTAAAGATGTATAACCAAAATGTAAAATTTTATGCTCATGAATTGGACGCAAAAGCAATTGAAGAAAAGGGACACGACCAGAAGACTGCTGCTTCATGGTATAGCGTTGATTATATCCCAGTTAGTTTGGAAAAGAAAATAACACAAGAAAAAGAAATATTGCATTTTGGAAATTATGATTTTCAATGCATCCATACGCCAGGACATACTCCGGGATCAATATGTGTTTACATAGAAATTGATAATAAAAATATTCTATTTGGGCAAGATATTCACGGTCCATTTTATCCAGCGTTCGGATCTAGTCTAGAGGATTACCAAAAATCAATGAATAAACTGTTAGGTTTGGAAATTGATATCCTTTGTGAAGGCCATTTTGGTATTTTTCGACCCTCAGAAGAAGTTTATAAATATATTAAACGACATATGAATCTCAACAAACCATAATTTTGATTGCCATCATTAAGAATAGGATAATTTTAAAAAATTTTATATGTTAATAATACAAGAGTTATCTATTGGAAATTAAGATGATATTATGCTGTCTCTAATTTTTCAAGATTTTAACGAAGCATGGCGAAAATTCGAGTATGATTATATCTTTATTGATGGTATTTTCTTTTTATTGTGGTTAGGTCTTCTAATCAAAAAGAAAAAATGGAAGCCAATCAAATTTGGCGTTATTACAAGTATTATTGTATATTTCATTGATGCTGTGTTTTGGTGGAACCTCCCAGCTAATGCTAATTATCCCCCTGGAACCACGATTAGAGAATATTGGATTGGTGGAGTAAAAGTTCCCAAAGCATTAGGTGAGTATTTTTGGCCTAAAGCGGGAGCTGATTTTATGATGTGTATTAGTTATTCAATGTTTATCTTTCCGTGGTTATGGATTGTATTCGAAAACTTTGTAAAGAAAAATGCTAAGGAAATTACCATTTTTACAGGAGTGTTTTTTAGTTCATGGTTTTTAACTCCATTTCTTTCATTTTGGCTTCCGATAAATAATACTATAGTTGAGACAGTAAGACATATGGATACTCAAATGATCGCTTGGATTGTAAATGTTATTATAGGGTATACTCTTTTAAGTTTAATTTACGGAACCAACAAATTTGGGAAGAAAAATCTAAAATATATCGCTTATGTTTTTATTATAGGATGTTTAGGCTCATTTTTTATGGAATTTCCACTATTTATTACAGGTATACGTCCAACTGGTATTGAATTTCTGATTTTTGAAATAATTATTTTATTTAACCAAGGAGCGCCTTATTTGTTTATAGCGTATGATATTGTGCTTCCAAAAGTTTTTGCAATTCTAAAAGAAAAATTCTCAAAAAAGAAAGAATTACCTGTAATAATAAAAAATTAAGAATGTTAAAAAGAAAGGTTTATTTTAAATTACTTTTAATTATTTTAATGTTGTTTTTTAAGACTTTATTAAGAGGATGTTTTTTCAAACCGCTGGAATCCAAAATTTCGAGTGCTTCTTCATGTCGGGTCATCGCTTCCGCATAGCTTTTTTGATCTAAATAGATTAATCCCATTTTATAGTTAGTATCTGCGATACCCATTTTATCATCCAACTTCTTAAACAAGGAAAGCGCATCATTACACGTTTTCCACGCATCAGTGTAGTTCTTCTCGTTTAAATGAACTAAAGTAAGATTATTGAGATATACTGCTTTCTTTTTGTTATCTTTTAGCTTTTCTGCAATTTTTGCTGCCTCTTTAAACCTTTTTAAGGCAATATCGTAATTACCCTCATCTAAATAGATCAATCCGATATTATTGAGACTTTCAGCTTTTCTATTAGAATTTTCTAATTCCTCATCGACTTTTAAGGCTTTCTCGAATGTTTTTAATGCTTGAAGATATTCTCCTTGATCACGATAAATCAACGCAGTATTAAAATAATTAATTGCTTTCTCTTCAGAAGGACCTAATACCTTAAAGATCTTTACTGCTTTATCATACCATTTAAGGGATGTATCATAATTGCCTTGATCTTGATACACTAACGCAATGTTATTTAAAGCCTCAGTCTTTCCAATGAGATCACCCCGTTTTTCAAACAAATCTAATGCTAAATTGTATCGTTTTAATGCATCTTTATAAATACCAAGTTTATAATAAACTCGTCCAATTTTATTATAGGAAGCTGCTTTTAGATCTAAATCGTCCAGTTGTTTAGCAACCTTTAAAGCTTCATTGTACCATTTCAAGGCTTCAGAAAAGTCGCGCGAATCGTCATAGATCGAACCAATACTGTCAAAACAGGCATAAATTCCTTCATAGTTCTCGATTTCAACAAATATTTTATACGCATTTTCATACCATCTTAACGATTCTGGAAATAGCTTTTGTTCTTGATATAATTCTCCGATATCTCTTATGATTTTTGCTTGATTAGTTAGGTTTCCTAATTGTTCCTCAATTTCTAAAGCTTCTCGATATCTTTTAAGAACTTCGTCATATTTTTTATGAATAAGAAAGATGGCAGCGATATTTCTAAGCCGCACAGCCATTCCCTTGAGATTTGCCAATTGTTCATCTATTTTTAATGCTTCTTCATATGATTTTAAGGATTCGGTATAGATCTCTTCATCATAATGAATATCCCCAATACTATTGTAGATATCTGCTTTAGTTTCAAGATTGCCTAATTTCTCTGCAATATAAATTGCCTCATTGAATCTTCTTATAGCTTCGGAATAATGCTTTTGGGATTGATAAATTTTTCCAATAATATTTAAAATTTCAACTTGATCTTCATAATTCCCTAATTGATCAGCAATAATAAGCGATTCTTCGTAATGTTTTAATGCTTCTAACAAATCCCATTGATCGCGATAGATACTTCCAATAATGTTTAAACAATGAGATTTTTTCGTAAGGTTTCCAATTTGTTCTGCTAGCTCAACTGCTTGCTCGAATTTCTTAAGTGCTTCATTGGATTCTCCTTGATAGTTATAATTTAAGCCAATGTTGTGGAGACTATCAATTTCTCCTTCCATATTTCCTTCTTCTATGAATATTTCAAGAGCTTCCTCAAATTTATCGAAAGCTTTATCATATGCTCCTTGATCTTGATATATAGATCCAATTTTATTCAATAAATCGGCTTTTTTTTCCACTAAATTTAAATTGGTAATTATTGAAAGTGCATCTTTATATCTGTTCAAGGCTTCAACAAAATTAGCTTGTTCCTGATAATAATTTCCAATATTTTTTAGACTTTCTGCACTTCCTTCAAGACTTTGTATGTCTTCATATATCTCAAGTGCTTCTTGATAATTAATTAATGCATCGTTGAAATCACGTTGCTCTAAATAAATCTCACCAATTATATTTAATACTTCTGCCCTACCTTTTATGTCTTGGAGTTGATCGTACGTTTTTAAAGAGCTTTCAAGTGTATTCAATGCTTTTTCATAATTTCTCTGTTTTTTATATATCAGCCCTATATGTACTTGGACATTTACCATTCCGCTTAACTTTCCAAGATCCTGATATAATTGATAGGATTCTTCAAACCATCGCAAAGCTTCATTATACTTGTCTTGTATGTAATAAATATTTCCAATCTGAAGCGTGAAATCTGCTTTCTGTTCATTTAGTTTCTTCTCTTCAGCAGTAGAATACCCCTCTTCGAACAATTCTAATGCTTTTGGATAATTCCATTGATCTAAATAGATTACTCCAATATTTCTGATTGCTTTTAGTTTACCTTTTATATTCTGATAACGCTCATAAATTTCTAAAGCATTATCACATAACTCAATACCCTTAACGGAATCACCATTTTGATGATAGACCATCCCTAAAACATTATAAATAGCTGCTTTTTCGCCTATATTTTCCAAAGTATCATTGATTTCCAGCGATTCTTCAAGATATTCTATAGCTTTATCATAATTTTTCTTTGATAAGTAGATTTTCCCTATTGCTTTAAGGTTATTAGCTTTTTCTTGAAGGTCATCAGCTTTTTGATTGAATTTAATAGCGCTTTCGTATTGTTTGATGGCATCTTGATACCTTTCTTGCATGCGATAAATTTTTGCATAATTTTTTACAA
Organism: Promethearchaeota archaeon; assembly: GCA_016840165.1. Lineage (GTDB taxonomy): Archaea > Asgardarchaeota > Lokiarchaeia > Sigyniarchaeales > SOKP01 > SOKP01. The sequence goes on from JAEOSU010000070.1 coordinate 9,753, forward strand.
TTTTAGATTTTGCACCCAGATCTCTAGCTTTTTCAATCTCTTTAGAAGCTAAATCGAAGTATTTGATGGCTTCAGTAAAGTTGTTTTGTTTTTGATTGATTAATCCAATATATTTAAAAATTGTACTTCTTTGGGTATAATCTTTAATTTTAATTAATATCTGTCCCGCCTTTTGGAACCAATCCAATGCTTTTTCATAATCTTCTTTCTCATAATTGATTTTTCCCATCTCTATTAATGTTTTCGATTGCCATATTTTTTCATCTGATTCATCCGCTAGGCGATAAATTCTATCTAGACATCTCAAAGCTTCAGTATAATTACTGGTTTCATAATAGATTTTGTATGACACATATAATTTTTGTAATTCGTTTGGTTGCTCTAAAATTGTTGGAATCCATTTTTTTAAATCTAATTGAAATTCCTCAGAGTCTAAAGTTTCCTTTGAGGAAAGAAAATTTGCAACAAAATTAGGTGTATTTATGTCGATTCTATAAATACCTTTTGATGGATTTATATATTTGAGATCGAAAAGAATCTTATCTAAGCCTTTTAACTCTTCTAAATCTTTTACATTTTGAATAGAATATTCATATATTTCTAATTTCTTCCGAATGTCATCAACGTGATTTATCCAAATAATATTTTCTAACTCATTTAATACTTTTAAACTCGATAAAATATCAGAATCGTTATTACCTGAATATCCCATCACGATTAATGTACGTCCTTTTGTAAGATTCTCAAGCACCGGCGATTTATATGGTTCTAATTGAATAATGTTATTTCGGTCATGATTGAGACTGACAAGACTAATGGTATTTATAAAAGATTTCCTAGTATCTTCTCCTGTTATTACGTTTTTTGGTGAACTATGAATTTTATAAACTGGTACTTTTCCACTCTTCATTAACTTCTCAGGATCATCATATTTGTTAAAATCCTTTTCTGTGATAACAGGTATAAGTTTCTTTTTAGGGATGGATAATTTCAGTAATGCTTGTTCAATGAGATAATCAAAGTTGCTCGTTATAACGTAATTACCTTTTTTCATCATTTCTGAAAGGAAAAAATGAATTTCATTAGGTTTATCGGACTCAAGATAATAATCAACTATATGTAAATCCTTGTCTAGCACTTCATGGAGAATTCCAAGAAAGGTCTCAAATTTTAGAGATTCGATTTTTAATATAGAATTTACCTCTGAGGGAGTACACACATACTTTATTAATTCATTCATCATATCCTGAGCAGTAGGTAAACGTGAAGGAGCCTTCTTAGAAATTCCTGCACCAACGAGAAAAGTGAGGTCCTCTGCTTCATTCATTAAACCAGTAATATCTAAATCAGATACCTTTTTAATTGAACTCAATCAAATTCACACCCTTAAAAATTATGTATTTCGTATAAGAATAGGATTACTAGCTAATCTTAAATAATTTTGGATTATGATTACAAAAATGTTTACTACTATCAATATCAGAGATACACTATTATTATTAATAACCAAAAAAAGACTGAATTTCTTCTTGAATTTTACTCCTAATATCCTCTTCTGTCCAATCATGGTCCATCTGCTCAATTAAAACGACCTTAACATTCGCTAATTGATCAAATATATTTGCTTTTAAATCTGAAATATCAATAAATCTATTTTCACTTCCTATAATGATTTTCATTTTGTTATAAATCATCTCATTTAAAAGTTTTTCAACTTGATATTCATTAGAATTTAACTCTGATTTAGTTTTTGATAAAAATTTTTCAATATTTTCTATTCCATGAACATTCCTTGGAAGATATCTATTTATATATTGAAGAGTTTTGAGAAAATTACCATCATTGACCCGCTTTTTTAAATCTAAAATAGGAGAGAGAAGTAAAATTTTATTGATGAAATCAATCTTAGAACATAATAAGAGTGCAATATAACTTCCAAATCCGTGAGCTAAAATATTTACCTCTTGGCGTTTAAAGATTTCTTTTTTTCCCATAAGCTGAATAAATTCAGCGATTTTTAAGGAATCCTTTATCTGTGATTGAAGAGAAACTTTACCTTGACTGTTATTATACCCTCTAAAATTAAATAGTAATAAGCTAAATCCAGTTTTTAATAGGAATTCCAAGTTAGCAGCAATCTGGTGCAAATTAAAAAGATTTGGAAAGTCATGGAAATAAGTAATTAATCGATAAGGTTTTTTATAGAATTCTCTGGGAAAATATAGTAAACCTCGTTGAAGTTTCCCTTCGATATTTAATTCAACCGCTGAAACCTCATAAGATCCATCATATTGTTTCTCTTTAAAATCCATAATAATTAATTTAATGATTTATTATAATGAAAAATTTTATCTTATTTGATTAATAGACAAAAGTAATCAGTTATTAAAACTTAACCCTCATGATATTTCAAGATTGGCATACACACAATTCCTTATGTTCCCACGCTATCGGTTCAATAGAAGATTATGTAAAAAAAAGCATTGAGAAAAATTTAAATCTTATTGGAGTGAGCGATCACTTTCCCTATGAGTGTTTAAAGGGAATTGAAGAGATCCCATATGAAGAATATGCGATGAAACTTGAAAATTTAGAACCTTACGTCTCAACTGTAGAGTATTTAAGAGAGAAGTATCAAGATATAATAGAAATTAAGCTTGCGTTTGAATTAGATTATATCGAACAACAAGTTAATGCCCATAAACCCTATTTAAAAAAATATTTTAAGCAAATAGACTACATTCTGGGCTCAGTTCACATTTTATTAGGAAAAGGAAAAATGTTCGCGTTTGACGACAATCGATTTCTAAATGATTATAGGCTCTATGATAGTATGAATGAGATTTATATAGATTACTATAATACCATACAAAATATGATAATAAGTACTGAATTTTCTTTTGATATTATTAGCCATTTTGATTTACCTAAGAAATATAATAAGCGACCAGAGGATGAAGGATTAATTGCTGAACACGTAGATCGGACTTTAGATCTCATTAAAACAAAAGATCTAACTGTAGAAATTAATACTAGTGGATGGCGAAAAGAAGTCAAGGAACAATATCCTAGTAAAGATATAATAAAGAAGATGTATGAATTAGATATTCCGATTGTATTAGGCTCTGATGCTCATCACCCTAATGAAGTAGGATTTAACTTTAATGAAGCGATAAAGTTGGTTAAAAAGATTGGATACACTCAACTGGCTTATTTTGAAAAGAGAAAAAGAAAGTTTATTGATCTTTAATAACTAATTAGCGAGGCTTAAAAATGGAAAAAAAAAGAGATAAGTGTGAATTATGCGGTAAGGATTTATTGTATGCAACTCAAGAAGGAGATTATAAAAATTTAATCTGTGAATTTTGTGGAAATATATTTGCGGCAAATATTTATTGTGAGGATGGTCATTATATTTGCGATTCTTGTCATATAAAAGGACCTGTTGAGGTAATAGAAGAGATTTGTGAAAAAACCAAAATTAAAGATCCTTTTATATTAGCCGATAAGATCATGAGTCATCCTAAGTTTAAGTTGTATGGCCCAGAACATCATATCTTAACTCCTGCCGTAATTTTAACTAGTTTAAAGAATAATAATGTTAAAAAGCCAAATGGTCAAGAAATTACTTTTTTTGATGTCAAAGAAGCAATAAGAAGAGCTTCTAAGATACCAGGGGGGTGGTGTGGATTCTATGGTTCATGTGGTGCTGGAATGGGCTCAGGAATCGCAATAAGTATATTTACAGGAGCAACACCATCTAGAAATGAACCTAGAAGCTTAGCTAATAAAATAACTTCTAAAGCTTTAAATAAGATAGCAGATAATTTAGAGCATTGCTGTAAAAGGTCAGTTAAACTCACAATTTATGAAACTTTAGAATTTTTAAGAGAAAATTTTTCAATAGATTTGAATTATCTTCCTAAAAAATGCAAATTCTCGTTATTAAATGATAAATGTGAAAAAAATAAATGTCTATTCTATTAAGGACATATGTTCTTATTAGTGGATTATCAGCGTTTTCTAAGCAGAATTTCTAATTTTAGAAAAAAATTCTTGTGAGGGGGTAGCATTAAAGAAAAACATATTAATAACTTGAGTTTTAAATTTTTCATCCTTTTCAGCTAAATTGAACATAGTATTGAGATTTTTTCCTCCTTGCTCATAAAAAAATTCAACTAATGAACGTTTCAATTTGAAATTTTTAATTATTTTTTTTATATTATGATGAGTTTTATAAGATCTTAATGTATTCTTAGAAATATCTTCTTTTTCTAAAGCATGTACTGCTGTTTCTGCAGCTATTTGACCAGAGACAATACTTGGGTGAATTCCTTCCCCACTAATAGGAGAGACAAAACCAGCCGCATCCCCAATCATCATAATATTATCCTCATAAAGACTTTTTTCCACTACTCCTTTTGCTGACATTGGAAAAGATCCTGTCCATAGGGTCTTTATGCTACACCCAGAAAAGTAGTTTTTAATGTGAGTATTATTTAAAAACTCGTCATATATTGTATTTAAATTATAATTTAGATTATCTTCTTCAAAAGTACCACATCCAATATTTATACGCCTTTCATCAATCGGAAAAATCCAGCCATATCCTTTGTACGGTCGAAAGTAAATATGTAACTTTTTTATATCCAAATTGGATTTACCTTCAATAATAGAACATTTTGCTAGTGCGATATCATTAATCTTCCAACGTTCCCTAAGTCCTGACATGACAGCTAATTTAGAACTCATTCCATCAGCAATTATAATTATTTTCCCTAAATACTCTTCTATTCCTGATGGGGATCTTGTCTTAATCCCTATCTTCTTTTTGTTTTTGATAATAAAGTCATATGATAAATTATCATCAAAAAAATGGGCTCCTGCATTAATTGCCACTTCTTTTAATAGATTGTCAAATTCTAATCGATCAACTACCATCGAATTTTCACCATAACCTTCCCAGTTATATTCCAGTTTATGATAGTCAGCTGAAAACATAAATGCCCCAGTTTTTATAATTGGATTTAATTTCCGGATTTGGGGAAAATATTTTTCCATCACTCTTGAGCTCACAGCACCTCCACATGGTTTTCTCCAATTACTTTTTTTTTCAATTAAAGCAACTTCGAAACCATTGAGAGCGAGCATTTCAGCACATTTACAGCCAGCAGGGCCAGCTCCTGAAATAATAGCATCATAAATCATGAATATCCCTTAATCTTTTTTAATAAATAATCTTTAGTATCGATAAATTATGATAAATGGCTTTTTTAATGCTGTCTATGATAAGGGTTAATCATTTAAATATTTTTTAGATTTCAGATAAAAATTTTAAAATTAAGGCTAATTACTCCATTTTCCTGGATCGTAACCATCCTTCCATTATAATACTTTTAAAGAATTTAACATGTTTTGAATCTTTGGTATGTATTACTAAATGATTCTCATCATGATTCCCAATTACCGCAAAAAGGAGTTCTTCCCCATCTCTATCGAGGATATATCGATCTTCTGCTTCATACATTCTGATAGAGATATTATCTAGACTCTGAAATTCTTCTAATAGTTCAGCATCCTCTTCAAGACCAGGGTCAATATAACAAGACACTTTCATATTTACTGAAGAGCGTACTTCATATAATGTTAATGTTTGGAGATCTTTTATATTTGGGACCGCAATAGTGACGTTATGAAGAGCATTCATTAATATTTCTCTCATCTTGGTAAGGATTTTATCTTTTGGGATATCAATATTCGTCCAATCGATAATTTTAGAACCTGATGCGGCGGCTAATTGATTTCTTAGTTTTTCATTTTCTTTTTCTAATAATTCTAGATCCTCATCAGCCTTGGTTAGTTCCCCTTTTAATAGTTCAAGCTTCTCTTGAAGATTATCTATTTCTTTGTCTTTTTGCTCTACCACTGTTTTTTCTACCCTTGTATCCAATAAAAGCTTAATTTCCTTTTCTTTTAATTCTACTGATTTCTCTAATGTTTGTATTTTCTCATCTTTAATTTTCAATGAACCATCTAAAGTTTCAACTTGTTCACTTTTCAAACTAATAGAATCTTTAAGTGTTTTAATCTGATCCTCCTTTAGATTCATTGAACTTTGCAGATTTTTGATCAAATCATCTTTAGTTTTTATTTGCTCATCTTTTACCCTTATTTGATCTCTGAGGGTCATAAGCTTTTTTATCTCATCTTCTTTAACCCTAAGTTTATCTTTTAAATTCTCAATTTCTTTCTGGAGATCTTCAATCTCTTTTTCTTTTGATTTTGAATCATCTTGGGGATGGTTTGCTTGATCTTTCATTGATGCATAACTATCTTTTCATTGATCCTTTTAATTAATATAATAAAATTCCTTTTTATTTCTTAGTTATTATTTTAAAGATTAAAAATAGATTTTATTCGGGAATTTTATGATTTTATTCTTATAATCATTTATTATTGTTCTTGAGGAGAAAATCATAGTTCTGACTAAATATGGAAATAAATTTATAAAATAGTTTTATATTTGATTACTGTTATTATAATCTCATGAGCTCAGATCCGAAAATTAAAGATTTAGAAACAGATCTTAATGATCTATTAGAGAAAGAAATGAAAGAACTAGCTGGAATTCTTGGGATCACAATTTCATCACATGGAGGTTCTCATTTAGCCAGTAAGTTTAAAAAAGATATCTCAATGACGAAAACAGAGATTAGCGCAGCAAGTAGTAGTTTAGTTTTTCTCTCATCAAAAATGTTACAGGATTCGTTAAATCAAAAAATCTCTTACAATTTAATTACAGGAAGTAATCGTATTATTCTCTCTGTCCTAACAGATAATATCGCGATGACTTGCTATCTTAATCGTCAACTTGCAGAATTAGAAGGATTAAACGTATATATAAATCATTTGAAAAAATTTTGTATGAAACTTTCTGCGATAATTGCCACTTCGGACATAATTAAAGAGGAGGTTTTTGTTGCTATTAAAAGAGCAATCCCTAATGCATTAGTAGTGGCAATAATAACAAAGGATGGTCTTCCTATTAAGATTCAGGCAACAATGCCAGAACCTATTTTGTCTGCCATGATTTCGGCGATTTACAATTTATCAAGTGTTTTATTAGAAGGTGGTTTAGAATATTCTGTAATTGGAGGGGAAAATGGCTCAATAATAATCCATGAACTTGATGAAAATCGTATCATTGCAATTGCTGTGCCTGAAGCTGATGAGAAAAAACTTGGTAGTTATGTGGCAAAGATCAAAACAATAATACCTTAATTATCCTTCAATTATAATCAATCGTTCGATCTTATCAACGATTTTTAGCGCTCCAAAATAAGAGTCTGCAAATGAACTCCCAGTATATAACACCGTACATACTGGTTCGTTTTTCCAAATTTCATGATCAGGGTTAAATTTATCATAGACGTGATCAATTTTATTGATTTCTTTTATTATTGCACCTTTAATAGCTTGTGGTGCAAAATAAACTAATTTCGTGGCAAATTGAGGTTTCTTAATGCTATCAAGTGAAGTTTCTATCTCTTGCCATTTATCCTTAGAAAAGGATTGAATATGTAAATCTAATAAATTAATTCTAAGTGCCCTTTCTGAAACTCTAAGGGATCCGGGAATTCTAGGATTGATTTCCATTAAGAAGGGATAATGATTTTTTAATACATAATCAAAACCGTTTATTCCCCGTAAATTAAGAGTTTTAGTAAGAAAGATTGAAATTTCTGCGATAACATCATTATCTTCTTGTAATAGATTGGCAGGAACTATATTACCGCAGTAAATGAACTCTTTCGGGGCATGAAGAAACCTCTCCCCTATTATTTGACGGTTGATTGAAATTACCTTAGCATTAACACCATCAGAAATCACAGTGCAACTTATAGGTATGCCATCAATATATTCTTGAACGATCCATTGTTTAGGGTTGAATTCTTTCATTCCCAGTTTTTGTTTAAGAAAGATATATTTCTGATATGATTCAATTTTATAAACGTTAACTCCTCCCGAGCTCTGCTTCTTTTTTAAGATTACAGGGAAATGTAATTCAGGATTCTGAAAGTTAAATTGATTAGCCTCTATACTAATAGGATGCTTGAATTTATTTTTGTCCAATAATTTATATAACAGTCGAATATCTCTGGCCTTTTTGAGAGTTTCGATATCATTATTTAAACTTTGTATTGTGTATTTTTGATCTTTCAGCTTCTGATAGAAGTGTATTCTCTCATCAAAAGCATCATCTAAACCACTTCCAATAATAAGGTATTCTATATGAGGATATTTATCTAATAAGGTTAATGAAAGTTTTAATAAATAACGATGATATATTCCCTTCATTATTTCATAATTTGCACCAAATTCTTGACTAACAATTAGAGAATCTTCTACATAGGGATATAAATCCTCATCTCCAAAAAAATCAACCGTGAAAACGCGATATCCCGCTAAATGTAGAGAAGTAGCTAATGGCCTAGTGTTAAAACCAACAACTAGAACAGAATTCTTATTTTTTCTCATTTGGATAATAAGAGTAATCCAATAAGAGATATTAGAGTATCTTTTTTAATTCCAAAATAAGATTCTTAGGATTTATTCTATCAAATTGAAATATTTCTGCCTTGCCATATTCTTTGAAGTTCTCCTTTATCTCGTTAGCCGCAAATGTATTCACGCCCAATGATTTCGTCGCATAGCTCTTTTTTGGCTCTAAAACCACGAGATGAACCCCTTTTCTTGAGAGCGTTTTAGTTAATTCTTTCAGTTCATTGATTATCACATCATAATCACTCTGAACTTGTGCGATCAGGTCGGGGTATTTTACTGAGATATTTGCTCCACAATCTGAGCAGACAAAAATAACAGGAATCACATTTCTATTTTTTAATTTTTCAGCATTGATTAATTTGAGAGATTTTGTAAGTGCTGCAGCCATTGGAGTATAAGATTTGCCTTCAATGTTCTTTACTTTATTTGCGGCAGTTTTAAAATAAACTGTTGGTTTCTGGAGAACCACCGCTTCTTTCCCCCGAAAAATAATCAAACTAATCTTATCTTTTTTTCTATAACCTTCTTTCTGGAGGGATAAAATTACATCGGTCATTTGTTTTATTACATAATACATTGAAGCAGAGCTATCTAAAACAAAAAATAAGACTAAGGGGGCTCGATATTCATATATTTTGTCCATTAAATCATATTTGTCAAACCTTATAGGAAATTCAATATCGGTTTGATTGTAAATTGTATTTTTTAAATAATTTCTGATAGTTGCATCTAATGCTATACTTTTTGGTCTATTTCGTGGAGTTCGATAAGCAACATAATGCCCTTTTTGAGTTGACGCTATCTTTATTCTTCTACCAATACCTCTCCCACCATAATTAGAAACCTTCCGATCTTTTCTAATATTATCTAAAATGGAAGTCATCTTTTTTTCCATCTTGTATATTAATGGCATAGCGTCAATTTCATAATCTAAGAAATTAAATAACTCTTCATTATTAGGAATTTCTTTTACTTTCCAACCTCCGGCTGGCGATGGGCTTCTCTTTTTATTATCAGGGAATTTTGGTGGTGGTAATTTCTGTTCTTTGGTTTCGGGTACATCCACCTTTTTTGGATCTACAGACTGCCTTTTAAATTCTTTCTGTGGTGCATCATCATATTTTAATGGACCCTCTGTATCTTTATTTGGTTTGTAAGTATTGGTATCCTCATAGGCTTTCTGGATCTTTCCATATACCTCAACGATTTTAGCTTTTACCTCTTCAGGGGTCATTTCATAATGTAGACTTTGAATTCGATGTTCAAACACTAGGTCCATGGCAGCATTCAGATCATCTTCATTAACTCGTTTTCTTCCATTAAATGCAGCATGAGCACGGGCACAACGAATAAAAGTGATATCTGCCCTTTGAGAAAAAATATCTAATTCATTGACTAGTCTAGAGACAAATTCATACACTGTTGATGGTATTTGGACTTCTTTTAGAATTTTGCGGGCGTTAACGATTTTTTTACGTAATTCCTCTTGCTCTTTTTCATAGTTTTTATAGAATTCTTTAGGATTATCATCAAATTCAATTACTCTTTTTGAAATTTCCGCTCGAAGCTTTGCATCGCGGGGCGCTTTAATTTTTACCTCCAAACCTAGTCGATCTGCGATCTGTGGTCTTAATTCCCCCTCTTCAGGATTCATTGAACCGACCAAAACGAATCGAGAGGGGTGAGATACTGAAATTCCTTCTCGCTCGATAATGTTAACTCCAGAGGCAGCAGAATCCAACAATACATCAACAATATGATCTTGTAATAAATTTATTTCATCAACATATAAGATACCTCTGTGGGCTTTAGCGAGCAATCCAGGATGAAGACTGCGGATACCTTCAGTAAGAACTTTATCTATGGATAATGAGCCAGTAACCATATCTTCAGTAGCCCCCAACGGCATATCAGCAATACGCATATTGCGTTTTTCTATTTCAAGTTTACCAGATGCTAATCTTGTTTTACAGTCTTCACATAAAAGCTCAGGATCCGCTTTTGGATCACAAGAAAAGGCACATCCTTGAACAACTTCGATTTCAGGCATAACATCTACTAAAGATCTAACAGCTGTTGATTTTCCCGTACCTTGTTGGCCAGTAAGTAGTATACCTCCAATCTGAGGATCCGTAACGTTTAGAATCAACCCCAATTTCATTTTATCTTGTCCGAGTATGGCAGTAAAGGGGTAATTAATATTTTTAAACATAATTATTATGCAATAACACTTGATCTATAAAAAAAATTTCCAAATGATATAAAATATTATAGTTATTAATAAAAATAACCGTCCAATTTTCATATATTTATTTAAAATTATGTTTTATTTCATTATTTCATTATAGCTAGAGTATTGGATGACGAAAATAACGTTAAGCGTTATTTTAAGAAAAAATTTTATGATAACTATAAGGTTTTTAAAATTTTTTTGAGATCTCAGCTAATTTAGAGTCTAAATTTGTCACTTCTTCATCCCAGAGTGACATGATCTCATTTACTTGTGGAATTATGGTATATCTTTCTTTATATTCAAGATAGTCCATAAATTCTTTAACATTTCCGATCTTAATATAAGTTTCAGCCACAAATTTTCGAATCTCATGAATTTGATTATTTAATACCTCTGGAATCCGATGAGATTCCCCTTTTCGCACCAAGGTCATTAAATATTCTTCAGTTCCAAGTAGAAGTGACCTAAATTTTTTTAATTTCTCTTCTACGAAAGTTTGATAAGTCTCAAATATTTTGTCCTTTGGGAAAAAGTTAGTGACATTTATGATAAATTTTTGAGTTTGGTTAACTAATTGCTCCATATTATCATATCCCTCAACAACATAGTCAGTGGTATGATATGAAGCTTCAATCCCCCTAGAAGTATCATCTAAACTAAATATTTTAAAGCCAGGATCATTTTTCAAAGGTTTTTCTGGATCTCCTTTTTTATCAGGCATTTCTACTTGGCGCAATAGTCTTTCAGGATTGAATACAAGTGTGAAATAGGAGGGATTCGCTGTTTGATGGAAGGCAAGATGTCGAATATCAATATGACTTAACATTACTTTAAATCCCGGATGAGAATGCCATGAACCAACCGTATACAATCCCCTCGAAAAGGCCTCATCATCAATAAGAGTATATGTAACATTATCCTCTTCTGACCACTCATATTTATCGATGACTGCATCTTTATCAAACTTTTCATGCATAATAGGATATGATTCCTTAATCAAAATATCATCATCCTTCTTTTCACCGATAAAAACACCATTTACTTCTAACCACTCTTCTTTTGGGATTTTTTTATTGGCAAATCTCACCGCTGCAGCAACCACAGTTAGATAAACATTTTTTGGTATTATTATAGTCATTATTACTATTTCTATTTCTTTATATTTTTGATGAAGTTATACTAATCCGTATATTTATGTTTTCTTTCTTCTACAAAATATAAAATTATTTAAATTCAAAATTTACCATTATATTATTACCTAGAGTCATTTTAAAACAGATTCCAAGTAAATATTTTTGATTGAATTGTGATTAAATGTGAGTGAAAAAGGATTTGAACCATTAAGTAGCCAACTAGGTATTGCGGGAACATCCTATCGAATTCAATTAGGACTTATCAATGGTCGATGGGCTTCACGATTATTAAAGGGAAATAATGTAATCGATTCTTATATTTATAAGGATGAAGATGTTCAAGGAGGGTATCCAAATCAAAATATAATAGTTGGATGGGTACTAAGAACTGTTGCCATTCCTAATATCAATCCTCATCAAGTTATGAAGACTACTCAAGCTTTAGTAAAGCAAGCGATTGATAAAAAAGAACAGAAGAAAGTAATGGCCCCAATTTCGGAAACTAAGGAGGTTGAATTAGAGAAAGTCCCAGAAAGCCAGCTAAAAAGAGTTCAGACCAAAGGTTGGGTAAAAGAGGAGGGAATGAAGTCAATACAAGAACTTGAGGAGGATAAACGTGAAGCATTCAGAGAAAGAATGAAATATAAACATGAAGAGGAAGCAGTAAGAAAGGGTGAGACTATACATATTACCCGAGACTTACCTTCAATTCCTAAAGCGGGAGATCAAACTTCCAAAAGTTGCCCGAGTTGTGGTAAGGATTTAGATTTTAAATATTGTCCCTATTGCGGACAAAAATTATAAATTTTTTGTTATTATCATATTTTTTGCTTAATCATCGCAGAAATTATTTAGATTCATATAGGATTATCGTAAATTAGATATAAGCTTGCTATGTAGCATTTAAAGGAATTAAATAGTCTTTGACGACCATAATAAGGTAAAATGTATATAACAAATGGGTTAAATTAATATATTTTAAAAATTAACTATATCTAAACTTGTCAAAATGAGTGATTTAATCATGGGGAAGTATGTTGATGAAAGCATAGTGATTGTTAAACCATTGGCTTATTATAAAATGTTAGTTCATATACTTCGATTTGGTTCGAAAACGAGGGATCATAGGCAATTTAAGGAAGTAATCGGGATGTTAGTGGGTCATTTAGAAGGGGAAGATAAAATTAAAGATGTTATAATTGAGGATGTAGTACCAATTTCACATGGTGGGTCGATAGAAGTAAAATTCACAGAAGAACAATTAGGTGCTTTCGGAGAAATAGATTTACAAATCTTTAAAGAACACGGTTCAAAAAATTGGTTCACTGTGGGTTGGTATCATTCACATCCAGGATTAAATATATTTTTCTCCTCAACTGACGTTTATAATCAACTTTTTTGGCAGGATAGGAATCCTAGTGGCGTTGGATTGGTATTTGATCATACCTATTTAGAACGTGAAGGAGATTTAGGATTTCGCGCCTTTCGATTAGATGATCCTTCAAAGGGCCTTAATTCGGATTATCATGAAGTTAAATCGAAAGTCGAACTCCCCTCCGATGATTCATTTTATTCAAATGTAATAGATTTAATTAATAACATTCAGTTGAACCTACCACCATTATATGAATTAAATGAAACTACAGATTTATTTAGCGATGTATTTATTCCGGATAAAAAGGACTTAGAGATCCAAAAACCAGAATTACATCTCCAAGAATTGATATCTTCTTTGAAAACAGGCCTAAACTCCTTTTTAGATCTTTCTATGATTCCATTAATTACTTCTCTAAATGAATGGAGTCAAAATATTACTAGTAAAACTTATTATAATAATACCCAAATTCGAAACGACCTAATTGAATTGAAGGATAATCTCTCAATAAGTTTAAAGGAAGTACAAAAATCATTCAATTTCAATTTGCAGGATAATTTAAAGAAACTAGATGACTATATTTCTGATACATTTGATGTATTTGAAGAGGAACAAGATAATATTAAGCAAATTTATGAGGAGTTTAAAAGTAAAGTAAATCAAGAGACAGAAACTCTATTTAATGAAAAAATAAAGTTTTCAGTGGAACAAATCAATTTTCTATTTGAAAACTGCAGAAAGTTGATAGCAGATATGGATACAGTGAATATTAATTGTATTGAAAGCCTAAAAAAGAGTAATGAAATAACGGAAAATTTATCTAAAATCGTCATGCCCTCAGAAAAAAGGATCTTCAGCAAATTAGAAGAAGATAAAAACAAAATAATAGATAACTTCAAGAAAAAATCTGCTAATCTGGAAAACAATATCACGAATATGAATAAAGAAACAAAAAAGATTTTATCTAATCTTAAAGCAGCTATTTTAGTTCTTGAAGGTTCAAAAGAACCTATTTTTAGTAAGATTGAGAAATTAGAAAGTGAAAAGAAAAATTTGCATTCAAATATTAAAGAACTAAAAAGTGAAAAACAAGAATTATTAAGTCAAATTAAAGATTTAAAGAAAGGAGGATAAAGGTTAATGCCAAAAAACTCGAAGAATTCTACTCAAACTGATAGCAAAGATAAGATAATCGAAAGTAAATCTGAAGGTAGTGTAAACATTCAATATGAAGCATTTAGGAAAATGATAACTCATACTCTCCGATTTGCTAATGAATCAAAGGAGGAAGATCAACAAGTATTAGGTTTGTGCATTGGTGAGTATTTCAAAGAAAATAAAAATTATATTGTTAAGGATGTTATTCCGATTTGTCATGGTGATGCTGTTGAACTTGGATTTTCTAAAGAGATTCATGAGACTATCGAAGAAATTAAATCCCAATATTCTGAATCTATTAATTCTATAATTGGTTGGTATCACTCCCATCTGGGATACGGACTATATTTTTCAAATTCGGATAAAGTGAATAACCTCAATTTCCAAAACTCAGAAAACATTTATGGATTTGGAATTGTTATAGAACAAACATTACTTAATGAGGATCAGAGTTTTGGAGTAGCAGTATTTCGGCTTAAAGACTTTAATAAAGGTTCTGAAAATGACTATATTAAGGTAGAATTTAATATAGAACCCCCAAATTCCATGGAATTTTTTAAGTGGGTAAAACAATTAGTTGAATCAACTCAAAGCAAAAGTTCTCAGATCATTTATGAATTTAATGAAGTACAAAAACCATCTCCCGAAAATCTTCAAAAAATTCCTACACTCCCACAAGAAGAGACGGAATCTGAAGTAAAAGAAGAACTTTCTTTGCTCTATGGAGTTGATGAGGGTATGGAAAAATTAAAAGATTCTTTTCTCAAATTATATGAAATACAGTTGACTTCATGGATGAGTGATGTTTCTAATGGGGTTTTAATTGGTTCTGAATATATTAGGAGCTCTATTAACAATATCAAAACAACTTTAACTTCAGGACTGGAAGATGCTCAACGGATATTTGATAAAAGTTTTTCTGATATTTCGAATCTTTTCATGAAGAATATACGAGGAAGCGTCGATATACGGTTAGAAAATCAAATTGAATTGAAAGAGAATATTAAAGCAATTAATGAGGAACAATTAAATAACTTATTCGCTCGTTTAGAAAAGGAAATACGCGATGTGACGAATAATTTCGAGGAAAAAATAACAAATATTAAAAAAGAATTGGAAAAGATTGCTCTAAATAATAATTCTATTCAACAATCTTTAATTCAAACAAATGATATATTAAGTACCGTTTATGAAGAGACCGATAAATTATCAGATAACATCATCCAACATATAGAAAATTCAAGTAAATCATTCGAATCAAAGTTATTGAATGAATTAGAAGATTTCTCTAGAAATATAACTCCAAATAAAGAAATTTACACTGAAATAGAAGACCTAATCGAGAGATTACAACGAGTGATTTCTGATTTACGCCAAGTAAAATAACGAAAGCTTATTTTTAAAAAAATTCAAGATTAGAAACCATAGAGATATGGAGTTTATATTTAGGAATATTGGTTTTGAGTCGTTTCAATTGATTTCTTTTCGCTATATTGCTTAATATTCTTCCGATTTTATCGACTCTAATGTTAATCCCAAAATTTTCTTTCAAGACAGAATTAATTTTATAAGAAGAGAGAATCACTACATTGGAGACATTTTTTTCACATAACATCTCAATAGCTTGTTTAACTAAAGATATTAATTTATCTATATCTTGTTTGCTATTCATACTTATATAATGATTATATTTGAAACTTTTTAAAGCTTTCAACGAGTAAAGAGAATGTTGTTAAGATTTATTTAAGAAAAAAATTTTATATACTAAGTCAATACATTGATTATAATTAGTTTAAATGGATTAAATAAATGAAAAAGTTAAACCTTTTATCAAAATTTAAAAATTCTTTAAAACCTCTTTTTAGAAAAATCATATTTAAAGAGATCTATGTTGAGGGAAAAGAGCCACCTAAATCATTTGCTTTTGAAAAAGAATTTTTAGGCATCTATTGCATATTTTTATTCTATTCTTTCATTTTATTACTTGGAATTAATTTTCCTGATAACTTATTTATTTATTTAATAACATTTGGGAATCCATTTGCTTTTGGAAATGCAATTGTAGCACTTTTTTTATGCCTTTCTTTATTATTTAGTAACGATAAAATAAGACTCTTCATTTTCGAAGGTCACACCGTATTAAAGCAAGTAATTTTATATGTCGGTATCACCACTGTTTTTTATTTTGTATTTTTAAGTCTTTCCAGCCTCAATATTATGAGTTATCTTCTTTGTTTAGCAACATTCTGGCTTATATTATTAAGTACAAGATTTTTTATGTATTCTCGAAAATTTGCTACCAAAATTGAAGCTCAAGCTATAGAAAAGTATTCATCATTACGGCGAGCAGGGGCTTTTATCACCCCTTATTTTATTTTAGGCGTTTTAGTGGCATTAGCATTGATATATCGGAGTTTTTTAGTCTTTATATCGTTAGATCTATTTGCTTTATCTGATCCAGTCAGTGCGGTAAATATTTATATTATTGAAATGCGTTTAATAATGCCTTTAATCTACTTTAGCCTAATACTCACTTTACTCTTCATTATATTTGAATTTGTATTCACAAGAAAGAAAGCAGAAACAAAACGAGCGGGATTATATGATAACTTTACCTTTTCCCTCATTGTGTTATTTATCTTTTTCTTTCAGATCCTTCAAGTGACTATATTTTTATTTTTAAGCTCTGAAACCGTATCTGCTCTAAAAACTACAGTTGGTACAACAAGCTCACCTATATCGTATATTTTTATATTTGAATTTTTAATTTCTATGTTTTTTCTCTACCGCATTATTAAAAAGTTTGGACGATCAATTGGATGGCAACTATTATTCTTTAAGAGAGATGGATTGGTTCTTTTGATATTAGGTTGTGTATTTGCCCAAACGCTGAGCCGATTTTCTTTACAAACACAGATTCCAAATCAATCAATAACCATTTTGGGGAATTTCTTTATGGCAGATAAATATGTTGTTTCTATAATTATGATCATCTTTCTTGGATTGACCCTACTAATTTACTATCTTAAACCTCATGAAACCTCAATGTTTATTCGATTACAAAAGGAAACGGTGGATAAAAAAGAAGAAAGCATGGATATAATCTATAAATTAATTAAAAGTGAGTATATTCGACGTGGAGATGCATATCCAATTGAAATTTTGGAAAGAGAATTGATTAAAGCGACTAAGTTACCGAAAAATGAGGTATATTCCTTACTGGATAAACTCTCAGATGAAAGCATTGATATTGTTTTAACCGAAAAGAAAAATGATTATGGTATAAAACAGAAATTCATTGATTTTACATCAGTAACCGAGAAATTTGACAGCAAAACTGTTGCAGAAAGAAAAGCGAAGAATTTTTTATCTCAACGATTATATAAAACAATTTCGAGCAAAAAAACTAAAGATTTGAAACTAAGTAGCAACATTAAATCGGAAAAAGCATCTGATCAATTTTTGAGCTCCTTAGCAACGGATATATCAAAAAAACATAGAGATGAGCAAAAAATCAAATTAAAACAAAACAATACAGAAATCTCATTTATTAGAAAGGAGGTCCCTGAGTCATTAAAGCATTCAATATTAACTATACTTAAAAAGGAGTATATCTATCGTATTGAAAATAAAGAGAAATATCCTGATTTTACTTATCCCATATCAGAAATCGCCTCTACAGTCCAATTGGAAACAAGAATTAATCCAGGAGAATTATATCCTATCTTGGAAACCCTTAATCAAACTGATATAGAATTAAGATTACTAGATAATCCCAATGAACCAGAAGATAAAATAATTGACTTTTATCCTATAGATGATGATTTAAATTATACTTTGTCAAGTTTTAGACCCAACCAATATTCTAAGATTAAGATAGAATTTATGAATAATTTTATTAAACATTTAAAACGCAAACGTGTTAAAGCAACTCTCTCTAAGATAAAGAAGAATATATCAAATGAAAATGAGGAACAGAAATACTGGAATAAACTTTATCAAATTTTAATTAATTATTTTCCGAATTTCGAGGAAGTTCTCCAAAAAGAGAGAGAGGGTGGAGATATATCAAAAGTTCTTAAAATATTCCCTCTCAAAGATATTGATGTATTCAATATTGAATCCTAATTTTATACTTTCCCCTAATTATTTTTTTAAAAGAAAAATTCAAGTAAGAAAAATTATTTATCTGAATCAATCATACCGATTTAAATCATAGTAGTTCGTGGAATAATTGGTTCAAAAGCAATTACTTAAGGTATTTACTGGTATCTCTTCGTTTCAATTCCTAGCTATGTTTAGAAGAGGGATGTTTTACACGTATCTGTCAATTTATTTGAGAGATTTTTTAAAGTTATCCGTTACGGAAACTACATTATATGCAACCATCCCAATGATCTTTTCAGTCATCTTTCAGAATTTTGTCTGGGGTCCTTTAAGTGATCGATGGCAAAAACGCAGGACACTCATAATATTAGGAGAGATACTAGCCGGATTCGGAACCATTTTAGTGTGGCTAATACATTCCTTATTTTCTGTTTTTTTAATAGCGGGATATATAATAATTATAGGACTTGCTTGTATTGAGATTTTTTGGAGTATGTCGAATATAGGCTGGAGTGCTTTAATAAGTGATCTCTACCCTTTAAAAGAAAGAAGTAGAGTAATGGGGGATTTAACTAGTATTGGGGGAATAGGCCGGATAATAGGAATCACTATTGGTGGTTATTTGTATGATAATGGCTTTGGATTCCGAAATGGTACACTTTTTTTTATCGCTTCGATAGTTATGTTCTTATCGACTATTCCAATGGTCTTTACTCCAGAAGGAGGAATTAAAATAACTCGAGATTCTATTATTGAACCAGAGAATACAAATTATAATCAAAATAATTATAAAACTATTTTTATAATCTTTATTATTGCATTAGTCTTCGTTAATTTCGGTCGAAATTCGATTTCAACGATATATAGCCAATATCTAATCTTAGATGAGGGATTTAATGTCGATAGTATATTATTGAGTTACATTGCTAATTTTCGTTCAATTGCGGTGTTATTCATTGGCGTAATTGCCGGTAGAATAAGTAAAAAATTTGGGGATTCCAAAATCTTTATTATCGGAGTAATTTTTGCAATAATTGCCCTTCTAATAACAGGATTAACAGATGAATTATTATTTATCTTCATTGGGAGTTTCCTCATCGGAACTACTGATGTTATCATATCTGCATCATCTTATACGATCGCTTCTGATCTCATTCCACCAAAAATACGAGCTAAACTGTTTGGAGTATATAACACTACTTTTTTTCTTTCTTGGGGCCTCGCTACTACTTTAGTTTCTGGTCCACTTATTGATCTATTGATTAACGGAGGAATTAATGAGGTTATTGCCTATCAAACTGCCTTTATCGTAGCCGCTTTAATAACTTCAATAGGTTTTTTAATTTTTATTATATTAACGATTCTACTTTACGTTAAAAAGAAAAAAGAAAGAACCAATACTTGATTTCTACAACCTTTTAAAAAAGAGTAAAAAAAATTAATTATTTACAACAATCTTCACATACAAATTCATCTAATGAAATATAACCGCATTGTCCACCCATATAACACTCTAATTGATTAGTTTCTTCGTTATATACCATACTATATCCACATTGCACAGGTAAGGTTTCAATAACTTTGCCACATTTCGTACAAACCAGTTTTTTCACCACCTTTCACCTCCATATCTTTATTCTATAACTATCATAGATTTTCCATGGTGTTTTGGAATGGACTCAGCCCCACAGGAAGCACCCATCCAGCAAACCAGTTGATCGCCTTCTTGGTGCATTGGCTTACCACAATGTGAAGGTATCTCTTGTTCATAATCACATTCTTGACATTTTAATTTTCCCATAACTTTATCACTCTTACTTTTTTCATTATTTTTAATAAATTTTTCAGGATTGTTTTTAAATTCAGTTCGACAAGATTCACTACAGAAATAGTATTCCTTCCCTTCATATTCATAAGATACCCAATCTTCTGGATTCCCTTTCATACCACAAACCGGATCAATAACTTCTTCAGATTCTTCCCTTTTCATCATTAATTTAGGATTCATATTATCATAATTTTTAAATTTATCTGGATTTCGTTTGAAATGAGCTTCACAGTTAGGATTGCAAAAATGAAATAATTTATCTTCATACACATATTCAATTGCCCTTCTTGGATCGATTTCCATACCACAAACTGGGTCTATCACTTTCTCTTGAGAAAGTAGTATTCGTTCCTCTTCTACTTGAAGGGGCGTTTTTGGTTCATAGCGTTTCAGAAATAGGGCGTTAGTCACCACGGATACAGAACTAGAAGCCATGAATACTGCTGCTAAGTATGGTGGTAAAAAGAATCCTGTAATGTAATATAAAATCCCAGCCGCAATTGGAATACCGATAAGATTGTAAATAAAAGCCCAGAATAAATTAGTCAACATTTTTTTATAGGTTTTTTTCGATAGATTAATTGCAGCAACGACGTTCCGTAGATCACCTCGCATTAATACAATATCTGCCGTCTCTATGGCAATATCAGTACCCGAACCAATTGCAATCCCAACATCAGCTTGAGCTAATGCGGGAGCATCATTTATTCCATCACCTACCATTGCTACTGTAGCTTTTTTATTTTTCTGTAATTTTTTAATAGTCTCAGCTTTTTCATTTGGGAGAACTTCCGCTAATATCTTATCCTCTTCAATTCCTAGCTTCTTTCCGATGTTCAATCCAGTTTTCTTATTATCACCGGTTATCATATAGATCTTAAGACCTTCTTCTCGCAATTTCTCCATAGTATAATATGCTTGGTCTTTAATTTTATCCGAAATGCCGATAATTCCTCGTAATTTGTTATCTACACTAACTAATATTGAGGTAACTCCCTCTTCTTGAAATTCCGCTAATTTAGGTAAGTATTCACTAATTTCAATATTATTATCTTGTATCAGTTTTTCATTACCAATAATTATAACTTCATCACTGATTTTTGCGATGATCCCTTTTCCCGGTTTTGCGTCAAATTCTTTTGGAGATTCTAATAACAATCCTCTTTGATTCGCCTCTTCAATTATAGCGCGTGCTAATGGATGCTCTGAACCCATTTCAGCACTTCCAGCAGCGATTAATAACTTTCCTTCGTCAAAACCTTCTTTATTTAGTTCCTTTTCAGTGAAAATCTTTGAAACTCTTGGTTTTCCTACTGTCAAAGTTCCAGTTTTATCAAATACTATTGTATTTACCGAATTTATAGCTTCTAATGAGTCGCCACCTTTCAGTAATATTCCATTCTCTGCTCCTTTTCCAGTTCCCACCATAATAGCAGTGGGTATTGCTAATCCCAGAGCACATGGGCATGAGATCACAACAATAGAAGTAAATACTTGTAAAGACATCTCTAAACCGATATTTGCAATGAAAAACCAATATAAAAAGGCAATAATGGCAATTAATACTACAATAGGAACAAAATAATTGCTCACTTTATCAGCAAGCTTTTGTTTGGCGGCTTTTTTACTTTGTGCTTCTTTCACAAAGTCTATAATCTGAAATAGTAAAGTATCCTTTCCAACTCGCTCTGATTTCACTTGTAATAATCCTGTTTGATTAACTGTTGCACCAATTACTTCACTATCAACTTCTTTCTTAATATATTTACTTTCCCCAGTAATCATTGACTCATCAACTTTAGTTTTTCCTTTAATCACTCTACCATCAACAGGTATTTTTTCACCTGGTCTTACAACAAGAATATCTCCAACTTCAATTTCTTCGATGGGGATCTCTATTTCTTTTCCATCCTTTAGGAGTGTTGCAGTTTTTGGCTGGAGACCAATAAGTTTCTTTAAAGCTTCAGAAGTTTGGCCTTTAGTCTTATGTTCAAAGTATTTTCCGATTAAGAGGAATGACAAAATCATAGACATTGCTTCGTAGAATGTTTTTCCATCAATAAAAAACGTAGTTAAAATAGAATAAACTAAAGCAGTAGTTGTACCTAGGGCGACTAAGACATCCATATTTGTAGATTTGTTTCTTAATGATTTATATGCTCCGATAAGGAAGAAGGATCCCGCAACACCATAATTCCCAATAGCCAAGAAAAAGAGGAGTAAATTTCTAATAAAAGACTCAGCTACAAACCAACTAATTGGTGTAATAACAAGTGTAAATGCTAATGATATGAATAAGATTCGAAGTCGATAATTCATTTCTTTTTTATGCTTTTCAATTTCCTTATCAATCGCACCAGCAGCTTTTTCAATGTCATATCCTAATTTTTTAATGTGTGTATAAACTTTGATCTCATCAATTTTTAATTCATTGAATTCGATAAATAACTTAGAAGCTGCGAAATTACCACGAACACTGTGTATCCCTTCAATAGACTTCACTTTTCCAACTAATGAATTAAAATTATCCTCGGTGAGTATGTCATTTACTTTAATATCTACTTTAGCTAGAGTAGATTTATATCCTAAATCTTTTATAGCCTTGTTAAACTCGTCATAGTTGGTTACATCCGAATTATATTCCACTGTAGCCTCTTCATTTGCGAAATTTACCACTGAACTGGAGACTCCTGGCATATCCTTCAGTTTTGTCTCTATTTTTAGCGCACATGATGCACATGTCATGCCGCCTAGCTTAATTTTTATTTTTTCTTCCGTTGATTCCACATATATTCACCTTTCATCAAATAATCCTATTATAGTAATAGAAAATGATGTAGAAATAGCTACTGATTATAATTTGAAATGATCAAAAGTTTTTTTCGATTATAAGGTTTAAATTTTGATGCTATAATCTATAAATTATTAATGATTCTAAGGGATTCATTTTATTGAGGTTCTTTTTTTGAGTAATATTTTTCAATAGCATCGTGGAGAGCATCAGCTGCCAAATTGCTACAATGGAGTTTTTGGGGTGGTAACCCACCTAAAGAATTAGCAATATCGTCCCTAGTTATTGTTTTGGCCTCCTCTAAAGTTTTACCTTTAGCTAATTCTGTAATCATCGATGAGGTCGCAATTGCAGCTGCGCACCCGAATGTCTGGAACGATATATCGTTAATGATATCCTTTCCATTCCTTCTATCCACTTTAATATAGATAAACATGAGATCCCCGCAAATGGGGTTTCCATATTCGCCACATGCATCTGCATCCTTCATCTCTCCCATATTACGGGGGTTTTTGAAATGATCGAGCACTTTATCGGAGTACATTATCTTTGTAATTTTATCTAATTTAGAATTAATAATTTTCTCTTTTGAGGTAAAGATACTTTTTCTACGCCTAATTCCTTAACATATTCCACAACTTCAAATAAATTTTTAGCAGATTGGTGAAAGAAGCATACTTCTTTGGGTTCGAGATTTTCAATCATTTTAGTGAGCTGTTTCTTGTCAGAATGAAGTATGATTTTCAACTGAGGAACAAATGTATTTATGAGTAATGCTCTAAAGGGCGCTTTCCATGTTTCTGAGAATTCAATTTCTTCAGCTCCAGAAACTAAAGATAGCCCTGGTTCTTCATGCACCGATCCTGCAAGATAAACTAAATTATGTGGATTGCGACCAATAACATTAATGATGTTTCTAATTATTCCATAAGATATATCGGGCGGATGAGAGATGATAATGTTATTCTTATTCCTTAAAAATTCTAAATCATCCACGCCAAACCATCGAAATTTGATACTGTTAAAGGGGTTGGCTTTATCACGAATGAGTTTAGAGATTGGTCCATATATATATTTATAACGGGTATTTATGACTTGGATGTTTTTCTTTACCATCATATCAACGTAGATGTTAGGGCGTTTTTTAAAGTTTTTTCTTAATTGTAGCTTTCGGAAATATCTCCAGAAAATCAACATAAAAGTAATTGCTAAACTCGAGGGATCTGCACCAATGAGCACGTTATCTTCATACTCAGCTTTTTGCTCTAAAAATAATATTAAACTATGAAATGTTTCATTTATATCTCCGTAATCATCCATAGCACAAGTACCATCTATGAGTAAATAATCAATAGGTTTTGAGATCTGTCCCAGAAATCTTTTTGTTCCAGCAAAAGGAGTTATATCGTAGTAAGTATAATCTCCCGTATATAAAAAGCGAAAATCTTTGACTTTTGCCAAAATCATTAAAGCTCCAGGCATATGACCAGCATGATAGAAAGAAAGATAACATTCTTTCTCTTTAAAGTCAACTTTAGTACCATTTTCAACATATATTACATTACTGACAATCTTTCGATATTCCTCCTCTTCGATTTCAGATTGGGATTCTTGTTTCAAAAAATTAGAATCACGTAGGAGATATAAATCCAAAGTAATCCTAGAACAAAGAATAGGGATATCTGGATAATGTTTAATTAATTCCTTTAATCCGGAGATATGATCATAATGAGAATGCGATAAAAATATTGCATCAATGCTTGGTTTCGATGTACTATAAGGATTAGCTATACTATCTGAACCATATTTATTAGAAGCTTCTGCATCTTCATGTGATGAATTTTTTAATTCCTCCTCAAGAAGTTGAGGTAAATCGTCTAAATATTCTGTAATATAGTGGAAATCTCCTTCTTCTTCTGTTTCTTCATTAGGGGGAGTAAAACCACAATCAATTAGGATATTTAATTTTCCCAATCCTAAAATATGGGCATTATGATTTGGTTTAAGAATAATTGGATAGATTGTTACCCTAATATCATTTTTATTCGTCTCGTCTGAAATTAAAGAGATATTTTGAAAATAAGTCTCATCCCATCGTTTTTCAATTTTATCAATAGCTAGTGAGATATCACTTTCTCCAACTGCTACTCCTGTGATATAAAAATACCAACCATACTTTTTTACCAGTGATTCTAAATGCTCATACATTATGTCAGCATTTAAAGATTTGATGACAATGACTCTTTCTTTCTCATAATAAATAATTTTCCTTATGGATTTCTTTTCTTTCTCTGGAATCAAAGTATTGTTATAAAAAATGTCTTTTATGACCTTTTCAAAATCAGTTTGCGTTATATTTTGTGATTTCATCAATTTAAAGTATTGGAAATACTCTCTTGTATGATATAGTGAACGCATATTCCTTTTTTGTTTGATGATAATCGAAAGCTCATCATACTCAAACAAATCTTTAGATATTGTAACTTCTTCTCCTTTTTTTTCTTTCTTTTGTTCTTTCTTTTTTTCGCTTTTCTTAGTTTTATCAGTTTCAGAGACAAAAAAAAACCAACCATACTCTTTAACCAATTTCTCTCTGTTCCAGATTATTTGTTTACCAGATTTAGTGACCATGATTATAATTCTATCTTCTGGATTGTAAATGATCTTTGATATAGAAGCTTTAGTTTTTTCAGAAATTATATTGCTTGATAAAAAAAAGTGTTTTAAAACTTCGTGCACATCTTTTTGAGGAATTTCCTCCTTAATCATATATTCTAAATGCCTTTTATATGACTTGATTTTAAATTGTGAAGTTAACTTTTTCTTTTCAATAAGTGGTATTTTTTTAAATTCCTCAATGTGCATTAATTTATGATATACACAAAATAAAATAATGGTTTCGATTTAGTAGAAAGTGTTGTAATTTAATCTTCGAATGAGTGATTAGAAAAAGTAATAAAAAAATCTAGATGATGAATTTAAATTTTATACTTTCTTTCTCTTGTATAATTGCCAATGAAGCCTTTCTTTTGGAGGAAAATTACCTCCTTTAACAGAACTCACTTGTTCTATTGAGATAAAGGCTTTGGGATTTATTACTCTAATGATACTCAATACTTTAGGGAGATTTTTTCTCTTAATTACAAGCAAAACTAATCTAACAATACCTTTTGTACCCTCTGCGGTCATTGTCGTCAATCCATAACCCTTTTCTTTTAACGCTTTAATTAACTCATCCGGATTTTCTTTAACAATTAATTGAAGGTTTAATAATCCAATGGAAATTTTTTGCTCAATAATCAAACCTACATAATTTCCCATAGCAAATCCTCCTGCATATGCAAAATAATAAATGAAATTAGTTAAATCACTGAAGATTTGACCGATAGCAAGTAGCCAAATCATAATTTCGAAAAAACCCACTAAAGGAGCTAGCTTTTTCTTGCCTTGTGATATAAAAACAATGCGAAGCGTACCTAAAGATACATCCCCTACTCGAGCAATAAAAATTAGTATTGGCAGAATTACCAACGAGAATATGAAATTTTCATACAAATTTATCATAGGAACTTACACCTTAAATTATAAAATATTTTTATTGAAAATCGATTCCATATTCTTTTCCCTATTTATTAGGTTCTCATTTATAAAATATTGATTCTATATTAAATATATTTTATTTTTCATGTGCTTTTTCTATCTCATCTTTTAAATTTACGAGCTCAATTTTAATCTTATCTGTTTCATCTTTTAATTTACGCCATTCTTGTTCAATTATGTTACAATCTTTTGTCAACTTTTCTTTATCTAAGTCATTGCAAGCGTTCTCCAATTTTTCTCTTGTTAAATCTAATTCTTCTCGTTTTTGATTTAACATTGATTCTAAAGCCTTTAAACCCTCTTCTTTAATTAAGATTTCTTTTAAAATCAATTCATTTTTGTCCATATCGATTAGTTCCTCAATTCTAGTGAGATAACGTTTGATGGGAGTCAGATTAATTTCTTTTGAATCTTCATTCTTAAAAAATAAACCAATATTACTGTCTTCCCCTAATTTCACTAAAATAATTGTCACTTCTTCCATTTCAACTATGAGTTTTTTATAATCTTCTGGTTTAAACAGACAGATATCATTGATTTTTCGAGCATTATGTAAAATTTTTGCTAATGTTTCTCCCAATTTAGGGATATTAGTTTCTTGTTCAAATGTGGACTGAAAAATCATACCATTATTATAAAACATAATGATATGAACCACTTCTGGTAATGCGGCTTTAATCCGAACAATATTTTTAAATACTATATTCAATCACCCATAGAAAGTAGCTCTAATTCTACTTATTATATAATCGATTATTTTATTAACTTTTTTGATACCAGATTTTTTAAGGAGAAAGAAGATAATGATTATTAAAAGGATCACTAAGATAATTAATATTCCAATAGAGAAATTGAAAATAAGCGTATAATAAATGGAAACTATTATTAGCTGATAGGTTGTAGTAAAGAATCCAATTTTAAAAAATTGCTTAAAACTGATTGGTCTTTTGTTTGCTTCAGCTATTTGAACAACTAGTATATTATCTCCTAAGGGAGTAAGATTATCACCCCAATTAGCTCCTATTGCTAAGCTGTAGTAAAATTGGTCACCATTAGTTGGAGGAAATTTACTTGAAATGGTTCCTATGACCGGAATTAAAACTTTGGTTATAGGAATATTATCTATTGTACTACTTAAAAATGCAGAAATCCATAGAATGATAAGTACTTGAAAATAGAGATCTCCACCAGAAAGGTTAGCCATCATATCTCCAAGAAGTTGCACCACTCCGAGGAGTTCAAGACCACCTGCAATAACGAAGATCCCTAAGAGATATAAAATCAATTCTAAATCTATTTTAGAGATTATCTCTTTTACTTCAATTCTACTAATCAATATTAGGATGAGGGCAATAATTAATGCTATTATATCAGTTGTTAACAATGATGTTGGAATGATAATAAACATGATAAATAAAATGATCAATGAAAATATTGATTTTAGTAATAAAGTCTTATTTGGGACGAAATTCCACACATTAAATTCTCTCAGAACCTTGATTCCTTCTTGAGGAATTTCTAATGCCTTTTTAAACACAAAAATAAAGAGTAATAGTGTAAAAGCAAATATCACCAATGAAATGGTCCCAACATTCAGAAAGAAATCTATAAATTGAATTTCAGCATAATTACTTATCAATATGTTTGGTATAGAGGATATAGTAAAAAGTGTACCTCCAATATTTACTAAAATCGCTTGAGTGAGAATATATGGAGAAGGGTTTACATTTAAAATGCGAGATACCGTGATTGTAAGAGGTATTAGAATTATAACTGTTAAAATGTTATTCAACACCGCTGATATTAGAATAGTAATAAAGCAGAAAATAGACATTAGATAAAGAGGTTTTCCTTTTGATAGCTTAATCAAATTTAAAGCAAAAAATTGAAAAAGCCCTGCTTCATTTGAAATTTGTACGATAAACATCATAGCGATTATTAGAATAAGCGAATGTAAGTTTACAAAACCTTCACTTTCAGATCCAAATAAAAGTTCAATGATTACTTTAAAATCCATACCCTCTAAAAATGTTAGCGTTAGGTATACGATTATGGCTCCTATTAATGCAGCTACTGCTCGATTCAATTTTTCAGTAACAATAAGAAGGATTACTCCAATAAAACATCCTAAAACGATTATGACACTAAGTATCATTACCAATTCATCATTTAATTTTTTCTATGAGACTATCATAAAGTTCTGTAAAATAAAAACCTATTTTTTATTTAAAAATAAAAGAAGGCAAATATTAATTTAAAACAATTTTGATAATTTCACAAGATCAATGGGTCCTTTAATATTGATTAAACTGACTAAATTTTTATCTATGGGTTGTATTTTCTCTTCTACAGAAACATAATTGATGTTCCAACTTTTATCGATTAAATTCATTAATCCATAATTTTCATTCGTCAAAATTTCTTTTGCCTTTTGTAATCCTTTTTTAACAGGATAGATAGATAAATATGGTTCTAAAAATCCATTTTTCCAGCGTGGAATAACGCATTCATAGCCCTCCGCTTGGTCAATCATAAGCGTAATAACTTCAGGCCTAATTAAAGGTATATCACAAGAGAAGAGAAAGGCTTTTTTAAAGTTCGCTCTCGATAACTCTTGAAATCCTGAAAAAATTCCAAGCATAGGTTTATATATATTCGGATGTTGAAATAAACTGCGGTCATCGACAATAAATGTGACCGCTTTAGGAAATTCGATTTCTTTTCTATATTGAAAGATTTGTTCTTCTGAATGGGCAACCAGAAAAATATCTTGATCAAATTTTGCTAATGTCTCTATTTGATGTAAAATTAAAGGTTTCCCTAACAATTCTACTATTGCTTTCTCTGTTCCAAAACGAGTGCTTTTACCTCCAACTAATATTAAAATAGCTAAATCCTTTGAGTTATTTTCGTCAGCCATAACATTAAATATAAATAATTCGAATATATTTGTTTTGAATAAAGAAGAAGCGTTTGAAAAAATTTTTTCTTAATTTACTCTTAGGATATATGAATCAAAGAGGGAATATTTGATAGACTTATAACATAATATTGTTAATAATCATCATCTATATCGTCGTCATCGTCAATATCTTCATCCCAATCCTCGTCCTCATCCTCGTAATCATCATCGAAATCACCATCATTATCTTCATCCCAATCCTCGTCATCATCGATATCTTCATCCCAATCTTCATCGTCTTCATCTTTCTCCATATCAAGATCATATTCTAGCTCCATATCTTTCTCTCCTTTTTTTTTTATTCTTTTAGTATTATTAAAGTTATTATAATCAATTACAATAAAAATCAATATCAATATTTAAATATTTCTATATAAACTAGCGATTTTTAAAGTGTATTCCCTATTGTAGACTTACAAAAACTTTAAATAGAATTATAGGTATAATATTGTTTAATAAATCTAATAAAATTAAATAGATTTGTTATCAAAAAATAAAGCCAAAAAAGGAAAATAGAAAAAACTGTTGATGAGAGAGATACTTTACATAATTTTATTAATTTTTAGGCAAAGATTGTCTTATTCTATTGACATTTTTGTAAATCTGATTTTTTAAAAGTTTATGTATTTAAAATTACAAATTTAAATTAGCAAGAATAGATGACAGAAAAACTAAATATTAATACATTGGGGAAAAAAAATCCTATTCGTAATCTGAATAACAAACCCATTTGTTTAGGTCCTATCGCAGATTTAGAGGAATATGTGAAAAAAGATTGGTGGAAAAAGATCTTTAATGCATATTACTTAAAGACTGACGGGGATGTGGTTGAGGATCAATTAATTACAGAGCATGAAATTAGAATCTTTTCAGATATACTGAAATTGAAACCAGAAGAGCATATTTTAGATCTATGCTGCGGTCAAGGGCGACATAGTATTGAATTAGCAAGAAAAAGTTTTGAAAATGTTGAGGGTTTAGATAGATCCCATTATTTAATTCAGAAAGCGCGTGTTAATGCCAAAAAGAATGGTTTAATTTGCAAATTTCGTGAGGGGGATGCAAGAAAACTTCCTTATATCACTGATAATTTTGATACTATCATGATCTTAGGTAATAGTTTTGGTTATTTTGAATCAATTAATGATGATTTTCGTGTATTAAAAGAGTCATTTCGAGTACTTAAACCATGGGGAAGAATTCTAATCGATATTACTGATGGAACTTATCTACGGAATAATTTCCAACAGCGTTCTTGGGAATGGATAGATAAGAATTTTTTTGTTTGTCGAGAACGTTCCTTGTCTATGGATAAGCAACGATTGATCTCACGAGAGGTAATTACCCATGTAAATAAAGGAGTACTTGTCGATCAATTCTATGCTGAAAGATTATATTCAATTGAAGAGATTACTGAAATTTTAGAAAAAGCAGGATTTAGCGAGATAACTTTTCACGGTAATTTATCACCCAATTCGCAGAAAGATCAAGATTTAGGGATGATGGAACAAAGAATTATTGTATCTGCTGTTGTTAAGAAAGAATGGACTCAAAAAGCTAAGAGATTACGAGCAGTTGATAAAAATATAATAGTTCTACTTGGAGATCCCCATAAACCTGATATTTTAAAGCCTTCTACTATTTTTGATGATGATGACTTTTACACTATTACACAATTAAAAGCAGCCCTTCAAGAGTTGAAAGGATATAATTTTATTTATATTGACAATCATGACATATTGATACAGGAATTGACCAAATTAAAAGGAAAAGTGGATTATGTATTTAATTTATGCGATGAGGGTTACTTTAATGACGCTTGTAAAGAACTACATATTCCTGCAATATTAGATATCTTGAAATATCAATATACGGGTTCTGGTCCTCAATGTTTAGCATTCTGTTATGATAAGTCTTTAGTTCGAGGCGTTGCAAAAGATTTAAACGTTCCCGTTCCTGAAGCGATTGTTTTGAAGCCAACTGATAAAATTATTGATCTACCCTTATATTTTCCTGCAATTGTAAAGCCAAATTATGGTGATAGCTCCTATGGTATTACACAAGCCAATGTAGTGTCGAATGGGGAAGAATTACTAAATGCTGTACGTGATATCAGAGACAGGTTTGGTTATAACAATTCCATTCTAATAGAACAGTATTTAACAGGTAAAGATTTAACCATCGGAATCATTGGCAACCCACCGTACGAGTATGTTGTTCTGCCAATACTGGAAGAAGATTATTCCTCATTACCTTCGGGATTACCTAAAATTTGCGGGTATGAGGCAAAATGGCTTCCTGATTCACCTTATTGGAACCTAAAGTCTATTCAAGCAGAACTTAAGCCAGAAGTTGTAGAAATTATTGAATCATGCTCCTTAAGACTTTTTGAACGACTGGAATGCAAGGATTATGCCCGATTTGACTGGAGACTAGATTCTGAGGGAAATCCGAAGCTACTTGAAGTTAATCCCAATCCTGGTTGGTGTTGGGATGGGCATCTCGCAAAGATGGCAAAATATGCCGGAATGTCATATAAGGATATGCTTCAAAATATTCTTGAGGCAGCCGAGAAAAGATATGGAATAGAGAAATAGTTTAATTTAATCATGTTTTTTATATGGTTATATGGATCTAATTCTTTTAATATTCATTTTTATTATATTTGGAATCATATTAATTAGTTATTCCTCAAAAAATATAGATTTCGTTGCGATTTCTCTTTTAGGATGCTTTTTAGCGGGATTTATCACCGGTGTCGTGTACAATCTATCTTTTTGGGATTTTATTAATTTTATAGAATTTGATGCAATTATTATTATTTTAAGTATGAGTATTATTACAAAGATTGCACAAGATTCAAATATTTTAGAATATTTGGCTGTTAAGCTCTTTAAAGTTTCAAAAGGTAATCGAAGAGTATTTCTTTATATGAT
The DNA here is from genome assembly GCA_016840165.1 of Promethearchaeota archaeon. Taxonomy (GTDB): domain Archaea; phylum Asgardarchaeota; class Lokiarchaeia; order Sigyniarchaeales; family SOKP01; genus SOKP01. The sequence goes on from JAEOSU010000070.1 coordinate 42,441, forward strand.
TTGTTTTATCACCACGATTCTTGCGGCGATTATAAATGATGTGATTGTAGTATTGATTTTAGGTCCCGTGGTGATACGTTTATGTCGATTTTTAAAGATTAGATCCGGTACATATTTGCTGGGAATGACGATATGCATAAATATAGGTAGTATTATAACACCTTTCTCAAGCGGAGAAAATATTATTATTTCTACTGCTTTTTCATTAGATACTGTCTATTTTATAACTAATTATTGGATTTTTTCATTTTTCCTCTTGTTTATTACTATCTATCTCATAGATAGATTTATTTTAAGAAAAGAACCCGCGATTGAAGAACAACAAAAGCAATTTGTTTTAGAACTAGTAAATACAGATGTAATGATCTCTAATCGCAAGATGTTCTATATAAATAGCATTGGAATCATAGTTACAATTGTACTTTTTGCTATTTTACCATTATTATACCTTACTGCGGCTTTCGCGGCTTTTACCTTAGCGTTAATTAACATTAAATTTACCAAAAAGAAAACAATTGACCTATTGAAAGATGTAGAATGGGAAATCATTTTTTTCTTTATATCTTTATATGTAGTAATTGGATGTTTATTAGAAGCAGGCTTTGAAGAACTTTTTACAGGTATTCCTTTTGGGACATTAGATCCATTCATAGTAAGCTTTATTATTCTACTACTTGTAAGCTTAATTTCTGGTTTTGTTGCCAACACTCCAACAGCTTTGATTTTTATTCCTATTGTCTCATTATTAATTAATGAGGGATTTCCCTCTGTTCCTTTATTTTTCGCATTTATAATAAGTATTAATCTCGGAGGCAATCTAATACCACAAGGAGCTGCTTGTGACATGATGACCTTAAAAATCGCACAAAATAATGCTGTAGAAAATCTCAATTTCAAGCGCCTTTTAAAAGTAGGAGCCACATTTGCAATTATCCATGTTGGACTATCAATAGGTTATTTATTTCTCTTAACATTATTCACAGGATAATGAAAGAGATCTAACTTTTCTCTTCTTTAAGAGGAGAGAGTTTCCTTAATCGTTGGACAATGGGAGGAAGTTTTTCAAGAAAATAGTTAATCTCCTCTTCGGTAGTAAACCTACCCAAGGTAATTCTTAGCGAACCATGTGCATCTTGGGGTTTTAGTCCAATAGCGAGTAATACGTGTGATGGTTCTAATGATTTCGAAGAACATGCAGAACCTGTAGATACTCCAATCCCTTCAAAGTCTAAATCTAATACCATTGATTCTCCTTCAATATATTGAATCGAAACGTTCACATTATTTGGAAGGCGCTTTGTAGGATGTCCATTTAGGAAACAATGATCAATATTTTCAGTAAGGTTATGTATAATTTTATCCCTTAGAGCAGTTAATCGCTTAATTTCTTCAGGCATTTCTTTTTTTGCTAAATCTAAAGCTTTCACAAAAGCAGATATTCCTGGTACATTAACAGTGCTCGGACGTAAGTCTCCCTCATGACCTCCACCATACATTAATGGTTGGATATATTTTCCTCTTCCTTCTCGAATGCCTTTATTTCGGATATACAACATACCCACTCCTTTTGGACCATAAATTTTATGGGCGGAAGCAGATAATAAGTCAATATTTAACTTATTTACATCAATTGGTATTTTTCCTAATGCTTGAACAGCATCGGTATGAAAAATAATATTATGCTCTTTAGCAATTGTTCCAATCTCTTTAATTGGCTCTATAGTTCCAATTTCATTATTAGCAAACATAATACTTATAAGAATCGTCTTATCAGTGATGGTATCTTCTAATTGCTTCGTATCGATTAATCCATATTTATCGACCGGCAAAAAAGTAATTTCGAAACCATTTTTCTCCAAATATTCGCAAGGCTTCTCGATCGCATGATGCTCAATAGAGCTGGTGATAATATGATTACCATGCCTTCTATTCTTTAATGCCACTCCCATTATAGCTAAATTATCTGATTCAGTACCTGAAGACGTGAAAAAAATATCATTCCGCTCTGCATTTATTAAAGAAGCAACAAGTTCACGTGATTCAACTAAACTTTTTGCAGCTTTTTGACCCATCGAGTGCAAACTCGAGGAATTGCCATAATATTCATTTATACTATTTTTGTAGACCTCTATAACCTGGGGATCCATAGGTGTAGTTGCCGCATAATCTAAATACACATATTTGGACTCATTCACGATTCATCACTATAAGTATTAATTAATATTAAATTCACTTATATTCTTAAAATTAATATTAGATTTTATATTGTTAATATAATTCTTATAAAAATATTTTAAAAGGGAAAACATATGTTTAAGCTCTTATGGGGAATTACAGGAACTGGATATGTATTAGATGAATCTATTGCCCTCATGGAAGATTTACAGAGCAATCATGAGATAAATATCACGGTAATACTTTCAAAGGAAGGAGCCGCAGTGGTTAAATGGTATAAAAAATGGTTAAAATTGACTGAAACAGTCAAGAAAGTATCCATCGAGAAAACACCTAATATTCCGTTTTATGCGGGACCGGCGCAGATTGGAAAGTTCGATTTTTTTCTCGTATGTCCAGTATCCGCGAATAGTGTTGCCAAGATAGTATATGGACTTGCTGATACGTTAATTACTAATTGTGTTGCCCAGGCGATTAAGGGAGGCCAAAAAGTATACATTTTTCCCTCAGACCAAGATACTGAACCAATTGTGACTACTAGACCTGATGGAAGCCCATTAGTATTAAAGATTCGAGATATCGAGTTAGAAAACATCAAACGATTAAATCAATTGGAAGGTATCCATGTAATTTCCAACTTTTCTGAGATTAAAGAGCTTATTTTAGATGCACTCAAAGTAAAAGAATAATCACAGCATTGCTCAACATTAAAATGCTGTACTCATGATTTATACATTACTGGTTTAATAGCACCCTCAGGGCATAATAACTCGCATTTCAAACATCCTTGACATTTTGCTATTTCTTTAAACTTGTATCGAATTCCAGTAATTTCTTTATCTCCCTTATGAATTTTTCCTAAATAAAACAAGTTTTTCGGACAGAATTTACCACTATCTTCTAAACAAATACCGCACATATTGCATAATTCATGGTCAACTTTAATAGAAACAACCTGTTCTGGAACTGTCACGGAGGTGACTTCAATTGCATTGCGAGGACAGACAAGAACACAATTCAAACATGCCTTGCATTTCGAATAATCTACTTTTCTAATACTATTTTCGAAATAGATGGCTTCTGCCTTACAAGCTTTAACACAACGTTCGCAATGTAGACATAACTCTTGATTTATCTGAACGGGAACAAACTTTTCCTTAAAAGTAATAACCTCCCATTTACTAATCTGATTTAGAAAATAATTGATTAAAAATAAACTTAGATCTAATGTAATATAAATTAATAATATCATTTGATAAAAAATAGGAAAAAAAAAAATTTGGGATACTTACACAGATTATTGAAAATATTGAGTATAGCGTTCTTTAGGTTCTTGGGGTAATTGTTGCTGTCTCTGATATTGCTGAGCTTTTTCAGCCAACTCTAACATCTTAGCTTTAATCTCCTTCCCTTCTTCTATGAGCTTAGAAGTTTCTATATTTAAACTATAAATTTGATTCAATACTTCAATAATAGAAGCAGCACCTTCCGGGGTAGGGATCTCTAATACCGGAGTAAATAGGGCATAAGCTCTTAGCTTATTAGTTAGAGCTTCATTAAGGATTGTAGCTTCAGGGCCAACAATAATTCCCTTGTCTACTTTTTCCAAACCGTATTGCTCCAATCTGCCCATCACTTCCTCTTCAGCAGCATAATAGACAGGATAATCATCAATAATCCCTCTTTGGGGGATTCCCTGAAAAATTAAGACCTCTTTAGCTTTCACATCTTCTGATAATAACCAATTAGTTATTGTTTTGCTTAGATCATTATATGCCGTGGAAACTTGAAATGGAACTTCTACAATTCCCACTATTAGATTATGCTGAGGAGAGTAATATAATCTGAATGGATGCTTTAAGACTCCCTGATAAAAAACAGAAATTGGAGGAAGATATTCAGAGGTCACGAACCCAATTTCTTTAATATCTGGGATCTGTTCAATTAAAGCATTAGCTACGATAGGTCCGATTAATCCCACACCAGCAAATCCTAGTATCATAGTGGCTCCCTCCTTTATTTCAGTTTGTAAATCTTCGATGATCAGAGTGCTTCTTTTACCCTTTTCGCAAATATATTCCTTTTTAACCATAATCAACACATGTAATTAAATGAATTTTAGGATATCTATTTGATATAGATAAAAATTATTTTATTACTATACTTAGTGAATAATTCGCTATAAAATTTGATCTCTTATAAATATTCAATTTTATAACAGATATTAATAAAAATGATAAAATAAACTATTAAAAAATCAAAGAATTATAAATAATAGAATTATTCAATTATTTTAATAGGTGAAAAATGCTTCTAGAACTTAGGAATGTAACTATTCCCACTGAAGACAAAAAATGTGTTATTGTAAACAATATTTCTTTCGGTATTAAAGAAAAATCTATTCACGCTATAATTGGTCCAAATGGGTCAGGTAAAAGTACACTTGCTTACACCATTATGGGCTTAGAAAATTATAAGATAAGCCAAGGACAGATTTTGTTTGATGGGAAAGATATTTCTGATATGAATATCACCGAAAGGGCTAAATTAGGGATTACCTTAGCCTGGCAAGAACCTGCAAGAATAGATGGTCTATCGGTATTGAAATATATTTCTTTAGGAATGAAAGATAAGTTAAATCTTGTAAAACAGGTAAGTGAAACTTTAAAAATTGTCAATTTAGAACCAGAAAGATATATTAATCGAAAGATAGATGAATCCCTAAGTGGTGGTGAACGAAAACGTATAGAACTTGCTGCCGCAATCGCCATGAAACCACGATTAATCATCCTTGATGAGCCAAGTGCTGGTTTGGACTTTATCGTTATCGAAGATTTTATGAATATCTTTGCGAAAATAAAAAAATTGGATATGACTGTACTTCTAATAACTCATCGTGAAGATGTGGGATTGGTAGCAGAATATGGTACTCTTCTTTGGCGAGGTGATCACATTATAACTGATGAATTTCCTAAAGTAATGCTTAGATATTGTGCTAAAGCAGGACTTCGAGAATTTTGTAAAAGAACTCTATATAAGAATGGTGCTGCTTGTTTTGACGAGGATTATATTGAAAGAATTTTTCGGGAGGAAAGTACATCATGAGTAAAACTGAATATCCTGAAGAAATCTTACAAAGTCTTGAAGATTATAACATTGATATTCGAGATTTCATGCCAGGTCATGGAAAAGGTGCCAAATTACTACTTAATTTCAACAAAATTTCCGGAATAGAACAAGTTGAGGGAATAATCTTACAAGGAAAGGAAATTCCAAATGGAATTATTGCTGATGTTATAATCAAAAAGGGAACTAAACATGAGGAACCAATACATCTTTGTTTTGGTGTAAATAAAGAGTCGGGAATCCAAGAGATTTTTCCAAGAATTATCGCTGAAGATAATACCGATGTTAAAATTCAAGCACATTGTAGTTTTCCAAATGCAGATGGATTGATTCACAAAATGTTCGGTCATTTCTATGTAGGAAATAATTGTAATTTCGAATATAGCGAGACTCATTATCATGGAGAGAAGAGTGGAGCATTAGTTGCTCCAGTAGGTTATATGTATATCGGTGAGAATAGCGTTTTTGTTAATAATTTTAATTTGACGAAAGGTACTCCAGGTCAGGTAAAAATTCTAATTGATATCTATGCTATGAAAAACAGTGTGATAAAGTCAAATATTAGAGCGTTCGGAAAAAATAAACATGATTCAATACGAATTCGAGATTCTGTATTCCTTGAAGGTGAAAGGGCAAGAAGCATTATAAAAATGAAAGCTGCAGCACGAGATGGTGGTGAAGTCTTGATGTATGGTGTAACAGAAGGAAATGCACCATATACAAATGGACATGTGGAGTGCAGCGAAATTGTTTTGGGGCAAGGTTCGATCTGTAGGGCACGTCCATTTATTAGAGCTACAGATCCCACATCAAGTGTTTCCCATGAAGCTTCTTTAGGAAGATTCCCTCAAAAATGGTTGAATGAGTTACAAGCAAAAGGTTTGACCGAAGAAGAGGCCACCGATATCTTAATCCAAGCAATGTTAGGTGAAGAGTAATAATTAATTAAATTTTGATTAATATTAAAAAAAAGGTTTGAATGATGGCAAAAAAAAATATAAAATTAGGGGATAAAGCCCCATTGTTTAAAAAAGATTCATTTAATGCAGGAGTCATTGATTTAGGAAAATTGATAGGGGAAAAGAAAATAATACTAATTTTCTCCCGATATTTTGGTTGCCCTATATGTCAACTTGATTTTAACATACTTCTTGAAAATCTCCAGGAGATTTACGAAAAGGGGGCAAAACTCTTATATATTACTCAATCGGGTGATAAAGTAGCAAATGAATATATCAAGAAATATCAAATTGATTTTCCTGTTATATCCTCTATAAAAGAGGATTTATATGCTGAGTACGGCTTAGGGATGATGAGTGTACGTACTTTTTCCAAAGTTCGCGGAAAATTAAAAGAAGCTAAATCACAAGGAATAGAACATGGTGATTATGAAGGATGGGAAAAACAAGAACCAGGGCAGTTTGTAATAGATGAGAAAGGTACAATTATCCATGCACAAACAGGATGGTTATACCTTCCAGGAATATTTGAAGTATTATAAATAAAAATATTAAAGATTGATAGGAGCAATAAGAAATGAGGGAGAACACAAAATATCATGGTCATCTTTTTAATGGAAAAAGAGTTATTGATGAGATTCAGCCTTGGTTCGACTTTGGAACAGGAAAACCTTGGGATGATGCAGATATTCCTTGGGTTTTAGATAATAAAGTCCGTAGAGAGATTTTAATTATTCTTGCGAGTGGTCCTAAAAGCTTAAAAGAAATTCATGAAAAAACAAACTTTTCACCAAAACCATTACTCATAGATACAGATCAATATACACCAACAGTACAGTATCAATGGAGTGAAGAAACAATTCAAAATCATTTGATGAATCTCGAATGGTATAAATTAATAAAATCTGTTGATGATAAGTATGAATTAACGTTTCCAATTTTCAAATATCAAGATAGTAATCAATTAGATCAATATGCTCTTAAGTTCGCTGATTACTGGATAAAAATTGTTTTAGATATGAAAAACGAATTCCAAAAATTTTATACCAACTTTGATCAACAACCAGAATTATTAGAGATTATTATTGATAAAGCTGTTAATAAGCTTTATGAACTTTTGAAAGAACAAAAGATGCTTCCTAATGAATCTAATTTAAAAGCGTTATGGGCAGAACAAATTAGAGCTATCAAATTTGAAGATTGGGTAAAAAAAGCGTTTTAAAATTAAGTTTAATATAGAATTTTTTACATTTTCCTCTAATATTACCTGCATATCACTTAATTTCAAAAGAGAAACTCTTATGTTCTTATTATATATATGTGGATATTTCTCTACTATTATACACATATCCGCTTGTAGATTGAAGATTTCAAATAGTACTTAGGTATGAAATTATCATGATAAGTTCTGATCTAAATGAATCGGAGTCAATTTTAAACTTAAAAGACTTATTTTATGAAATTGATGTTTCGGCAGAGATAAAGCAAAAGATTGAGAATATTCCAAGAAATTCAATTAACGAAAACATGAAATTGCTGCAGCAAATTCAATCAATCCTCCAAAAATGCGCCCATTTAACAGAAAAGCAAAAACTCTTATATTGTGAAAGCCAAAGATATTTTATGAAACTCTATCTACGTGATGTAAATCGTCAAAAATAATTGTATTTTCTTCAATATTTCCTTTCTCTTTAAGTAAAAAACACTTTCTTATTGGTAGCGATTAATGATTTCCTTGATGACTAAAGCAATCAAATCTTTAGATTTTTTAATAGGATAAAAACTCATTTTCGTGAGTAAATCTTTAAATTTGGCTTTAGGAATTTCAGAAGAACCAATGAAAAATCCTACAACATGGTGTCCTTGTTCTAATAATTTTAAAAATGTTTTTTTTGATGAATTCCAGTTATATATTCCAAAATCTGTAATAATAAAGACTAAAACCTTCTGATTTGCTTTCTGACACTGTTTAGATATCTCATTAAGTGGCAACTGTGTTCCCCCTCCTTGATATCGCAATAAAATTTTTTCAGCATCTTTATAATTTGTGGTCCAATCACAAATATCGGCTTTATTAGAGAAATTAATTACACTAAATTTTATAGCTTTTTTAGCAACATAATGAAGAGCAGCAAAAGCAGCGATTAGTGCTGTATGATACGTTCCTTTCGGATGTTTAGATTTATAATTCCAATTCATAGAACCAGAAGAATCAAGTACAATTAGCAAATCCGGGATATCTTTTTCTCTCAAGCGGACTCCGCTTTCTCTTTTAATCCATTTCCTTGTGGTTATATTAGGAATAATGATAGGACTATTTAATAAGCTTTGAGTTATATCTAATGAGTCTATAGGATCCCCTAATCGCCAGGTTTCAGGGTAAATAGGCAACTCATCACCTTTTTGTTCTTCATAGATCTCAATTTCAATGAGATTTTTTGCTTGGCCTCGGTACCAAGTAGCTAAAGGATCTAAATTTAGAAGGATTCCTGCTTGATTTGCGGGGGCTCCGAATTCTGAATATGGAATCTCTTTTGCAAATTCCTCGGCTTTTTGTATCAGTTCATCTTCATTTTCGAATTTTAATTTATCAATATTCCTACTTTCAAGTGGATTGTCCATTATTTCAATAACATCTTCAGGTATATCTATTTCTAATCGTTCTTTTCCTGGGTGTTTTTTCCTAACAAAATGGTTCTTTTTCTTGAAGGTTTTACCCACTAAATTAAAATTTTCTACAATTAATGGTTTTAACAGTAAAGCAAGTTTAGATACCTTCTTTTCCCATAAAGATTCATCCTCGAATTTGGTGTTAATAATTTTTTCTGCTTTTTCCGCAAGTGAATTTAAGTTCTTAACAACTTGAGATTTAGCATCTATTATTCTAATACTTAGTAGCCTTTCATAAACTTGAAATAAAAAGAGAGAAAAAGTGCTTATATGGTTATCATTAGCGTCTAAAATATGTTTATAGGTTGTTTTTAATTCCCATGATATGAGTTGAGGATATCTTATATGTAATTTTTTATCAATAATCAAATCGGCAAATATATTAACTACTATTGGCGCAAAAACTTCATTAACGTGCTTCATTGCAGCATTTAATAATTTTGCATTAATTAAACCATCATAGGGAATAATCTGATAATGCGATACCTCATGAAGAGTTATGGCATGAAAATAATTAATGTAATCATGATTATCTGTAAATAAAGGTGAGTTTGCTAGATTCATAGTAATTTGCCATTTATGGGCGGGATCAATATAAAATCCTTCTTTATTGGAATATTCAAAGACATAATTAGGTTCACTTAAAGGGGGATAATAAAGATCTCTCATCGTTTTATTCCATGCTTCTTGAGCAAATTGGAGGAGTCTTTTTTCTTTTATAGTTAATTTTAGTTCCTTTTTTTTTATAGAATCTGACTTCTTTATTTCTGACATATTATAAGTTTAATTAATTCACTCTTTTTGGATGTATTCTAAACTTTCTAAAAGTGAGCGTAATTTCAAGGCATCTGCACCACCAGAAACCTGAATATTTACTATTGAATCGTCTTTAATTCCAGTTACATTCGTCTCAATTAAAATTTGTTCTGCTCGAATCTGTTTTGTTTGCCTTTTGCTAAATGCTTGTTTTAATGGTTGATCTAAGTTAGGAAATTCAGCTGCAATTTCTACCCAAACTTCTTTGTGATAGGAATACTTAAAGGTGAAATCAGAAACCGTTTGTTTATAAAGCTCTTGGTCGCACCAATTAATCAAGTAAGCGCGGTTTGGAAATTCGAGATCATCAATTAAGTTACTCCTAATTTCGGATAAGCTTTCTATATCTCCACTCTTTACAGATTTATCTATTTTTTCAGCTAATTTAGCATATTTCTTTATTTTTAGCGACTTACTGAAAGGCAGTAAGTCATAATTTACAATTAAATCATTTTTTGCATATTCATTTAATATCTCTAAATCTTTATCTTCTGAAGCTCCATCGCGAAAGCGAGTGGCAATTTCATAACAAGGAATGCGATTTACAAATCGTTTATTAATCATATCAATGATATGATGAGTAAAATCATACTTATTACCCCAGAATGGTGCTTTTTCCAATTCTCGGGATGAATAATTAACACGATGAGAAATAACATATGGTGCAATAGAATTTACGATATTTATGTCAACTTCATTGAGATTCAGCAGCCATGCTAATGCTTTTGAATATCTCAGAAGGTCTTTAGCTACGCGTACACTTAAAATCGAATCAATTTTATTACACACACTTTGATTTGTGTTATAGTGACAACCAGAACATAGACCAGAACTTGGTTTAAGATTTTCGGAGTTACCTTTATCTACTCGGGCACACAATGTGAATTCTCGAATTATCGCATGAATGTAATTATTTACTTCAGATTTAAATCTCATTCGGTTTACGTAATACCAAATTTCCATTAATGCATCAATACTTAGAATTTCAGGGACTTCAATTAATTCATCATATCCGGAATATTTTTCATCTTTACCCCTAAGGATGAGAGATAAATCATTACTACTAGGCATTGAGATGGGAACTGAGATTCCGAATCGATCAAGAAAGGGTTGAGACAATTCAAAGGTCCCTACATCTTGAGGATTTATAGTAGAGTAAAGCGTATATTTTTCGATTGTAGCAACTGCATCATAATATTTTACTTTTCCTTCTGCCAATAAAGATAAGAGGATGTCCTGAGAGTAAGGTGTTAAACGATTTACCTCATCAATTATCTTCCAAAAACCCGTAACAAATTGCCTCCAGACTACTTCTTCTATACCATCTTTCATTAATTTTCCTAACTTTAAAGTACCAGTTAGCTTTTCTTCTGTAAGTTGGGGGTGCCCCCGAACTATTGAGTTTTCAATTTCATCTAATCGCATACCAGTAAACATGCGACCTAATAACTTCACTAGAGTTGTTTTACCTCCTCCATGCCCCCCGACTAAAAGCATAGCTGAATTTGGAACTAGAGCGTTTAACACACATAAGGATAAGATTTCTGGTAATACTTTTTTGTTAGTTTTATTTTTCTTGTCATCATAATACTTAATTTCCAAGTTTTTCGAATGGACGAATAATTGATTTGCTTGAATAAGATTTAAAGTATTCCATACTTTTTTCCTTAATAACTCTTCCTCTCCTAGAGTCTTTATCATAACGATTCACTTTCAAAGATTTGTTTTATTATTTAAATTATACTATAATTCTATTTATACGATAGTATTACATCATTAATCGAGGGAGTAATTAAAATTAGTAGTTAAAAAAAGTATACTTTCCTTTTTTGTGGTATTATAATATTACTTGAGAGCCCAAATTCCTTGAAGGTTTCTGGATTTTCAGTATGGACGGGAATAATGCTATCAGGCTGAATTGATGATAATGTATGGATCAGATCATCAACATTAACATGACCAGAAGAATGGATAGTTTCTGTTTTAATAACTCCAAATTTATTTAACCATGCATTTAATTTCTTTTCTTGGATGACCATCTCTTCATTAAACGGATCTGTAGTCGAATTAATAAATAAAATAGAATCTTTTCTCTGATCCAGGTCAATTAATTCATTCATCATAAAATAATCTAAATACATTAGATATTTTTCTGGTTCTACCTTAATATTTTTGTGATTAATGTAATTTCCATCATTTAATATATTGCGTTCATACTTCTTATAATCTTGCGACTCAAATCTGCCCCAACCTTTCCTTGGTAAATATACAGATAAATAATCATCATTATATTCCGGAATATCATAATTTTTATAAAACTCATTAATTTCATTCTCCCCAAAGGTGGCAAGCTTCTTTTTAAACCATTCAAGATATATATGAATCTTTGGAGTAATAGCAAGGATTCTGTTGTTTTTTTTTGCTAATTCATAATATAATAAAATTCTATCAAGATTTCTTGATGGACAATTAAACAAAATTAAATCATCATGATGACCTATTAATTCTCCTGAAATTCTCTTTACTTCATCTTCAGATTGGGAATCATCCTCAAAATCATCACTCTTATATTTATCTATAGAAGGGACTCTTGTTCCTTCACTAATAATGGCTATTGGATTAGATTTTTTAGCGGCTATAATAAAATTTTCGACCCATTCTTGATGCATTCCGTGTCTTCTAAAATCTCCTGTATAAATAATGCTTCTCCCATCTTCTTCAATAATATAAGCGCAAGATCCTGGAATGGAATGATCAACTAAATATTGAGTAATGATTACTTTCCCATTAACAGTATTGAATGATTTTTGTTCTCCTGGGTTTATGATATTAATATTTCGTGTAATATCTTGCTTTTTATAATCACCTTTTCGAGCTCTTTTATATTCAATTTCGCCATTGGCTGTTTTCTTTTTAGGGACAAGTTTAAATGCTTCATAAAAATGTAGCATATTAGGTACCAATGGATTTGATGAAGACTCATCTAAATAGTCTAATATGGATTCTGTTAGCCAATTAATATATATTGGTGTATTTTGTTTAAAAAAGCCTAAAAACATACAATGATCAAGATGAGCATGTGTTAAAAAAGAAGCATCAATTAAGTTGTCTTTTGAAGGAACTATATTATATTTTCCTTTCATTAATTTCTCTTTAAAGGGGTTAATAAAATCATTTCGATATATTTTATTAATCGCTGGGATGAGTCCGAGATATAAATAATCAATTATACCATTTAGCTTTCGTGGATTTAAGAAAGTTGAGAAGTATTGATTCATGTCACGAAATGATAATCCAAAGTCAAAACAAAATGTCTTTTCACCGCTTTTAATAAAGATTTTATTTCCTCCAATCTCATTGATGCCACCATAAAAGGAGATCTGCATAAATATGGACCCAATAATTGAGTTTTTGATTGAACGTAATTTTGTTCTTTCTTAATTAATTATTACTAATACCAATTTAAAAGTACATGGTTTACATCAAAAGAGATATTAATTAAAATAAGAAAATTATAACGTAAATTAGCAATAGGAAGATAAAACATAGAAGAGCAGGTACATAAAGAATTTTAATGACCTTCTTATAATTTGTTTTGTAATAATTAGTACTATAGGCTACACATGGATGGATGGGAGTAATTAAGTATCCTAAAAAGATAGAACAATATAGGAAAATTAATTCCATTATAGGCATGGGAAATATTGCATATTGCACTAAATAAATTGGGATTAATATTGATAATGGAAGCTGGATGCGACCTGTTGCAAATCCCAGGAAAAATCCAATTAAGATAAATAGAAAAAAGGATAGATTAAGACTACCGATTTCATTAGCTACACCTGATCTAATGAAAATCTCCAAAAACCAAAACATAGCAAAAATTAAGAGTGGAAATCTCCATATTTTCATTTTTTTTGCGATTTTACTAATTTTTCTTATTTTCATATTCGAAAATTTCAATCCGATTACTATACTTATACATAATCCGATAACTAAGAAAATTTCTGGCACAATTTGAGGAAAAAATGTTCTCCCGATGAAATCTATAATAGGAGCAATGATAATGGGAAGAGAATTATGAAAAACTCTTTTTAAATCACGATGAAACACCTCTTCATAGCTATCAACCTTTCTTACTAATGTATAATACCCTATAAAGATCATAATAATAAATGGAGGAAGGAGAAAAATAAATAATGAGTAAAGCGATATTCCTGTCAATACACTCGCAACTATCATCGCCGAAGATATTGGATAAATAAAAATTAGAACATGGCGAAACCATACGTTTATTGCTACTTTTTTATTTACGTCTAATTCAGTATCGATTTGTTCGAGAATGGGAGCAGACATTAAAGCTCCTCCTGCAACCGGTAAAAGCCCAAAAAATGCTGGGATCAACATTATCGATAACTTTTTTGAGAGATTCATCTTTTGAACCAATTCGAGCATCAATCCAGATTCTTCCATGATTCCCCCTAAAATTGGGATTAATATCACCGCAATTGCTAAAAAGATAATCGAAAGATCAGTAAATATTGAAACTAATGAAGCAAATATATCAATTTGGGTCAATATAGCAAAAGTAAAGGCCCCAATAGTTAATATAATGCTTAATTCATATTTTGAAAATATTAAAATGCATAAAATAATAATTAAGAAACTTAACCAAGCAGGTATCACTATTGAAGTAATATTTAATACTATAAAAATTAAATTTCTTAAAAATCAGAAAGCAATTAATCCCCTTTATCTTGGAAATTTTTACTAAATCTAAATTTTGTTAGTCTAAAAATAGCCAAGGTGTCCTAAATTCTTTCCATTCTCATCCAAGATATAGACTATACCAAGCGAAAGTATATTTTCTTCATCATCAGATTTTTTGGGTTTCGCTACCCTTTTTAGTGTCTCAAGTTTTAAAATATAGGTTCCGTTACATTTTTTACATTTGATATGAATCTTTTTGGTTGTCTTCTCCTCGTCCTCTGATTCTTCTATCTTAAAAGGCTCAAGTAAATTTACATCTTCATTATCACAATTGGGTAAAAAACATTGATCCAAGGATATTTTTTCCATTCCTCTTCGAGCTAGTGAAATATAAGCATAACTAGGAATTTCTTGCCTTAAATCATTATAATCATCCATAGGTTAGAAAAAGGATGTGAGTTTTTAATTGTTATTATTATAAAAAAATATATAGAAGAATAGAAACGTAAATATAAAAAAGCTTAATTGGAACAAATTACTATTTTTTTGATAGATATAACTACCCCAGTTAAGTAAAAGATGAATAAAAAAGAACTATCTGAAGACATATTGGATTACATTTCCAAATTAGCTCTTATAGAACTAAACGAGGAAGAGAAAGAAGAGTTCATTCTTCAATTAGAAAAGATACTACAGTATTTTAAGCAGTTAAATGATCTGAATACGGATAACGTTGAACCTACCAGACATCCAATTGATGACTTAAATAATGTTTTTCGTGAAGATGTCGCTGGGGAATCACTTTCTACTGAAGAAGCTTTGAAAAATGCGAAATACAGCAAGGATGGGTATTTTAAAGCCCCTAGAGTGTTAAAAGATAAAAGTTAATCAGCATATTCCTTATTTAATAATTCAATGGCTTTTTCCATATCTTTTAACGCCTTCTTTCTTTCTTTAGGAGTCATGTTATAAAAATCTTCTTCTAAATCAGTCCCTATTTTTTGGGATTCAGCTATCGGTTTAAACTTTTTATAAACTAAAGCATTAATATATCGTTCATAATGTCCCAATGCTTTATTGAGTTCAGGGTTATCTTTGATATTATCCCATAATTCTAACGTCTCTAATGACCGTATACCTATATCAATTCGGAACCAAGAAATTGGAAATAATAATTTCTTTTTAATTCCATATTCTATAATTTTTATATTTTCCTCATCGATATACATCTCAGCAATCTCATCCTTACTGAAAACAATATTATCACTCATAATGTAAAGATTTGCTGCATTTCTGGAAGTACATACAATCCCAACCGCAAATCCTTTTGCTAATCTAAGTTTATTAATTAAGTCCTCAAGTTGAGACCCTTTTATGTGTACATTGTTTTTTTTAGTGCCTTGGAACTCAATCTTTATTTTACTTATACCTTCTTGATCTAGGATCTTTGGAAAAAGCTCTTTTTCTCTTGATCGTTTATGAGCATCCAATAATTTATTGATAATTGAATAATCCAGTTTTAATTCAGGAATCACCGTATGCTTTTCATCCATAAATGCATCCACTTCAAAATCGACAACTCCATAGAAAATTTTGCGGTTGTTAATTATTTGATATATAGTTTTTACGATGACATCTACAAGAGCTTCGGGATCTTCACGAATGGAATCAAACTCAGTAGTCATAAATGTGTCTATTTGATCCTCTAGTCCCTCCTCTTCATAAAACGCAGCCCAAGACATTTCGGTGTAAATATTTCCTTCATTAAAAAAATTATGATCTCTATCAATACTTATTATCGATTTTGAGCCACCAATTTCTACCCCTTTTTTTGTACCGGATGCTAAAATTGCAGAAGGAGGATTAAAGAATTCTATCGACACAATATATTCACGATCAAGTTTATTAATTAATAGTAGATTCTCATTTTAAATTTAGAGTTTTTGATTAATGCACATAAATTAGAGAATGCTCATTCATTGAATGATAATCGAACAATAAAGGTAGATCCTTTGTTCTTTCCTTCAGATTTGACTTCAATTGTGCCGCCATGCAATTCAATAATTTCTTTTGCAAGATGAAGTCCTAATCCTGTACTTCCTAATTGATTATCCAATTCCTTATCTAATGGGGTTTGTATTTTACTAAATTTTTTAAATAATCTTCCTATTTCATTTGTGGTTAAACCAATTCCTGTATCTTTGACTTGAATTTCAGCATAATCATCATTTTCCTTCAAAGTTATATGAATAGTCCCTTTTTTCGGAGTGTATTTTATCGCATTGGTTAAAAGGTTCATAATGACTAATTCTATTCGAGATTCGTCTAAGTTTAGAAATAAATTATCAGGCATATCTAAGATAAGGTTATACTCACCCCTTTTAAAAAAGTAGGTTAATTCCTTCACACATTCTGAAATTAATTGACTCAAATTAGCATTACGCTTATCGAGGGTAAATTTTTTAGATTCTATACGTGATACGTCTAAAAGTTCATCTACCAGTTTTTTTAGCCGCTTAGTGCTATTAATAGCCATATCAAAAATTTCTTGAGCTTCTTGACTTAATTCATGTCGGTATAAACTATCAAGCAACTGATATGCACCATAGATCGTGGTAATTGGAGTCTTTAATTCATGTGAAGCTTTATCAATAAAATCTTTTCTCATCTCATCTAATTCTTTTAAACCTTGCTCTGCTTTTTTCTTTTCAGATATATTATGCATCATTATGATGATAAAGGGTTTATTGTCAATTTTAACAAAGGAGGATTCAATATTGACCCATATTTTTATTCCATCTTTTCTAATCAATTTGATATCAAGGGGAGGTATCGAAATACCCTTAGAAATTTTCTCAAGCCTCTCTAGTAACATAGGGATATATTCAGGGGATACAACGGGTAAATTTTTATATTTTTTACCAATCAACTCTTCTCTGCTATAACCAATTAAGTTTTGCAGAGAGGGATTGAAATCTACAATCCTCCCTGAGGTTTCGATTAACAAGATGGCAAAAGGGGAATTCTGGAATAAAAATCGATATTTTTCCTCTGATTCTCTTAATCTTTCCTGAGCTTCCTTTCTGTCACTAATATCAATGAAAGAAATAAGAAATGCTGGTTTTTCTTCATATAAAATAATTTTATAGTATACATCTACCCAGATTGTATTTCCTTCCTTAGTTATTCCTCGAGCTTCATAATGTTGGGAATAACTTTTATCATTATATTCAATGGAGGTAGCTAAGCTAATGATTTGTTTTTTATCCTCGGGATGAATGGTTTTAAAGAACTCACCTTTCTTCCAATTTAATAATTCTTCAACATCATAACCAAGTAAATTTGCTAGATTTTTATTAACATATTTAACAACTTCATCTTGGATAATACAAATACCCATTAACGATTGATCTGCTATTGTCCTAAACTTTTCTTCTGATTCTTTTATCTTATTTTCTGCTTCCTTCATGTCAGAAATATCATGAATAACGCTTCGAATTCCAACGATCTCTTCTCCCTTATAAATAGGCGTTGCATAAATGCTTGAATAGAAGGTACTCCCATCTTTTTTTCTTAACTTGTATGTTTGGGCTTCTAGGATCTCGCCTTTAAATAATTTTTTCAATACATTCTCAACAAGACTCCTTTCTTCGGGGATGACAAAATCATAAACCGTTAAACCTTTTTTAAAATCCTCATGGCTGTAACCGAATATTTTAGAGGCAATAGAATTTGTATATATTAAATTATAATCAGTATCAAGTTCAAAAACAACCTCCAACAATGAATCCGTTAGATCTCTATATCGTTCTTTTGATTCTCGTAATATTTCAGCGTGTTTTTTTCGCTCTGATATATCTCTAGTGACTAATAAGAATTTTATATTTCCCTCATCATCTTTATACAGTTTTCCGCTAGTTTCAGTCCATATATATTCGCCGTTTTTGTTCTTAATTCTTACTTCAATCATCCGTGCATTTCCATCATAAGCTTCCTTAAATGTGGTTAATACCTTTTCTTTATCATCAGGATGAATTAAATTAAGAGAATTAATACCAATTAAATCCTTGTTTTTATAACTCATTGTTTTAAAGTGTATATCCTCGTTAATGTATTCAATCTGCATTTTAGAATTAACGACAGTTATCATTTCACTGACATTTTTGGTTAATAATCGATAATTTTCCTCAGATTTGCGCAGTTTAATTTCTAAAGACTTTCTCAGAGTTATATCTTGAGATAAAACTTGTATTAAGGTTTGATTTTCTAACTTTACTAATGAGCTTATGCTGCTAATCCATAATCGTTTATTACTACGTGTGACAATCTGCATTTCTAATGGACCAACAGATTGCCCCTTAAGTAGATTATTGAATAAATTTTTTAATTCTGAAGGTGTTCTTTCGGGAATTAATCCTAGTTTTAAATAATGAGTACCAATAAGTTGTTTTCTATCTAATTCGCATAATTGCTCAGTTGCAGAATTAACATCAATAATCTGACCATTAAGATCTAATAATGTAATTGAGATTGGAGATTTTTCAAAAATTAATCGAAAAATTTCACTGTGATTCTTTTGATTAAGGTGATTTTTTTCTGGAATTGACACAATTAAAGCCTTTTTTAATGGTAAGATTATTTATCATAAATTAGGTTTTTAATTTATTTAATAAATTAAAAAAAAACTTTTTTTTTAATGTTCGCACTTTTTATGAAGTTTGTTATAATAAGCAATTTTTAAATTAAAAATAAAAATAGACATTATGGAAATTAGGTTGAGTTATTTAACCTTTCTCTTCGATATCGAGCATAATTACAGAGTATATTCAAGTTTTTGGTAGGCAAATCCCACAATTCAAATATTGGAATGTCATGGGAGATAAACTTCTGAAACCATGGATATTTATAAGGGAGGGGGCCTGCATAATATACGGGAATTGAAAATTTTTTCATTAAACGTTTGATAGGTTTAAGTACTGCTCTTTCTATCATCAGGTTAATTCCTTTCATTTTTTCATCTAAAATCATGCCCGATTGCTCCATCGTATCTAAAACTTCATCAAAATCAAAAACTCCATACACTATTATGGCATCAACTTCTCCAGATTTCATTACAAGTTTCGGTAGTTTATATAGAAGATTAACAAAATTAACATCAAAAGTGACATCAATAGGATTATTAGCACTTGCAGTTGGTGGTATTATTTCAAATATCGTGTTTTTTAATTCCCGTGAAAACTCTGGTACACTTAGACCATATAGTTCTGCAGTTTTAGCCATCATGCTTCCACTTCCACCTGAATCTGTAACTATTCCAACTTTATTACCTTTTGGAAAGATATTATACTCTTGAGCAAAAGAGAGTGTTCTGAGGTAATGCAAAAAATCCATTATGGAATTTGTGGAGATTATACCAGAACTGTCAAACACAGCCTTTACTATTTTCTCGTTTGCTCCTAATGAACCTGTATGGCTCATAATCGATCGTGAAGCTGCCTTAGTACCACCCGCATACATCGCAACTATTGGTTTCTTGGGAGTTATCTTTTTTGTCATATCAATAAATTCTTTACCCCGCTTAATCTCTTCAATATAAAGCCCAATTACTTGTGTATATCCATCATCTTTAAAATATTCTAAAAAGTCAACTAGATCAATATTCCTTTCATTACCAACAGAGATAGATTTACTAATTTTAACGCCGATTTCTTTTGCATGCCAGAAGGTTTGGGCTGCAATAGTACCCGACTGACTAATAATAGAAATATTGCCTCTCTTTGGAATCATATACGGCCAGAAAGTATTAATGAATGCCTCCTTTTTCTCAGGATAGCGATACCATGCATTATAGATCCCCAGGCAATTTGGTCCGATAAACCTCATATTATATTTCTTTGCGATCTGGTCAAGTTTATTTGATAGTTCAATTCCTTCAGTTCCTATTTCCCTAAAACCTCCAGATGTGATTAAAAGACGTTTAATTCCCTTTTGACCACACTCTTCCATTACTTCTATAACGGCTTTTGGTGGTAATATTAAGAATGCAAAATCAGGAATAACTGGAACATCAAATACAGATTTATACGCCTTATATCCTTGGATTATTTCTAATCGCGGATGGATAGGATAGATCTCCTGAATTCCCTTCCCTGCACGAATATTTCTTAATTGCATCGAACCCATGGTACTCATTAGATTATTATTTGCTCCAAATATAGCAATACTCTTTGGATTTAAAAAGGAATATAAAAAATGATCTTTATTGGGCAAAATTTGTTCGGACTTTGACATGGTTCAAGAAATTATTTCCATATTTATTAAAATGCATACAAATGCATCAGAAATTAAGATGTAGAATTAAGTAAAGAATTTGAATGTTATTTTATTTCTGATATAAATTTAGAGAGAAAAAAGAGAGTTTTTGAGTACTTTCACTCATGATTTACCCGTTGATCCGAAACCTCCTAATCCTCGATCGGATGTGGGTAAATTTTCTGTTGAGACAAATTCATAATCAAATAGTTTTCCCAGAATTAATTGGCAAATACGGTCTCCTTTTTTGAGTGAGACCTCTTTATTTGATAAATTAACCACAATAGCCATCCACTCATTTCTATAACCAGAATCAATAGTTCCCGGGCTATTTACAATCGAAATACCTTCCCATAGTGCTAATCCACTTCGAGGTACTACTTTAAAGTAATAGCCCTCTGGAATGGCAGTTGAAAAACCAAGTAAACATCCAACTCTCTCAAGTGGTTTTAGAACATATATTTCACTAGTAATCTCGATTAATTCTTTTTTATCTCCTTCAGAGATTATTTCTTTAAAACCCATAATTCGGGCATCTACACCTGCATCTCCTGGTTTTGAAAATTTAGGGGTTTTTACTTCATTATTCAATTTTTTGAAGGGAATTTTTAATTTTTCATTTTTTTCCTGGTTAATCTTATTTTTCTCATTCATTTAACTTCGATTTCATTTATTTATCAAATCTAATTAAGACTTTTTATTAAAGCTTAATTAATATATTAAAGAAAAAATATTATAAAATATATCAAAGTCTAATGAAGAATCATGATAGTGATTGATAGATATGATCCACGAGTGGATAGAGATGCTTTGAAAGAGATCTTTGATGATTTCATTAAAAATAAAAGCTTTTTCTTCTCTCACTGGCAAAAATTTGAACAAGAATTAAACAAACGGGTATTAGATTTACTATATAGAAATTCTATGATTGTAGCAAAAGAGGAAGGCAAAGTAGTAGGGTGGGGCACTTATACATCTTTCAAAGATTATTTAGGGAATGAGTGGGCTATTGTTCATCAAGTCTTAACCAAAAAAGAAGATTCCTATAAAAAAGGAATCGAAGAATTAATTATCCGCGAACTACAGCTTTATATAAAAAAAACTCTTAAAATAGATAAAGTGTATTATTTCTGTCCGGATTCGGATTCGGCTTTACGGAGTGTATTCATGAAGATTGGCATTAAAAAATCTAAATACATACTTTATGAAAATACGATTTAAATTATGAAATCGATTTATTATTATTATCCTATTTCTTAAGCAATCGGTTATGGATAATACAACAGATAATAATTATTATTAATATTACTACACCCGCAAGAATATACCCCCCAAAAGCCTCTATTATATCAACCAATCTATTTCACTTTTTTAGTCCTTTTGGAACTTATTTCAATCTATAAAATTAGTTTAAAATATAAGTATATTTAAAATTATTTTTAATGTAACAAATTTATCAAAAAATTAAGTAAGAAAAAAGAAAAAAACAAAAATTTAAGTAATTTTGGGTCGTTTTTTAATTTAATTTTGCGTAGATTACTTCCGATCGCTAAATTTCTTAATCCATTTTTTCCAATTGGAAATTTACCTGAATCCGAACACGATATATCAATTTATCTTGATCTTCCTTGACTTTTACATCACTTTCAATAATTTGTATGTTGCGAATTCCTCGTAAAGTTTTCTTTGCTTCATCATAACCCGCTTTGACAGCATCTGCCCAGTTCTTATCACTGGTAGCTACTAGTTGAATACTTTTATAGACTGGCATTTTTAATACACCTTTTCATTTAATTATTATTCATTGATTTCTTGTGTAAGTCATATTTTTATTGTTTGATATTTAAATATTTCGCTAATTATAATTAGAAACCTACCAGTTTTTGAATGAAAACGTAAATCTGATTCATTGAAATAAATATTGGTTAATTTTGGAATAAAAAATGACTAAATTAATTTATAGTCTAAACTTAACTATCATATTTTAAACATATCAATTTCATTTTGAATTATGAATGATATGCAGGATAAAATAGAGCAAGCTCTTGAACTTAAGAGGGAGGAGAAATTTGAAGGGTCTCTACAGATTTTGAATGAACTCCTTTCGAATGAACCTACCTCGACAGCAGTAAAAAATGCACTAATTGAAGTACTCTTGGAATATGGTGCCTACTTAAATGATGATTGGGTGGAGGATTTTCAGGGAGCTGCTGATTGTTTTACTAGAATCATTGAATTAGATGCAAAAAATTATAGAGCATGGTATAATTTAGGAATCTCCTATTTCCGTTTAAAGCAAACAAAAAAATCCTTAGAGGCATATGAACAAGCTCTCAAGATAAGGCCAGATTATGAATATATATATTATAATATCGGATTACTTTATGAGATCCTAAAAGGTGATTTTGAGAGTGCTATTAAGTATTATGAAGAGGCATTAAGATTAAATGAGAAATTTACTTATGCCATCCAGGCTCTTCGAGATGTCCGAAAGAAATTCGAACACATGAAATTACATAAAGAAAAAAACACATCTTCTCAATTTGAATCACAGATTATTTGTAAGAATTGTGGGAATATTAATAGAACCACTGCAAAATATTGCGATAAATGCGGCAACCCAATTAAATAAAAGATTAATAATAAAAAAAAGATTTTTAAAAAGAGAAAGATTATGCGTCAGGATTCTCAAGTAGAATTGCTACGCCTTGGCCTCCACCGCAACAAGCATTTGCAATTCCATATTTAGCTTTCTTTGCTTTTAGAATACGTGCTAAAGTGCCTGGTAATCGAACCATGGTAGAACCTAAGGGATGACCTATTGCTGTTGAACCCCCCATAATATTAACTTTTTCTTCAGGAATGTTGAAATAGTGCATACATCCAAGGGTAACTATACAAAAAGCTTCATTAATCTCCCAGAAATCGATTTGGTCAGCTGTCATACCAGCATGTTTCAAAGCCATTTCAGTCGCCGGAATTGGTCCCCAGCCCATAATGGTCGGATCCACTCCTGCCCAACCTATACTCACAACTTTAGCCATTGGTTCAATACCCCGTCTTTTAGCCTCCTCTGCTTCCATTAAGATCGCTGCGGTTGCACCGGCATTTAAAGGACTGGAATTACCTGCTGTGATAACACCATCTTTTGTCCCTTCCCTCTCAAGGTATCCTTGTTTACCTCCAATATCTTCACCTTTCCAATTCTTTTTAAGATAAAAAGGTTTTGAGAGTCTGCGTAAACCGGCTACTTGTTCTAAAACAGATTTTCGAGCAGCCATATCTTTTGTAATCATCATCTTTTCGTCAGGATTGCCTTCTGCATGACCTTCAATCGGAATAATCTCACCATCAAACCAACCCTTTTCTTGATTTTCAACTGTTAGGTTATGACTTCTAGTTCCAAATTTATCAAGGTCTTCTTTAGTAAATACCGGTGTAAGAAATTCATACAATTTCTGGGCTGTTTGTAGCATATTAGTGGTTGTAAGTAAATCGTATTCTGGTCTATACCATTTACTGCTCTTATTAATCATCAGTAAATTTGGTTTAATATGGGGGTTGCTTTTAAGATCCATACCTACGCGAGTCATATGCTCAAAACCGGTGGCTAATGTACATTTACTGTAACCAGTCATGATCTCCATAGCACCCACATGAAAACCACTTCCAGCTGAGCCACATTGGCGATCGACAAATAAACCAGGGACAGTTACAGGAAAGCTAGCCATAAAAAGAGGCATTCGACCACCATAGGTCCAATTTTCACCTACACCCATTGCAGCACCAACAGTATATTCATCAATATCTTTTTTTTCAATTCCCTTATCTGCTAATTTATCTTCAAAAAATTTCATAAGTAATTGTGCCATTAATTCATCCGCTCGTTGATCCCCAAACACATCTCGTTCAGGAGTTCCGGGTCGTGAACGGGAGAATGCAGTACGTGCATAATCAATGAGCCATACATCTTTAGTTTCCATTCTTTATTTTCCCTCAATATTTTGATTTAATTTTTAATTAAATTCAAATTAATTTTATTTAGGTTAAGGAATCGTAAAAATATATTAAACTTTTTGACAGAATAGAGTCTGAAGATAGACAATTTAATTAGTCTTTTTGAAAATTTATCACTTACTTTTTAAGTATTTTTAGAATTATTTTTATTTTTGAAAATTTTAGTTAAAATATGACTAATTCGATGGAGAAAAAAATAATATGGCACTAATTTCTATTATTGCGGGAAGTACTTCTGATAAGGAAGTCTTTGAAAAAGCGGAAAAGGTATTAAAAGAAAATAATATAGACTATGATTTGCAAATTTTATCCGCTCACCGTGATCCTGAAAAACTTGATAAATATATAGAATCTTGTGATTCGCTTGTTTATATTGCTGTTGCGGGGTTATCTGCCGCATTACCGGGAGTTATTGCTTCAAAAACTGATAAGCCAGTAATTGGAGTACCTGTTAGTGCTAAATTAGGAGGTTTAGATGCATTATTATCCATTGTACAAATGCCTCCTCGTGTACCAGTGGCGTGTGTCGGAATAGACAGAGGTGATAATGCTGCCTATTTAGCTATTAAAATTATTAATCTCTTAAAGAAGAAATAGGATGAAATTATGAATGATAACTTAATTGAACAAGGAAAAAAGAATGCTGCACTAAAAGCAGTTGATGAAAATATTAAAAAAGATCTAATTATTGGAATAGGAAGCGGATCCACTATAGTGTATGCGGTCAATAGAATCGGAGAAATAAATCAGGAAAATGATCTCAATCTTATATGTATTCCATCTTCATTTCAAGCTCGTCAATTAATCTTAGAGAATAATTTAAAAATAGCTTCATTGGATGAGTACCCTGAAATTGACATTGATCTTGATGGTGCTGACGAAATTGATCAAAACCTCAATCTTATCAAGGGTGGTGGTGGTTGTTTGGTCCAAGAGAAGATACTAGCATCGAATTCAAAGAAGTTAATCATTATCGTGGATTATCGAAAAAATTCGAAAAAATTGGGTCAACAATGGAAAAAGGGAGTTCCTATTGAAGTTATTCCAATGTCATATGTTCCACTTTTAAGAAAATTTTCTAAAATGGGTGGAAAACCCACTTTACGGATGGCTCAAGCGAAAGCAGGACCACTTGTTAGCGACAATAATAATTTCATCATTGATGTTGACTTTGGGATTATTAAAAATCCACAAGAACTTAATATAAAATTATTGAGTCTTCCAGGTGTTGTAGACACCGGTTTGTTTTTAGATATGACCAATAAGGCATATATAGGACAACAGAATGGACAAGTACTAGTTCTAAATAAAAAATAAAAAGAGAAATAAAAAAAATTATTAGGTTTCAAAATAAAGCGATCTTCCACAATTTGGACAGAAACTCTTTGGAGTACCAATATCATATCCACAATAAGGACAATAAAATCCGGATCTATACCCTTGAGAGTCAGCGGGTGTAGAATCATAAGACGCGTTCTCTATAGGGATTGTGTGGTAATCTTGTGAATAGTAATCCGATGGTTCCTGAGGTGCTTGTGATCTTCTTGATTTAAGTAGATATACAATCAATATTATTGAACCTGTAGCTACTATCAAACCTATTATAAGTATTATTAGAAGAAGTTCGAAGGGTATTGAAGCCCTTATTGACAAAGCAATCCAAAATTCTTGAGAACCTCCCTCACTATCAATTAGCGTTATTATCAATATTGCCAGGTAGCCCTCACCTGTTGCGGTATTATAGTTAGTAGCAGAAGTGATTTCTTTTGTCCCGATAATTGAACCATACGCAATTGTGAAGGGTACGATGAATGTTCCTTGATGAGTATCAGTTAAAGGTTCATAACTCAATTCTTTAAGAGGGAATAATTGGGGATATACTATGTTAAGAAATCCATCATCCGTCGCAGAAGCTATAAATAAATTAACTGAAACCCTCATAGAGGAGCCATCGACATCTTCATAGTCCACATCACTAGATGTAACCGTAAAATCTAAATTATCACCTTGAGAAACTGGAATAATTAAAGTAGATTCCCCCTCATATGTATCATCAAAAGCATATGTATCTTGTCCTGCGATGGTAATATATGAACTGGATTCAATGAATGAAGGATCATTATTTCTCACCTCAAACGCATAACGTGGGGAGTATGGGTTGGTATAATTTGATATTCCATCCTTCGGAAAGACATAATATATTGCAATCCCTGCAGGATCAGAAATAGAAGGATCGTAGTTATATCGATATAGTGTAGCAGAATAACTCAATGGAAATGTTTTATTTATAGTTTGTTTAGTATTATAGAAAGAATAGGAATAGATAGACATGTAAGCATTTACACTATATGAGGAACTATCTAAATCAACTCGAAGTTGAGTAAAATCTCCTGATTCTCTAGTTACAGGACTCTTTGATACTGCTAAAGAATTTATTATAGGTATAGATGTAGGATTGAAGTATAATAGCTTAGAAGTTTTTTGATAAGTCTTAGAACCGAAAGTGAAATTAACTATGATATCATAGGGTTTATAATCGGTACTTGAAAGAGAATAAGTGGAATTGTAGGCGATACCGTTTTCAAGAGAAATTGTTTCTATGGATTCTGAAAATCCAGAATTACTAATGGTTATACTCAGATTAGTATTTAACACACTCGAAGCAATAGGAGTTCCTAAAGAAAGATCTTTTACATATACACTTATGTTAAATTGAGAATTTGAAGTCCTTTCTGAATTTAAAACCACTTGGATGGAAACATCATCATTAGAGAAAAAATAATCCATTAGATTTCGAGCTAAATTACTATGATCAAGTTGATAACTTGATGAACTATATAATTCACTTATCCAATGTAGATCACCAAATGCCACTAATTTCCCTCCAGATGTTGTTTCATTATATGTTGCAGCTACGGTTTTATCGTTAAGTGTAGCAATCGATTCTGAACCTGAGCCAACATTAAAGGTATTTCCATAATACCATTCAAATTTCTCCACACCATCAAATATTAATGGTGAATTTAGTTCAATAACACTCTGGGAATTGATACTAGCTCCTACTCCAAACCAATTCTCTGAATATTCATTTTCTTGATTGATTGTAATATCAGAACCTAAAACTGAAAATAATTCATTAATGTTATCAAGGCATAAATCTTGATATCGTGTCCCCAAAAATAAGATATTCCCACCATTATCGAAATAATCCTTAATATTGTTCATCTCATCAGTAGTATATGGTAATATAGGATTTTGTAATAAAATTAAATCATACTGTGCTAAGCGTTCCTCGGTTAGAAGGGAGTTATTATAATTCGCATCATAATAAGGAGTCCAATATTCGGCACTATAATCGAAAGAGATATTTAAATTAGTCATATCCTTCATGAAATCATAGAAGTCCATCTGATAAAATGAAGTCTCTGGAATCCAATCATTTAGGCCATGAAAAGACTCCATTAAAACCTTATATTCAGGAAACTTAATATCTATCGTTATGTTGATTGAATCATACTCAACTATGCCATCAGTAAGATTTAACTCAAAATTTCGTACTCCAGGTCGAGCATCCTGTTCAATTTCTATATCTAAGGTTACAAATTTTACATTCTCTTCAGAAAAGGTAAGAGCAGTATTGTCTAGTTTTAATTTTAATCCGTCAACCTTATCTGGTATATTTATATTGTAGCTATTCGCTCTTCCTGAAATAACTGTGATATTAAAGGATTGCTTATCACCAGGGAAATGGAGTAAATCAAAGGGTTGGGGTGGAATAACATCTGGAAAGAATCGTGCTGTATCGTTTATATCTGAAGATAAAGATTCCATAAATTCTAATGATGCTGACACATTAATTAAGCCAGCCCCAAACTTTAAAGTATCATCATCTTCATAATTAGATAATGGTTGGGCTCCGTCTAATAAAGCTATTCGTGCTGTTTCAGGAGTAATAGAAGGATATGCTTCTTTCAGAATCGCTAATGCTCCTGCGACTACGGGACATGACATACTAGTTCCGCTTAAAGGAATATAATCTCCATCACCACTGAAGTCAAAATAATCTCCAATATATCGCTTGCGATCAGAAAGAGCGGAATTAGGTGCTTCTGCAGCAATTATATTAACACCAGGTGCAACAACATCTGGATATCCTAAATATGTCAAAGTTGGGCCCCAACTTGTAAAAGATGCAAGATTATTATTAATATCTGTAGCTCCCACTGAGATTACATCATTACCAGAAGCAGGGCTTCCTCCTGTAAAATAATCTGGACCTTCATTTCCAGCAGAAGAGACCAATATAACTCCATAATTATTTGCCACACTTGAGATTGCCAAAGTCATCGGATCATTAAATTCTGGCAAGCCTCCCCCAAAGCTCATGGAAATTATGTCTGCTCCCGCAGTTAATACAGCCCATTCAATCGCATCGATGATATCAGTATCATTTAAACCTTCGAAATTGCCAGCCCTTGCATTAATTAATGAAACTCCAGGTGCGATACCCCTATATTTACCACCAGAAGAGATACCGCTTCCTCCAATGATACCAGCCGCATGGGTACCGTGACCATAGTCATCATTTGAATCTAATAAATCTCCGGTAACAAAACTTTGATTTGCGATTATATTTAAATCAGGGTGATCGTATATACCAGTATCTACCACAGCAACTTTGACTCCAGTGCCATCAAAAGCTAGATCTTCAGCACCTATTGCAGAAATCCACCAATTGGAAAAATAATTGTAATCAAGGCTACTTGTAGTCGGAGACTCTTCTGTGTATTCAGGATTCTCATAAAACTGAGACTTATATATTTTAGTTAATCCCTCAACATCTCTTAGAGCTTCTTGCTTTGAAATTAACTCTGCAGAATTACAAATTAAGGAAACACCAGAGATAATATCATAATTGTGTATGAGTTCATAGTCCTCTAAGAGATTATCAATTTTAGTAATTCGATCTGATTTAGAAACCTCCTCTTTGAATAGCATAATCACTTTAACTTTTTCTGCTTCCGATTTGTATTTCAATGAATAGTTTAAAAGAAATTCGGTAAGAGGTGAGTCAAAAATATTGTCTTGACTGATATTGTCAAGGCTAGATTCTGCGATTGAATTATCTTCTCTTAATGAAGAAATGAGAGTCAAATCGTCGTTATTCAGATTTATAGCTGAATCAAAGCTCTTAGTATCACGTAAACCATAACTATATACTATAAATGGAAGATTAACTAAGTTGAATAGAACAAAAGTTAAGACTAATACTTTTTTGAATATTTTGAAATGTTTCATGGTTATCAAAAACCAATAGAACTATTTATTTTTAATTTTAATAATCCAAAAACCATAATTTTTTTTAAAAATTAATTATTATTAAATTTACAGCTAACTTTCTTTACGTGTGCCAAAATGCTGATATAAAGCAAAAACATGATAACGGGGCTGTGGATTAGTCGAAGATCGTTCGCTTGGCATGCGAAAGTTAGGGCACTTTTACCTAACCGTAAAAGGCCGGGGGTTCAATTCCCCCCAGCTCCACTCTATCTTTTTGTTAATTCATCAAAAAGAGTATTTTTAAGGTCTTTAGCGCTTAAAATTTTAGAAAATCCTCTAATTTTAATAAAAGCAATTAATTATATACAAAACCATAGAATAAAAAAAAGTAACTCTCCTAAATCAAGTAAAATTGGTTGTTTTTAAACTCTTTAAGATTTAATTAATTGCATTTCACGATTAATAAAGATTTAAGCCTCGACTTAATTTTTATTCTTATGAAGAGAAATAGGCAATTTCTGAAAATAATAATTGTCATTTTTCTCTCAGTTCTTTATGTGCTTGCGATTATCTTCTCATGGAACTATTATCCTTCATTGAAGTTATGGAGATCGATAGATTGGGTACTATTAAATGGGTTTTTGGAGATTAGCCTCTTTAGAATAATTCATTTGATCATCGGGCTACCGATTTTCATCTATAGTTTTATAAATGTTATTGAAATCGTAATTATTAATCAAAAGGCTCAATTAAGAAAAAATTTCCCTAGCTATCTTTTAAAAGAGGGTTTTTATAGTAAAATAAGGCATCCTATGTATACTATGATAATATTGATTCAATTCAGTTTGTTCTTTTCTTTATGTTCTTTATTAGGAATATTTTTTGGATTATTATTTACATTATTATTCATGTTATTCGGGTTATACGAAGAGAAATATCAACTTTTGCCAATACTGGGTAAGGAATATAAAGAATATTCAAAAAAAGTAAAAGTAAGATTTTTTCCTTTCCCTCTAAAGATACTTTTACTTCTTTTATATTTATTAATATTTCTCGGTATTTTTTTGTAAAAGGAAATTAGTATTTTGGTTGCAATTTCATATGATTATTCAAAAAAAAACATATTAAAAGCTTTTTTTAAGTCCCAAGTGCTATTTAATATTAAATATAGATTAAGGTAATTGCACATTAGACGCTTTAAACTTACTAAAATTAGAATAAAGGATTTCACACCGATTATTTTAGTAATGCTATTGCTTTTTGTATCAATAGCATGTGCAAATATGCTTATTCCCAGTTATGCTTCAGTCCAGTTGGAATTTCTTGTCCCAGAAGCATTATTAGCGATCCCAGATGCTTTTTTTGTATTAGTTAGTGCGTTTTTTGCATTAATCTGGGGCTATTACACGGATCGTGTTGATAGATCCAAATTAATTATGGCTGGAGCATTTTCATGGACGATTGGGATGCTACTAACCGCTTTTTCTATAAATTATGAAATGCTCATCATTTCAAGGATGCTTTCAGGGGCAGGACTTGGTTGTGTCTTACCAGTTGGATATTCAATTATCTCCGATTCTATTCCTCCTGATGAACGATCAGGATGGTTTGGTACGCTAGCGATCCTTAGTTCTGTTTCAAATGGTATCGGACAAGCGTTATCATCCTTTTTAGGACCAATATTGACTTGGCGCTTCCCCTTTTTTTTACTTTCAGTAATAAGTATTGTAATTGTTTTTATCCTATTTTTTGTTAAAATACCACAGCGAGGTGCGAGAGAAGAGGAATTGATAGAATTAGCCCAAATGGATTTAGAATATCAATACACGATTTCAAAAAAAGATTTATCAAGTATCGTTAAAAAAAAAACTAATAGGTACTTAATAATTCAAAGCTTCTTTTCGATTATTCCTGGTACTATTACTATATTTTTTCTTACTTCAATGCTAAATATTTATTACTTTAATGAATTGCCAATAGAAATACGATTACAAACAGCAACGATCTTCGCAGGTTTATTAGGAGTCGGCTATATATTGGGAAATTCAATTCTCTCCTATCTCGGAGATATTTTATACAGAAAAAATAAAAAAAATCGCACAAGATTAGCCGCAATATGCTTAATACTCTCTGTACCTTTTTATGTTATAACTCTATTATTAATCAGTCCTATACAAATAGCCAATTTAGATATTTCCTATCCCACAGGACCAATAGAAACCTCGGAAATAGCTAGATATATGTTTCTAACGATTGGAGAAATTTTTTCTAAATATCCAAATTATATTTACTATTTAATTTTTGGTTTGATTGGTACAATCTTTAGTGCAGGACCTGTAGCAAATAGAAATGCAGTGATGATCGATATAAATTTACCAGAGCATAGAGGCACCTCTGTCTCATTTTTGAACTTATCAGAGCAGGTAGGTAAAGGATTAACCCTCTTAATCTCCTATTTTTTAATTACTTTTCTAGGAAGTATTTTTCAGATGATGCTCTTTTCTACTTTATTCTGGATTCCAGCAATCGTTATGTGGATCCTCGCTACACGAACAGTTGGAAAAGATTTAAATGTTAAATCCATGATTTTATCTGAAAGAAAGCAAATTAGTTTATTAGATTACATTTTCGAATTAGAAATCCAAATGGACAGAGGAATTCAAAAAATACACGATGCACGATATTATATTTTTTCTGACTCTAAGAAATTTGATGCTTTATTATCGGATGCAATCAAAATTTTCAATTACTGCGAAAGAGAAGGAGAAAATCGAAGTATTACGAACATTGGAGAAAAATGTCGAAAATTGAATGTAAGAGCTAAATCCATTAAACAGATGGCGAATCAGATATTTAAAATATTGAAAAATGAGGACTTATCGGCAAAGGAAAGAGACATTTTAAGTGAGGATTTGCGACAAATTGATTTAATGATTGCGGAAGGGAAAAAAAGTACTTTTGGAGAGCTTCAAATCTATTATGAAGATGCTTATCTAAAGATTATTGAAGCACGGCTCCTACGGAAAAATGATTTATTAAAATGTATGTCAAAAATTATTGATGCAATTAAAATTTATGAGAGAGTTAAAAATCTTTTAAATGAGAGGTTAGAAGTAATAAATGATACTTCTGACTTACCTCAAGAAGATTTAGTGGCATATGAAAAAGAGAAAAAGCTATATCATAAGGCTTCAGAATCATTGAAGGCAACAATCAAATTAAAAGAAGAATTTAAGGGAATTTTTAAAAAACTTGAAGAAAAAGGCATTATGAAAGCAGATTTAATGAAAATCTCAGAATTAACCAATGAATATGATGTAAATCTGTCAGATATCATATTAGAAACATTTGGACAGGATAAAGAAACAAAAAACGCGATTCTTAAAATAATAAAAGAGATAGATATCGTTTTTAATAAATATGATGATTGGAAAGAAGTAGAGTTAAATGTTTTTTAATTACATATTAATTGTTCATTAATTCAGAGGACAAAATCTGTTTGAAAGTATGTTTTTCTCCTTGAGATAATTCTTCTACAGCTTTCCCTTTATTATTATAGTGATCTGCATTATCATGATTGTCAAATAAGTTAATCAATACGATGAGACAATTACGTAATTCTAAACTATTACTATTTCCGTTAAATTTTGACATTATCTTTATTAATAGATTGCTCAACCATAATCTGTTTAAATCTGACTGAACTAGACCTTCTTTTTCTTTTTTCTCATAGAATTCTAAAACTCTGGCTAAACAATCCATTATCTTCTTACCTAAAATCCAATTTAAAATCCAACAGTTAAATAAACTGTAAGATCCCACACATCAACCGAAATATATATTCTTCAGTAATACAGATGATAGTTTACCTTTAAAAATATTTTTGGTTGAAATTCACGAGATTTTAATGAAATGTACAAATCTTTGGAAATTAATTAGAATAGATCAGATTATAGAAAATATTACTTCTTATTTTGAAACGTTAGAGAGTAAATTGTAACAAATATAAGTAGATTTATAATTCAACTTCAATACTTTCAACAAAATTGTCAATAGATTGCTCCAAATCAATCAAATCTTCGACTTCTCTTATATCTGAGCTAGCGAGCTTTTTTAAAAACTCCTTTAATAGTTTTTCTTTATGCTTGTCATGTGGAAAGATGAGACTACTTTTATAGTGCTCCCAATC
The DNA here is from genome assembly GCA_016840165.1 of Promethearchaeota archaeon. GTDB lineage: Archaea > Asgardarchaeota > Lokiarchaeia > Sigyniarchaeales > SOKP01 > SOKP01. Next base: position 76,695 of record JAEOSU010000070.1, read on the forward strand.
AAGGATAGAAGTAAAGACTAAAAATAATTTTTCAATATGGCTATAATCAATCAAACTGTGCAGTTTTTCTCTTGTGATAAGGGTCTGAGTCTGATCCTTATAAAATCCAGATAAATCATTATAATAATTTGTGAGACGAGCAATATTATCTAATTGAGCTCTTAAAGCTGCCTGATTAATAGGACTTTCTTCATCTTTATACATAATTTCAAAATATTGATTAATGAAATCTTTTAGCTTTTGGAGCTTCTGTTGGAACACGCGCGTCTTTACGATGCGCTCAAACATAGGCGAAGCTTTATCTTTGTAAAACCTTAATTCGAACTTAACGATAGCGAGAATGTCCAAGAAGAGTTCGCGTATATCTATGTTCTGGTCCATTTAATCACCATTTCGGTTAATCTCCTTAAAGTTTAGAATAATTCAACCCATATTTTCGGGGTTCACAAAAATAATTGCAATTGCAATTACAATTTAAAAAGAATTTTACAATATTTATATTTTTATGTGTTTCTAGAGCACAAGAGATTATTTATTTAACAGATTTTTAAAACTTAATCATTAAAATTGTAGAGGAAATGAATGACTTGGATCAGTTTGATATCGTGGTTTTGATGGAATTTGAATTTTTTTCACTGCCTTTCGGAATTTAATTGCTTTGATATGTATTTTGAGTATTCTAATTGGACAACGTAAAATAAATCTTAAATTATTATAGGGTTCTTTTCTTAGTTTTAAGAAATCCTGATAAAATAAGTGTGCTTTTTGCTGTAATGAATATTTTTCAAAAGAAATAAATCGTTCAATAATTTTATCTAAATTCTCAGTGTCGCGGAAACAGTAATAATTTGATGATCTTAAAGACCATTTAATAGCCTCTAATTGAAATTTAATTGACTTTAACTTTTTAAACGGAAATAATAATAATGAGAAAAAAGATATAAAAAGGTTCATTACCATGCTTTTAAACATTTCAAAAACAGAAACTCTAATCTTCTTTCTAATCAAATTTCTCAAATCACTACCATATAAAACAGTACTATTAATAATAACATTACTGAGAACAATATTTCGGGGAGCAAATATTGCAGAAAACACTTTATTTACTTGAAAGATTTTATGAAATGTAGCATTCTTCCAATACTTCTCTTTGGTTAAAAAATGGCTAATAAACATCCCAGTGGCATGTTGGATCGAGGAAATCAAATTCCTTATTACATTTTTATTTCCAGACTCAAAATTATGCTTAATTTCAAGTGCTATAAAATATTTTTCAATTTCACGAATATGATGTGAAGAGACCCTATCCTTAAAGATAAATAAAAGATCGCAATCTGAAATAGAAGTATTTTCTCCTTTTGCTTTGTTTTGTTGGCTCCCAAATAATAAAATAGAAATGATTTTATTGACACCTATTTCTCTATTTACAAGAATAACAATATCTTTAACGTAATTTCTTGTTTTCTCATTAACCGCTTTTAGTTTATGAGAAATTTTCTCTTTTACATCTTGCGAATCTGTTTTTTGCAATTTAATCAATAAATTACATTTTCCATATTTTAATATTTTGATAAAAAAAATGAAAAATTTAGAATTTGTATATATTATTCATTATTGCCAATTTTATATCCTCTACTTACTGCTTCCATAACGGTTTCTGGTTTTCGGGCATCTCCAATTTTTTCAATTTTGATATTCCCTAAATCTTTTATTTGATTAGCGAGTTCTTCATTTGGAATTACCCCTGTTGCATAGTATACATAATCTACTTCATTGATAATCTGATCACGTCCGTTTGCATCAGTGTAATTAACGTAGTCAATACCAATCTCAGTCACATCAACATTTTTAAGTAAATTTATTCCTAAAGCGTCACACTTATCTAATAAGACCCATTTAGTAGTCTTTCCCAACGCTGAACCCAATTTTGGCAACTTTTCTAAAACGGTTACCTTATTTCTCCCCTCATGAAGCATTCTTAAGGCTACATCCGGTTCTAACGCCTTATAAAAAGTTAGAAAATCAAATGCTTCGCGACTTAATGTACCAAATTTTGAGATATAGATAGCTAGCTCTATTCCTGTTGCTCCACCACCAATTATGACATTATTTTTTCCAATAGGAGCATCACCGCTAAATACATCATTTGCCCAGAATACATTATTATTTTCAATACCTTTAATTGGGGGTTTGATTGGTATAGACCCTGCTGCGTAAAAAATTGTATCTGGATTAAATTCCTTAACTGTTTCAATGGTTACATTTGACTGCAAATGAGTATGGATTCCATATTTTTGTATCCAGTATGTGTAATTCTCAATCATTCTTTTAAATTCATTTCTACCTGGAGGGACCCATATAATATTTAAAAGACCACCAATTTTATCATCTTTTTCAAAAATATGGACTTCATGACCACGTATAGCAGCAATTCTTGCAGCTTCTAATCCTCCTGGCCCAGAACCTATTATCATTATCTTTTTCTTTTGTTTTAGGGGTTTTAACTCGGTTCTTGCCTCATTTCCCGCTCTGGCATTCCTTAAGCATGTTACTGGCATCATTCTAAATACATTGTCAAAACATCCTTGATTACAACCCACACAGTTCATAATATCTCTGAGTTCTCCCTTTTTTGCTTTCATAGGTAAGAATGGATCTGCGATCAATGCACGTCCCATACATATAGCATCAGCTTTTCCCGCCATCAAAACCTGCTCTGCTAACTCGGGATTATTAATCCTATTAGACGAGAAAATGGGAATCTTCACGTGTTTTTTGATGTTTTCTGCTAAATAAGTATAACATCCTTCTGGAACATCCATAGTTAGTTGAGGCGTTTTAGTTTCATGCCATCCTCCAGTAACATTGAAATAATCGAGATTTTTGCTTAATTCCTCTGCTATAATTGCTTTTTCTTTATATGTATTGCTTCCTGGTACAAAATCATCACCAGAAATTCTATATCCGAGTATAAAATCATCGATATTAGTTCTAATTTGTTCAATAGTTTCAAGGGGGAACCTTAAACGATTTTCAAGTTCTCCACCATATTTATCCGTACGTTTATTGGTTTTTGGAGAAATAAATTGATCCAATAGATATCCCGCATTTGCGCAAATCTCAACTGCATCAAATCCTGCTTTTTTAGCCCGTACCGCAGCATCAGCAAATGCTTGTTGTTCTCTTTTAATATCTTCAAGGTTCATTTCTCGAGGAGTAGTTTTACTAAACTTGCTATATACTGCTGAGGGTGCAATTGGAGTTGTTCCAATTATTTGGGGAAATGCATAGGCACCACCATGATATAATTGGCAGCAGATTTTTACATCATCTCGAGCAGCATGAACTTCATTCGTAAATTCAGTAAGTTTTGGTAAATATTTATCGTCATCGACTGCAATCATGGAAGGTAAACCTTTTCCATATATATCAACATAGCATCCTCCAATAATCAAGAGTCCTGCTCCCCCCTTTGCTCTCTCAACATAAAAATCTATTAATTTCTTGTCGATAAAACCATTCTTTGCTAAGTTAAGGTGCATCGCGGGCATTACTATACGATTAGATGACTCTAAATGTTTTAATTTCAACGGTTTGAAAAGTTTATAAAATTTCATTATACAACTATCCCATTTTGTTAATATTGTAAAATATAATTAGGTAATAAAATTGATAGCAATATAAAATTTTAACTTTTAAAGAAATTAGTCAGATATGTCACACAAATATTATCGAAAGTATGAATCAGGACCGCGATCTTCTTGTAGATTTTTCATTAAATGATCAGTTTGTTTTTTATAGGAGTTGATAATTTTTTCCATTTCTTCAATCTGTTTATTTAATTCATCGAAGTTCATTTTAATGTTAAAATAATTTTTTAATATAGTGACCAAAGCTTTCGAAGCCCTTGGATCTAATGCCATCATGGGAAGAGGGAGCGTTTCAGCTAATAGGCAAATGCCAGGAGCATGTCCTTTCTGTCCTGCCCATGCAGGTAGGATTCCATTTGCTCCAGCAATAACTCCATTTTCCATTAATTTCGTATTTTTAAATTGTAAAAAGGATCTTACAAGTTCGGGATCTGTTCCACAAATATGTACCTTAGGTGTTGAATCTACTCGTTCAGAGATCATGGCTCCAGTACTTATATACATCTTTATTTTACCCCCTGTTATTTTATCCATCGCTTCACAAAATTTTTGAGAGAATTCAAAAACACCTTCAGAAGATTGGGGTTGATAATTTGCTGTCAATATAAAAAAATCATTATTATTTTTATCACTCTTTTTAACATAATATACATCTGCGGTTGGAACCTTCAACTCGCCTTTTTCTACATTTGATTTTGGAGGAAAATCAAAATATTCAATGGTCATATATTCTTTAGCATCTAATGAATCTCTTATTGACGTTGTTGCTAATTTAGCTACTAAAGCAATACCAGGCCACCCGATTAATACAATAGGATCGTTTATATCTTCCGGTTTTATTTCAAAATTGCAATTTATATTAAAATACATAAAATACCCTTAAAGATTATTCATGATTCAAAATCCAACGATTCACCACAGTTTGCACAAAATTTCAATTTAGCTGGCATATGAAATCCGCAAAAAGGACAATAGAAACCTTCTTCATCTTGTGAAGCTTGAGCATAGCGTTGCTGCATAACATAGCTTCCTTTTTGAAAACTATATCCTAATTGTTTTCTTGCTTTTATTGATGTATAGAATGAAGTCAATATACATATAAATAATGGTGAGAAAATCAAGCTTATCATTTGATAATAGATTAAATCATCTAATATTATCATGAGGTAATTTCTTGTGCTTGGATTGTACCAAGAAACGTAAGTTGTTGAATTAAAATTCCATACAAAAGTAATAAGATATTGGTAAATGAAATTAATGAAACCTATCATGATAGAAACCAATAGGAAGAGCCCAATTATTTTCATGAAATTTCCACGAGATAAGTTGCGGGCTTCTTTTAAGGGTGATTCAATAGATTTTTCACGATAAGTAAAAAAGAGAAATATATAAAAACCTAATAGTATAATGCTTGGAATGAAAAGAAGTAAAGTTCCTAAAGGTACAAAAATACCAAAAATTAGGAGGATAATCAGTAAATTTTTATTAAAACTACCTTTAAATTCCTCCTTAAAATTGCCATTAGTCTGGGTATATTCTCTATAAAGAGGTACTCCCACTGTACTCATTGCTAATGCCGTAAAAAACGCTCCAGAGATGCTCGTTATTAAACTTATAAGATATGTTATCACTAAATATTCAAGTAATATATTCATATCTGCGTCGGTAATAAGTGTTGGATCCTTTTGATAAATTGCCTCGACAGTTGGAGTCATTTGATAATATTGCCAATTTAAATCAATAACTAATAAATTTGTAATTATAATTGAAATTAGCGTAAAGAGCAAGAAAGGAAGGATTATTTTAAACCAATTTTTAGCAAAAAGTCTGAGTCCGTCCAATATGACTTGGCTGACCCTCATGTTTGCATATCTTTGTAGTTTTTGATTATCTTCCGACATAATTCGTAATATTTTTGAAATTATTTATAATTTTTCAATAAAAAACATAATTAAACAAATTCTTCATATCAATATATGAGGTTTTAATCGAAAAAGATAAATTTAGCAAAAAAATATTATATAATCAGTAGTAATGTTTACACAAAAACCCCCTTCTCGCCAGATTCCCGGAATTCTCTCGTATATGGAATATTTTTCTTCCAAAAAGGCAGCATTTTCGATTTATTTTAGTATAATTGGGATCATCGGGTTTCTATCCTTTATTTTTAATTCAATTTACAGTGATGTTTGGAATTTTATTTACCTACTTATAGTTATTGGTATGTTTCTCATAATTTCGGGTTCTGGTATGTTAATTTCGATTTTTTATTATTCGAAACGTGCTCCAATACTTGCAGCTCCGCCTAAAGGATGGGCAGTTCAATTAAATGCATTTTTAACCGCAATAATAGGGATTTCTTTGTTAATTGGACATGGTTTAGTGATATTCCTGAGAAATATAGCTTTCCAAGAAGTTTTCTTTATTTTGGGCACAATTGTTGCTTATATTATTGGTTTTGTAATCTATTATTCATTTACAACCGTAGGTAGTTATGGGAATCTAATTCTAGCATTAACCCAACCAGTAGTTGGGATTTTATTATATAGCATATTTACAGCACAAATAAATTTCTTGTTCCTAATAAAAGCAATAATTTTCTTTTGCTCATGTGCTTTTATATTCGCTATCCCTTATGCCCATAGTATGTCTCGCGTAAGTAATATTTATCGCGAGGCGACAGGTATAGGAGGATATCCTTTTATTCGTGCCTTTATCTTGTCGATGATGACTGATGGAAATGACCAAATGATCGAAAGTTTTTTTGAACGAATAGGTATAGACGAGGAGATAAAAATTCAATACCTAGCAATTCGTAACAGTACCAGTAAGAAGATAAAGGGTTTATTAATAATTCCAAATATCCATTTTGGTCCATTCAAAACTTGTGGATCTTCGGATTTACCAGAACACATATATAAAAAATTCAGCAATATTACTGGGACAACTGTATACCACACTACTAATGATCATACACAAAATTTAACTTCTCAAAAAGAAGTGGATAAAGTTCTCAATCAAATAATCAAGGATGTAGATAAAATTAAAAATAATGATTCTCTTACGTGGACAAAACAGATTAGAAAGGTGACTAGGAAAATCTCAAATTCTGCAAAATTAATTGGAACTGTGGTTGATAATACAGCTATCATTTTCGTGACTCGACATCCTTTACCTTCCGATGATATTCAAGCAGCGATAGGGGAGAAAATTAGCCGAATCGCAACTGATTCTGGGTATGATGATATTGTTATTATTGATTCACACAATTCGATCATTGGAGATGAAATTTTAATCAAACCAAAATCATATGAAGCACAGGATATAATCAGCGTTTCAGAAAAATTTTTGCGATCTATAAAAAAGGAAAGGAATAACGGACAGGAAGTAAATAAAGTTCAATATGGTGTGGCAAGAGATCCTTTAAATCAATATAATGAAAAAGATGGTATTGGATATGGAGGATTAGTAGTTCACATGTTTAAGGATACCATTTCAAACCAAAAAACAGCATTTATCCATTTTGATGCAAATAATGCCTATGCAGATATTAGATCATATATCCTTAATATGCTACAAAATAGAGGAATTGAAAGAGGTGAGGTCACTACCTCCGATTCGCATACCGTTGCAAGAAAGTTTACTCGAAGAGCTTATTCCCCGATAGGAGAAAAAATTAAACTCCAAACCATTTTAGAGAAGTTAGATTCATTAATTTCCGAAGCAAACCAAGATCTAGAGGAAGTAGAATTTTGTTATTATAAATCTTTTATACCTCATACTAAAATTTGGGGAGATCCTAAATATTTTGATGTGATTATGAATACTCTTCAAGAATGCATTAGAATTTCACAAAGATTATTAACTCTTAGCTTAATATTGCCTACATTCTTTTCATTAATCTTACTTTTATTCTTCTATCAAATTACGGATATTTTTAATTTATTCTAAAAAGTATGATATCCAATTAATAATAATACCATGATATTATGCGGATATCATGCAGATTCATATAAAGAATTAGCTCTTTTTGTGTTAATAAATTCTTTTCAATTGAATATTGTATGTTAAGTACTGAATTGAATAAATTAGTAAAAGTCTCATTTTTAGGAGCCCCCGCAGTCGGTAAAACAACAATGTTAAAGTTATTAGCCAAAAATACTATTGATCGTATCTATATGCCTACACATGGATTTGATTTGAAAACTGTTCAGATAGAAAGTTTTACTCTCAAAGTATGGGATTTAGCAGGTCAAAGGAATTATTTAAAAATGTATAGTAAAGATCATCTATTAGGATCGGATATTATTATTGTAGTCACTGACTCGACTCCGCGTAATGTTTTGAGCTCACGAGAATTAATCAATTATGCTACTCACTTCGTTGGGAAGGATTGTCCGATAATTGCCATCGCGAATAAACAGGATTTGAAATCTGTCGATGGAAGGATGAATCCCAAAAGAGTAGGAGAAATTCTCAGGGTAGAAACGTATGGCCTTACAGCAATTAATCCTGAAGAGCGTATGGTTCTTATAAATATTATTAGAAAAGAATTAGAACGAGTAGCAATTAAAAGAGGTATGCGTGAAGATGAATTTTAATGAAAAAGAGCTTTTTGGAGCAGCTCTCATTGGTTTTGATATGATAGATGGCCCTTTTTTAAAATGGAAACGAGAATATGCGAAATCGGAAGATATGATGAATTTAGACGATTTTGCGATGAATTTTTATTTGGCATTCCGAGGAGGGAATGCAGGTAAGAAACCAAGGGCAATCTTATATGATAAATTCTATATCGTTGCTTTCCCTAAAGATCTAGAACTTTGCTGTCTTTTTATGAAGCCCCAAGGTATCGAAAACAATATTAAGCAACTCAATAAGATCGCTTTTAGAATTATTAATGAAATGGAGGTTGATGAGGAGCATGAAGAGGGACCAGATCAATCTGATGAAGATACAATGGAAGAAGTAAAACGACTGGTTGTGAACTTACTAAATGGTACTGAAATGTCCACTCCGGAATTAAGACGTTATTTTAAGTTAACAAACGCAGAAATATGGAAAGTAATGTCAGATCTTGAAAACGATAATAAAATTAAGCGTACAAGGAAAAAAGGAAGAGCTATACTCTGGACAAGCTGTTAAAAACTTAATTTTTTCTTTCATTTTAACTTTTTTAAATTGAAAGATAAGAGATTAAATCATCTAGTTCTGTGTTCCCAACCTTTTTGTTTTGTGAACATTCGGGAAAACATGATATGACATATATCGGGAAGTGCTTTATCTTCATTATTTATGGTAATGTAACGAAGTATATGATTGATGATAAATATACCAATCAATTCAGCATGATAACTACCCATATTAGTAAGTTTTTTTCCTGAGAAGATGATATCCAACCCATCATTTTCAGTCCAGATAATTTCGGCAAACATTTGAGGAAAAAATTCTTTTTTTATTCTCCAACCATTTTCAGTCTTCCATATCTTTGCTCCAATGAATTCAGATAATTCATCTTTATCTTCATTCTTTAAGTATGTAAATGGTTTAGAACGCTGTGTTAATACTTTTTCCATTAGCTCAGTTTTCTTACTATAATCTCTTTCGAAGGGTTCTTTATCTTTTAATAACCTTTCGATGAAATCCATAACGATATCTATATATGTGGCAGTATCTTCACCGGGAACCCAGTATGAACGATCTCCCGAGAAGAAAAACTTAATTTCAGCCTCAATATCATCCCCAAATTCATCTCCAAAATAATTGTAGGTAATGTGGATCATAACATCTGGAAATAGCTCAATACTTATTGTCCAATCGTCATCCATTCCTAGATCTTGAAATTTTGCTCCCAATTCGTTAATAATAATTTTTTCAAATATATTTGGATCAAGATTGATAAAGAGGGGATATTTATTCTTACTAATATTTTCTAATTCAACCTCATGGGGTCCTCGTACGCCCGTTGCGTCGATTTGACCTACAGTCCACAATTTAATGTTATTTTTGGCCATAGCATTAACCTAGTATAATATTAATTATCAAAATTATGCTTAATTTTTATTTTTTTTTTAATCTGCTCACAAAAAAACCTTGAGTATTATGAATTGAAGGAAAAAGTCTTCCTGTTCCTTTTAGAATTGTATTATTGATCTTATAGCTCTTAGAAAAATATTTAGGCAAATCCAAAGGTGTTATTTGATCATATATTTCGTTTATCTGATATTCTCCCTCTTCTGGATATAAACTACATGTTGAATAAACTAAATTTCCTCCTTTTTTTAAAAGATTTAGGCCAGACTCAATCAATTTCTTTTGTATTACTACATTCTGATTAAGAAACTCATTATTTTGACGCCATTTTAGTTCTGGATGGGAAAGAAAGGTTCCACTTCCGGTACAAGGAGCATCAATTAAAATCTTGTCAAATTTAAAATCGAATTTCACAGGAAAGTTTGTTCCATCAGAATTTAAAATACATATATCTATGTTTTTAAATAGACTAAAGAAGTCTTTTGTAAATTGTAATCTGGAATTGCTAAAGTCATTGCAGAGAAGTCTGTATCGATTCTTACTTAACTGTACTATTAGGCTCGACTTGATTCCTGGAGCTGCACATAAATCGCATATTAAACCTCCTTGATGTGGTTCTAATAATTCTACTATTGCTGCCGAAGCCCAGTCTTGGAATAATAGAGTATTATCCTTATAAAGTTTGTTTGAAATTATCAGTCTTTTGTATTGCGCTTGAGTATGGAGAATATAGGGGATTTTTTCATCTTGTTGAATTTTAATTCCTTCTTTCTGAAATTCGCTTTTAATTAGATCCTTTAAAGTTTCCAATGAGTTATTCGAAGTTAAACTATTAATTCTTAAACTTACTGTCGTTTGGGAACTATAGTAGTTCATGTATTTGAGATTATCTTTTAAAAAACTTAGTTTCATAACTGGCAATAAACGTTCAATAAAAAAACTAGGAATTGCCTCATTAATGCTTAGAACCTCTACGTCTTTTTTGTTTCTTAAAGCTATATCCCAGGAGAAATCTTTTAATCGTTCTAAATAAAGAGAAAGTTTTTCATTTGGTTCAACTTCCATTATGATTTCTTGAGCCTCCGCTTTCTCAAACATAGACCGGTAGGTGACAAACAGTAAAATTTCTGCTCTAGGTGGAGTGGTGAGCTTTAATGAACGGAGTGTTTTTTTAATCGTAAAATTTAATTTACTCCAGAATCTAATAATTTCATTAAAATAATGAGTAATCTCAGAACTTTGTCGATCTTGTATATTAATTATTTGAGTCTTACCTTGAATAAATTCAGATAATAAATTTAAAATGGTATTAACAGTATTCTTAGGGAGTATTTTTAACCACCTATTATTGAATATTAAATCAATGATATAATTAAAAGACCTTAAAAAAATATCATTTCACTTTAGCCACTTATCTTATACTTGGTTTTTATATATGAAAAAATGGCTACTCCAGAAACTGCTAGTATTACTTCGGAAAATAATACTTTAATAAACGAAAACCAAACAGGTTGAATTCCTAAACTAAGATATAAAATAATAGCAACATATAAAGAAATCATATTTGCATACAATACTGCTCCAAGATATCTCAATTTTGAACTTCCCCTAAACAGAATTATACAATATAAAGCGGGAATATTAACCACAACACTAACCAAGTCAATAAGACCTAATGGTGAGAATAAATTAACAAAAAACACTCCTATGACTTTTCCAACTAATCCCTCATATGGGAATAGAATACACATTCCAACAACGATTTCTGCTATTCGAAATTGAATATCTAAAAAACCTATAGGCACACTTATGAAACCTAATGCAACGTATAATGCACCGGTGATGGAAATTATCGCTATTTTTAAGCTAATTCCTCTCTCTTCGAAAGAAACAAGTTTCTTCTCGTCAACGTTAATCTCATTCATTATAGATAGGAACCTATGATATGAAAATTATCTAAACTATAGCTAAGATATTAATTGAATTTGTAAAAAAGTTTATGGTGAAAAAATAGGAAAAAATAGAATTATTGTTTTTTAAAAGTTATTTATCTCTTTCTTTTCATATATAATACTAAGCCAATCATTGTTATTACAGAAACTCCAATGAATATAGACAATTCATATCCAGAAATTTGAGCGCCAGGTAATACAATGCTGTATTGATACACTACTTTACTTTCATTATTTACTAAAGAATAGCCAATAAGAGCGCCATTGTCATAGTAAGTCCATGTTTCCGTACAATCCTCGAGATAAGTGAAAGTAGTAAATGGAACTGTATATCCAGCTGTTACGTCATGAATTATTTTCGCACCCGCACTATACCAACCAGCATCCCATATGATATCAGCTAGATAATCTCCCGGTGGTACGGGTAATTGCGCTAAATAGGGACTATATGCTACATCAGCAGCCCATGGCACGGTTACATTTCCAGGTTGGGCTAAAAAGGCCCTAACTCCTTGTACAAAGGCGGTTAAATTTGCTGGATCCTTTATGACGTAAACCTGTGAGGTTGTTTTATTTGCCTCGAGAAATTCTCCGGTAGTAAATGCCCAAGAATCTACAGTGATGTTACAGACGGAAACTATTCCTGCTCCCCAGAATGAATAATCTATTGAATCGTTGGTTCTTATCCCCTGTACAACTGTTTTGAATTTAGCTCCTAAAGTTGAAGCATCTCCAGAAAATGAAGTATTTAATACCGTTTTCCAATCAGCTCCAAAAATATCTTCTAAACCAGCCGCATCAACAACAGTTACTTCTAATATTTTTGTGTCTCCCGCTGATGTACTGGGACATGCATAAAGATCTCCACGAACAGCTACAATCGGACTTAATACAAAAAGAAACGAGATAACTAGCAATAAAATTGAATTTAATTTTTTATTTCTCATTTTCTTTTATAAATTTAGTTTGTTTTTTAGGTTTCTAAATAGATTTAATATAATCAATAAATTTATTTTTCTAATATAAAAATATTTTCTTTAAAAGATATCAATTAAGTAATTTTTGAGATAAAGTAAAAATTAACTTATAAAATATCAGCTAAAATAGCAGATTAAATTGATGCCTTAAAGGTCCTTGATGAGTATGACCAAATAATAAATGCTATCCCAATTCCAAAGACTATCGAGATTGATAAAAGGAAATTAACCGCAAATGGCTCATCAACGAATTGCCAAAGATTAATAAGATTAACATGCCCCAAGTAAAGCATAATAAAACATAAAATACAGTCTACAAATAGAATAATTAATCCGATGAGAAATTGATAATTTAGCTTTTTCATTATATAACCTCTGATGAATGAGATAAGTTAATTATATGATTATTGAGATATCTTAGTATAAAAATATTTATATTTTCAATCAATCTTCGTGAGAGATGGTTTATCATGAAAAGAACCAACAAGAAAGTTTTTTAAATTTGATTTACAAACTATTTAATGATTATAATTAATGTCAACAATAATTGAAAAATTAAAATGGTAGACTATCATGGAATATTTTTCCTTAGAAAATGGATTTAAAATAGCATATGAAATTAGTGGAAATGAATCGGGTGCAAAAATGGTTTTGCTACATGGTTTATTTATAAATAGTGATTGCTGGCGCGAACAACTTAAATATTTTGAAAATGATTTTCATATTCTACGATTTGATTTAAGAGGACATGGCAGGAGCAGTAAACCAGTAGAGAGATTTACAATTAAAGATTACGTTAAAGATATGCATCTACTTCTGGAGCATTTAGGTTGGGATAATGGCTTATATCTTGTTGGTCATTCATTGGGAGCGATGATAAGTTTAGCCTATAGTCTTCTTTATCCTTCCCACGTTAAAAAGATAATCTGTGCTAGCGGATTTTGTTTCATTAGTTTTGAAGCAGAAACAGATGTTTTAGGAAGAGTCGATAAATATCAATTAGAAAGATTTGCTTTAGGAATTAGCAAAAGAGGATTAAATCCTTATAATGAAGAAACAGCGCAATTTGTTGCGGCTCAAGTAACAGATCATCTTACAAAAGAACAATGCCTTAAAGCTACAGCGGCATCGGCAGGATTCAATATTTGCGAGTATCTTAAATCTATCGAAATCCCAACATTACTTATTGTCGGTGAGAGAGATATTACAACACCAATGTGGGCAAGCGAGATGCTTCATGATTGGTTAGGTAATTCTGAGATTGCTATTATTCCAGATGCAGGGCATTTAGTAATTTTAGATCATGCTAATGAATTTAATGAGCTAGTAGCTTCATTCTGGAAAAAATAAGAAATTATAATAAATAAAACAATATAATTTTATACTTCTCTTTATTTTTGAGTACCCCATTTAATAACTCCAGCATTCCAAGCCCAACCGATTCCAGCGGCAGCAATAACAACAAGATCACCATTTTTAATCTTGCCTTGTTGAACTCCAAATTCAATAGAAAGAATGCCATCATTTTGGCCATTATGCCCTAATCTATTAAAATATGTGGATTGTTCATATGGATTAATCCCTACAGCATTACAAACGTATTCAAATGCGCTTCTTTTCATGTGTAATAGGGCAAGATAATCAATGTCCTCCCTTTTATAACCAGAACGAGTGAGTGCTTGATCTATAACCCTTTCAAATGATTTCATTGAAAAAGCATCGAGCCTTTGTTTTAAACCTTCTGGATCTGGGACATCTAAATAAATTTTGCCCTCTTCAATCGCTTTACAGGATATAGGTTCAACTGTTCCTCCTGCGGGAACATATACATCGTCAGCAAATCTTCCATCCGTAATTGCGGATATATCTAATATTTCATTCACTCTGGAATCTGCTTTTAGAACAGCTGCTACACCACTCGCTGCAAGACTATACATAAAGCGTGAATTTTCATTTTGATAATTAATCAGATCCGAATTTCGATATCCACTTGCAACTAAAATTCGATCCATTTCAGGGTAAATTTGAATTAAACTTTTTGCCATCAACATCCCAACTAAAAATGTCCCACAACGTTGATTCACGTCGAATGCCCATGGCTTTTTTGGAGATCCAAGATACTTTTGTAACTTTATCCCATTAATCTGCATTGGTCTTTCACTATAGACTTCACCAGCCCAGATAATTAGATCCAGATCTTCAGGACTAATATTAGCTCGTTCTAATGCTTGAAAACTTGCCTTAGCGCCCATTGCAACAGTATGATCTTCAGGTCCAGGAACCGTTTTACTAGTAAGTCCAAATTTATCTTCAAGAATATCTTTAGGTATCCCTGTTTCTTCCGAGATAAATTTACTTGTATGTCGTTTATCAGGTAAATAAATACCCCATGATTCCAATCCAATGGGACGATTTTTCACAATTTTTCCTCCTTTTCCAATTCTTTCTTAAGAATTTTTCCTGTTCCGCTAGTGGGCAATGAATCTTTTATTTCATAATACTTTGGAATTTTATATTTTGCCAATTTATCAATTAAATATTGTCTAATCTCATCAGCAGTTGTTGATTGCCCTTTTTTTAAAGTAAGAAATGCTTTTCCGACTTCTCCCCATTTCTCATCGGGAACCCCAATCACCGCCGCTTGATCAATTGCGGGATGTTTATAAAGTAACTCTTCAATTTCGACAGGAAATACATTCTCACCCCCGCTAATATACATTTCTTTCCTACGACCGACTATATAATAATAACCCTCTTCATCTTGTTTTGCTAAATCTCCAGTATGCACGAATCCATCATCCTCTATTGCGCTCTTCGTTTCTTCAGGCTCATTCCAATATTTAGAGAAGATATGAGGACCCTTTAATAAAAGTTCTCCAACTTCACCCTGTTTTACTTCCTGATCCGTTTCTGGATCTAATAATTTCATGTCACAATGAAATACTGGTAATCCGACAGAAGTAGGTTTTTCTTTTATACGATCTTCAGGTAAATAAAAATTATTTGGACCAACTTCAGTAAGACCATAACCCATCTTGAAAGGTTTCCCTCTGTCCCAATAATGCTCCATAATCGCAACTGGACATGGAGCACCCCCAGAAATAAAAATTCTCACAGAATCAAAATTTGCAGCTTTGAATTCTTCTTTATTTGCCATCATATGAAACATGGTTGGAACCCCAATGATAATTGTACATTTCTCTCTCTCAATGACATTTAATGTTTCTATAGGATCAAAATCACCCATTAAAATAGACTTTGCTCCCATATGGAAAAAAGGTAGAAGTAAGACATTCCATCCACCCGTATGAAACAAGGGAAAGAGAAGAGGCTGTATATCATCCGGTTTGAGTCCCCAACTCATAATTGTATTTATGGAATTCCAGAAAATTAATCTATGAGATAATGTCGCACCTTTTGGTAAACCAGTAGTACCACCAGTGAAAAGTATTAGATGAGGATCTTCAAAATTTAAAATAGGCCGTTCTACAGGTGATTCTGAGACTTTATTAACAAGATTGTAATAATTTTTATCACCTTTTAGGTCCTCATTCTCAAATTGTATATATTTATGAATTAAATCCAAATCTTTGATTGTTTGTACTTTTTCTTGAAATTTATTTTCATAAAATATTATTTTTGGATTCATTTTTATAGCTAATTGCTCAATTTCAGCGGGAGCAAGACGTATATTAAAGGGTACAAAAATAGCTCCTATTTTACCAGTTGCGAAAAAAATATCAATTAATTCCATTTTATTAGTCGAGAAAGCAGCAACTCTATCTCCTTTTCTGATATCCATATTCAATAGCACTCTGGCTAATCTATTTGCCCTATTGTCTATTTTTTTAAAAGTGTACCTTTTATTCTCCATATTATCGAATATCGCTTCTTTATTTGGAGTCAACATAGCTCTACGAGCTGACCAATTACCAATCCATGAAAATTCCATTGGAAAAGTAAAATCATCTGCTTTATACACTTTATTCACCGAAACGTTTTATAAAATGGCCAATTTTTCCATACGTATGAATAGAGTAATTCAATCCATAAAAACCAAAGAACAAATGGAGTTGGATTAATATTCCAATATTCATTTGGCTGACCACCAACAGGATCACCCACGAGATATGGAGCAAAGAAATAATATCCGAAGAACATTAGAGTGCCTAATCCTATAACGAGCAAGAATCTAAAGATCAAATTTTTTGCTTGACTAAAACGTTTTGGCCAATTATCAAAAAATAAGGATACCATAACTATTGCTAAAATTAGAAAAATAGCATAAGATATCGACATAACATACCATCCTTTGAATTGAGTTAGCCCATAATCTAATTCAAGTTTAGGATCTCCACCAGCGGCAAGAAAGATTGGATCAAATACATATTGTATGATAAATGGGAAAACTAAAGATAAAATAAAACCTAATATTGCACAAACTAAAAAGCATAGGATCCCCATATATGGTTGTTTTCTTGCTAAAGTTTTCCAAGGCCAATATTCATATACAAGTTGAGTGAGTAAAGAGAAAAATATTACCCATTGAGTCCATCCAAGTGAATATGCATATTGTCTATATACCACTTCACCTGCATTAGTAGCAGTTGGATTACCAGCAGGCAAGAATAATATAAGCCAAACAATTAGACCTACAATAGTGCCTATTATCCATACAATAATGCCCCTTTTAGGTTGTTTGATTTTAAAAAACGGCCAATACATTGTTCCCGCTACAAATAGTACACCAAATGAAAATGTTGAGCCGCTTAGAGAACCAAATATAGAAGCTCCTATGTACCAGGAGAGAAATTCATCAGGATTTTGGACAGAGGGCTCATAAAAACTATTAAATAATGGTAATAGTATATAGGTAAAAAGTAATGCAATAGCAATATTTATAAGAGTACCCACCAACCCAATTTGCCAGGGTTTTTTAAATTTTCCATAATATGGCCAATTTTCAAACCATATTGCCCATACAACTCCAACTAATCCAAATCCTCCTATTAATGATGCATAATGAACCAGATCTGGACCATATATTCGTGGATCAAAAAATAGATACCAAGTTCCTAAACTAATGAAAAAAACTACAATTAACGCTAAAACTCCTGAAAATGGTTGCTTAAAACGCGGCATAAATATAAGGGGTTGTTCTTCAGCAGAGGGCAGTCCACGAAGTTCTTTAGTGTTTGTATTTTTACTTTTCAAGATTTTTCCTCTTTAAAATTTTTGTTTTTAAAATATAGTATCATACTTAGTAACAAATATATTTACTCATTTTTTCTTAAAAAGATTTTGTTCAAAAACATTTGTTAACAGAAGACTAATTTAGAAAATCCTAGTTAACCAAATATTATGTATAAAAAGATTAAATAGAAAAAAATTAATAGAAATTAGATATTGAATTAGCCTATTTATAAAATTCCTGTCTCATCTAAAGCTTAAGAAGCTTTTTCGCATTATCATAAAGGATTTTTTGTTTAAATCCATCAGAAATGGGTAATTCTCTTACTGCAGGGATTATTTCATTCCAATGGATAAGAGGATGATCCGACGCGAATAAGACCCTGTCTTCCAGAGTGTAATTAGAATATGCGTCAAAAGGGAACCAGGGATATAATTTGGCATATGCAGAAATGTCAATATAGACGTTAGCATTCCTTTCTACCACTGACCATGCATCCCACATCCACGGAACCCCCATATGTCCCATAATAATGATTAATTCCGGAAATCTTATTGCCAATTCATCCACGAGTAAAGGATGACCGTATTTGGTTATAGGATTAATAATACTTTTTAATTGAGAGGTATGTGTCCAAAGAGGGATATTAAGATCAATCATTTTTTCCCAAATAGGATTATATTTTGTATCAGAGATATCAAATTTTTGTCCCGGAGGTAAAACTTTTACTCCTTTGAGATCTAATGACTCAATCGCATACTCAAGCTGATTTAACGCATCTGGAGCAGGGATATCAATACAAGCATATCCAATGAACCTGTTAGGATATTGAGCTACAAAATCTGCAAGATCATCATTAGTTACAACACAAACACCATAGGCAGTAGTAAGGTTATACGATACAATAACCGCCTTTTCAATATCCCATTTATCCATTTGCTCAATATAATCCTTAATCGAGACTTTAGTACGTAAGACATCGAAAAACTTTTCCATCGCACGTCTTCCTCTCTTATTCTCACCTAAGAGGGAACGCGCAACAAATTCAACATCTTCACCCCAATTTGCTTCTTTACAAAAAGGATGAATATGTATGTCAATAATCAATTTAATCCCTAAATAAGAAAATATGATAAACTAACTAATTTAAGTACTCAAATTGGGAACGCTATAAAAAATTATCGATTGTTCGTTGAGTCTTTATGAAATTAATAATTTTACTACTCTTTTTCCAATACTTTAAATCCACCATAAATCCTTTTGCCATATTAAAAACCGCATCATCGAAATTATCAAGAATCTTTGGTTGCGTGGCATTCATTGCATTTTTAACCGTTTCTCGTATAACCCAGACTCCTAAGGGAACCACATAGCCACCTCTTACCTCTCGAAAGATTAATACTCGTGCTTGACGCCCAATTCTATAAAGATACTCACAAACTTCCTTCCGAGCAGCATAATACGCACCAGTGATATTACTTGCATACTTTTTTCGGCCTGGATAAAATTCATAATCAGTCATTATTTGAGGTTTAAGATCTCTATTGTTTCCTGAAAGCGAAATATTCCATAAGGTATTTGGTGCCCAAACCTCATTCATTTCATATAAAAACTTGCCAGGAAAAAGAAGAATTTTGAAATGATTGTCAAGATAACTGCTCTGGAAGATCTGATATTCATTAATTTCGGGAAATGTTTTAATTTCTTTTATTAACGCTTTTGAGATAATATCATCCACTGCTGTAATACTCCATCGTGTAGGAACTAATCTTCTGTTCTCCTTTTTACCAAGAAGACCAGCAGAAAAGACACGCTTAATCGTGGATTGGGGCACATTTCCTTTAAAAAAAAGATATTCTGACACCGCATCTGAAGCCTTTAAATCTGTATCCGACACACAATATTCTACCTTTGGATGGACTTTTACATTCTCTGTAATCCTAATACTTTTAGTAATCCCAGAGGGACCTAGTGGAGGAGCGTGATTGTCTAACATTAATCGAAGATTCATTTTATCCAATTTTGTTTCCGTATCAACAGGTTGAGATGCCATTGCTAATTGTTGGGAAGAATCCAATAATTTTTCTACTTCGAGTGATGGTGTGGTTTTTCTACCGATTTTACCTATTTGAACATCTGTTCTAAAGTTGTTCCGGACTAAACTACTCCTGTATTTGACCACCTCGACCATCTCCTTACCAAACCACAATTCCGGGGCATCAAGGATATAATTATCAGAAATATCAAGATCTAATTTGAAATCTTGAAAAGGAACAAGTGGGCCAATCTGCACTTTAGGATAATTGAAATGCCCAACAAAGAACCCGGGTGGACTTGCACCAAAAATTTCGACATTTCTTTTGGTTTTTTCAAACTCAAATGGAACAAGCGACTTTAACACTGATCTCTTAAGTAATATGGGACAAGTACGTTTCCCACATAGGAGACGGGAACCCTTGCATTTCAAGCATATATTCTTTTCAGTAGGAGGTCGAACCAATTTTAGATGCCTATTTATGAATTTATATGAATTTTATATAGATATCAACTTTAAAAAAGGATGAGCTGCTTAAATTTTTAATAATTATAAAAAATACAAATAATCAAGATAAAAAAGAAAGAGACCTTTGCCTAAAATAAGCTTAAATGATATTGAAATATATTATGAAATTCATGGAGAGGGATTTCCCATTGTCATGATACAGGGATTATCCGCAAATACAGATTGGTGGACAAAAGAACTATTAGAAAGCCTAGGAGAAGACTTTAAACTAATAATTTTTGATAATCGAGGAGCGGGTAAAACTCAAAATATAGATCGAAATTTTTCAATAAAAATGCTTGCAGATGATACTTTAGCTCTGATGGATGCATTGAAAATTAATCGTTTTCATGTTTTCGGAGTTTCAATGGGAGGAATGATCGCACAAGAATTAGTAATTAATTATCCCAAGAAAGTAGAAAAGCTAATTCTCGGTTGTACCCACTGTGGAGGTTCGAAACAGATTTTACCATCACAAGAAGTTATTTATATTCTAAATCGAGATCATAAGAAGATTACACCCGAAAAATTGATTGATGGCACCATACCGCTTCTTTTTACTGAAGATTTCATTAAAAATGATCCTGAATTTATTGAATCCTATAGACAAAAATTACTTAAATCTCCAATGTCATCTAAATCTTTTCATCGACAGATTAATGCTATTTCGAGGGTTAATAATTATTTGAAATTAGAAAATATTACATGTCCTACTCTAATAATTCATGGGAAGAAAGATGTACTTGTACCTTATGAAAATGCAGAGATCTTAAACAAAAGAATAAAAAATTCAAAATTATTTCTACTGGATAAAGCCGCGCATTCCTTTTTTCAGCCTAAGCCCGAAATAGTCATAAATGAAATTAAAGATTTTTTAAAATAGCATACTTAGCTAAATCTAATTTGCAATTATCCTAATTCTTTTCTGAAGAAAGCAAAAATAAGAAAGAAAAATGCTTCTAGTTTATAAATTTTTTAAGAGGAGGTAAAGATTTTATAAAATCTGTATTCTCTACGGGATTATTGGCAATATTAAGTGTTTCGATATTAATTAATTGAGTGATATTATCAAAATTTTTAATCTGATTATTTGAGAGATTTAAAAATTTTAAATTTTCCAATTTTTCCAACCCATCAAACTCTTCAATCAGATTATTACTCAAGTCTAGAAACTCTAGATTTTTTAATTTCTCTAAGCCTTCTATCTTATTGATTTGATTATTATTTAATAACAATGTTTTTAGATTGGTAAGATGATCCAAACCCTTGATCTCAGAAATTTGGTTTCCTCCGAGTTCAAGTTCTTCCAAATCCTTTAATGCATCCAAGTTTTGGATCTCTGTGATCTTATTAGCTTCCAAATGAAGCTTTTTTAAATTAACTAAATGATCAAGCTTTTCGATGGTCTCAATATTATTTTTTTCAGCATAAATTTCCTGTAAATGAGGATTTTTTTTCAACCTTTTAATATCTGAGATTTTATCAAGATTAAAGCTTTCTAAATACAAATTACCATTACTAATATAAACCCGTTTATTGTGAACTTTTACATAATCCATATTATTTAGATAGATAAACCTATATTTAGCAACATCCTATTTGATTTATAAAAAAATCTTAATATTCAATTATATTTTAGAAGTTTTTTAATATTTAATCTATTTCTTGGTATTTCTCTTATTTTTAAGAATCTCTGGACTCCTCTGTGGATTAATTTTAAGAGAGTTATATTTTTTTTTTAATTTTAATTTTTCCTACATAATAATTCTCCCTTTCCTATAGGGACAATCATACTATCTACACGAGAATCTTTTAACGCTTTATCTATCATTGGTTTTAGTGTTTCATAGTGATTAATTGCATTATCTGCAACAAGTAATCCCCCACGATTCATTTTAGGTATTACTAAATCATAACATTCTTCATAGATTTCTTTTTCAGCATCTAAAAAACAAAAGGAGATATTTTTATAATTTTTTAAAAATTTTATCACATCTCCTTCAATTAGCTCTATTATTTCTTCCATCTTAGTAAATTTTATTGTTTCTTTTGCTAATTTTATTTTACTCTCTAGTATTTCATGAGTTTTTAATTTAACCCCATGAATTTGACATGCTAAAGCAATCCATAACGATGAATATCCTGCACTAGTTCCTATCTCGATAAATTCTCCTTTAGGTGCACTAGCTGCTAATAATGAAAGAAATTTTCCAGTTTCTGGAGGAATTTGACGCAGACGTTGCATTCTCGGAGTCCCATCCTCTCGATCTCGAGAATCAATATTTTCTAAGAAATGCATCCTTTTTTTAACAAGTTCAGGGATATTATGAAACATAATTAAGATTTAATTAATTTATTATGATTTATTATTCTAACTAATCACCTAACTATAATCACTTCATACTTCAAAAAACGTAATGAATAAGGTGATTAAATATTTTTGAATATAACTTTCTCATGTTTGAGAAAGGGATGGTTTTATTTTTTCCCGTTCTGATAACTTTAAAGAAAGTTGTTTTTTTGAATCTGATAACTTTATTTGGATTTCTTTTAAATCTACATTTTTTTTTAAAACTTTCTGTTCTGATTTGCTAAGAACCTTTTGTTGAGAAAGATACGATTCTTTAGCTGTCGCTTTCTTCTCCTCATTCTCCTCATTTCTAACTTTTTGAATATAGAATAATTGTTTTTTTCCTAATTTTTCTCTCTCCTTTGCAGTTTCGATCTTTTCCTCTATAAGTTTTTTATTTTCTTCTGCTAATTTTTTTTCAATCTTAGCAATATTTTTATGAATTTCCGCTATTTCTATTTGAACATTTGCTACTTTTTCATTATAATATGCTAACTCTTCTTCAATTTCTAAACCTTTATCTGAATATTCTAGTAGCTCTTTGACTGCTTTTTTATTTTTAATCAAGTTCCTTGTTTTCTCAGTTAATTCTTTCTTAGATTTTGCTATTTCTATGCCTTTTTGTGCTAAGTTTTCTCTTGCCTTAGCTTTTTTAATTTGAAGTTTTGCTATCTTTCTAGATTTAATAGCAATTTCTTTTTCATTTCTCGCGATCTCTAAATTTTTATTAGCACTTCTCATTAAACTTTCAATCTCCTCCATTAACAATCACCTCTGATCAATAGATTATTTGATTTTCTATAAGATATATATGTTATGTTTAATTAAATTCTGATCAATTTTACTCAAAATCAAATTATAAAAAATGAAAAAAATTAAGTAATCAAATAAGAGGTGAGAATTATTTTATTACAACTAAGCGAACCATTATTATTCACTCTTTGGGTTATTATTGCCGCGGTTATTATGGCTTTAATACTCTTTTTAGCAGTGTTTCTCGTCGTCTCAAAAGAAAAAGCATTGGATAAGAAATTCTTAATTATAATTTTGGCTATAATTGTTGTTGTGATAATTCCATTCATTAGGCAAGTAGTTATACTATTACTAACTGCTACCGGTGATTTATTAGCTGCAATAAGAAACTTTATAGACGGAGGCGGATTTAATTATTTGTTATCTTTAGTTCCAATAATTGGATTTATAATGCTTCTACTCTTGGTAAAATATCTCTTAGATATACCTTGGGATAAAGCTGCTGGAGTTGCTTTGATAACACTAATAATATTGTATATAATATACTCAGTCATACCAGAATTATATCTATTTCTTGAAGTAGGATGAAATCAATTAGATTATATCAATTCTAATTCTTTTTTTTTTATATTTAACAGGAAAGTTATTTGATACCGAATAATAAATGAATTAAAAAAAAAAGGAATTATTTATCAGAATTCTATTTTTTATTTAACACCGAATACATTACTCTTGCTAAGCCATTAAAAAGTAGAGAGAGCGAAAGTAAAATTACTAAAACGAAATAACCAAAAGTAGGAAAGAAAAGCATTATGAAGGCAAATACAAAAGTTACTATTCCAACTAATACAAGTAAATATCGGTATTGCATAGTATATTTCTCTACTAAAAGACCTATAGCTATTCTAGCACATCCGATTATAATGAAACTATAGCCAAATAGATTTATCAATATTAATATTGATATACTTGGATTTATTAAAGTTAATATCAAAATAGAGAGACTTATTACTATTGCTAATAGACCAACTAAGAACTTTATTATTTTAGCGATTTTATTTAGTTTTTCATTAGCAAAGGAGTTATAAAGTCTTCCAATCCCTGCAAAAAGAAGAGCAATTGACAATAAGATCATTAAAGATAATAAAGCGGCACTAGAGAATATAATCACTAATATCGATAAAAAAATTATGATTAATCCAATTATTATATTGAATCTGATTAATAAGTTTTCTTTTTCCATCAAAATCAATTCATTATAAAAATTTTGTAAATTTCTTTAAGTAACTTTAATTTAAATTCTTTTTTAGTAATGAAATGAACTTTTTCAATATTAATAATCCTACTATTATTAGGGAGATTTCTTTTAGATTTTAAACCAATTTGATTTCCTTATATATAATATTTATTATAAAAGAAAGAAATATATACTAAAGAAAAAGAATGTAATTGATAGTTTAAAATGAGCATTGATTCTATAACTGTATATTTGAATTTAATAATCTCCTCAGCTGTCCTAATTTTTATAGTTTGGGATCATCTCAAGGATGATCGTCTATTGACAAGACAAATCCAAGAATTCTATTCTGATATTGAGATGCAAATTTATAGTTTTATACAAATAATGTACTATAGCGCAATTGAAAATAAAGAAATAGAGATTAATGATCAAAAAGCTCTGAATAGGACTCGGAATCGTGATATAATTCAGAATTCGTACTTAAAAACTAAAATACTTCAAAATTTTAATAAATATTCCTTCTATCTTGGTTTAACTATAAGTAAGGAAGAAAAATTATATCTTAATAATACAATTTATGTTCTTACTTTTGATGGATTACTTAAAAAAAGGAATTTTGAGAACAATTCTTTAGAAGATGTCATAACCTCATATATAGATATTACAAATGAAGAAATCTCTGATATATTTAAGTTTTTAAATAGTTTAAGATTCTATTGGAATAAAAATTATAAGAAACTTATTTTCAGAACTCGTTTAAATCAAAAAATAGATTTTTATGAGTTGTTAGGCGTATCTAAACCTTTGGAGAAAAAGAAAGGTAGATTGGCTAAAATTAAATTTAGAGAAAAACAGAATAAATCAAATTAAGCTAGCTTAATAATGGTATAATCAAGTCCATAATATTTCGCTAGATAAATCAGTATTTAGTAAGATCCTATTTGAATTATTAGAAAATAAGTTTATCCTAGTATCTTTTAGAAAATCATAGTAGTAGAAACTTTTAATAAAAAGTACAGACTCTAAGTTTGCGATAATAGTTCAATAAGTGCGCGGGGTATTTCCTTGAAATTACTAACCGCATAAAATTTTCCACGACCAGCATCCGCTAGCTCCTTACAGGTATCGATCCCTCTATCGGCATCATTTTCAGCAGGCATCCCAATTACATGTAATTTTGGATATTTTTTTGCTAAATCTATCGGATCATCTCCACGATTATAATTTCCATCAGATATTAGGATCCCAAATTTATTTCGGGTTTTCTCTTTTACTTTGTTCAATTCAGTTAATCCCTTTTCTAACCCTATTGAAATATCAGTAAAGCCAACTGCCTCTGAATCTAAAATTTCATCGATTATTGAGAATACTGGTTTTTTTTCGTCTATTTTTTTCAAAACCATAGCAATGGAATTAAATAGCACAATGGCATAATCTTCTTTTTCCATATTATATGCTAAAACTGAAGTGGTGAGTGCAGCATTCAATAAAAGTCTGCCATACATACTTCCACTTGTGTCTAGAATTAAGGCAATTTTTCTTTTCTGCCGTTTTCTTTTGATACCATAAATATCATTATAACTTAGAGTCTTATTGTAGACTTTTAAAGGATTATGCTGGATGGTCTCATCTAAATCAAATTCAGGCATTCCGATTTGATAATAGGGAACAGTTTTTTTATAATCACCCCTAATTCCTTTACTTGTAATTTTTAACGAGGTTCGAAGGATACTTTGCCTTGCTAATCGGCGGAATATATATCTATATTTTTCGGATATTGGACGACGAATAAAGAAGTAAACCTCAGCCATCGATGCTGCAGAATTTTTAGCTTTTTCCGAGAAAAACTTAACTCCTTCATCACAGTCTAAAGCATCGGTAGCAGCATAGACATTTGATTTAAGTAAGCCCATTATAGCTTCAAGATTTTTGTATTGGATGGAAAGATAGGTCAATTCCTTTATTTGCTTATAATCTAAAGTATTAGCTAAATGATAATAATAACCAGGCTTTTTCTTCTTTTTCCTTATGATTTCATATCGCAATATCTCATTATCTGGAATTCGTTCCGTGAGTCTTACGTGTAGTCGTTTTTTCTCATCTTCTTCTGACTCCTCTGAAGAAAAATCATCGATTATTGAAAATCCGCTTTATTTAATACCGCCAAGACTATGTCTGTAATGATCTCCGTTTTTGATTTAGCGATTCCATCTTCCAGCTCTATTTTATTATAAAGCGCCATGATGGCTCTATCTACCCATTTCTGAGCACTATGTTGTGTCTCTGAATCGATTATTAGATCTGCTAAATCAATAGCACCTCGAATGGAACTTCCCCTTCGAAGCGAAGTGCTCTCTCTTGTATATTGAATTATTCTCTGGCATAATAACGCAATTTCTGGATCATCAGAATTTTTGAATTTAGCCTCCTGTTTGATTATTTTTATTTCTTCTTCGGGATTTTGGTAATCAAGATGAACCCAGATAAATCGATCCTTCAGAGCTTCCCCAAGAACCGTGACCCCAACGTGTGCTGAAGGATTTTGGGTCGCAACGACAAAGAAGTCTTTATGAGCTTGAATTGTTTTAAGTTTAGGAATTTCTAATAAACCCTCATCTAATGAAGTAAGCAGTGAATTTTGAGTACTTTCGGGCATACGATTAATTTCATTTATGAATAAGCACCCTCCATTCATCATTGCTAATGGTAACGGACCAAAGATGTAAGATCCTTCAATATATCCCTTAGAAATTACTAATGGGGGATCCCAATACCCGACTAAATTATGAGATAGTGTCTCTTCATTACAATCAATGCGATAGAAATCCGAATCAAAATATGCAGAAATCGCTCGAGCAATGGTAGTTTTTCCTACTCCAACTTCTCCCTCAATAAGAATGTTTTTCCCGACGGAGCGAGCAAGTATAACTTTCTCCAATTCAACTTCTCTACCGATGATTTTATATTTTTGTTGAATCTTCTCGATGATATTACGAGTTAGTACCATAAATAAGATAGTTCGCTATTTCTAAAAAACTAACCTAGTTTTAAAATAATGAGAAGTAGCAATAGGCTATACATAAAAAAAATTATAAATATTCTTCTCGAAATTTTATGGGAATAGCTCGAGGAAAATGCTATATAATGATGGAAAATAGGGTATTGGTAAAAGCCGGATTGTATATAATAGCAAAAACATAAAAATTAATATTGAAATGATAATAAAAAGAAAATCCTTCTTTTTAAATCGTACTCTAGTTAAATTTGTTCGGTGTTTACTTATCCCAAAACAACGATTTTCCATTGAAATCGATGTAACCTGACTTTTCCGAAGAATTGTTACAAGTGTGGCAGCCAATCTATCAAAAACTAACCTATATGCTTTTTTGAAAGTATTAACTCCTTCTAATCCCAGTCCACGAGCTTTTTGAGCTAATGCAACCGTTTTTGCCTCCTCTTCTATCAATGGGATATATCGAATACCAACCATAAAAGAGAAACAGTACTTATATGGTATTTTTATGCTTATTAAAGCATAGACAAAATCTTTCATTGATGTTGTGTTGGAATATACAATAGCCGAAGAAAATAAAGTCAAAACTATAAATAACGCTTTTAAAGCATAATAAACTGCTAAACGTCGTATAGGTAAGAATTCAAGATTAAAGAGATAAAATAAAACAGTCTCTTGATTACTTGGAATTGCATTGAAGAAAATATTAAGGAAAACACTAAAAATGAGAATAATTATCATAAATCTTAGCTTTCGGAATAAATTCCTCACAGAAATGCCACTAGCTAAAGCTAAAATTAGAATACTTAAAAATATAAGTGCCAAAAATATTAAGCTATTTATCACAAAGGTCAAAATTGTTAATAAGGTTAAGAATATTATCTTTGATAATGGATTTAATTTATGCATTAGAGAATTTCCAGGTGTGTAAGCAAAGTAATATTTTTTGTGATCTAATGCTTTATTTTTGCTTTTTATTTTGATTCACACCCCCATTAATCGTTGTTCAACTTGTTTTAAAAGAACAATAGGTCCCAAATTACTATATCGCCGAAAATAGTTATCTTTAATGTCATAATCTCTCAATGAACCGTCTTTATTCAATTCCATAATACGTTTAGTATATTTTAACAGCATATGATAATCATGAGATGAGATAATAATTGTTTTTCCCCGTTTATTTTCGATAAATAGTGTTTCAATCAATGCACCAATAGTTCTTTGGTCTTGACCGATGAATGGTTCATCTAAGAGAATAATCTCGGGATTATATACAAAGATAGAACTCAAATTTAACCTACGTTTCTGTCCCCAGCTTAATTTATAAGGATTCTTTTCCATATCTTCATTTCCAATAAGCTCAATGAGTTTATTTAGATAGTTATCCTCAATTTCATTGAGAATGCTGAAATTTTTTGGTCCATAGAGAATCTCATCTTTTATTGTTGGGTTAAATATCATCGTTTCAGGGTTTTGAAAAATAAATCCAATCTTCCGAGCATATTCATAAGAATTGAGCTTCTCGATATTTTGATTTTTATAAAAGATCTCACCAGAGGTAGGACTATAGAGATTAGCTAAAAGATAAAGTAAGGTTGTTTTACCCGATCCATTTGGACCAACTAAACCAATGAAATCACCTTTTTGAATCTGAATGGAAAGATTATTAATGGCGATGATCCCACTATTAGGATATTTGAAGGTTAGGTCGCGTGTTTCTAAGATGATATCATCGATATCATTTTGAGAATCAACTTCTTGAACCAGAGCATATTTTTTCTTATCTTGCTTATAAGATTCGATGTATAGATTTTCAAATTCTATTCTTTCTTGATATGATTCATACTTTTCGAAAGATTTAGGATGTATCTCATTATCTATTATGACTTTTCTTAACTTTTCTAATTGCTCTTGAGTTAACTGGGGTATCAAATTAAATAAGTTGTTAAAATTCATTTCTTTAGGGAAAGAACTGTTATGGTTGGTTGTCTGATTGAATTGATTGTAAATGTTCAAAATCCAAGGTACGCGGAGATTACAATCTTTTAATTCATTAAATTTGTAAGTAAATAATTCTTTTGTACCCCCATTAAGAGCAATTTCTCCTTTTTCATTGAGAACTAATATTTTATCGGCTATATCCATAACTCTTGATAATCGATGTTCGACGATAATAATTGTTATCGGATACTCACTGGAATCTTTCAACTTCTTCAAACGGGATAATAATAAACTTTCAGAATTACGATCGAGAAACGCAATAGGTTCATCTAATATAAGAATCTTCGGTTTTAATGCTAAAAATGAAGATAAAATTACCAGTTGTTTTTGTCCTCCACTCAATTGATCTGTATCCCGATTGAGAAGATGATGAATTCCCATCAATTTGGAAATACCCTCAATTCTATTTTCAATTTCTTCTATAGAATATTCTAAATTTTCTAGACCGAAAGCAATTTCATCTTTTACTTTAAACGTTGTTAATTGATCTAGAGGATTTTGCTTCACTACTCCAATTAACCTCGACAAGTCAATGAAGTCATAGTCCCAAACACTTTTCCCGAAAAGTAAAACCTCTCCCTTCATTAATCCCTTAATACGGAAAGGGATAATTCCACTCATCGCATAAGTAAGAGTTGATTTACCACTTCCACTTGGACCGGCTAAAACTAATGTTTCCCCTTCTATTAGACTAAAAGAGATTTTTTTTACAACCGGTCTTTCTGTACTATTCCTACCGTATATAAATGAAAAATCATTAAAGCTAAGAGCGATATTAGAGTGCGAATTGATCCCAATCACTTCCCTTTCAAAATGTTGTCGGAACCCCGGCTTTAATTAGATAATTCTTGATCGCTCTTCCCAAAATTCCTGTTATAAATACACCGGAGATAAATGCAAAAATGAAAGCTAATGCCCAAAGACTCCAATGAAGATAAAATCTTTGATTGATAATCCAAAAGAAAGGTGCTTGAAAGAAATTTCCTAAACCACCCGCAAGACCCCAACCTAACTTGGTCTCCCCTTCACCTAGATTTTCCATTATAATAAAACCTATTACAAGGAAAAAAGCTTCCATTAGATTGACGAATAGTATCAATAGACCCCAAGGATCTCCAAGTAAGAATTCAATTAATCCTTTTGAGAACATCGTTAAGAAAATATTATATTTTTTTTTGCTGATTCCATAGACAATAGTAGCCCAGATTACATGATGACCACTCACAAGTTGAGTCCCTCCAGTAAATGGATACCAAACTTTAATCAAAAGGCTAAATGGTATTAAACTTGAGATGATTCCACCTAATATGCCAATAATAAAGGCATAAGAAAGATCGAGATTAGTTATTTTTTTCTTTTCGATAAATCCTGTTTCTTTATAAGAATTTGAAATTTCTCCAGATCCTGAATCTGAAATCGGTTCTCGTTTAACCATCTTTTTATCTTCCAGATTTGATCACCTCCTAAAAATACATTTTAATGATTATTTCGCTGAGCATTTGGACAGAATATTGAGAACTATATTGACCCTCAGGCATAGTTGTTTGATCAAGTACAGATCTTAATGGACCATCTCCGAATAACGGAGCTCCATTTTCCTCATAAGCTATAATTACCAGATTTGGATTATTTTGTGCTATAGATAAATTTAATGGGAATGGAGAATGGTACTGATCCCGAGCCCAAAATTGGAATGTAAGTAAAGACGGATCAACATCGATTAAGGCTTCTTCAATTATGATGCTCCATAATGATACCCCTGAATAAATAACGTCATCCTCAGTATCAAAACTATTTAAAATATGAAAAGTTTTATCTATATATTGATCATATTTATTAGATTTGAGCTGAGTTGTTGTCAGGGTGATTTGTCTGTTTACACCGTCACCTTGGATGGTGATAGTATTTGGATCTTGAAATAAGTCGACATCTAATTCAATTATTGCAAATATAAATAACCAGACAATTACCATCCCAACAGCAATTGATGCAATTGCTATATAAAAATTTCTAGCTTCCATTTTTCATGTTCTACTATGATTTTTATTCTTAACTATAATTATATAGAAAACACACGTTAAGATTGAGATCGATAAAATAAAGAATTCAAGATTAAAACCTGGAATAATTAGCTCAGGTTCCCTCAAATCTAATGCATAGGTCCATGATATAGCATGTTCTTCGTCATGATCATTATTTAAAACGGCAATATTGAATTTATAGAGTTTCTTTTCATTAAATTGAACATCATAGATTTCATTGGTGTTTAATCTTCTTCTCATCTCTAGGATATAGGAACTACTATCGTTAGTGAAAGCCACATCGATACTTTTTGCTTCAGGATTTCCTTGAATCCATCCATTCTCATTGAAACAGTCGTCACCACATAAATGTTCTTCCCCAGGAGATACTGTGTCTTGATAGATCCATCTCCAAGCATCCACACTACCGTTTCCCATACCAAATGTGTCCATATCTAAGGTATAATATGCTGTGAAATTTACAGTATTTATATCCCAACAAAATGCAATTCCATCTTGTTCTGGAGGATTGTCATCTCTCGGAGAGCTATCCTCCCATTGGCATAAAATTAGAAGATAATCATTATTTATCACAAACGAGATATTTAAACTATAAAGTTCTGGGATTACCCCTTCTGCTTCGATTTCAGCCAACATAATTTCCGTTGGATTTGTCCAAAAATTTTCAGAAGGAAGCCCATCTAGAACAATTTCTGCTTCAGAATTAAAAGGCACATCGATAAAAGTTATTCCATGATATGCTGAACAATCGCCATCGCCAGGATAGGCTGCCGTACTGACAATGTAAAAAAAAGGAGTGAATACAATTAAAATTATAGTCAATATCTTTATATTATTTAGGTTTTTCACTTTAATCCTACTCCTTTAAAATATTGTTAAGATTTTAAGATTTGTTATGGTATATAAGCGTAAAAAATGGTAATTAAAATTTTTAAAAATTTTTTGTATAGTTTTGCTCGAATTATTTTACGTTACAATAATATATTCTTCCTTGGTTATAATCGCTTCAGATCCATCATCATCGGTGACTGTGAGAGATATTGTATAATTTCCTGCCGAAGAGAATTGATAAATCGGATTTTGGAGTGTAGAATTCACTAGTATTGTGTTAAAAGTCCATAAATAACTAGCGGGTGGATTGTAAACGGTTCCAGTAAACGTAAATTCAACGGAATCACCTACGTTTATTTCAGTCTCATTAGCAGTAAAATCAACAACAGGTATAGTGTCAATTTCTATTTTATTTATCATTTTAATTTGATAGCTACGCACACGTCCTGGAATTATCAATACATAGGGCCCATGACCAAAACCACAAGTCTTTTTATCAGGCCACGCAGGATTTGTAGCTGAAGAAGTTCCATCAGATTCTCCTAAAATTTTAACCTCATAGGCTAAAATAATTGGCAAATCATCATATACATCTGGTAATGGCACACCATCATCCTCAGGGTCAGTTTTATTTACATAGTCCCAGTAATACGAATCATATTCTAATCCATTATAGACTTCATCTTCAGTTAGACCACGTTTTTTAGATGAACCATGTGGTGCTGCCCAACCATCTGCTGCTCTCGCTTTAACTTCGAAATTTATACTATCATCTAGACCAACCCAATCACAAAGCATTGAGAGATTTACTCCATTATAGTATCGATTCATACCCCAATCATCAGTTCTTTCATATTTATAAGTATATGAGTAATTGTAGGATAAATCGGTTATGTTAGATGGGTCCAATGAGAGTTTTAGCTCGTCATCTAAGTATACATCTAACATCCAATCACTCAACACATTAATTTCTTCCAAGTTATAAATCCGTGCATCCATAGCTTCACCTATAAGTGCAAACGTTCCATACTTACTACCTAAGGGCGAATCTTGAAGCCACTGCTGATTTGCTGCAATAGCAATCATTATATTCTCTTCAGCATCTTCCAACTTTTCCAAAAGTTGACTCGCACTAGTTCTAAATACATTTCTTTGTCCAAAATCATCTTCAACTGATGCAAACTCAATATCTCCTGGAAAATAGGTATAGTATTTATCAAAAAGATCAGTTATACTAAAACCAGTAATATGAATGTCGGTTTCAGGGTCAATGATTGTCATTAGCCCTATACCAGTATCATAAGCGCTTGCTTGAGCGTTTTGATATACTTCTATTCCTTTCAAAATATCTTCAAAGTAGATGTGGACATTACTGTGCGTTTGATTATTTAGTATTAAATAGGTAGAGTTTGGTGCGGTACTCCAATCATCAGGCAGTCCAGAGAGATAAGTGGGAGGAGTTGTAGTAGTTTTAGGTTCCCAAGTTGCTACCACAAATCCTAGCCCACCAGCTAAACCTGTTGCGATAATTATTAATATACCAATTACTAAATCTTTAGTTTTCATGTTTATCAATAATTTTTAAGTAAAATTAATGAGAGATAATCTGAGATGCCTTTTAAATGTTATGTATGGAGGGAAATAACGCTATGATTTCTAGATTTTTATTCGAATTAAAAAATTGGATTAAGGCTTAGACCATAACTATGAAATTATAAAATGAATGGACTAAAATAATCCAAAAATTACAAAAGAAAAAGGTAATAATAAAATAGTTATGGTAAAGTTACGATGTTAGTTTCTTCATCTAGTTTAATTATCCCTTTCACTGCTAGTTGCTTGATCGTTCTCACTGCCATAATTGGAGGCACATCTAACAGCTTTTTAAGTTCTTCAAGGTCGCACGAACCTTGGCTCATAATAGTGGCTAAAATATCAACTTCCGGAATTTCCACTTCTGAATTTTCAATTAGAAATGAGGTGAAAAAATTATTTCTTTTTAATACATACAATTTCTGGTTTAACTCTTCCATTTTTTCTTCCGTATATAAAGCTTTTAATTGGTTTTCTCGGTTTTCATTGGAAATCTTTTTCTGTTCCAAATCATTATTTTCATTCTCTAAATTTGTAATCTTTTGATTAAGTGTGTTCAATTTCGAAAGGGTCTCTTCTAATTCCATCGATGGGGCAGTGAGATCATTGCTTAATCGTTCAATATTACTCTTAAGCTCTGTATTTTTACTTATCAATTCTTCATTAACGGTCTTCAAATTATTTACCTTTTTCATGAGATCTTCAACCGTGATTTTTAATTTGGTAATTTCTGAATTCTGATTGTTGATTGTTTCTTCGTGCTTTTTTACCTCATCATGCTCTAATATAATCATTTTCCACGTATTCTTAAGATTTTGTAGTACTGATTCACTATTTTTATGAAAAGCTTGGATATACTCATCAAAATTTTTTTCTAGCTGCTCAATATCAGTAAGAATGCTTTTAATTTCCGTACTCATTAAAAATCCACCTCCTCTTTAAGAAGTATCGTTCCTTCTTCTTGATTTAATTCAATAGGGGCATTCTCTTCAATCATCTTCTTAATGATTCGAATCGCTTGATCTTCACGCATATCAATGGCAAGTAAAATATTTTTTAAATCTAAGGTACTTCCTGGCTGTAAAGCGCGTAAAAATTGATATAAAGCGGAATTAATATATTTCTTATCAATAAGTATTTTCATTGCTGCCACTCTATTTTCGTAGGTTTTTACATATCTTTCCTTCTTATAAAATGTATTTTCAAGCTCTTTTTCTAACTCTCTCAGCTTCTTTTCAAAAATTTCGATTTCTCGAGAGATCTCAATATTTCTCTCATTTAACTTTTTTAATCTAACAGTCCGTGATTCAAATTCCTCTTTCTTGATTCGAATGCTTGCTTGTGTATCCTCAATTTTCTTTTGTTTCTCTTGGATAGTATCGAGTAACCTCTGCTTTTTTACCTGCAATTCACGATTATGTTCATCAAATTTTTGTATATCACGTTGGCATTGAGAGATATTTGTTTTTAATAAATTAATCTCTTCATTGTTAGCATCAATTTTATTTAGTAATGACGTCTTTTCTGTTTCAAACTTCTCAATACTGCCAAGAATCTTCTCTGGTTGCGCCCTTAACTTAGGTATATAATCACTGGTTAATCCACTTATGTCTACAATTAATGAGACCATCTTTTTTAATGACGCTTTAGCATCCAATAAAGGTACTTCACTCACATTAACTCTCCTAATAAGTGTAAATTGAATATTTATTTACTATCATATGATCTTATGATTATTAAATTTGCATTTTTCAAAAGGTAAAGAGAAGTGAATAAAATTTATGAGTCTTGCGTTTAAACCTCTTTTGAGATATCCCTAATAAAATCTCTTTTATCAAGACTGAGATTGATCTTTCTCCGTCTCATTACGATATTTAGATTATCAATTAATTTTTCCGCGAAATATGAAAAGTTAAACTTAAAACTTGGATTTTTATTATAATAGCTTTTTAAAAATAGATTAATGAGTTCAATTTTATTTCTTGGATCATTTAATTCAAATATTCCTGGATTTGTATCAAGTAATGAACAGCAGATCCATGATATATCAATAAGATGATTGCCTTCTAATGCATCCTCAAAATCCATTCCGTAAACAATTCCCGTTTGAGGATTAAAAATAAAATCTCTTAATCTTGCGTCGCCTTTATTTAATACTATCATTTCAGAATCGTTTTCTCGTGATATTATGTTGTTAGTATGTAGCTTCGATACCCATCTTGCTAAACTTTTTATACACAAAAGTATTTCTTGTCTTGTAATTTCCTCTAAATCATTAAAGTCTTCAACACCAATTAACTTATCGTTTATATAATCACAAGCATTAATACCATCCACCTTTTCAAGAATTAAATAAGGTTTTTTGTAAAAAAGTATTTCTGGGACTAATAGATTTTGTTTTTTTAGCTTTGTTAAGATTTCAACTTCTTTATCTGCATTTTCCGTTCGAAAAATCTTTAATATGCATAAACGTGGTAAACTCTCGGTTTCTTTGTTAAAGGTTAACAATAAAACAGAATTTTGTTTACTAGGGAGCTTTTGTAATAAGAAATGATTAAATTTATCAACAAGTTCAGGTAGTTCTTGTTTAAGTCCACTGATGATTTCCTTTCTTAGCTCTAACAATTCCATTTTTTTAGTTTAATACAATTAGATTATATATTCAAGATAAGTATCTTAATTCTTATATTTAACTCCAACTATTGCTTGTAGCTAAGATCGAATATGTTCGGCTTAAAGATTATATGATTTATGATTTATTATAATAATAGATAAAACGGTTCAAATAATTTTAATCATGATGAATTCTAAGAAATATTCACTTGGGATATTCTATGGCACTGATCAAGATACCATCATGCTTGCTCAAAAATTTGTGGGGAATCTTATCAATGACGATGAATTTTGTAAAGCGTGTGAATTATTAGAACAAAATGTCAAATGTGATAAGTGCCGAGAGAATTTAAAGAATTTTTCTGGAGATATTTATTTTTATGAACAAATTGGAAAGAATGCACCTGAACTTATTGAAAATCCCGAACAATTTTTACCCAAAATGATTCCTGAGGTAGATTTTTTATTAGTTATCGGAATTCATCAGGATTTGCTTGCGGAATTACCATATTATTTGAGAGAAAAAGAAATTAAAGCTGTTATAATTCCAATAGAAGACCCTAAGTGGGTTCCACCTGGACTTCAAGTTCAAGTTTTAGAAGACTTTGAGAAGTTTGGAATTCAAGCAGCATTTCCAAAACCTTTTTGCGCCTTAAGTAATAAATTAAATGAATATAATAAGGTTGGTTTTAATATTACTAAAGAGCGATCTCATATTAGAGAATTTATTGAGTATTTTAAAATTGGAGAACCAATTGTAGCATTCT
Source organism: Promethearchaeota archaeon (assembly GCA_016840165.1). Taxonomy (GTDB): domain Archaea; phylum Asgardarchaeota; class Lokiarchaeia; order Sigyniarchaeales; family SOKP01; genus SOKP01. The sequence goes on from JAEOSU010000070.1 coordinate 114,243, forward strand.
TATTGAGCAAGGATGGGAAAGCAATTGAGGATACATGTGTAATTCAAAGCGCTCCTTGTGGTTCCACCTATTTTATTGTACAGCAGTTAAAAGCTAAATATATTGAGAATGGTGAGGTAAGTTTAAATGAAAGAATTAGTAAAGCTCATCACTCCTATCCTTGTAATGCATCTATGGACCAAGATTCAATTCTGAGAGATTCTATTCTGCACATTGGTGGGTATTTGATTAGAAATGTTATTAGATGTGAGTTAAATCTTGAAGAACAAGAAGGTCAAAAGTTAGTTTATGTTATAAAATGAGAATGAAAATGTCAGGAGCAAATATATCTGAACGTATGGGTTTGGCTCTTATAGATGAACAAATTAAAAGATTACTCCGAAAACATATACACTTTAAAAACATTAATAATCAAGCATGATACGCAATGAAATGGTATAAAGCAATTTTTAATTAATTTCTCTCTATAATCAATCTAACTTAGAATATTTATTTATTAAAAATAAAGTAAATTTAACAAAAGTTTCAATAGAGTATACCCTAAGCTATATTTTTTTATACTCCATAAATGTTAAGTTCTAATTGAAATATATACATTCATTACATAGGTGAGAAATTATAGTTAAAGTAGCATGTTCATCCTCTCTTTGCGAACTAGAGGAGGAGGAAGAGGAAGAATCTTTTTTTGAAAAAAAATTCTGGTATTTTATTATTCCTTCAGCTATCTTACTTGGAATCTCAATTTTTTTAGAGTTTGCATTTAAAATTGTATTAAGCGCTCAAATTCTTGCTATTGCTTCAGCAATTCTTTCAAGTTCTGGTATTGTTAAGGAAACATTCGAAGATGTTAAAAAGAAAAAAATTACTGCTAATCTATTAATGTTAATAGCTGGCGTTGCTTCATTTTTTATACTACATGGTCAAGAAGGTGCTACTGCATTACTATTATATGCAATAGCAGAAAGATTGGAAGAAATAACTACTGAAAAATCAAGAAATGCTATTAAAAAATTACTTGAACTTGCTCCTGATGAAGCATTACTGAAATCTGACAAAGGATATGTGAATGTTCCTTCAAAAGAAGTGAAATTAGGGAATATAGTTGGGATAAAACCTGGAATGAAAGTACCCTTGGATGGTACTATTGTAAAAGGAAGTTCCTTTTTTGATGAAAGTGCAATCACTGGTGAATCTATCCCAGTCTTTAAACAAGAGGGTGATAAAATATTTGCGGCTAGTTTGAATTCTGATAGTTTTGTAGATGTCGAGGTTACAAGAGAAAGTTCAAATACAATTGTAGCTCAAATTGCGGAAAGCGTAAAAATTGCTCAGCAAAATAAAAGTAATCACGAAAAATTTATTGAAAAATTTGCTAAATATTATACTCCTATTATTCTTCTAGCATCCATTTTAGTTATGCTAATTCCCTCTTTATTAGGACTTAACTTTTTTGATTGGTTTTATCGTGGATTAGTTTTACTTGTAGTTTCATGTCCTTGCGCATTAACACTCTCAAATCCTTTGGCTAATATTAGTGCTTTAACTAAGCTTGCTAGAGAAGGAATAAGGGTTAAGGGAAATAAATATATAGAGTTAGCTGATAATGTGCAATTAGTAGCATTTGATAAGACTGGAACTTTAACAGAGGGAAAATTAAAAGTTTTTGATGTAATCAGCCATGGCATTTCAAAAGAGAGATTACTACAAATCGTTGCGAGTTTGGAAGCAATTTCTGAACATCCTATTGGCAATGCTATCGTTAGTCAATCGAAAGTAATGGATTTACCTTTATTAACTGTAAAAAATTTTAAAGTAATAAAAGGAATGGGGTTAGAAGGTGTAATAGATAAAACTCTATATCATATAGGAAGTCAAAAATATTTGGAGAGCATAGGTTATGAGATACCTAATGAAGACTTAAACTATTTCGGCAGTCAAGGAGTCATACCTGTATTTCTTGGGAGCAATAATAATCTTTTAGGGTTAATAACCATTAGGGATGTTTTAAGAGTGTCAGCTCCAATATTAATTGATGAATTGAAGAAAATGGGATTGGAAACAGTCTTAATTTCTGGAGATCACCAAGCAGTATGCAACACTATAGGTGCTTGTTTAGATATGAATGTTGCTCAAGGTGAACTTTTACCCGACCAAAAATTAGAAATAATACGTTCAAACAAAGAAAAGAATAAAAAAGTTGCCATGGTTGGAGACGGGATTAATGATGCTCCATCTTTGGCATTATCTGATCTAGGTATTGCCATTGGGGCCTCGGCGACAGATTTAACTCTTGAAACGGCAGACGTCATTATTATGAGCGATGATTTAAAGAAAATTATAACTTTTTTTAATATCGCAAAAAAGACCAATAAGATTATAAAACAAAATATTTGGGGCTCTATTTTAATTAAAGTGTCATTCGCAATTCTCACTGTAATTGGGTTAATGACTTTATGGTTGGCAGTTGGAATTGGAGATATGGGAGTCTCATTAGCAGTATTATTCAATGGGATGAGAATTTTCAGATATAAAGTTAAATACAAAGATCTGAGCACTGATATGGTTGAGAATGAAGCAAAATCAATTGTATGTAGAACATGCAATACACGGAATATTTTACCTCAGCATCACGGAAGAGATATGGTGAAAACCGAAAAAAAGTTGGTATGTTGGAGAAAACTATTAAACAGTGATGAGTTAGAACCGTGCGAGGAAGAAATTCCATTGTTATGCCCCCAATGTAATAATGAATTAGAGGTTATTTAAATTAATATAAATGCGGAGAGGGAGATTTGAACTCCCGAACCCCTACGGGACTGGATTCTGAGTCCAGCGCCTTTAACCAGACTTGGCAATCCCCGCATTTCAATTTTTTTATATTAGTTACAAATTCAGAATGGTTCTAAGATATAAAATAATTTAATTTTCAAAAATATTTGTTATCTTCTCCTTATTAGAAATAGCGATAGTGCATACTAATTTTAATACCAATAATACTAATATATTATTAAAACTAATAATAATCACAGAAAGTAATTTAAAATCCCCTTGTTCTCATGACAAATCCTCCAGATAAAGATCAAGAAAAAGGTGGAATGCCTGAACGAAAAGAAATCTCCCTTACTGTATACCAGTTTAATGATGAAATCGGAGATTTTGAAGAGTTAATTATTGATCCCGATGTTAAATTACCAGAATTATTAGATGAGGATTTCATCTTACTTTTTGTTGATCCGCAACATTATCGTGTTTGGTTGTGGCATGGATTAAATACTACTACTCGTATGAAATTTATTGCGGCAAAAATGGCAGCTCCTATACGAGATAAACATGGTATTGCGTTTAAAATAACAGCAGTTGATCAAGATATGGAAACCCGTGGTTTTAAGGTCATGCTCGGTTTAGAAGAGGAGATTGATTACTCTAAAGAACAAACTGGTCCGGCATTTAAAGATACTGAAGAAGATCTTGAACTACTTAAAGAGATAAAAGAAGAAAAAATTCTTTTAATCCTTGAAAAGGCAGGACTACCTGAAGGCTATAAAAGAAAGATGGTAATCGTCAAGAATAAGCTCTATGGATATAAAGAATTTAAGACAAATTACACTGGTTCGGTTTATATGGAACCAAAGTTATTTCCCTTAAAAGAGGAAGTAGAAGATGGGGCATATTTGGCTGAGAATCTTGTTCCAAGAATGCTTATATCCTATAATAATGTCGTATTAACTGAGTTACTTGAAAAAGTGAACGGAAAGATTTCTAAGAATGTAGCGAATGACGTTAGTGATGATGATAGCATTGATAAATTATCATAGCTCTAATTGAGTATTGAAGAAAAGGTCATCTCATTGCGACTTAAAACTATGGATGTTGGATTTCTTGTTAGTTTAATTATTATTTCGATTGTTTCACTTGATCTTGTCTTGAATGAGAGCCATAGAAAGATAATCGAAAATATATCGAAGTATCCCCCATTCCAAAATTTCTTCACAGGATTACTAATAACATTTATTATAACATTAATAGGAAATCTCATTCCGTTTCCGACTCCTTATACTTTTGTCCTATGCTATAGTTCATTACCATTCATAAATTTAAATTTCATATACCCACTGCTTTTCGCTTTAGTTGCTAGTTTTGGATGCCTACTAGGTGAATTGGGAGGCTATTTTGTTGGTCGAGGGACATTTGAGTTCATTTCGGAGAAACATCAAACTAGAATAGAGAAATATCACCAATTTCTTATAGATCATCCGAAAGTGACTCCATTCTTAATTTTCTTTGCCGCCTTAACTCCAATATCGGATGATTTTATTACCGTCCCGTTAGGTATGCTAAAATATTCATTCAAAAAAACAACTTTTTGGTGTTGGCTCGGAAAACTAGGGTTGATGTCGATATTTGCCTATAATTTAATAGATATATGCAATTTATTAGGAGGAGAAAGCTGGATCTTAAGTATAATTTCACTTTATTTAATTGTTTTATTAATGTATGTTCTACTCAAAATTGATATATTTGAAATATTGAGTAAAATATTCAAAAAAGAAAATAAATTTGAGTAGTAATATCTCTTATTCTTTATCTTTAATTTCAATCCCATCAGGTAAAGTTATGCTATCAACCATAAGATCTTCTGCTTTCTTATATTCATCAAACGTGCGCGCTTCCACATCTTCAATATATTTTAAAAGTGTTTGATCAAGATCTTTTGAGATTTCATTTTCCTGATGTGTTTCTAGAATTTCTGCTACTTTCTCGCTTGCTCTTTGAATAATATCTTTTGCTCCTTTTTTATACCATGATGACCTTCTATTCCTATCGGATAACTTAGGAAAATATAATTCTTTTTTCATGTGGTTTTTTGTATGTCTTTCTGCAAGAAAATTTACTCCTTTTCGCTCTGTAGTAGCAACTTTCTTAATAACTTCTAAACCAATAGTATCTTCATTTACCGCTATCCCTTCAATTGCGCGTTTAACCATTCCGATCAGATCATCATCAATAACCAGCAACTCTAATGCTTCAACTAAGGTTGCTTCATAGGTCCCTGCACACGTAATATAATTAATGCCTGCTTGAGTAGCTAACATTAAGGTTTGTAGTCGTTCGTATCCATTTTGCATATCTAATAGTTTTGAATCGGTACCACATCCTGGACCTCTCGAAGGTATGTTATAAAATCGCGCTAATTGAGCGATACCTGCGGTAATTAATCCCATTTCAATAGATCCCATAGCTGAATTTCCAGTTCTCATATCTGTTATATGAGATACGGTTCCATAAAATATTGGTGCTCCAGGATTATAAATCTGGGAGAGGACTATGCTGCCAAGAATTTCTGCATTAGTTTGGGTTAATAAACCTGCTAAAGTAACGGGAGATGATGTTCCCGCAAGAGCTTCTGGAGCAATGATCGTCGGTTGTTTATATTTGGCAAATACCTCAAATCCATTTGTCATAATTTGAGGAAGATGTAAGGGACTCGTCGGATTCATAAACCCTACTAATCGAGGATGGGCAATTAATTCTTTTTCTCCTCCAACTATCATGGAGGTTAAATTCATCATATCTTGACTTGCTAATCTACCAAGACAGCCAAGTCCATAAGGTTTTTTGGTATTTTTTACCCATTGATATATGCAATGGGCATGGAGTGCGGTATATTTGATATCATTTGGCCATACATCAATATGAGAGCAGATTACATGTTCTAGACTATCTACAATGCGTATTTGGTTGATAGTATCCGCCATCACCGTTTTTCGTACACCTTTCTTATGATTAGGATCGTATATCTTAACTGGGGTACCAATTGTTGCGAATTCAGTATGTTTAACGTCTATAGTAGCCTTAAATTTCCCATCTGGACCGTAGAGGGTGAAAGAGTTGAGTACTGATTTTAGTTTTTCTTTGATTAATGATTCCGAAAATTTAACGAATAAAGAATCATCGCTCACTTCAGCTCCATTTTGTTTTAAAATAGCTCTTGCTTTTTCTGAATCAACCTTGATCCCGACTTCTTTAAGTAATTCTAAAGATGAGGAGTGAATCTTATCTAATTCATCTGAAGAAAATACATCAATCTTATTTAGTTTCATAATTCATTCTTGCGCTCAGTTTTTATTTTCAATAATTTGTTTTATCATAGCTACGGCTTCGATTGCATCATCCGCCCATGCATCAGCACCTATTTCTTGTGCCCATTCTTCAGATGTAGGAGCTCCTCCAACTATAACCTTGTATTTCTCTCTCAAACCTCTTTTATTTAGCTCTTCTATGACTTGTCGTTGAAAATCCATCGACATGGTCAAAAGGGAGGACATTCCAATTATATCGGCATCCACCTCTTCAGCTTTATTAATGAAATCTTCGGCTGTTACCTCCACACCTAAATTGAACACTTCAAATCCATTTGAGAAAAGAAAAGATGCGACTAAATCCTTACCGATACTGTGAACGTCACTCTCGACCGTACCGATGACGACCTTTCCTAATGTTTTCATCTCACCACCTTTAGCTCGGATAGCAGGATCTAACACCTCATCAATTACTGCTTTAACAACGTTTGCAGAACCAATTAAATCGGGTAAGAATATTTCTTCATTCTCAAACTGATCCCCAATAAATTTCATTATACTTCCAATTATTTTGAGCAATTCTTCTGCTGAAGTTTGATTCTCCTTTAGAAGAGAACTGCAAAATTCCTTTAATCCATCTTCATCCCAATCTACCACAAGATTTTTCATTTTCTCTTCAATAGTCATAGCTATCTTCTTTTTTGATTGTAGGTATTAAAATTTTATATTATACAACACTCAATATCAAAAAAAGTTTTTCAAAAAATAGATAAGCTGACGCTAAATAATACTAAATTATCAATATTTATGTTAAATATCAAGGGTTTTGCTGAACTCTTGTAGAGGAATATTTAGAAAATGAAACAAAATCAAATAAATGTATTATCTCAAGAAGAAATCGATATAATCCACAATCATACTCTCGATTTATTAGAAACGATAGGAATTCGGGTAGATTCTATTGAGGCAAAGGAATTACTGAGAGAAAATGGAGCGATAATAGACGAGAAAAGCGATTATGTTAAATTTCCAGAAAGCTTGGTAAAAGAACAGCTAAAAAAAGTTCCTGATTCATTTACTTTATGGGGCTCCGATGGAACATATAAGTTTGATGTGAATACCAAGAGCGTCAATTTCGCTACAGTAGGTACTCCTGTTAATATATATGACCCAGATCATAAAAAAGGTATAAGAAAAACAGTTTTAAGTGACAACGTAAACCAAATAAGAGTAGTAGATAGTCTTAAAAACATCAGATGCTCTCACGTGGATGTATGGCCGAATGACGTTCCATATCTTGAAACACATTATCATACAATACGCGCTTGGGCCGAACATAGTTTTAAGCCTTATGGATTGGGTTGCTATGGAAGAATAGCGAGTCAAGATATGATGAATCTCACATCCATTATTATTGGAGGTGATAAGGAATTAATCAATAGACCACGATTGGTTGGCTTTTTTAATCCAACAAGTCCGTTGATGCTTACGAAAATATTACTAAATGGGTTATTTATTTTTGCCAAGTATAAACAGCCGACGATTATTGCGCCGGCTGCAAGTGCTGGATCTACGGCACCAGTCACACTTGCTGGTTTACTGGTCCAATCCAATATGGAAGTCCTATCTTCGATAGTATTAACTCAGCTAATTAATCCTGGAACTCCAGTGTTTTATTCTACAATGAATTGTCCTATGGATCCTCCAACTGGGAATGTCGCATGGGGATCAGTAGAAACGGGGTTAATTACTGCTGGAGCAGCTCAATTAGCACGGTTTTATAATATTCCTTCACGTGGTCCAGGAGCAGTAACCGAATCAAAATGTTTCGATATTCAAAATGGTTATGAGAGATTTATGACCTTATTGTTTGCTGCAAATGCGGGTATTAATTATATTACTTGTGCTGGTACCTATGAATCCTCATTAGCAGAAGCATTAGAACTACTGGTTATTGATGATGAGATAATTGATATCATCAATAGAGGAAGGGAAGGAATTAATGTGAATGACGAAACGCTAGCACTCGAACAGATCAAGAGAGTTGCATTGGAAGGAAAGAATTATTTAATGCTAAAACATACTGCTAAAAACACAAGAAAAGAGATTTTTGTTCCCAAATTAGCTGATAGGGATCGAAGAGGGATTTGGAAGCGTAATGGCTCAAAAGATATTATTCAAAGAGCAAGAGAGAAGGTAAACCAAATACTTGAATCTCAGAAAGGTCCTGGAATTTCAGAGGGTGTAGATAAGCAGCTAAAAGAATATTTCAAAGAAATATCTTCACGAAACATGGATTTTTTCAGAAAGGCGGAAGATTTGGATAAAGATAAAGATGTGAAAGGAATTAGTGGATTGGAGGGATAAAGATGGCAGAAAAAAAAACTCAAGACCAAATTAATCGGGAATTAAGAAAAGATTGGGATAAATTAAAATTTGAGACTCAGCAAATTCGGGCGGGAGAAGATCCCTACCCCGAAACGCCATCAAGTTTACGATTACCAATTTACGCCACAAAATCATACGTATACCCAAATTTCACGGAATTCATTAAAAGCCATTATTATTATTCAAGAACGGAAAATCCAACGTTATATGCATTAGATAAAAAGTTGGCGACATTGCATGGAGGGGAAGAAGCATTATCAGTCGCTTCAGGTATGGCAGCAGTTCATTTAGCTTGCTCGAGTCTATTATATCGGCGATTAAAGCGAGTAAAACCAAATAAAATATTTAAATATCTTCCTCAAACCCATTCCGAAGAGATTCCAAATCTCGTCATGCATAAAAACCAATATACAGGCACATTTCGCTTATTTATGAATGTGTATCCACAAATGGGAATTGAACCTAGAATTGTTGATATGAGAGATCTACAGCAGGTTAAAGATGCAATAGATGATCAAACAAAGCTGATATTTATAGAAACCCCTGCTAATCCCTCAATTGATGTAATTGATATACAAGCATGTTCAAATATGATACATGATGCCGGCGGAAAATGTATTGTTGATAATACATTTGCCTCACCTGCCTTGCAGAAACCACTAGAGTTAGGAGCGGATTTTGTTGTTGAAAGTCTTACGAAATATATCAATGGACATGGAGATGCAATGGGTGGAGTAATAATTGGTCCCAAAATAGAATTACAAAAGATAAGGTACTTTTGGTTAGAATTAGAAGGGCAAGTAATGAGTCCATTTAGTGCATGGTTAATATTACGTGGTTGTCGAACATTAAGCGTTCGCATGAAAAAGCACTGTGAAAATGCTAAACAAATTGCCAACTTTTTAGAATCCCATCCTAAAGTAGCAAAGGTAGTTTATCCCGGCTTAGAGTCGCACCCAGACCATTCTATTGCCACCAAACAGATGTCTGATTATGGTGGGATGCTTGGATTCGAATTGAAATCTCAAGAAGAGAGTCTTGACTTCATAAATCACTTGAAGATTATTAAAGTTGGTGTTTCATTAGGGGATACCACCTCATTAATTGAATATACTTCTCTAATGACGGGTATAGATCTTTCGTCTTGGGAAAAGCGACTGATGAATATTTCAGATACCCATTTCCGATTTTCAATTGGATTAGAAGATTCCCAAGATTTGATTAATGATTTAAACCAAGCACTTAATCAATTATGATTTTTTTCCATTTCTTCCTTTTGGTAATAATAAAATAAAAAAAATTAAATAGAATCTACTCTCGATTCTTTTTCTTTATGTAGTTCATATAATTTTGTTTTAATCTCTTCTACTCTTGCTTTTGGAAAGGGATAGAAATAGAGGCATAATAATAAGATTCCTAATGCAATACCCGGAATGACTATAAATAGTAATCGTAGTGCAAGTGTCATGTCAATCAAAGGATTATAAAGTTCCCAATCACTCTGAACAAATACTAAACCGATGGTAAATATGGATGCTATCATTGAGAGTCGCATGAAAAAGTTAGTGATACCAAAAAATGCTCCTTCATGTCTTGTGCCTGTTTTTAGCTCATCCTCATCAATTACATCCGCAATGATTAGATAAATGTAATATATCATTCCCCCGAACCCTATGCCCATGAATAATGCTATTACTACTGCTATTTCATATATATTGATAAGCATCAATGGAAGAGATGCGAGAAAGTATGCAGTGACAGATAATGCTAAACCTTTTCTTGAGCCGATTTTAATATCTAACCATCTCCAAAGAATTACTGATAAAGCGCCCATTATATACATGATACCCATAATAATTGAGGTTTGAAACTCAGTGGCTCCCAAAACTTGTTTTCCGAATATCTGAACCAATGTAGCAAGAAGGAGGATAACATATTCATAGAGAAAGAATATGATTGTATAGAGTACAAATCCTTTATTTTTTAGAGAGTACTTTAAACCCTCAAAGAACTTAAAGGATTGTTGATAATCTAACTTAAACTCTCTTCGTTCCTTCACACCCCATTTTAATGCAATTATCAACGATATTCCTACTATTATCGATGTAACGACTCCATTTATTAAATAAGACATAGTATTGCTGTCTACAATAAAACCAGGGACTAATGCTGCCGCTAATAACCCTACAACTGCAAGTAATTGTTTTATAGTGTTTACTTCTGAACGTTCCTTCACACTTGTATATAATTCTGGAAATAAGCTGTCGAATGGGAGTGCAATCATAGTATAAAAGGTGTCATAGCAAATCAACATAATTAATAAATAAATAAATATGGTAAGTTGATTATTTGTAGGAGGGAGCCATAAGATTATCTCTAATATTAACATTGGAATGATTCCTATCATGATGTAGGGTTTTCTACGACCCCATCGGGTGTTTGTACGGTCTGATAAATAGCCAATAAAAGGATCATTGAATGCATTCCATAAGGTCCATATGACAGCTGCAAGAACATACCACCTTATATCCAACCCTACAACTGTAAAGTAATAATAAAAGACCCAGATATTAAAAGCCGTATTGATAAACCATTGAGCGAAAGAACCCGCACCAAAAGCCCATTTTTGACCTTTGCTAAATTTAGTACTCATTTTTTATTCATGTGAATTTATAGTAAATATTTCAGTATAGTAATAAAATACACTATTTAAGAGTTGTTAAAAGAATAGTATTACTCTTTGTTAAATTAAATTATTAGATGAAAAGTCCTTCAAGAGCGCTCTATTCCTTATTAAAACACTTTTAAGGTTTAGAATATTTTTCGATAATATAATTTTGTAGACTCCAAGTGTACTTTTCAAGATTTAAGAGTAGTAACTTCTGTTCCATTTCTCTTAAGTAGGATACATCTAGTTCCTTAAAAAGGTCTTTAAGACTCTCTATATTTTCAAAAATTTTATTGATGACTTTCCAATCATGTGCCCATTCTTTATCTTGAAGTGTTAAGTTGTCCATCATTCCAAGTTTATTATGGTGGTTTAAATATATAAACGTTTAGTAATTCATAGTTTACTGATTTAAAAATAATGAAAAATAATTTGATAAAAAAATTCGAAGAATTAAGGTTAAGCTCTTATAACGACCACATGAGCGAGATGTTGGGTAACTCTTAGACTTTGCCAGCCTTGATCATTCTTTAGAAAGAGAATTCCAAAGATTACATCCAATACCAAAAAACCTGTAGCCTTCGTTAGATTATTTAATGCATACATAGAGGGGTCGGCAATTTCAAAATTTTCCTCATTAACCGTTCTAATTTTTATAAGTACTTTTCCGAGAGTTTGACCACTATTAAACGTTTCCAATAACCAAAAATACAAAAAGCCTACAACGAAATTATAGGCATTTGTTAATAATAGTAAACTTCCGAAGTTGAGAAATATAGAGAGTGGTGATGAGATAGTAATCACAATGATAATATCTATAAGCCAAGCAAAGGCTCTCTGTAGAAAATCAGCGTATTCAATAGCAGAATCTTGAGATTTAAAAGAAGTTTTCTGAATATTAGGTCTTTTCGTTAGATTATAACCACAGTTTGAACATCGATCCTTATTTTCATCTAATTTACTTCCACATTTAGGACAATAATTTAGTGCCAAAATTGCATCATTTTTTTGTTCTTTTATTTAAATATTTTAAAATTATTAAAGTAAAAAATTATTTCGAATATAATATTTATAGAGACCAATCTTCACGTTTATTGCTAGATTCCTTGAGCTTAAAGATAGAGTTGAAAATTTCTTTCTATTAAGTCTTTAGTTCCTTCAAATTCTGAAATATTAATTATTTTATTCAAGTCTTGAATATCATTTAATTCTTCTGAATATTTTTTTCCAAATTCTTCAGAAAAATTTTGAGACAAGGTTTCTACGATGGCATTCTTTTTGTTAGTACTTATCATCACCGCATAGCCTCCTTTATTTTCATATAAAACAAGGATGTCAGAATTTTTTGTCTTAATTAGTTCTATTTTGTCTTCTTTATCTGTAAATTCGCTCAAAATATAATTCAAGCCAATTAATACATTCCCCCAGATTTTTGAATCATCCTGAAACTCAGTTTGCTTTTCAAATTGATAAGAATATAACAATATCCCTGACTTATGATAGATATTTACGGCATAGATCTTATTAGGGAGGATAAAAAACAATTCGGGTTTTGTAATTAATACAATATCAACAGCAAAATAGGTTATCCAAATCAATGTAATGTATAATTCTCGGTAAATTGGAGCGCTAAATAAAATATATAGAATATACATAAAGGAAGGTAATGAATATATAATTGAATTAATGACTAATGGGAGGCTTTCTGTTTTATTTTTATATTCAAAATTGATTTTAAGAGAAACATATAGAAGATACAATATAACCGTTATCTGAAATATTATGATAATGAATCCAGAAAAAAAATCAAAATAAAAGTTAACTACAGAAGGATCTCCAAAAAAAAAAGGAATAGGATCAGATATTTGGATAGAATATTGAATAGAACCAGGTAATATAAGTATCCCGATTAACAATCCAAACATCATTGCTAAGTATAAAAATGGAAAACTTTGTACTTTTCTATACTTTTTGAAGAAAGAGTAGATAATTGCATTAATTATTAAAGAAATAAATCCCGTAATAATAGAACCCTTCCATAGAATGACACTCAAGTTATCAGATACATAAAAGAGAATCGAAAAGATAAAGAAAGTAGAGAATATTATCCCTCCATTAAAGATTGCTGCAATATTTAAGTACATATTCAATTCTGTTCCATAAGCTATACGATTCCTTAAAATATGTGAAGTTGAGACTATAGTTATAATTGAAATGACGATATAACCAATGAAAAGTATAAAACCCGTTAAACTTAGCATAGTTATTAAGTTCTTTTATTAGTTTATTTTCTTATGTGGTTAAAGCTTTAACTTGAATTCTATTCGCTTAATACCCTAAAAAATAAAAGTAAGATCTGGTATAAAAGCATTACCTCATAAAATATGTATATAAAAAAAATCAAATTTAATTACGGTTCATTTTTAGGATTTTTCAATTATATATCGCTTAAAACATTCATTGATTAGGAGTTTCGTCTCTGAAAACCTCGAAATATCAATTAATCCGTGAAGATTTACTAAATAGTCTTTAAATCGCTTAGAAAATTTATGATTAAAATTACTAACTGAGTGCTCTAATGTAGCATTTTTATGTTTCGCAATTAATAAAATCGCATAACCAAGCTCATTATCAAATTGAAAAATGACACCTTTATCTCGCAACTCTATCAAGTCCAATTGATTCTTTACGTTCGAAAAATTATTGAGAATATGATTAATTCCAATTAAGATACTCCCCTTGAGGAGTGAATCGTCAACTTCTTTATCGCTTTGAAAATTGTATGAAAAAAGTAAGATCCCCGATCGATGAAATATAATGAAATCATAGATTTTATTAGTAAAAACAACCAAAAAGTTTGGTCTTTTGATAATAATGATTAAAATTATTATCCCATTTAAGAAATAGGAAATGAGAAAAAGAATTTTTAAAAACATTATTGGAAAAATCAAAAAAAGTGAATAAATAACCATTCTTAACACAAAGACAATATCAAAATAATTAAATAAGATACCTAATCCTCTGTCACTATAGTTTTTAAATCCTGAAATTTGAGTAATAATTGTGATAAGGACAATCATTAAATTGTATAATAAAATTGAAATTAATAATAATTCATTTTGAAATAAATATGAATAACTATTGGTCGATTCGATGACGAAGAACGAATTTGGGCCAACCATCAAACTAATCATAATGCCTAGTAACGTAATTCCGATGAGAACAGGGAGATATCTAACTCTACTTTTTTTATTCAGCTCAATTGCATGAACAGAAGTCCATATTCCCGTTGAAATTGCTCCAGATATAAGAGCACCATACCATAATACCAAAGCATATTCTTGGTCAAATATCTTTTCTGTAGAAAGATTAAAGAATGTAAAAGCGTGAATTTCATTTATAAAAAAAATGATAAGCATAATTAAGAAATTTCTATCTGGTTCATATGTTTCCCTTACAATTATAATATAGGTCAGGGATATAAGAATGATGGAAATATATAGTACTATATTGATTATACCAAGCATTTTGGAATGGATTCCAATTTCTATTAATCCAAATTCTACTTAACTAAGAAATATTATAAAAATTATTTAAAACTATTCTATAATTTTTAATAGATGTAAGATATAGTATTAATTCCAATTTCAACAAACATTTTTTATATACTATTTAACCAACCATTTTTAGTATGGAATCTAACATCAAATTCAGACACATAAGGTTTGATATCAAGCACAGGGGTCCTGTCTATGGCATCAACTCCTTTAATGTGTATAACATTTCGCTTCACATTAATAACTTCGAATATAGATAATCCGATCGGGTTCGGTCTAAACGGAGTCCTTATAGCAAAGACCCCTTTCTTCTCACTACTCGAAAAAGATCGTGATAGTAATGGCACTGGAGGTTTAATTAAGTCAAAATGATATAAACAGTAGATGTGTGAAAAGCCTTCTAAATCTTTCAAACCATCTTGAAAATCTTCGAATATTTCAATAGTGCCCTCTACTTCTGAAAGAGAACTTTGTCTAGGGACTCCGGCCATCGATTTAAAGGGGGTATATATAATCCCTATTGGTTTAAAACAAATTTCTTCTGGAAAATTTCTGGATTTAATATTTTTCACCTTACGTTTGGTGAATCCCATAGACTTATTGAACTTTACCTATTAAAAAAAATTTTTTCTAATAACGTTCCTTAAGGAAATGGATAAAAAGTCATATGCGTATAGTTTAAATAGGAAATGAAAGAATTCATTGAATTTCTTAGAAGCCACAAAATAATATCTATCTTAAAAAAGCGATATCTTAAAGATTCAAATTCCTACGAGCAAATTACATTTTTAGATAATTTAAATGAAACTTTATGGCAATCGAATGAAAAAGAAAATAACAATCTTGATAAGCTGGCATCATTATACGAACGAAATGTATCCTATCATCAGCGGAAAAGAATGGGAGAGATATACACTCCGCGAGATATTGTAAATGAAATATTAGATGGAGTGGGTTTTTGTAATAATAACTGTGATGGAAGTAAGAGTATTATAGATATTAGCTGTGGAGCGGGAAGTTTTTTAATTCAAGCAGTAAAAAGAATTATTAAATGCAAGACAAAAATTAGTAAGAATTTAGATTTAACCGGCTTAAAAGAGGTTATTAATTTAATTAAATCAAAAGTAATTGGGATAGACATTAATCCTATAGCTTGCATTTTATGTCAAATTAACCTACTATATGCGCTATTTAAGGTTATCACTAAAATTATCGCAAAAGATCCTATATACCAAATTCCAATCTTTCATATAGAAAATCAAAATATATTTTCGCATTCATTTAATCAGAAGTATGATTTTATTGTAGGTAATCCGCCTTACTTGTTTATAAGAGACATCCCCCAGGAGCAAAAAGAGATAATTGAAAGTAGAGCCTATGAAACCTCCCAAGGACAATATGATTATTATCAGTTATTTATTGAAATTGGTATAAAGCTACTGAACTCTAATGGGAAGTTGGGCTTTATTGTTCCCGATTCGATTCTAGCTTTATCAAATCGAAATGTAATAAGAAAATACATTTATAACCATACGCTTATTAAAAAGATTTTGTATTTAGGACCCCAGTTTGAAGAACCAATAGTCTCCAATATCATTTTAATTCTGGAGAAGGAACTAGATCGCAAAAAAAGAGAAAATAATCTTGTAGAGATTACGCTTAGAAGAAAATCTGTTATTATTTCTAATTCGATCCTCCAAAAATATTTCAAGGAATGGAATTATAAATTTCTTATAACCCTTAATCAAGAAGACATTGAGATTTTAGATTATTTAAACAAAAATTTTCCTAAGCTTAAGCATTTAATGGATGTTCCTAAGTATAATTTATACCTAAAGCGAGGAGTAGAGCTTACTAAAGAAGGAAAAATTATCTATTGTCAGTCATGCAATAAGTATTATCCACTTCCAAAAGGTAAACTAGTATGTAAAGACTGTAATAACCAATTAACCACTCGAGCAATTGAAAATATTATTGTAGATCAAAAACCTCAACAGCAAAAAAAGGATTATGCTTCATTCATTTATTCAATAAATCGATATCAAATCAAGCAATTCAAATATATCATTTTAAACAAACCAGGAATTAACTATAAATCTTCTGAAATCTATAAGGACCGAATTATAATAAGACAATTGACCCAAAACAATTTGATTTGTGCTACTTATAGTAAGAATGGTTACACTTCTCAATCACTTTATAATTTAGGGATTGAAAACTCCCCCGTTCCAGAATTTAACAGTTTATATCTACTTGGCTTAATTAATTCTGAATTGCTATCGTTTTATTTTATGAAATCATTTGGGTCGTATAAGGAGTTATATCCTAGAATCCTCCTTGAAAAAATTAAGGATTTACCAATTAAGGTTCCTCAAAATATAAATGAGAAGAAAATATCTAATATGATAACTAAATTCATTAAAGAAATATTAAAGTTAATAGAAACTGATCCATCTTTGAGTAATAAATATCAAATGAAAATAAATCAGCTCATTTATGAATTATACAATATCAATGATGAAGAGAGAGAGTATATAAAAGAATTTCTCTATTAAGTTTAAATTCTCGCTAAAAAGAAGGAGAAAGTTAAAAATTCGAAATACACATCAAATTAAGGTTCTTTCATAATTTTTACTACTTAGGTGAGATATTTCTTGTTAGTATATGCTTTCAAAATTCTTTCCCATTTATTTGCTAAATCAGTCAAACCAGTTTTTTTGAACAATTCTACTGCCCGTTCTAAGATTTGCTCGATATTATTTTCAAATATTTTTTGTTGTGATAAAGGAATATTTTCTATCATAGTTCATAACAACAAAAGTGGGTATTTAAAGAAGAATATTATTGAGATGTAGTTTTTAAAATATTCACATATGAATTACGATAATATTTAGGCGTTTTTTCTCAGCTATTGTATGAGATTTGAATTTTGATAGTTTTTTAAAATCTTATCACATTTAGTTGCAAGCTCCGATAAGCCTGTTTGACGACACATCACCACTACTTTATTTAATAACTTTGCGATATTTTCATCATTTTCGGGAGATTTTGGGTCCATATCATTTTCTGAGAAAGTGATCAACATTAAAAGAGATAGTATTATCTGGATAATTCACACTTCGACATTATAAAGAATTCACTCTCTAATAGCTATATTTAAATTAGTATAAGATATAATAATTTTAAGAAAAGAATCATTTAAGATGGAGTAAACATGGAAAGTCTCCCTAATATAGATTTACTAACTGGTTTACTAGAAAATTATATGTATGAAGTAGATGGTGTTGCTGCTGTAGCGATATGTGACCGTGAAGGTTTAATTATTGCGTCAAAAAGCAGAGAAAAGGATGATAAGGAATCTGATTCGGTTATAGGAGCAATCTCTGCATTCATAGACAAGTATGTTGATAAAATAAAGAACGAGTACCAAACTCAAAGCAATTTCTTTAATATTACTTCTATGGAAGATAAGAAGTTAGCATATTGTTCTATGGGAGAACATTCTATACTCACAACCATTGCGAACCCAATTACCTCTAATAATGAATTAAAGGTCTATTCAGAGCATATAGCGGCTAAGGTGGAATTGATTCTCGATGGGTATGAAAATGTTTCAATTGAGATTCCAGAAATCATCCGAGTATTATCAAGAAGGAAGGAGGGGAAACTTCCAACCGGGAGATATACAGCGAAGTTGATTTTAACTGGCGATTTTAAAGTAGGAAAGACCTCGCTTATTCGGCGCTTTACCGAAAATAGTTTTTTAGATAGCTATATTTCTACAATTGGAGTTGAAATTTCTAAAAAATCTGTAGTTTTAGACCAAAATACCCAAGTAAATTTTGTTCTTTGGGATATTGGAGGACAGATTTCCCAAATGGCACCATACCGTAAGAGATTTTATGAGGGAGCTAATGCTGCTTTTATTGTTATAGATAGAACGAGAGAAGAGAATTTGAACAGTATTAAGAAATGGTACGATGATATCAAACAATCTATTCCCGCAAAAATACCAATAGTCATTGTTGGGAATAAATCGGACCTAAAGGACGCTATTTTGATTAGTGAAAATGAAATTAAAGCAACCGCTAAAGAACTTGGATTTCACAGTATAATGACCAGCGCTAAAACCGGAGAAAACGTTAATGAAACCTTTTTGTATATAGCATATCGATTTATCGAGAAAGCATAATTAAAAAATGTAAATTTATTTAGGCAAATCTGTTTTTTACATCATAGAAATGTTGTCTATTATTCCTCAATAGGAATAATTAATTTTATTAAATAATAAAAGGTGATATATGAAATTCTAAAAGTCGAATTCAATGAGATTCTTGCAACTTGAAATACTGCTGGTTATCTTATGGGATTCTCAGTGAAAGAGATGACGTACATGGAGAAGCATTTAATATATCTCACGGATCAAGAATATGCGGGACCATGGTTCAGTTTTAAGTTAAAAGGAAAAAATATTGGTACTGTCCCCGTAGTTTTAAAAAATATCGAACCTACCCCCATATATCAATTAATAAATAGTAGGAAAGGGACTAAAATTGACAGAATTACTCTTGACTTTGATATCAGGGAATATTTAAAAAAGCTAATTCGCAGGAAAGAAATTGCCCCTATAGAATTTAAAGATGAAAATCATAAGATTCGAATGTATATCGATGTTTTCTTGAGACGGGGGCAAGCACCATATATGAATACTTTCTTTACGATTAAGAATAATTCTGATTTTGATTTAATTGATCTCTCAATGTTTTTCATTTTTGATTTTGATATTAACGGTTTAGAAGGATTCGATAGCGATTCAGGAAACTATGATGAGCAGGAAGATATAATCTATCAGTATGACGCTTCAAATGTCCATGCAGGATTCTCTACTCTTTCCAAGCCGACGCATTATGAAATAGGTCTCACTCGCGAATTTGATCTAGGCAAAAAGCGTTTAAATCTTACTAATACGATTCATAATAAACCCGGGGAGATCTTATCAGCCTTACAAATAGAATTTAAAACACTTGAACCTAATCATTCATTCCAAACCGCTTTAACGATCTCGGGGGGCTATAGTAAAAAGGAACTATTTGAGAATATCAATGAAGGAAAGAGAGATGCTATCAAGTATTTGGCGCAAGTGAACCGATCTGTTAAATCAGAACAACGTAATCTTCAAGAAGCAGGATTTATAAAAATAAATTTGCAAGAAGCAAAAGATTGTAATTGATCTTTAATCCTCTTAATGATTCAAATAAGAAAAACAATATAGAAATTATTTGATGAAGACTTTGCGCGAGTGAGGATTAATTGATTATCAATTTCGAAGAGTTGCTAAAACTTTTTTCTCATCCATTAAAAAATGGATGGCATCAATACAATTAAAGAAAGCGATATCGCTGTTCATGAGGGTTTTGGAAGCTAATCCCTCTTTTCCTAAAATTGCAATACCAATGATAGCGCTTTTGATCATCATATAATCATTGTTTCCATTGCCGATTGCGACTGTTTTTTCTTTTCCCAACTTCAATAATTCATTATTTTTTAGTTCTGCCTCTGAGAGTTCAGATGGAGAGATTCTAATTGATTTAACTCCTAATCTTAAAGCAACTTTATCAAGATTTCCTCGAGTATCAGCCGAAATTAAAAATATATTAAAGTATGATTTTAGCTTCATAATTTTCTTCTTTAGTTTTGTTGGGACAATTCCATCAAACTGTATTGTACCATTTACATCAAATATAATATTCTCTATTTTTATTTTACCATAATTAGGAATATCAAAAATTCTCATAAGTAAATGAATATAGAATCATAAATAAATAAATAATAAGCAATAATACTAGTTTAAAATCTGAGTATAATAGCCTACAATTCTTAACTTGTTATTGAAACGATTTAATTCAGTAATTATGCCTGTAATAGGCGTTCCATCACTATAGATGTTTTTATCAAACTTCATGGTCATAGTTCCACTCTCACCGGGAGATATTTCTTTTCCTTCTGTAAATTTGAAAGGAGAGATCTTAAGGTCCACAATTGCATAGTATTGAACCCCAAGACCAGGTATTAATTTTCCTTCCTTAGGAGTGTAATATTTATTAAGAAATACCTGTGCTTTAAACTCTTTAGTTGGTTTCAATATACCTTGAGTTGCTAATATATGATCTCTATTAATCTCACTAGGAGAAATATTACCTTTTAATGCAATTCCTACGCGATCGCCTATAAAAGCTTCTTTAAAATTCCTATCATGTTTTTGAATGCTTCGAATTATAACTTTTTTCCCTACACTTTCATTCCCGGTGAGTTCAAGCATTTGGCCTGCATGAATTTCTCCCTTATTCACTATCCCAAGAATAACCGTTCCAATCCCTTTTACGGGAAAAACATGATCTATTACAATTTTTGAATATTTAATTGAACTATCTTGGGCAATTAGGACTATATCGTTAAAATCTGAGATCTTATCCTTTAATAATTCCAGATCCTCCTTACTTCTAACTATAAATGTTTCAGTACCTCGCAAACTAGAAGTATTGAGAATTAAATTAATTTTCTTAACCGTATTAGCAAGCTTCCATTCATTTTTTTCATTGATACCAGTGATGACTACTAAAGAATGAGTCTGATATAATTGATGATGCAGATCCATCCCAACTAATATTTCTCCAGTAATCGCGGTTAAATCATAATTTAGATCGATTACTAAAATATGGATATTAGTCATTGCGAGCGTTTGAAGGAAGGGTTTAATCTTTTCGGGATATTCAATTGGTGTGAGAGCACAAAATACTTGATTGCGTTTTATATCCAACCTATTATAGAATTGAATATCAGATCTCGTTCCAGGCGATCCTAAAGTTTGCCCAATGAGATTATTTTGACTCTCACTTTCTCCAAAGATACCTACGATAAAATTAGCTTCTTTAACTTCACTCATTGAGAAAGTGTAATAGTTCTTAACACATATAATTTACGAAAAAAGCATAAAGTTTAAAAGTAAAGCAATTTGGAAAGCATAATTTGAATTGTATCCCATGATAATAAGATTAATATGAATTCCTTAATGATTCTCAACTATGGTAAAAACTAGTCGAGTGAATCAAGTAATTCTTATCATATTTGATTGTATTCGGGCATCGCATATGTTTGAATTAATTAACGCTGGAAAGCTTCCCAACATTGCAGAACTTACAAAGAGCGGAATAGTATGTAATAATTGCGTCACCTCATATCCAAGCATTACTTTCCCTTGCTACGGAAATATAATGACCGGATCTTATTCTGGATATTTTCCAAAAGAAGGAAACGCAGTTCCACTATATCATTGGCTAGATAGAACTGATCCTCCCAAAGTAGGAAAAAAACCTCCATTTTATCGAAAATATTCAGATAGATCGAAAGTATTAAAAATAAATACAGATATTGGAAAAAATGTAAAAACAATATTTGAACAAGCTCCTGAGGGGAATATGTTAAGCTCCTTTTGTTTTTTATATCGTGGAGCTCATTTTACAATGCCTAAAGTAGTTTCTGATGTAGAGAGTATATTTAAAAATATTTCAAATGGTTTTACAAATCCTAGTATTTATTTCTCTAATAATGAAGTTCCATTAATAAGCGTAGGTTATATTATGCATACAGATGATATTATGCATGAAAAAGGATTTGCACATCCTGA
>JAEOSU010000071.1 GCA_016840165.1 Promethearchaeota archaeon
AATTTAAATCTTGCCGATTTTGGCATTGAAATTAAGCTTTATGATTATCAACAGGAGGCTCTCAAGAATCTTTTAAACTGTTTGTATTACTATTATTCAGACAAAGAGCGATATTATGAAAAGTATCAAATTAATGGTTTAAATGATGCACTACAATCACGTCTTAATATTAATAGGGATGATGTAAATTTTTCCTTTTTAAGTAATTACTATCCAGTAGTTGACAACAACTGTATCGAATTCAAACATATCATAAATCGTGCGTCCTTCTGGATGGCAACAGGAAGCGGTAAGACTTTGGTAATGATAAAGCTTATTGAACTGATTCATGAATTATCCAAGAGAATACCTGAAATACCTCAAAATGATATTTTAATTCTCGCTCCCAAGGATAATATTCTTAATCAGATAAAAGAGCATATCGAAATATTCAACAAATTTGGAAATCTGTATATTAATTTCAAAGATCTTCGAGAATGGGAAAATGTAAAGCACCAGCAGATAAATCTTTTTGAGGAAAATAGTATAACAGTCTTTTATTATCGAGCAGATAATATCACTGATCAAGACAAAGAAAAGCAAATTGACTATAAAACTTATCTGAATAACGGAAAATGGTATGTCATTTTGGATGAAGCACACAAAGGAGATAGTGAGTTTAGTAAACGTCAGCAATATTATACTGTTTTGAGCCAGAACGGATTTCTCTTCAACTTTTCTGCCACGTTTACAGATGATATTGATATTGCAACTACTGTATACAATTTTAATTTAAAACGATTTATCGAAGCCGGCTACGGCAAACATATCAAAATCACTAATCAGGAATTTCGGCATTTTAACAGAAGACGAGATGACGAATTCACTGAAGTGGAAAAACAAAAAATCGTTTTAAAGACGCTAATCACCTTAACTGCAATAAAAAAAGAGGCTGAATCAATCAAAACAATCAAGAGCAATACTTATCACAACCCCTTGCTTATAACTATCGCTAATAGCGTAAATACGATAGATGCGGATCTAAAGCTTTTTTTTAAAGAAATAGCGATTATTTCAAAAGGTGATTTTGATTTAGAACCAGCGAAAAGCGAATTATTAACTGACTTACAAAATCATCGTGGATTTCAATTTGATTATGATGAAGAAATTAATTCCAGAACCCTTGCTACAATAAAATCAATAACAAAAAACGATATATTAAAATATGCCTTTAACGCTAATAGCTTTGGGAGTATTGAAGCAACTAGAATTGCGGGTAATACAAGAGAATTAGCTTTTAAGCTGACTACTTCTGAAAGACATTTTTGTCTTTTAGTAGCGTCAGATGCTTTGAAATGGCAATTAAACGTATTAGAAGATTATATAGTAAGTGATACACCAATTACAGAGAGTTATTTTGATGAAATAAACCTCGATAATAGTGATATTAATATTCTTCTGGGATCAAGGATATTTTCTGAAGGATGGGATAGTAATCGCCCCAATATAATTAATTTTATCAATATCGGTGTTAATGAGGAAGCCAGGAAGTTCGTTTTGCAGGCAATGGGACGAGGAGTTAGAATCCAGCCATTTAACAATTTTAGAACTCGTATTGGAGATATTCATAATAGGGAATCGTTTCTCACATTTGAT
Source organism: Promethearchaeota archaeon (assembly GCA_016840165.1). GTDB lineage: Archaea > Asgardarchaeota > Lokiarchaeia > Sigyniarchaeales > SOKP01 > SOKP01. Next base: position 1,636 of record JAEOSU010000071.1, read on the forward strand.
GAATTGACAGAAATCCAAAAACGATCTCAAGCAGTTGAGTCTCTTTATGTTTTTGCTACGAACAAAGAAGTAGTAAATAACATTATAAACGATTTAGATAAAAATATTTCAACTGACGAATGGGAGAATGTGAAGGGTATCAAAAAGAGCGAAATTACAGAGGACTTATTAGTGCCTGTATATGAGAGATCTTCAGAGAAAAATACTAAAAAATATAAAATATCTAACGAAGAATATGAAAAGGTAATCGAATATTTAAATGAAATACCCGAAAAAGTTCTTATTGTTGAAAACGACATAAACGTGAGAACGATTAATAAAATAAAAAATGAAAATAATTTTAAATTTTATGGAACTAATATCAATACTAATCCATTAAATATCATTTACCTTTTGGACGGACATTTTAACAGGCACCTCAGAATTTTATCTCGTTATAAAAAAATTAGCAATGAGATAAAGCACTTTCAACATATTCAAGTAAAAAATCTTCCTGCAGGTGAGCAGTAAGAATAATTCATAAGTTATCTAAAGCAAAAGGAGAATGTAGAACAAATAGAAGCCAACATCAAAATAAAAGGATAGCATTAAAAAGACTCACAGAAACAAATGAGTTTAAGATCTGGTTG
>JAEOSU010000003.1 GCA_016840165.1 Promethearchaeota archaeon
ACAATTATTTCACTTGGTCCCATGATATTTGAACCAATTACGGGTTTTCCACAAGCCATCGCTTCACATAGTACTAAACCAAATATTTCTTGTTTTGAAGGATAAATTACTAAATTTGCTAATGAATAATATTTTGCTAAGTTAAATTTTGAAATATATCCTGTGAAAATTACATGATCTGACAAATTATATTCCTGAATTAGTTTTTTAACAGATGACAAGAAACCTGAATCTCCACCCACAATGATTAATTTTACTTTTTTGTTTTTCTTTCTCACATGGTACAAGATTTTTACTAATTTATCTACACCTTTTCCTTTAGCAATTCGTCCCACATATAAAATAACATCGGAATCTTGTATCTCTAACTGCTCTTTTAAGTCATCACTTTTCATGGGTTTGAAAATCTCAGTATTTACACCGTGAGGAATGAAATGTATATTCTCTTCTTTGATACCATAGCTTTTTAATATTGGAATTTCCGTTTTTGTTACTGCAATATAATGTGGATCTTTTAACTTCTTAATTAAATAACCGATACTAACGTCATGAATCATTTTTGGAATTTTATCTCCATAATCCCAGTTAATACTTATTCCTCCATGAGGAGATATGATTAGAGGCTTATGTTTTATTATAGAAATAAACGATGCGATGTCTTCTGGGTAACTTCTCATAGCATGGGAATGGAACAGATCAATATCCTTGGATTTTTTTAATAAATATGGAATCATACTCAAAGAAATACGATATTCTTTGAGGCGAATAAAGGAATCAAAACGAAATATATTAAATTTTTCACTTCTCTTCTCATAAAATTCTGTTCTTTTTCTTCCAAATTGAGCTATTGCTGAAGATGTGTAAATACTTGAATTGACACCTAATTTCTCTAGATAAGGAATTATTTCTAAGATTACATTATACGGTCCTCCTAAATTCCCAGTGAAAAATGGAGTTAACATCGCTACATTGATCATAATATTGTCCTATCTAATTTAGTAATCAAAATAATCTTCATGATTTTATTCTTTTTTCTTTAATGAGATTTAATATAATCTTTCTCAAATGATTTAGGATTCTTGGCCAGGTATATTCTGTTTTAATTAAGTCATATCCTTTTTTACCAAAAGCTTTCAATTTTTCTCGTTTATTGTATAACTCAGTTATTGTTTTTATCAAGGTTTTTTGATTTTTTGCAAAGATTACACCTTTTTCTTCTCCAATCTCAGAGATTACGCTCGGCAAACTGTTGGAAAGGACAGGTTTTTGCATAGCCATATATTCCATAACTTTTATGGGAGTAATATGACGGGTTATGTTATTTAATTTAAAGCTCATTAAGCATAGATCTGCCATCGCAATATACTCTGTAATATTAAAAAATGGGATTCTTCCTGTTAAGATTACCCATTCAGCACCTATACTCTTTACATAGTTAGATAGATTGTTGTATATTCCCCCATCTCCTACTATTAGAAATTTGAGATTTAAATCTCCACGTACCACATATTGATGATAATACTCTATTATTTCCTTTAATCCAGCAAAATCATATAAATAACCCATAAAAAAGAGGACAAAATCGTCATCTGAGATATTAAAATCAGACCTGAGTTTAGCTAGTTTATTCTCGTTTATAATAGTATTATCTAAAGAGATACCATTAAGTACTACCTTTACTTTTTCTTCCGGTACTCCTTGTTTTATAATATAATCTTTTAGATATTTTGTAACTGCTATAACTCTCTCCGATTTTTTAAATAGGTAACGTGAAATTATTTCAGCAAGATTTTGAACATAACCTAAAGGCACTAAAGTATGTAATAAATCAATATAATAGAAAATATAAGGGATTCTAAACAATTTCGCAAAGAACATGCCTAATAATCCATTGGATAGTGAAAAGCTAACAATTAAATCTGGACGATTTTTTCGAATAAATTTTAATATGTCGAAGAAATTGAAGAACAAGGATGAGATTCTTCGCATATATGGTATCTGTAAATGGGATGATCGAATTACTAGAACGCTCGAATTTTGAATAGTTTTATTTTTACTTACATATTTTTTCTTTTTAATGAATAAAGACTCAGATTTCATAATCTTGTCGATATCATAATCATAGACTATAATCTTAATCTTAGGATTCAAGGATAACCTTTCAAAAATATGGTGTTGGGTATGTGGTCCTCGTCTCAACCAGTCCGTTTCCTGTAAACCAAGAATAATCATCCAGACGCCCCTCGTTTTTAGTTTAATGAAATTAATCCTTAGACTTTTTACTTCTTTTTTATTTTTCTGTTAGAAAATTTTCTTTCATTAAGAATATTAAGGATAATGTCCATATTCCCAGTTTTTCATCCAGTCACGTAATTCAATTAGCATATCACGATAATTAGGAACATTATAATTAAAGTCTTGTCGAGTATTGATCAAACTCTTATCATGCTTTTGTTGACCATCTTTGAGTATTTCGATGGGTTTATTAAATACTTCCTTTATTATTTGGAGTAAATCATATTTTGAGATTTTATTTTCAGGGACTAAATGATATAATAAAGTTAAATCTTGCTCAATCGCCTTATCCATTGCTTTCGCTAATTCTAAAGTAGTAACTCCTGTCCAGAAAACATTGGTATATCCATTAATGGTTCCCTTTTGTCTCATAAACCAATTAAATAAACCAACCCCATTCTCATTTAATTCGGGACCGATAATTGAAGTTCTAAAGGTGAGGTCTCTGTCATTGATAAGTTCACCCAATGCTTTTGTCCGAGCGTAATGATCTTCCCCATCTCGGAAATCATTTTCAGAATATTCTCCTTTTTTACCCGAGAAAACACAGTCAGTGCTCATATGAATAGTTTTAAAGTCTAATTTTTGTCCTAGTTCAGCAAGATAATGAGGGAAAAAACTATTTAAATAAATTGCTAAAGCAGGGTGTTTTTTTGAAGCTTGAATTAAAAGCCCTATACAATTTATGACAATATCAGGCTTTGCTTGATAGAGTAATTTTTTTACTAATTTCTTATTTTCTACATTCAGTATAATTGTTTGATCATTTAATTTATCAATCGATGAATTGAAAAGTAGATATTTTCCCAATGAATCGAGATATCTGGTAACCATATGCCCAGCCATACCCGTTGCGCCAAAAACAAACACTCGTTTAATCAATAAAACCTCCTTCTCTTAATAACCGTTTTAGAGTCGTTTTATCACTTAATTGAGTTTTCGAACTGTACTCATCAAATGTAACCATTTCAAGATGGTTCATTTTATAATATTCAGCCAATCCCTCTATATACAAGATTGGTAAGATCAAATAATATCTGTCATTATATTTATAGGTGTTCATAACTTCGTACTTAGATACTAATACTTCATCAATCTTTTCACCAGGACGGATTCCAATTTCTTTTATTTCGGTATCTTTATTACCGAATATTTCTATTAAAACATCAACTAGATCGATAAGTTTGAATGATTGCATTTTTTCCACAAAAGTTTCTCCACCAATGCTTTTTTCCGCTGCAGTGAATAATAACTCTATTGCATCATGTAAAGTTATAAAAAACCTTGTCATGTTCATATCTGTTATTGTAACCCTATTAAAACGTTTTATCTGATTAATAAAGAATTCTAAGACACTCCCATTCGATCCTAGTACATTACCTGCACGGATACACATGAATTTTGTATCTTTAGTAAGTTTATTAGCATGAATAATTAATCGTTCTCCAACTGCTTTTGTCATACCATAGAGATTTAGTGGTACAACTGCTTTATCCGTTGAAACATCAATGACTTTTTTAACCTTATTAGAAATTGCGGCACGAACTAAATTTTCAGTCCCAACTATATTAGTTTTAATCGCTTCTAAGGGTTGTTCTTCGCAGATAGGAACATGTTTTAAAGCTGCAAGATGAAAGACATAATCAATATCTTCGCAAGCATATTTAACGGCATCATAATCCCTAATATTCCCTATTACAAAATTTAAACGATCATCGTTGAATTTTCTTTTCATTGTGACTTGAGCAAATTCCCCTCGGGAAAGGATACGAATTTCTTCTGGGTTCATTTCTAAGAGTTGGGTAGTTAGTTCATTTCCCCACGAACCCGTTCCGCCGGTAATTAAAATTTTTTTTCCATTAAACAATTAAAGGACCCCTTGTAAATATTTGATTATTTTATCGGAAACATTATCATCTAAGTAGCCAACAGGATAATCCCAATCATTACCAACCTTTAACATTAGGTTTGTACAATTTAAAATATTTTGACTAGATAGACCTGAGATAATATTACTCCCACATTCAACAGTTTCTGGACGTTCGGTTGTATCTCTCATTGTTACTGTAGGAATATTAAAGATACAACATTCTTCTTGGACTGTGCCACTGTCAGTAAGCACTAATTTCGCATTTTTTTCTAATTTTGTAAAATCAAAGAAGCCTAACGGTTCCATGAATCTAATTTTATCATTATTAACCTTTATATTAAACTCCTCAATTTTTTTTCTCGTATGTGGGTGAATACTACAAATTATTGGTAAATTATAGCTTTTTGCAATAAGTTCTAATCCTTTTATGATATTCTCCAATCTTTCTTTAACATCCACATTTTCGGCCCTATGAGCGGTGACTAAAAAATATTCCCCCTCCTTTATGTTTAATTGCTGCAAAACTTTACTATTCTCAATTTTATTCATATTAAATTGTAAAACTTCATAAATTGGATTTCCTGATACAAATATTCGATTTTTTGGGATTCCTTCTTTAAGTAAGTTTTCTCTACTATTAGGAGTATAAGGTATTGCGATTGTCGAAATCGAATCTATAATTTTTCTATTTTTCTCTTCAGGTACCTTTAGATCATAGCATCTGTTTCCCGCTTCCATATGATAAACAGGAATCATCATTCGCTCGGCAATTACTGCAGCTAAACCGCTATTAGTATCTCCTAGTATCAACACCTTATCTGGTTTTAATTTAATTAATAACTTCTCAACTTCCTTAAATATAATAGATACTTGCTCGCCAAAAGAGGTTGCTTCAGCACCTAAATAATAGTCAGGTGCTCTTACACCTAAATCCTTAAAGAAGATATCATTTAATTTGGGATCATAATTCTGTCCGGTATGAATTAAAATATGATCAAAAAGCTCGTCCAGTTTCTTTATGATTAATGATAATCTAATGATTTCTGGACGAGTTCCTAATACGGTAATAATTCTCATGTATAAACCTTGATTTTCTGATTTGAAACCTATTGATTGCTATGTATTATTCTTTTTTTTTAAACTTATTTATATCATGCTTATAGAGATTCTCTTAGCTGCGAAGTATAACGTGGAAACAAAAATCATAAAGAATTCACGTTTTTTTAAAAAAAAATAGAATTCAAATTAGCATTTTTCTTAAATACGTTATAGCGAATTTTTCTATAATAATAAATTAAAAGACAGGAAAAGATATCAAGTGCTAATTTCCACAGCACAACTTTCGATGACCCATATTCTCGGTTATATACTTTGATCGGATATTCTTTTATCCGATATCCATTTAATTTAGCTTTAATTATCTGTTCAGTACAAAAAGCGTATCCTAAAAATCGGATGTTGTCGAAAATATGTAACATCTTTCTGTTATAGGCTCGAAATCCATTCTGATTATTCACTATTTTTATACCAAATGAAGTTTGAACCAATTTCTCAATGAGAACCTCACCAAATCTTGTGGATAAAGGAAGTGTATAATAGCAAGAACCAAGATACCTTGAACCAATGGAATTATCTACTTGATCTTCAAAAATTGGCCTAACTAAACGTAAAATATCATCAGGACTATGTTGACCGTCCGAATCCATTGTTACGATAACCTTACCCCGTGCATGCTTCAAACCAGTAATAATTGCTGCTCCATACCCTTTATTCTTCTTATGTTTAACGAGCTTGAACTTTTTTAATGTTCTGATTTTCTCTAATTCGGTAACACTATTATCAGTTGAAGAATCATCAATAACGATGATTTCTATAGATTTATCTTGCGGTAATCCTAATAAGATATTTTTAATTGTTTTTTCCTCATTATATAACGGTAATATAATTGATATGAGGATTTCATTATTATTTGAAATATATTTCTTCAAAAAATTGAATAATTCTTGATATTCATAATTATTCTTACGAAGGGGTTTAATATGTTTCTCCATCACGGGTTTATGTTTGTCAATCTGACTCATCATCTTTAGCTAAAAACCCCATTCCGTAAAGAATTTTATTCTAATTTATTAATAAAATTAGCTTTTTTATTATTAGAAGAGCTGTATTTAATTTAAACTTAATAATAAGCAATGTAAAATAAATTTTATCATTAAAAATAGGTTCTTTCAATGAAAAAGAAGGAATTATATTGATGGAGAGTTTCATAGGTAATTGACTTCGTTCTGGGTCGAAAGATTTTTGGAGATTTATAAATTTTTATTTTACCCTCTTTATTACTTTTTAGTACTAGAAACTGGATCTTTCTAAGATAATATAGAAAAAGGCAAGAAAAAATATTTACAGCTAATCGTCTTAGGATTATATGGGAGGTTCCAAATTTTCTATCATAGAGCTTAATTGGACATTCCCTAATTCTATAACCTTCAATTGAAGCTTTCAAGATTTGCTCAGTGCAAAATGCATATCCATCATATTTAAAATCATGAAAAATAGAGATTACTTTACGATTAAATGCCCGAAATCCGTTTTGATTATTTTTAATCCTTTTATTGAATAAAATTTGAATAAATTTTTCTAAAACAACTTCTCCGAGCCTTGTGGAGACTGGAAGTTGATAGAAGTATGATCCTAAATAACGGGAACCAATGGTATAATCTGCTTCATTATTTAGAATTGGTTGAATCAAGGTTATAATATCATCTGGAGTATGTTGACCATCAGAATCCATAGTTACGATAATTTCGCCTTTTGCATGTTTAATTCCTGTAAGTATTGCTGCTCCGTATCCTCTATTTTTAGAATGATTGATCAATCGAATAGGTTTATATAGTTGTACTTTCTTTACTTCACTTATACTATTATCTGTAGAATTATCATTTACTACTATTATTTCAATTGAATTATTTGAAGGAAGGTTATCCAAAACAGTTTTTATCGATTTTTCTTCATTAAACATTGGAAGGATGATAGAAAGAAAAATCCCCTTTTTTTCAGTCCTAACCTTGTTTAGAGAATCATATAAGTCATGAAATTTCAAGAAATTAACCCTTTCTTCTGACTCAATTGCTGTTGTTGCTTTATTTGGATGATCAACACTTACTGTTTTCACTGAAATGACTCCTAATCGCTAAAAAAAGTTAAGTAAAGCGGTTTATACTGATTTTCTCATGAGTATAAATACTATTATTGAATATAAATATATGTCTCTCTGGTTAATTTTGGACAAAAAGTAGTAAAATTAAATACATTCTCCTAAATTGGACAAATAAAAAGATTATTGAGAAATATGGGGTTGAAATTTTAATGTATTAAAGCTTGTTTATTCTTTCCTTTATCCATGCATAATATTTCTTAAGTCCTTCATGAATACTTATTTTTGGATGATAGTTGAGAATTTTCTTGGCTTTTTCTATTTTTGAATGGGTAATTTCAACATCACCCATTTGGGGCTTCTCATAACGTATATTTCTTTGGACTCCAGTAAATTCATACATTATATCTACTAATTCATTAACACTGATAGGAGTTGAATATCCTAAATTAAAAGGTTCACCAACTGCTTTTTCATTCTCGCTGCTTAAGATCATGCCACTAATAATATCAGAGATATAAGTAAAATCTCTTAGTTGCTCTCCCGTTCCATATACTGTGAGTGGTTTATTTTGAAGCATCAGGTTGAAAAATTTTCCGATGGCCATATCGGGACGTCCATTAGGACCATAAACCGTATAAAACCTTAAATTAGTGATAGGTATCTGAAATTGGTTATAATAGTAATTTGTGTATATTTCACCTGCCAATTTAGAGATGGCATAAGGAGAAATAGGGTTTTTTGGATGATCTTCATCACAAGGCGTATAAAGAGGATTTCCATAGACTGATGAGGATGAGGCGAAAATAAATCGCCTGAGGTCTTTAATCTTTTTAGTAAATTCAAGGAGATTGATTGTACCGATGATATTAGTATTGGAAACCTCCGAAGCATATTTAATTGAATGTCTTACATTCGCTTGTGCCGCGAGATGAAAAATATAATCTATCTCGGGATCCAATTTCTTATAAAGCTTAGGATTCAAAATATCTTCCTTTAAGAGGATATAGTCCTTTTTGGATTCATAATTCTCCAAAATGGCATTGAGTCGGTCTTCTTTACCAGAGTAGTAGTCATTAAAATTATCCACCAATATTAAGTAATTGTTTTGCTCCAGAAGAGCTTTGGTAAGATAAGATCCTATAAATCCTGCGGCCCCAGTGATAATGATCTTCTTATTTTTTAACATGACTATTATTCACTATATAATCATATAGAATGCTTTAATATTATAATAAATTTGAATAACTTTGATAAGATTTTAATTTCATATAAATTAGATTCTATTATTAAATTTACCAAACAAAAGGACTAAAGCATGATGCTAAAAGATAAAAGAATATTGATTACGGGAGTAGCAGGATTTATAGGGAGTAATCTCGCGGATCGATGCCTTGAATTAGGGGCGAACGTGATAGGCATTGATAATATGTTCAATGGATCGATACATAATTTGAAGAATGCCCAGCAAGGCAAGGATTTTCAGTTAGTTAAGGGGGATATTCGCGATTATTCATTACTATTGGAAATATCAAAGGAAATCGAGATTATCTACCATGTTGGTGCATTTACTAGTGTCCCTCAGTCCATAATAATGCCTGAAACTTGTAATGCGGTTAATGTAAACGGTACGATTAACATATTAAATGTAGCAAGGAAAAATGATATCGAAAAAGTCATATTTTCCTCCAGTTCATCCGTTTACGGAGATACTAATAAACTGCCTCTTACTGAAGATATGCCTCGTAATCCGATTTCACCTTATGGTACATCAAAACTTGCTGGTGAGTCTTATATGCAGTCTTTTCATCACATTTATGGTTTAAAAACAATAATTTTGAGATATTTTAACGTATTTGGTCCAAGACAGAAAGATTCACCATATAGTGGGGTTACAGCTATCTGGATCGGAAGAATACAAAGAAATGAGCCATTGGTAATATTTGGAAACGGTGAAAATTCACGAGATTTTACATATGTAAAAGATGTAGTTCAAGGGAACCTACTTGCAGGAGAAAAAAATGTATCAGGAGAGATCTTCAATATCGGTGCAGGATCTCCTATTTCTCTAAATAATTTAGCAGCATTATTACTTAGATTAACCAATAGACAAGATTTATTGATTAAACATACAGATCCCCGTCCTGGGGATATAATTCACAGCTATGCCGATATTTCTAAGGCAAAAAACCAACTAGATTTTATTCCACAATATGACCAAAAAAGTGGATTAAAAGAATATTTAAGTTGGATCTCTAAAAATAATGACATGACGTAAGACAAAAATTAAAATTAGGAAATCTATTTACTTAAATAATTTTAAAGGAAAAAGAAATTGAAGAATTTTGCGTATTTAGGGGGTTATTGATATAAAACTTAATAGTCTTTTAGTTTATTTATATCTAAGAAGACATCTAGTTGTTTTTGTAGCGACATCAATCGCGCTCAGTATTATCATGATAAATATTCTTGGATTCTTTCCTTCAAACTCAAATTTTCTCATTGATCTAATATTACTCTGTGCTACCGCATTTATAGTTTTATTTCTCCCCACCTATCCAATATTCTTTCTACTAATTCCAAAAAAACAATTTAACTTTTTAGAAAAACTCGCTCTAACAATATGCGTAGATTTAGCATTTTATATTTTGATTGGTTATATTGCGAACTCTCTTGGGATCCCAATTACAGGTTTATTTTTTTATCTATCAATTTCAATCCTCTATATCTTTTTTATCCTATATTCTTTAATAAAAGATGTAAAAAATAAAGAAAAGTTCTTTATATCAAGTGAAAATGTTAACAATGAGAGGAAAAAGATTGAGTTAAAATTTTCTCTTGCTTCTTATGTGAAGAAGAAGGTCTCTTTACCTTCTCTTATGCTTTTTATATTTCTAATATTATTATCTATTCTTCATAGTGTCCGATTTAGCTATTTCTATGGTACAGATGCGATGTATCACGTATTTTTAATAGATTGGATATCCAAACTCAACTTTTTACCTGTAATACAATATTTTGGCTCTTTGGGGCTACATATTTTTGGTGCTGTTATTCATTTCTTTTCTAATATCGATGTGATTCTAATAGGGAGGTACTTTCTTTTTTATACATATTTTGTATCCGCACTGATCTTTTATAATATCCTGATGAGAATTTTCAAAAATCGTAATATCGCCATTTTGGGTATATTTTTATTAGAAAGCTCCTCCTTAGGATTTAGTGCAATTATGTATGAGTTTTGGCCAACAAATATTGCGACAATTCTTTCATTAGAAATATTTTTTCTTCTATATGTTCGACTAAAAAATCTTATTAAGCCTATACGACCAGATAAGGCATCAATTTTTTCGAATATTATATTTATGTATATTATTATAGTCTTTCTTGGAGTAAGTGCGATTTTTACTCATTCATTAATTTCTATGATTTTTATAGTGTCATTTAGTTTCATATATTTAATATATTTCGTAAAGAATTATCGTAGAGGGATAGATTTTTCAGTGTTGTGCATTATATTACTAATATTTTTAATTCTTTTTGGCGCGACAGATATTAGCCTTCATTGGCAGATAGCAGGTTTCTTTAGGCTTCCTTGGTATATCTTAGTTCTGGGAGCAGCAGCAGGAGTATTTATTGTTTTGTTTTATAGAAGAGGGATTAATTTTTCTTCTGGGCGCTTTGAATTGGTGATTACCGGTAAAAAATATAAGTATTATAAGATAATTGAGGATAAATACCTTTTTCCGATTCTCTATTCCTTAATTGTAGTTATAATTGCATCATTTTGGTATTTGAACTTTTTTTTCTTAGATTTATATTTCTCAAAAATTTTCATATCAATTGAAAGTTTAATTTTTGTAGTTTTTTGTTATTGGGGCTTAGTTCTTTTTCAGAAGAAACCACGCGGTAAACCGCTCTATTTATGGTTTATAGGGTTATTAGTTATTTATTTAGCTGCACTTAGTCTCGACATATTTATATTGCACGAATTTTGGTCAGGTCGCATTTTACTTCTTTTTTCTCCAGTAATAATAATTGGTTTTATGTCCTATCTCTATAAAATTATAAAGCTTAAATCAATTGGAAAATTTAAGATGAAGTTTTTTATTCTTTTCGTTGTATCTTTTTCATTTTTTGCTCAATATTCAGATTTATTAATTGATGTGGATGGAATTGAATATAGCCTTTATCATAGGGAGGTTACGTCAATATATTGGTATGCAAAATACACTAATGATCGAAATTTAATCATTTGCGAGTTTGGTTTACCCTATGTCCTTTATTATTATGATTTCCCCTACGAAGAGAACAATAAAAGCCTGACTACCGCTGATATTATAATAATTAACCAAAATCCGTTAGGCTATTTTAAACCACAAGATCACTTCTATGAAAACGGAACTAATAAATTACAGCAAAAGAAAGCAGAATTAAACACAGACATCTTTCTGATTCTCGATGATAACTATTTAGTTTTTGGAACATGGGACGTATTTCAAAGATTAACCGAAGAAGAGATGCAAAGTTATTATTATATGAAGTATCTGAATCGAATAGCATCATGTAAGAGTGAAAATGGAATAGAGGTACCCTATTACTGGGTTATTTAATAATCTCAAACTCCTCGGAATCAGAATGAACAAATTTGTTTTTCAAGATCGCATCCTTTTCTCCAGTGATGTGAAACATTTTAGGAATATAGCCTGAGTATCCTATTTTGTCATTTCTGCAAATAAAAGCACCTAATACACCTTCAATGTCATCAATTTTGTCTAACGCTTTTTGAATTGACTGTTCGACGTCATCTCCTTTCACAAGATTGCCAATTTTGGTAGCAGCTCCATCGGCGATGGTAGCATTATGAGCAAAAATAGTCACCACGTCAGATTGCCCCAGACTTATCGCGTGACCGATTTTAGCAGAGCTAGATGCGATCCCCATAGGGCAATCCTTCTCCTCTACTAAAAAACCAATATTAAGTTGTAACTTATTTTCCCCAGCATAGAGCGCGATCTTCATTGATTTTTCAGAATCTATGGCAATTTCTCCACCATTTTCAACTAATGCTATTCTTGCTGGAGTAGGGTTTGCTTTTGAGCCTTTTTTCATCACTTCAAGCATAAGATCAGCAAAGGCACCTGCAACCGTAGCCATTGGTCCAACATCACATATTTGCGCGCCTTCTGTCATTAGATTAATGATTTTATGCTTGCTTTCCACTTCTATTGGACTAAAAGTGGTTTGGAATTCTTTATGCGTAGATATATATTTTTCTAATATTCTTCGGTGGATAGAGAATTCTTCTTTTGCGGTTGAAATCGCGTTTATCGACTCTGAAATTATTGTGATATCCGACTCTTTTTCAGTAAAATGCGATTTATATATTTTCAACCTTAATACTCAATAAAAGTAATTCTATCTTAAACCTTGAGATTTATATTCAAATAAATATAAATACGGTAGATATTATTATTTATGCAAAAAGTCTATAAGAATCATATATGAAACAAATTAATTATGATAACATTATCTCTCAATTAAAGAAAGAGATAAATTCAGAGTGCGCAATAGCTAATTGCTATGGATTAATCCTGGGATCTAGAATTAAAGAATTTGCGAAAGGAAAGGTAATTCCTCAGAAAATTCTCTCTCTCATATCAAATTCTCATGATATAGCAAAAGAACTTAATTTAAATCGTATAAATTCATTTGCTATCGAAGCGCAAGAATATAATTATCTTTTTACATTTAACGAAGAATTAATACTCATCTCAAAAGTAGATTTAGATGTGAATCTCGCAAAATTTATGCCGAGCATCAGTGTGTTTCTAAAGAAATTGAGTGAAAGCATAAAGGATGTTGAGATAAATGAATTCTCGATTTTTGATTTTTCCAAGGAAATCAATAAAATTCAAGAGACTATAAAAGAAGAGAAAGGAAGAGATAAAAAGTATTCCATTATTAAAGATTTAGTTAAATATATTTCGAATTAAGAAACATAGGGTTGAGACATTATTTTAAGGCAAGTGTATATCTATAGGGGAAATAAATTACTCTACTATCGGCATTTTGGAAAAGCATTAAAATCTGAAGTTTTTGATTCCTTACTTCAGGACCTCAAGCATGATGCATTCAGTAAAAGTGGAAATAAAGTAGAATATCATGATTATTACAAATATCGAATTTCCTATATTTCCGTTAAGGATTCTGAATTATTATTTTTATTTGTAACTGGTCTAACGGATAATTTTGACAATATTAAAAAAGAATTAATAAAGTGTAAAAAAGAATTTCTGAATTTATTTGAAGATATAATTCAACATAAATATGATGCTAAAACTTTTGAAGTATTTGATCCTACCATCGATTCCATCCATAGAAATTTACGTCCTAAAATCTCATTAGTTGGTTTTTCAGGAGTTGGAAAAACAACAATAACTCGCTTAATCAAAGCAGAGGAAATTCCAATGCAACACATTCCAACTATCACAGGAGATATTGCTACCATCAAGATTGGCAAATTACATTTCCATCTTTGGGATTTCGCGGGTCAAGAGCAATTTAGTTATCTTTGGAACAATTTTATAAAAGGGAGTGATGCAGTACTCCTAATTTCGGACTCTTCATTAGAAAACGTGGAAAAAAGCAAGTTTTTCCTGGAACTCATTAAAGAACAAGCACCAAATGCCCATACTGCAATTATTGGCAATAAACAAGATCTAGAAGAATCAATGAAACCCGAGCAAATAGAAAAGATTTTAGGACTAAAAACCTATTCTATGATTGCGAAAAACTCTGATAATCGTGATAAAATGATACAGATTGTAGCTGACGTTTTGGAAATGAGTGCTGAGGTATCACCTCTTCTTAAACCTTTATTAAAAAGAGATACTTTTATAGAAGAAGCTACTCAGGCACTACAGAATGCAGAATTTGAAAAATCAGCTACTCTCTTTGAAAAGATAAGTGACTTATGTATAGAATTGGGGGATGATTCTTTAGGACGCGAATTCTATGAAAAATCACAAAAAATCCTTTCTATGTTAAAAAAAGTAAGTGCTCCTTCTGCTGAACCTAAAGTAAAAGAACAACCTAAAGAAGAGAAGGTAATACCTCAACCTGAAATTGAAAAGAAACCTGTTCCTTCTGAAAAGGAAGATGTCAAAGAGAAAAAAGAAGTTCCAAAGGTAAAAACAGTAAAATTACCAGATGTTCCTCCGCTTCCGCCGAAATCAACTCCAAAAGTTCAAGTTCAAGAAAGTAATAACAAAATTACCCCATCAAAAAAGGCTGAGCCCTCAACTTCGGATGTTCCTGAAAAGTCAATATCTTTGATAAAAGAAACCACGTTCAAGAAAATTGACAGTGCTATCGAAGAAACTAATAAAATTAAAAAGGAAGTCGAATTAAAGCAAGCCCCGGAGCCAGTCGGGTTAGAATTAGATCCTGAGGATTTTATGGTGAAACCACGACCAAAAACTGTCACTGCTGTTCCTAAAGATGCGAAACAGAAATTGAAAACATCACCATATGCTCATGTTACTAATACAGAAAAACCTAAGAAACCTGTTCCAATAAATCCAGTTGATTTAATAAAACCAAAATCATTTATTCCACCTAAAACTCAAGGGATTCCTTCAACTCAAGCTTCTCCTAAAACACCGAAGTTATCTGAAGGTGAATTAAAGACATCACCATTCAGCTCAAAAAGTTCATTTAAAGCACCAGTACCACCTCCAATAACTTCCTCACCGAAATCAACCCCACCTAAGGAAATTTTTAGTCCAAAACCAGAAATAAAAACTCCACAAGTATCTATACCTATTGATCCGAAGAGTAAACCCAGTATTATCAGTACTGAACCAAAAAAGGAACCAGAAACTCTTACAGAAGCTAAATTAGAAGCACCAGTCTCTGAAGGAGGAAAAGATTTGTTAGATTCAAAGCAAAGGGCAGAACTTGAGAAATCGTTGATGGATTTAAAAGTTAAAAAATCGAATGTTACGAAAATGGCTTTAGATTTAGATATGAAAGAATTAACCGGTGAAATTACTCCTGGAGAACTTGAGGAAAAGAAAACGAAGCTCGAAAAAATAGAAAAATCCATTAACAAACAAATACAAGATATAGAACAAATGTTAAATTAACTCTTTTTAATACCCTTTTATCTTACTGAGACCATATTAAGATAAAAAATATTTATACGATTAAACCTTTAAAAGATTTAAAGTTAAGCGTTTATAAATCATGAGAGGTATAAGTGATGAGCCTAGTAATTATGAAGTTTGGAGGAAGTTGCTTAGTCAATAATCACGCATTTAACAAGATTCATGAGATTACCCAACTTTATCAAAATGATCAAAAAATCTACGTATCCTCTGCGTTTAATGGAATTACCGATCTTCTTTTAAAATTGGCAAAAAACGCCAAAAAATCAATAGATATTGATAAGGATATGGCGTTGTTAGAGAAACGACATTTTGACATTATTGAACAAGTATTTAACGAAGAAAGCGATTTTTATATAGCAGCAAAGGACTGGGTGGATGAAAACTTAAGCAGATTAGAAGATATCCTAGCAGACATTCAAGAATTTGGCTTCGAACCTTATTATCAGGCCAAAGTTATAAGTTTCGGAGAGATTTTATCCACGTATATTCTAAACCAATTTTTACTGAGTAAAGGCTATGATTCCATATATATCCCCGCAAATGAAATTATCATTACCAATGATGAATATAATAATGCTTATCCATATTTTGATTTAACTACCTCTCGTATGGCCAAATTAATCGCACCTATTTTAGAAAAACCGAATAAAAACTTGATTATTTGTATAACCGGATTTATTGGAAGGAATAAAATTGGATACACTACAACATTAGGAAGAGGTGGTTCTGATTACTCAGCAACAATTTTAGCGCGATCTTTATCGGAAATCGGGATCCATCGAGATATTCGAGTTATTTTATGGAAAGATGTAGATGGGATTTTAGCCATCGATCCTGAATTTGTACCCGAATCCTCGCTTATCCGGTATTTGGATTATGATGAAGCTAAGCATATAGCCAATTTTGGGGCAAAAGTACTCCATCCAAAATGTTTGGAAGCAATAGAAAAGCTCAACATCCCTATAGAGATTCGTAATTTCAATAAGCCTACCGAAATATCTAATTTTACAACTGTTTCTCCTAAATCAGACAAGAATCAAATCAAGGGGATTTCTACTATACAAGATGGCATTATCATAACAATTACATCCGGCAGTTTGGTTGACATGCCTGGAATTTTAGCAAAGATCTTTAAAGTTATTAGTAAAAATAATATTAGCGTCTCTTTAGTTGCGCAAAGTGCTACCGAAATAAGTACATCATTTATAGTAAAAAAAGAAGATGCCGATAAAGCAATTAACTCCTTGAAAAAATCAGAATACTTCTCTGAATTTTTCGAGATTAAATCTGAAGAAGTAGCAATTATCAATATAACAGGAGCGAAAGTGTTGGATAACCAAACCAAAGTTAAGATTTTTCAAGCATTTGCCAAAAAAGATATACAAGTAAAAGCCTTATCTCAAAGTACTGATGAAATCAACTTTTCAATCGTGATTCAAAAAGAGAACCTCATGGACGCGGTAACCATCCTTCATGAGGATCTATTTGAGGATTTTGAGTCCTTAAAATATAAGGAAAATAAGAATTAATTCCAAATAAGACGATATACCTATACTGGCACTAGCTAAGGAGTACGTGAATCAATAATTCGGCGTGTAAGTTCTGAGAATGCCTCATCCACATGGATACCTGTTTTTGCTGAGGTTTCAATGTAGATACTACCCTCTTTCTTCGCAAAAGCTTCTGCTTCCTTCCTATCTATCACCATACCGACATCCTCAATTAAATCTACTTTATTTCCGATAAGCACGAAAGGGATATTTTCTCCAGCAAATTGTCTTATCTCGGTTAGCCATTTTCTTGTTTCAGTATATGTTTGTTCACGAGTTAAATCAAAAACTAATAAAGCTCCTGCTGCACCCTTGTAGAATGTAGATCGGATAAACTCGAATCTTTGTTGTCCGCCGATATCCCAAATGGAAAGTGTTGCAATTTCACCCTGTCGAAATTCAACATCTTTGGTTAGTATGTCTACACCTACGGTGAGTTTATAATTTGCTGCAAATCGATTTTTGATAAATCGTTGGACTAAGCTTGTTTTTCCGACTGCAGCTGCACCAGTAAGCAATACTTTTAATTTAAAACTTGACATAGGGTACTTCAACCTTGATAAATAGTCTTATGATCAATAAAAATTTTAATTGTATATTATTTTATTGTATATAATTTATTTAATTCTTTTTAAAAATTTAATATATTTATTTCTTAAATACTTTTACATATATTTTACCCAAAAAGGTATATATTACAAACGCGTGAGCCCAAACGTTTCTATTTTTTTAAGTAGCCTATTAATAATTAAGAAGAGAAAGAGTTAATTTTCTTAATTACTGTATAATGAGCGTGTAATTTCTTAATATCGCTTTGGTATATGCTTATATTCTTCTAAACTTGGAAAAAGGTCTAAATTCATATGGGGAAAATACATTGCGTTAGCAAACTCTTTTTGAAAATTCTCTTCAACCGCAATTTCTATATAGTGAGTCCTATTTAAAAGTTTATGAGCTTTTTCTCTTAGATCAGTATCCAGTAAAGCATTCTGTGCGCCTATCCCCGCTGCATTTCCAATTTGATATATAAATTCATTCGGAATATCAGGAATCATTCCAATGAATTTTGCATTTTCTTTATTAATATAATTTCCAAAAGCACCCGCTAGAAAGATCTGTGAGATTTCACCATCATAATTATGTTTTTCTCTTAAATATTGCATAATAATTCTTGTACCAGAAAAAAAAGCACCTTTTGCCATCTGTATTTCTCGAATATCATTCTGTGATATTGTAATGGGATGAGTAGGGTCTGAGGATTCCGTTATCAAAAACTCAACACCCTTTTGAGTTTTGATAAGTCTATGGTTATCAAGTAAGGTTTTATTAAATGTTCCACTCCGAGAGATTAAATTTACTTTTAACATCTCAGCGACGCAATCAATTAATCCTGAGCCACATATTCCTATAGGTGATTTATTCTTGATAGTAGTATAGGACACTTCAAATGTTTTAGGATCGATGGTGATACTGTCTATAGCACCAGTAGCAGCTCTCATACCATTAGAAATATGTGCTCCTTCTAGAGCAGATCCAGCAGCACAAGATCCTGTTGCCAAAAGATCTTTATTTCCTATAATAATCTCGCCATTTGTCCCTACATCGAGTGCTAAAGTAAATGAATCCTCATTATCTATTTGTGATGATAGCATAACACCTATCGTATCTGCTCCGACATAGCCCGCGATAACTGGCAACACAAACACATTTCCTTGTTTGGATATATCAAGATGCAACTTTTCAGCATTAATGTCCATACCATGTTGAAACGCAGGAACATAGGGGCTTAAACCTATATATTTAGGATTAATACTTAGAAAAATATGATGCATTACCGAATTTCCAACAACAGTAGCTTCATATACATTTGAAGCAGAAATATTGGCTTTATTACATACTTTTTTAATGAGATCATTAAGAGCTTTCATTAAAGTGGAATTAAGTTGGTTCAAGCCATCTTGATTACCACTGCTATAAGTAATGCGGGAAACAACGTCCTCTCCAAATGCAGTTTGTGGATTTAAGCAAGAAGCTACACCGTAAGTTTTCCCATTATTAAGATTGATGAGGTATGCAACGATCGTTGTGGTACCAATATCAATTGCAACTCCAAAGTTCGCATTTAAAGTATTTCCGGGTTCACAGTCTATAATTCTTCTATTATTTAATAGAGTTAAAGTAATCTCGTGTTTTTTTTCCCTGAGAACGTCGGGTATTTTTTTTAGGGTGTTTAATTCTATTTCAAAATTTGAAATATCTATAGTATTGGTACTATTTTTAAAGGCAGTTTGAATTCGTTCTAAATCGGAAAAGGGTTTATCTAAGCTGGGTTTTTCTACTCGAAGAAAAACTTTTTTAATATTTGGATGTATTTTTACCCCTTTATTCAATCCTGAAGTCAGAATTTTAAAATCTTCAAAGAGAAGTTCTTCAGGGAGAAAAACTCGGAATTGTGGGGGGTTCTGATCCTTAAGCGTTTCCAGGCTATCATAACTTACTCGAGTTTGACAAGCCAATCTCCATCCTTTTCTTAATTCTTCTTTTGAAAATGAATCCAATTCTATTTTCGTTGGTTGATTAAGAAAATTTTGGCCTTTTTGGACGAGAATTTTGCATTTTCCACAAGTACCAAGTCCACCACATAGAGAACGAATAAATATTCCGGAGTTAATCAATAATTCATACATATTTTTATCTGGTAAAATTAATGCCCTACGAGATAATGGTTCAAAATCTACAATGACATTTTTTTCTTTAGTTCCCATGTTTGATCCATATTGTACGCTAATGTAATTTTAAATCAAAGAGTACTCCTATAGAAATCGTTAAAAAAAAGAATTCTGCGTTCTTAACAATTTTCTATAAGATATAAGTAATAAAATATAAAAAGTTTAATTAAGAAATCGGTTTCATTAAATGTAAGAATAATCTAGTTTTATCCATATAAAAGGGTATATACTTAATTCTAAATTAGATATGAGGTTACGTGTAGATGCTAAATAAGGAACAGTTCGCTCAACAAGCATTAAAATTATTAGGAAAGGCACAAAATTTTGAAGAAAATGGGGATCTCGAAAAAGCTATCGAGATGTACCAGGAATCTGCAGATTATCTTAAAAATAGCGGTATAATGATGGAGAGAATAAGTGATATTTATGCTCGAATCGAAGAATTAAAGCAGTTTCGCAAAGAAAAACTGTTATACCAAAAAGCTCAGAAGGATGTAGAAATTGAAAAACTCCAAGAAGAAGCATTTTCATTATTAGATGGAGCAAGCAAATCTGAGGCGTCAGGATTTTTTGAGACTGCGATCCAACAGTATGAAAGTGCTATTAAATTGCTTTCAAAAGCTGGCTGGATAGAATCTCAAATACAAAACTTACGTATGAAAATTGCTGGCTTGAAAAACAATATTGAATTGCGTAAAAAAGAAAAAATCCAAAAATCTCAAGAATCCAGTATATCGGAGCAAGAAACACAAGTATTTCATAAAATCAAGACTCAACCTCAAGTAACTGACGCATTCGGGAGAAAAAAAGATCTTGAACAAGCAGACAAAGTGCAAAAGTATAAAGAACTTAAAAAACAAGAGGAGCAAATACAAAATGATGCCTTTTCATTTATTGATAATGCAAAATTCTATGAACGCGATGGAGAATTTGAGAAAGCAATCGAAAGCTATGGTCAAGCAATAGAACTATTGAAATCGATAGGTTGGCAAGATCAGATGAAAAATATACAAATTATTATTGAGCGATTAAAAAGACAGAAGATAGAATTCGAAAAAATGCAAAAAACGCCTCTATCTGAACCAATTATGCCCGAATCGGCAGTTAAATCCTATGTTCCGAGTGAAGTCAAACAGGATGAAGATTTGATCCAAACTCAAGCATTTAACTTAATTGATATGGCTAAAAAGTTAGAGCGAGAAAAAAAGTATGATAAAGCGATATCGAAGTTTCAATCAGCTATTGAACTCTTCAAAAAAATCGAATGGGACTCATATATTCAACCTTTACTAAATTTTATTAAGGATATTAGAGATAAGCAACAAAAAGATGTCGACCTACTACAATTAAAGGAGAAACGAGAAAAAAATATAGAAGACATTCAAAATACAGTTTTTATGAAAGAAATAGATCAATTTGTAGAAACGAGTAAAGACTTAGAATCGAAAAGATTGATATATGAAAAGAACAAACGAGAGCAAGAAAAAAAGGAAAAAGAGTTTTTTGCAGTATTAGAAAAAGCAGATAAAAAGTTACAAGAAGATAAAGATTTTAATGCTGCGATTAAGGAATATTATATCGCATTGGAGCTTTTAAATACTTTAGGATCGAGTTGGGAATCCTATACTGATACAATTAAAACTACAATTAATACAATTAAGAATCTTAAGGAGCAACTAATTGAAAAGGATTTTGAAATAAAACGTAAAGAAGAGGTAAAGAAGAAGGAGGAATTAAGTTTTCAGCAAAAAATTCTCTCACAATTACAAGTTGAACGTAAAAAGATTAAAGATAAAGAACTCAAAATTGAATTGAAAGAAGATGAATTGAAATATATAGAGCAACGTAAACAATCAGCATTTGATGCATTAGATGAGGCTCAAAAGTTCATTATGCAAGGTGATTTAGACAATGCGATTTTTGCCTACCAAACTGCGGGTAACATTTTCGCAGTTATCCAATGGAATGATGAACTTCCTTTAATTGAAGATGCTATTCATGAATTGGAGGATAGAAAACGTCAACAGGAATTGAATAAACAAAAGAAATTAGAAAAATCGATTCAACAATTCAAGGAGGAACAAAAGTTTCAAGCTTTAATGGCGAAAAAACTCGCTTCAGAAAGAGAAGCTCTTAGAGAGAAACAGATTGTTATAAAAGAACAAAAAAAGGAATTAGAATACCGAGAACAAAGAAGAAAGGAAGCATTTAGAATTCTTGAGGAGTCAGAAATATATCTCGGGCAAGGAGATTATGAAAAAGTATTAGAACAATACAACACCGTTGCGAATATTTTTGCAGAAATACAATGGTATGATGAGGTTGAACTAGTTGGCACAGCAATCATAGAAATCGAAAATAAAAAGCGACAGCAGGAGTTAGAAAAGCAAAGAGAGATGGAGAGGTTGCTTGAGAATGAACAGAAGGAGAGAGCGTTCCAAATGACAATTGCAAAGGCAATGGAAGAAGAAAAACGCAAATACAGACAGAGACAATTGATCTTAAAAGAAAAGGAAAAAGAAAGCCAAATAATTGAGGAAAGGAAAGAAAAAGGCTTTTCTTTTCTCGATCAGGCTCAAAATTATTTATCCTTGGGCAAATTTGACCTGGCAATAGATGAATATCGTGAAGCAGCCAAGATTTTCGCACAAATAGGTTGGAGGAATGAAATTCCTCTAATTATGGACTCTATTCAAAAAATTGAAGCAAAAAAGAAGGAGAAAGAAATTTGGAAACAACAAGCAATACAAAAATCGTTAAAGGAAGAACAAGAAGCAAGAGAATTTATGGCAAAAATCGTAGAAAGTAGGGAAATGGAGAGAAAAACATTAGAAGCAAAACAGATCGAATTAGAAGAAGAAAAAAAAATTTCCACCGAAACTAAAGCGCAAGAAGATACCGCATTTCAATTGATAGAACAAGCAGATATGTATCTAACAAATGAAAAGTTCGATCAAGCACTTGAATTGTATGAAGAAGCTAGTTCTATATTAAATACCATAGGTTGGACCAAATCTTATTTAACGCTATTACAGGATTCTATCCAAAAAGTCAAATCGCGTAAAATTGAAACTGAAGAAAGGAAGAGAAAAGAGCGTCAAAATAGAATTAAAAAGATGGAAGAAGACAGGAAGTTTGAACTCAAGATTTATGAGCAACTCGAAAATGAAAAAGAACGATTAAAAGCGAAAAAGATTGAAATTCAAAAGCGGGAAGTTTTATTGCGGGAAGTAGAGAATCTAAAAGAAGAAGCATTTAGTTTGATGGATAAAGCTGAACTATTGCTAAATCAGGGATTATATGATCAATCGATTGAGTTGTACCATCAAGCAGAAATGGTATTAAGTGAAATACAATTTCCGACCGATCCTATTCGGGGAATGATAGACAAAATAAAATCGAAAAAACGGGAAGATCAACTATCCAAGCAATATGAAATGGAAATGAAGCAGAAAAAGTTAGTAGAGGAACAAAAGTTTCAAGAAGAAGTGACCGCGAATATGAAGCTTGAAGCGGAGAAGATGCAAGAGAAGGAAATTAAATTAAGAGAACGGGAAGAACTTCGAAGCTATATGGAAACAAGAAAGCAGGATGCATTCGACTTGTTAGAGCAAGCTGAATCCTTTCTAAGACTGGGTCAATATGAAAAATCATTGGAATATTATCGCAGTGCTGAACTTATCCTAAATGAAATTCGGTTTCCAACAGATTCTTTGAAAGAAACTATACTAAAAGTCTTAGAAAAACAAAAACAGAAAAAATTAGACCAACAACTAGAATTAGAACGGCGCCTTCAAAGAGAAAAAGAAGAAAGGAAATTTAAACACTTAATCAGTGAAAATTTATCTCGAGAAAAGGAGAGAATTAAAACCAAAAAGGTAGAAATGGAGAAATTACAACAATTAAAATTTAAAGTTGAAGAGAACAAAGAGAGGGCTTTTGAATTCTTAGACAAAGCAGAAATTAATTTGAAAAACCAAGAATATGATAATTCTATTGAAAATTATCGAAAAGCGATGACGATATTAAACGAAATTCAGTTTCCCACTAATATCATCAATGATATGATATTTAAAGTTATGAAATTAAAGAAAGATCAAGCTATCGAGAAAGAGGGGACACTGCGTAAGCAACTTGAAAAAATGGAAGAAGAGAGGAAGTTAAACGCAATTTTAGAAGAGAGAAAACAACAGGAGATCACGAAAAAAGTTGCTCAACAATTAGCGATTCAAGAGAGAGAAAATGTAGTAGAAAAACAATTAAATTATAGAGAAGCGGCTTATTCGTTACTCGATGAGGCGGGAAAATTTTTAAAAATACCTATACCGGATTATGATAAAGCAATATCACTTTATATTCAATCTCGAGATTTATTACAGGAAAAAATAGGATGGGAGCCAGAAATTAATAACCTAAATGTGTTAATAAAAGATTTGATACAAGAAAGAGAAAAACTCGCAGAAAAGAAGAGACTTGAAGAGGAAATACGATTAAAACGCCAGAGAGAGTATGAATTATTCCAAGAGGAAATAAAAAAGAGAAAAGATGAATATCTTAGACAGAAAAGAGAGCAACAAGAGAAAACAAGACAATTATTAGTGAAAAGGCAACTAGAAAAACAAACCAGTGAAGAAGGATTAAGTCTACTTGATCAAGCAAGAAATTTATTATCTCAAAATGATTTCGACGGAGCCATTCAGAGTTTTCAAAATGCAATTAAGAAATTTAATGAGATCGGATGGAATGACCAAATTCTTTATATTAAAGAGGAGATCGAAAATATCAAGAAGCTACACCAAAAATTCTTAAAAGAAGAATTGGAAATACAAAAATTACATGAAGAGCTCAAACTTAAAAAGGAGTTCGAGGAAGAGAGGTTACTCTTAAAAGAAAAACAAATACAAAAATCAGTCGGAGAGGTTGGAGACCTAACGGGAGATATTTCGAATATGATATCCGATTACAAAAAGCAAGCCAAATTGAGAGAAAAAACAAGAAAAGAAAGTATCAAATCCGAAGCAAAGGAATTTAGTAAAAGTATGGGGAAAATGATACAATTAAAACAGGATCTAAAGAATGAATTGACTGAATCAAAAAGATCTAAGGAGAGAAAGAAAGAAGAGGAAGAACTGGCAAAGGATAAAGAGAAGGCAGATGAAATTAAGAAGATGTTAAAAGATATGAAAAAAAAATAAAAACCAATTAGATTTAGCTCTATACTTCTTTTATGAGCACTACAAGAATTTAAATTATGCTAAATTGATAATATATATAATATTACTATATAAAAATTTTAGAGTGGTAAAATGTCTGAAAAGAATGACCAGATCTTTAAGGCGAGAATGTTTGCTCGCCAACAACTGATTGACGGATGGAACCAAGACATCATGGATAATGGATGTATCATGATTGTGGGAGTTGGTGCCCTTGGATGTGAAATTGCAAAAGATTTTGCCTTAATGGGTATAGGTAAATTAGTGTTGGTAGATTTAGATACTGTAGAAACTTCAAATCTGTCTCGACAGATGCTTTTCAAACCAGGAGATGAGGGTCGTCCAAAAGCAGAGGTTGCTGCAGAGCGTTTAAGAGAAATGAACCCTTATTTAAAGGTCGATTTCTATTTTGAAAAGCTTCAAAAATTACCAATGTCAGTATTTGAGGAATGTGATGTGATTATTGCGGCGTTGGATAACTTTAATGCTAGATTAGATTTAAATAAAATCTGCTTGAGACTGAAAAAGCCAATGGTGGAAGGAGGCACAGTTGGGTTTGAAGGTCATGTTCAAATTGTAATTCCTGAGGGATCGGGTTTAGAATATAAAGTCAGAGAGACTGAAGTTGAAAAAGTGGTCGATCAGAAGCTCTGGGAACTTTCAGAAAACGATTATCCAACATATTTCGAAGCATTACAGGAAATCGAAAGGTTAGAGGATCAAATTGACCGAATTAGAAGCAATCATATTGATCCTGTTAAAGATCAAATAAGAAAACAGGTTGAAGCGGAATTTGATAAAGTATATGCAAAAAAAGTTTTAGATTTAACTCCTTGTTATCGATGTTTGGTACCTATACCACCTGCTGATGATAAGCTTGTTGCTGCATGTACCTTGAAAGGACTTCCACGAAATAGAAATCATTGTGTTATCAAGGCAGAAGTTAATTTTGAGAAAGAATATGGATTTAAACCTGATATGGCCGTTGATGAAGATGTATTTAAGTTAAAAGCTCTTGCTCAGCAAGAACTTGAAGAATTGCGTCAACGGGTATTTAATGAAAATGTACCTCCCGAAAAATTAGAAACGTTAACCCAGACTGAAATTCAAGAATGGAAAGATAATATCAAAGCCACTTTTGGTACAGATTTCAAATTTGAGGAGATGGAAAATATTCTCGGGAATAAGATCGCAGCCATCCAATCGGTAAGTTCTATTATTTCAAGCATTCAATCTCAAGAGGCATTAAAGCTTTTATTTCGATTACATGGAAGAAACATTGGTCCTCCCATGAACCCTCCCTATGTCAACTATAATGGAGTTTATGGACAATTTGACCATTTAGATATCATTAAACGAGATGACTGTCTTGCATGTGGTGATATTGAAGGTGAGGAGAATATCCAACTAGTTGTACCGTTTGATGCAGATATCGGTTACATCTTTAAAGCAATGCGAATAATTGGACATGAAATTGAGCCTATATTGTGGATGATGACGAACCCTATAACTAAAGAATTGTATTGGAATCCATATATGCCTTCAATGAAGGATCCGAGTGTGAAATTAAATGCATTAAAAATTAAAAATAACGATATCATTATTCTCACTCCTTTAGGGAAAGCAAAATTAGAATCTGAAATCAAGAAATATAATATCGTTATTACCTATATGTAGAAAAAAATAATCTAATTTATTTTTCTCTTTACAAGATCTATTAGCACATCAATAAAGTATACATCAATTTCAGCATTTTTACCCGTTTCAATATCATTTTCTAAATCTCCAAAAAAGACCATTTCCTGCTTTTGTAGATTAAAATGATTCTTTATCATGATTAATCCTTCGGGATTTGGTTTCCAACTCCTTACATCCTCTCTTCCGATAACTAAATCAAAGAAATCTTCAATCCCCACTAATTCAAGTGATTTTTTAATAGTTCGTCTAGTATTGAGAGAAAGAATTGCTAATTTAGTTTCTCCTTTTACTCCAAACTGTTCTTTGTGCTTTATAAAATAGATAATCTCTTCGATTGGAGTCGTATCTTGGATATGTTTCATCTCATAGGTTCGGATGATATCAAAAAAGTTTAGTAATTCCTGTTCGTCATTTTTATTCACTATTTCACTTAAACATCCCGAGATGCTCCAAAACTCACAAGAATCACCATATAACTCTATATATCGTTTTTTTAGGATATTTTTTAAGGTTGGCCAATCAGCAGTTAAGTTGACAATAGTGCCATCTAAATCAAAAACAATGACTTTTTTATTTTTTAAGAAGTTAATATCATCCATTTCTTATTTCAATAAGTTCTTATTCTTAAATTTTTTTTCCTATTTTTAATTAAAAAGATCATCTTTCTAAGGTATAAATCGTATCACAATATTTATCTCCTGCAGCTACTGTCTTTTTGATAGCAAGCTTGATATCTTCACTTACGGCAGTTCGAAAATATTCAGCATCAATTTCCATCACAGCTTCACAAAGTTCTCTTGAAGTATTTTCTAGTCCAAAAGGACATTTAGTTCCTTGGATTTGGAAGACTGAATCAGATAATTCTACAACATTGATTTCGTCGGGATTATAACTTTTATAAAATGCGGTAGCAACTGTTGATAGGCAATTATCGGGTAATTTCTTTTTGATTTTTAATCCTAGAGAGCGCCCTTGTTTCTTGCAGATTCCTTTTATTATTGGTAATGCTTCTTTTCCAAATTTTTTATAAAATGCCTTTATTAGCATACCCTGAGCTTCTATCGCGTTTCTTGGAAAATTCTCATTATTTTTTTCTTTCATGTTTCCACCTAATTAAATTTAATTTAAGTAAAATAAAAAGAAGTAAATTAAGAAATCTTTAATTTGCTTTAGTCCATGGCATATTTCTTAGCCCAGGACTCTGCTTTACTCTCGAACTTTTTCAGAGCTCTGAAGTATTGTTCTCCAGCTTCATGATTAAGTGGATCACCAGGATTAAAGAAGGGAGGTTCTACATGCATCATTCCTTTTAACGCTTCGATGATATTTGTAAGCGTTTTTGATGGTGTCCAACCAGAAGCACCAGTGGAGGCATCTACTTTACCCACAAGGTCGGGATTAATTAGATCTAAACAAATATTTAATTTACCAGGTGGAATGGAAGAATCAATATTCGGATGCCACATGAGTGTCACCGCGTACGCATAAGGCGGTTGGAAGGGATAATTTTCAGGAAACTTAATTTCGAATATAAATCGTCCCTTTGCATAGGGAGTACCTTCTTTACCAATAATAGTCAGCCGTAAATGGTCGATACTTCTACCCCATGGTTCAACAATTACGTATTCATCATCCTTATACGCTTCAATTGCCTCAGTATAATCGGTCTCTTCTCTCATAGTAAACTCTCCTCATATATATTCATATTGAGATTGTATTCTAAATTAAGATAATGTCTATTATAATTTTTTATTACATAACTAGTTTGAGTTTTCTTTAAAAAATATTGCGTAAATTGTAACTTTTCTTTTAAAAAGTATAATTAAGAAAAAAAGATAAGATACAAAAATTCTTAATTTACGATTTTAAAAGTTATGTTTAACCTTAGTTAAAAATATAAAGACCCATTACTCAGCGAAATTTTTTAGATTTTCTATTAATTATTATTATTACGATCGAAGCGATTATCAAGCACAGCACCCAAATGTTAAAGCTCGGTATGAATTTGTAGGTGATTTCACAGGTATTATTTTCTAAAGTGTTAAACTCAGTATCAGTTTCAAGAATGCATATCTCATAATAAGTAATATAATTATACATCACGGTACTATAATTACTTTTATATAAGCGAATGCCGTAAAGGTTTCGGATCAAGGAATTATTTAATACATTATTACCCAAACTCTCGCGAAGGTCTATCCCGTATCTGCTATTATCGGATATTGCGTTCTTTACAATTGAATTGTTAGAACTATCGTGCCATAGTGCGATTCCGTCTTGATACTCATTGTAATAACTATTCGTTAATACATTTTCGATAATAGCATTATAATAACAGTTTTCGATAAATGCAACACCAATACTAAATGATCGGGAAAGAGTATTGTTAAAAATTACACAATTCTTTATTGAATAACTCACTATTCCCCAACTATTTTCTTCTAGGATATTATTATCGATTTCTGTATAGTTACAATTCTCTAATTGAATACCATAGTACGAATTTATTATATAGTTCTCTCGAACGGAGGAATTAGAGCATATTTCTAAACGAATAGAGCGAGGGACTGAATGCATTTCGGAACAATTAATATAGTTTGAGATCACTGAATTATTGAACGAATTTTTTATGAATATTGAATACCGAATGAAGGAAAAAGAGTTATTAATTAATAATCCATTAGAGGCATTTACTAACTTGATTCCAGTATCTTGGCTCTGAGAAGCATTAGATGTAAAGGTACAATTCTCGATGATGAATGGTTCTGTGGTGTTTGCAACAGTCAGTCCAGTCTCATTATTTATGATGAAAGAGAGATTTTTCACTTTATATGAGCCGCTCTCAAAAGAACACCAGTCGTATAATAAGGCTGTCTCAGACCAATTGGTAATTATAATAGGTGAATCTGATAAGCTTAAGCCCTCAAAATGATTAACCTTTCTTAGCGATGATCTATCTAATCTGGTATCATGAGTGATTAATGGAATTAAAATAAGGATTATGAGTAATACATAAATTAAATACTGTATACTGAATTTCCTATTGAATTTGCTCATTTTTAATTTATAAATAACAAGCTTCGTATTAATAATTTAACTATAATTGCAAATAGAACATTTAATCCAATTGTGAAAATCTTGCTATAAGTTAAAAATCAATTCTGGGATTGAAAATCGTAAAAAATATATTAATTCCTATATTTAAAAAAATAATAGCAATACATAACATCCCCTCCTAGCTCAGCCTGGAAGAGCACTCGGCTGTAGATTAAATCGCGTAATGAGGCTTGATGCCGATGAGTATACGTCAGCCGAAACCGAGATGTCGCTGGATCAAAGCCGGCGGAGGGGACTATTTTTTTCCTTATTTATATTATTAATCAACCATCCTTTTAGCTACATAAAGTTGAAAGTATCCTTTTTTTGGTAATAAAATTCTTATTGTACGCGCTATTTATAATTAATAATATAAGTTAGTATGAGATTTATGAAAAAGAAAAGAACAGCCGTTATTGGAACTGGTTGGTTTGGCAGAGCACATATACGAAACTTTCATAATCTATCAAAACTTATGGCTATATGCGATAAAAATGAAGAGCAATTAATTCGGGCAGCAGAAGAATACGAAGATCTAAACACCTACTCGGATATTGAAGATTTAATTAAAAATGAAGATTTAGATGCTGTAAGTGTTGTTACCCCCCCAAAACACATCCCTAAAATCGCTAAAAAATTTGTTGAAGAGGGAATTGATACACTAATAGAAAAACCTATGGCGTTAAAACTTGAGGAATTGATTGAACTCAAAACATATGAGGATGTCAGAATAATGCCTGGATTTATCGAACTGTTTAATCCTGTTTTTGAAAAGTTATTAACCTATCTTCCTGAAATTGGAGAAATCATCTCAATTGCTTCAAAGAGAATCGGACTATATCCTAAGCGGAATTGGGATATGGGAGTCATTCTTGATTTATCAATCCACGACATATATCTTCAAGAGCGAGTTATGGGAAAAAATACAATAGTGAATGCTTTTGGACTTAAAAAATGTTATAAAGATAATGTGCATGCTGATGCAGCGTTTATAATTTTAGACTTTGGGAGTGCAATCGGTCAGATTGAATCCAATTGGTTAACTCCTTCAAAATTTAGGAGTATGAATATTAACGGCGAGCATGGGGGTATTTCAATTGATTTTATCAGCCAAACTATTAATATCCGTAAGGGAATTGATCTTCAAGGTGAGTGGCCAATAACAAAAGATATAATTTATAGTCCCCTTCGTGAAGATGAACCATTAAAAAGAGAAATCTTAAATTTCCTCTATGATAAAGAGATAAACGTCACCTTAGATGATGGTATACGGGCATTAGAAATAGCCCTAAAAATAGTTAATAGCTAACAATATTATAGAATAAAAATATAGAGGTAATCGTATGAGCGAAAAAGAACAACAAAACGATGAACATGAATTAGAAAAAATTAAAATGCGAAAAATGCAAGCAATTATGGATGCTCAGAAAATGCGAGAATCGTCTCAAAAAAGACAAATCAGTATAGTTGAGAAAATTAATTATGTTCTTCAGATAGTTTTAGCTCCCGACGCATATAAATATTTAAATAAATTAAGAACCGAAGAACCGAGAGTATTTCAAGGAATATATAGTGAATTAATAAGCCCTGATGTAGTTCAAAATATCGATTTATTGATTTCTATTATTCAACGACAAGGAGGAGTTACCCGTAGGATCCCATTAGATGCAATAATTTATCTAGAACGACAAATAAAAGGTATAAAGGGCAAGATAAAGATTAAGAAGGGAGACGGCGAGATGATGGACTTAAGCTCATATTTAAAGAAATAGGTTAATATTCTAAATTTTATTGCTCTCGAGCAGAAATAATGGCTATTACTTCCCACTCTCCATTTTCAAACTGATGAGCATCAATACTTGAAAATTGAAATGCAAATGGTCGTTTAAAAATCTCTTCGATCATGGGGCTAAAGGAACTTACTGCAAATATTAATAACCTTTTTAAAATACCTTCAATCGTTCCTTCAATCTCTAAATTTTCCATAAGCGTCTTGATTGCTTGAATCTCATTTAAATTATAATGATACTGATATTCTAACTTAAAATCTACAGGTGTGGGCGCCTCAGGATTTAATAAAGAGAGACCTCTCTTTCGAAATGGGAAGATAGTGTTAAGATAGAAATAAAAGATCTCTTCATAGTGATCTTTTAAGAGATAAGATATTCTCGATCCTTCTTTGTATTTCGGCCAATAGTTCTTCATCATTTCTATGAGGCGAGGATAATTTTTGTATTTATTTTGGCTTTCTTTTTTCAGATAATTGAGGAGTTGATTTTTAAGAGGCTTAAACTCGTTATCTTTAGCAACTCGTCTAACAAAATTTTTAAATCGTTGACTCATTATCTCCTTCCGAAAAGCAGTATACGATAATCTATTAATATATATCCTTATTTTTTATTATGATGTTTAAATAATATAATTGTTTGTATTTCCACAATAGCCTAAATTTCTATTCATGATGTAAGAAAAAATAGGTTTTTCATATAAAGCGCTTATGAGAATAACTTAAAAAGAATTAAAAGGAAATTACATTTTAAATATTATCATGGTGGATAAAGTAGGATTAATATATACGGACAAATATCAAGATTACAATTTTGGCCAGAATCATCCCCTGCGACCTCTTCGATTGAAATTAACATATAGTTTAATGGAAAAAATAGGCTTACTTAATAATGAACTACTCCAAATTGAAACTCCCCAACCAGCAACTAAAGAAGAGATCCTACGAGTCCATTCTATTGAGTATGTAAATGCAGTAGAAAGATTGAGTAAAAATCCCGACGATTCAAGTGTATCTCCCTATGCTTTTGGATTAGGTCCAGGTGACAATCCTATTTTTAAAGGAATGTACGAAGCATCTGCCCTCGTATGTGGTGCAAGTAAATTGGCAGCAGATATGGTCTGGAATGATAATGATATTGCAATAGCATTCAATCCTGCTGGAGGACTTCACCATGCCATGAAAAGTAAAGCCTCGGGATTCTGCATATTTAATGATATTGCGGTTGCTATTAAACATTTACAACATCTAAAGAGAGATATAAGAATAGCATATTTAGATATTGATTGCCATCATGGAGATGGTGTTCAATGGATTTTTTACGACGATCCGCGTGTTCTCACAATTTCGTTTCATCAAAGTGGTAAATTTTTATTTCCCGGTACAGGAAATACAAATGAA
Organism: Promethearchaeota archaeon; assembly: GCA_016840165.1. Classification (GTDB taxonomy): domain Archaea; phylum Asgardarchaeota; class Lokiarchaeia; order Sigyniarchaeales; family SOKP01; genus SOKP01. The sequence continues at coordinate 32,967 of JAEOSU010000003.1, forward strand.
ACAGGAGAAGGTATAGCATCAGGCGGATCCATCAACTTTCCACTACTTCCAGGAACGAGTAACAAAATGTTTTTAAAATTATTTCGCTATTGCGTTCCCAGAATTCTAGAAGCATTCTCCCCAGATATTCTATTTACCCAGCTTGGAGTAGATATGCACTATGATGACCCATTAACTCAGATGGGACTTTCATTATCCGTATATAAAGATGTTGCTCAAACCATTAGAACCAGTGTTCGTGATTACTGCCAAGGCAAATGGATTGCGGTGGGCGGGGGAGGGTATTTAATGACTGTCGTTCCAAGAGCATGGACGATATTTTTAGCAAAGATGCTTAACGTAGAACTAAAAAATGAGTTGCCAGATAGCTGGATTAATGAAGTTAAAAAGTCAGTGTCATATGAGGAGACTCCCTATCTATTATGGGATCGTAATGATAAAGCAGAGATTCAATTGCTTTCCCATCCAGAAATTGCGAAAAAAATGATTGATTATAATAGAGAGTTAAGAACTCTATGTGATGAGAAATACATTCCAAATATCCAAAACCTCTTAAGTCATTCCTAAGTATTTTTCATTCTGTTCTTTGAAAATATTTTTTATACGATTATATTGTTTTTTTTTAAGATCCAAGTATCAATTAGGAAAGATTGATTTCCTTCTTTTTCTAATGAGTAATTGGAACGTATAACAGACTTTGGAAACCAAATTTCTTTTCCATCATCAAGATTGAGTAGTATGGCTTTGTTAGATTCTCCTTTTATAGTTCCATTTATCTTTGATATTTTATCATCATTAAATTCTACCTTTTCTTCTACGATAACCGGTAATTCATTAACCTCTTCAACATTAGCATTAATTAATTCCTCCTCAGTATCTTTATTGGACAAGTATTTGCTATTTGGAACCGTAGCATAGATTATCTTTTCTTTAAGCAGATGTTCTAAGAGCATTCTCATTATTACAATTTGAGAATAAGAAAGCATTTTAGAGTAGTTCCCAATATTAATATAGACTTTATCATCAGATTTTTCATCCCATTTAAACGAGATCGAAGTTTTGCTGTCATTAAAATTATGATAACTGCTCCATGCCTTTCTCTTTCCTTTCAGGACCTCTAAGATCATTACTATTTCGTCTAAATTGCACTTAACCGTCTTTCCTTCCCCTAAAGACGGTTTTTCCCAATTTCCATCATTTTTTTTCTTGATGCACTTAATGAAAATGAAAGGATCCGATTTAGAAGCGCTAATCAAGGTCATGCCTGATGATTGTCCAAAAAAACTTTGATTGTGTCTATCGACCATAATTCTCACTTTTATTAAGAGACGTGTATTTTTAATTGATTACAGATAAGCGAATTATTGATATTTGCCATTCTATTTAAATAAAAAAAATAAATAAAATTCATTAAATTTGAAAAGTCCTATGAAATAATAATGAAAACAGTCATGATCTCAAATAAGAATAAGAATCCGTATTGAGATGGTGATTTGAAGGACTTAATTTTATCAAGTACCTCTTCTGAATCTTTTCATCATAAAGCAATTAAGCATTTAATCTATAACTATGTTTTCGATAAAACTAATATAATAGCTCAAAGAGAGCTAGAAAAATATTTTGGAACTAGATTTGCTGATATATACTTTCAACTAAAATCGGGTGAGAAAGTAGTAGTTGAAGTCCAAAATTCAAAAATCACTGTTCAGGAACTAATACAAAGAACCAAAGATTATAACGCGCTTGGAATCCATGTTTTATGGCTAATTCATGGTGAAGGCGGTTGTGTCGCTTCTAAAAAGTATCCTTATAATGTAAAAAAACTAAAGATAAGCCCAGCAGAGAAATTTCTGCATCAAATGTATGGCGGAAGGGTATATTATGTAAATTTGGATAATAGCAAAGAAGATATAGAACTGAAGATACCCTTTGCGCTTCATTTTTCTAAAGTTCTCAAGAAAAGTAAGAGAGGAATCTTTAAATCGGGTTATACCCAATTTTTTTATCGGGATGTTAATTTCACTTTAATTCCAAGCTGGAATTTATTTTGTACTCAATTTAATGGATATAAAATTGCTCGTTTTTACGATAGAAATATCAAATCTGCATTAAAAGAACAAGTAGAACATATTATTTTCACAAAAAAGTTAAGTTCCATATCCAAAAAAAAACAACTTAAATCTATTCTAAGAACTTTCGATAATGAATATGGAGAATATTTGATTTTATCCGTTCTCGTTGAATTAGCCAAGGATAAAAAATTGGCTTTAGAATATAAACTATTTAAAAATATCACAAAGAAAATAATGTTATAAATATTTCTTCGGAAAAACTCCAAAGGGACCAAAAGTATATTAATCTGACTTAATTTATTAAATCATCCACCATATATTTTTAAATATTATTTTAAGTGCTTTCCTAAAACTTTCCCTTCTTTCAATTGAGAAGATAGATTTTCCCTTTTATCCTATGAAAAGATAGATATTTAAATAAGTTCAATTAATATATACTTATAACCATAAAATCGGAACCATGACAGCAAAATATATTCTTATACCTAAAGCCGATGGAAGATCGGTTAAATACCTCAACCCTTATCGTTCTTCGAATCTCTCGAAATGGGGGAAACCCTGTTATTAGATAAATACGTCTCCTCTTTTTAATAGAAAATTTGTGCCTCGTGGTTTCCGGTTTTTCTATTTCCTTATCTTTTTTTATTCCAAATCATCTTTGGGATTAATAATTTTAACCATAGTGTATTGTATTTAATTTTAATATTTTCTATAAAAAAATAAAGAATTTTTTTGATAATTTAAATGGATTGAGATTCGAAGTGCAAAAAGTTAAAAAAAAAATAGTCTATTATTTAATAAGAAAATAATTTTATTTTTGAGTTGAGGTTAAATTTGGTTAAAAATATTGAATTAAGTACCAAGTTAGATATGGAATTTGACGATCAAGCACCAGAAGCGCTTTTTGAGGCAATTATCAGCGATCTCCTAATCCCACGATATAAGGAAAATAAAGATTGGAATTTAAGTCTAAATATTATTATCGAGGAGATGAATCGGTTAATTTCGAAATATGAATTAGATCCAAAGTTAAAATTAGGATTATTAAATCAAGTAGAAAAACATTTAGATAAAGAAATTGAGGAGCTCACGGGTACTGCCAAAATAGAGATTCTATTCCTCAATATGGATGATTATGTCGAGGATATCAAGAAATTAATCACTGCTGGTAAAGATAAACAACAATTACGACATGACATGGCACAATTGATTTTTCCACTAACAATCTTTGAATTAGGAGAACTATTTATCTTCTTAGGAAAACGAGCTTTCTTAAAATAAACTCATTTTTAAATCCTTATAATTTTAACTCTTTTATTATCTTCACTTCTTACTATTTAAGGGTTGTAATAGGACGAGATTGAAGGGCATAAACTTTATCATTATCAATAGCCCATTCAATATCTTGGGGCAAAATTAGGTATTTCTCAAGTTGTAGGCCTAGAAGGTAGAGTTTTTTTATATAAGCATCATTTAATGAGCATTGACATCTGAGATCCTCATCCATGGTAATTAATTGAGTGGACGGGCTGTTGGGATTAGCTTTTGATAACTGTTCCTTTTCTCCTATAATCTTGCTTATAATAGTTCCATTAGATTTATCGAGAATTATTAGATCCGGATTAATTTTATTATTGGTAATGGCATCCCCTAAACCCCATGTAGAGTTTATTAACATCTGATCGCGATTGTTATTAATGACATTAGCAGTAAATAAGACACCTGAGCATTCGGAGAATACCATTTTCTGAATTACGATTGCGATTTCAATGTCTAATAGGGAGAGTTCTTTTCCCTTATTTCTAATATAAAGTATATATAACAATGCCTGAGGGGAGAATAAAGATGCCCAGCATTTTTTCAGTGAGTTGATGATATCTTGAAGATTTTTATTATTAAGAATGGTTTCCGCTTGTCCTGCAAAAGAAAATAGCTCTGAATCCTCGATATTAGCTGAGGATCTCACTGCGAGGGATAATTCATTGCCAAATTCTATCTTTAAATTTTGGTAGGCTTTTTTAAGTTCGAGGAAAACAGCTTGCGGTATTTCTGAATTTAGGATACAATCGGTAATAGTTTTTGAAAAAGTGAATACCTCATTTTTAGTATAATTCTGGGATAAAGAAGAAAGAATTTTATCATGGTACTTTGACTCCTTAATAAAAGTTTTGTAGGATTTTGTGTTTAAAATAAATCCCGGAGGAACATTTATTCCAAGATTTGCCATTGTTATGAGTTTGGAGCCCTTTCCACCATATAACTCATTATTACTGATGTTATTATGTATATTTGCTAGATATTTCATATTTTTAGAATGAGAATTTTAATTTTTATGGATGTAAGTATAGAAAACCACGACTATCTCCATCATGCTTAAGCGAAACTTTCTTTCCATTTAAATTTGAAGGATCTTTGAGTTTTAATTTAATCGCCATAATACAAGGAATTCCAAACTCTCGGGAAACAATAGCTAAATGAGATCCAGGTCCACCAGTAGTGCATATTGTACCAGCCAATTCTGATAAAATTGGACTTAGAGTGGTAATTCCCGCATCATCGACAATACAAATTTTTCCAGAGGCGTTATCAAATAGAGCAATAACATCATCAATAGTTTTAATATAAACTGCTTCCCCAGATACCTCAGTTTTCGATGAACAAGAAAGTCCTTCACCAATCTTTTCCATGACTATGTTCTCTCGATTGTATTGATATGTGATAGATGAATTAGTTTTTAATTTTTTATATAATACTTAAATTTTTTCATTTGCTTCGATAGATGATTAAAACTTTATATTAAATTATATGCTTTATTGATATAACTTCATTAATTTAATTTTAGAGCTCGATAATAGTGAATATTAAAGAAGCCAATGAATTAATCACTAAAGCATCAGAATTGGTTGATTATCAAGTATCTAAACGTGGTCTTCTAGAAAGCCAATTATTCCCAGTTACGGCTTATATCTGCGTGTCATTTTATAATGCCTATGATATGCTTTATGACGTGTTGAGTAGGGTTGCGAAAAAAACTACACCTGAGAAAATGGGTAAGGAAAGTAGAAAAATTCTTTCAGAAATTCATGCTTTAAGTATCTTTTATCTTCCCTTATATTACATGGTGGGACGGATGGGAGAGATTTCGAGAAAAAATGGTGATTCACATTCAGAATCCGAGGATAAGAGAGAGCAAACTATGTTTATTCTTGACTTCTGGAATCGATTAGCTCGTTCCTATTTCCAAAATAACCAATTATCAGTTTATGATTCTAATAAGAAAAATGTAGCTCTCGACCAGCCAGATATCGACTGGGTTAAGGATAGAATTACCAATATTTCTGGTGATGAGGCAAAATCAATAAAAAGAACTATGGCTAATTTAGAAACCATCTCTTTTTTAGATGAATGTGAAGCACGAGCAAAAATATGTGATCATGGCCCCTATGACGTAAAAAATAATGAGATATTGGTATTTCGAGAAATTTCACATTTATATGCAGGAGGAAAGCCTCATTTTTCTTGGTCTGAAACGAAAGCAAAAGCGCCGTATCCCAATATTGCATTTGTATATCGTTTAAAAGATGTGGAGACGACTTTTGATGATTTTGCTACACTTGAAACTAATCCTGGTGACTTTTCAGACCATATTACTGGAGTAGGTCTATTCACGAGAGATGGAAATACTGTTGAATCTATTGGTTTGGATGAACTTCCTGCTTTTAACGATTATGCAGTTCAAGCTAATAAGGAATTGTTTCTTAAATTTTCAAAATGGGACAGAAAGCAACGCCTCATCGCAGGAGCGTACGCCTATTGTTACGGTTATGCAAGATATACCAATTTTGTGGGGATCACAGATGAGATTAATTGGGATCTGACAGAAAGAACAATGCAAAAGTATATCCCAGAATTTATGGAATCTGATTTTGATCCTGGAATCCCACGCTTAATGAGAAGTAAGGCAAAAAAGAGAAGAGAGGGCCCATCACTTTATCTGTTGCCAGAGGATTAAATAGGATGGATAAAAAAGGTTTTTCTAGAAGATTAAATGGGTCTGATGAATATCTTCATAACCCTACTAAGGAATTAAAATGGCGTGAGTCTTATTATTTTAACTGGGTGGATTTAGAAAACAAAATATCCGGTTTTTCTACAATAGGGATTTTACCAAATGAAAAGCGTCGTGAATTTGTATTCTTCTTATTTTTAAAGGATAGAAATGAGACCTACTATAAAGAACCATTTTTAGATAAATTTGATGAAGATATCAATACGATGCTACGAGAGAAGAAACTTAGTTATGTCTTGATTGATCCTTTTAAAGAATGGCAAATCAATTATGTCTCAAGGAAATTGAGTTTTAATATCACCTTTGAGACCAGATTTCCCACCTATAATTTTGGAGTTGACTCTTCAGCTTCTTGGCACCAACATTTTGAGGCATCAGGGAAGATTTCTGGGGTTATAAATTTTAAGAATGGAAAAAGTATAAAAATTAGCGGTTATGGTCAAAGAGATAAAAGTTGGGGATATCGAGATTGGCATCAATTTGACAAATGGTATGCGGGTCATTATCAATTTAAAAAGTGGGCATGTGCTTTTCGAAAAGATAAAATTAAACAGAAAATTGACCTCTCGGGACACATTTCTAATAAATCGGGCAATATACCTTTAAAAGAAGTCTCAATTGAAACTGAACTAGATAGAGATCAATTTAAGAGCCCTCTCTCAAGTATTTATAAAATAACGGATATAGATGATAACCATTATAGGATTAAAGCTCAGAGAATTAAGAATAATTCTTTTATTCGCTTTGTGAGAGAGTTTGACGGAGGTTCCACTGAATTATTTGAACAAATGGTAATTATGGAAGATTTGGATACAGGGGAGATTGGGTCTGGTATGATGGAACATTTAAGAACAATACCAATTAAATAATTAATATAATAAGGTGATAAAAATGGTAAAATTTAAACGAGGCCACCTCTATTATCCTGAAATTCCAATTCATGCTTTACTTGAAGATACTGCAAAAAGATTTCCTAATAGAAATGCTTTTGTTTATCCAAAGAAAATGACTTTTAAGGAGCTTAAAAGTAAAGTGGATATTTTTGCGTCTATATTGAATAATTTAGGGTTAAAAAAAGGAGATAGAGTCGCGTTATTCGGTCCAAATTCAATAGAATGGGAGATCTCTTTTTTTGGTTTAGAGAAAGTTGGAGCAATCTTAGTTCCAATGAATCCACAGTTTAAAGAAACGGAAGTAAAATATGAGTTGAATGATTCAGGTGTCGAAACGATTATTGTTTCCCACCATCTTTATTCCGTTGTAGCAACGGTTAGATCGCAAACTAACTTAAAACATGTCATAATTATAGAGTCAGATAAAGAAAGTGTTATTAAATTACCAGAAGAGACATTAGGATGGAATCAGTTAATGAAAAATACCGCTTCAAATCCTCCAGAAGTAAGTTTTAATACTAAAGACGACCTTGCAGCTCTTGTATATACAAGTGGAACAACGGGGCTCCCTAAAGGTACAATGTTAACCCACTACAACATTGTCTCCAATATTATTCAGATTTCTCAGATTTTTGAACTAAGTGAACTAGATGTTGCGATAATAGTACTCCCGCTTTATCACATCTATGGATTAAATGTAGGGATGAATCAAGCAGTTTGGTTAGGAGCCTCTCAAGTGGTAATTCCCCGATTTGAAGTAAAAGAATTCTGTGAATTAATTGAGAAATATCAAGTATCATATAGTTTATGCGTTCCACCTATTTTTTTAGCAGTTGTCAGACACCTTGAAGAACCTAACAATAAAGGATACGATTGGACAAATCTCAAAATTTTCAATAATGGAGCGGCCCCAATACCTCTTGAACTTCTTGAAAGATTTGATAAACTTGCTAAGGAAAAATGTAATGCTCATGAAGTAACAGTTCAACATGGGTGGGGTTTAACTGAAGCCTCACCTGTAGTTGCAGTAAACCCAATGTATCGCCCCAAGATGGAATCACAAGGGACACTCATTCCCGATACCTTTCATAAAATTATTGATTTAGAGTCAGGTAAAGAAGTAGCTAAACGAGGAGAACTGGGCGAATTAGTGATTAAAGGTCCGCAAGTTATGCTGGGCTATTGGAATAAACCAGAAGATACTGAAAATGCTTTTTGGATTGATCCAACTACCAATGAAAAATGGTTAAGAACAGGGGATATGGCTTATATAGACGAGGAGGAATATGAACACCTCGCAGATCGCATCAAAGAGATGATTAAGTATAAGGGATGGAGTATTGCACCCGCTGAACTTGAAGATTTACTATATAAAAATCCCCACGTGTTTGATGCGGCGGTTATTGGCAAACCGTCCAAAGAATTAGATGTTGGACAAATACCAAAGGCATTTATTATGTTAAAGGAACAATCGAAAGGGAAGATTACTGAAAAAGAGATCATGAATTGGGTAGCAGAACGGATTTCCGCATATAAAAAGATCCGAGAAGTTGAATTCGTCGATTCTATCCCAAAATCTGGTTCCGGCAAAATTTTGCGTAGAGAATTAGTGGAACTTGAGAAAAATAGATTTGATAGATCATTTAATGATTAGTTCATTGATTTAGGATATACTGATCATCAATGATATCAATTTGAAAAATTTTAGCATCTAACCAAGATTCGCAAGTTTTTTGACTTGTCCAAAGCCTAGTTCCATCCCACGTGATTCCAATTGTACCTTCTGCAGCAGGGTATATTTGACCTGCAATTGTGCCATTCATGTTCCACTTAGTAAGCATTAGTTCTTCACCACACCAGAAATGAGTACCTGTCCAGGTTATTCCTCCAACCGCGGAGCCCCCGACTAAATTAATCGTTTCGATGAGATTCATGGTTTTATTGAGTTTATATATGTGTTGAGCATCTGAAAAATAAATGAATGTCCCATCTGAAGCTACTCCGATCACAGAATCTACTCCCATTGGAATATCATACACTGCGATAATGTCAATTAAATTGCTAGCATTAGGCTGAAATTTGTAAATCTTGTTCAAAACGATATCATGAGTCCAAAAATGTTCACCATCGTAAGCCAGACCATTAGGATTTGGGATGATATCATTTCCAAACTGTTCTTTTGTCTCAGTAGTAAGATTGATCTTTACAAAATCTTGGGAAGAACCCTTGATAAATGAACGGTGTTCGAACTTCCAAAGGCATCCATTTACATACTCAAGACTCCAATCAAATGTTGTCTCATTCTCCAATTTCCTAATAATTTGACGTGTCTCATCTATATCCGGATAAACATACAAATAACGATCTTCAGGATCCCCGGGAACGTATCCTAATTTCCGTGGTTCTGGATTATCATAATCCAAGTAAGGGATTGGAACAGTTCCATTACCCAGTAAATCATTTCCAGAAGTAATATTTGTTGTTGTTGGATCCAAGATGATTTGGGCGCCTACGTCTTTGAACTTATTTTCAATGATTGTTAGATTTGAATATAAATTTCCACTCACAGCAGTCCCCGTGTAATTAACAAAATAATTACTAAATATATCCACATTAGTAGCTTCCGAATAAATCGCAAAATTTCCCCCATTAAAGATATTAAAGCGAACCGTGATATTGGGATTAAAGTCTTCTAAAGAGAGATCATGATATCCATTATCATAAATTAAGCAGGATTCAATCAATAAAGTAGATCTAGAAGAATAGACTCCCTCTGCGTGAATCCATCTAATAATAGTGTGGGATATATTAAGTCTAGATCCTCCAGATTCGATTCCAATAAACGCAAATTCGATAATAGCATACATGAATACTGATGCGTTAGTATCCATGCAGTATATTCCCCCCCAATCTCCATTGATGGGATCTTCCGCATCTGATGTGAACCAAATCTGCTTTTCGGGAGTCCCAATCGCAATTATATTCCCACCTGTCGAGGAAATGCTCTTTCTACTCCCTCCCTTATAACCCCTATAATGTTCGAATTCTAAAAAAGTCCCGGGTAATATGGTCAGAGTCACGTTTTTTGGAATGACTACGCTATCTTTCACATGTATGAATCCTTGCCATGTGGTATCCTCACTTAGCATGCCGCCAACTATGGTCACCTCAGGACCAGATTTGGGGCCTTGAGATAATATTAAAATGAGTGATATTGGAGTGATTAAAACAAGGACTAGTGTAAGTAATATTAAAATTTTCTTACGGGATGTTTCGTTCAACTTAAATTAAACCTCATTAGCCAATAAGCTAACAGAAGATACATTGAATTATAAGAATTATGAAATTTTTAGATTGTTCCCAATCGTACATTAATTATTTATATTGAAAAGTTTAAAAGCTAAATATAGTAAATCTATCTAATTGAATTATTATAAAATTAAATATTAACTTAAAAATTAGGAAAAGGGTGTTATGTAAGTTTGTGCCAATGGTGTACTAAACATGGTGCCGGAAAGAAATGGTATATGAATTCCAAGAATTATCATGCGGATCAAATCTC
>JAEOSU010000072.1 GCA_016840165.1 Promethearchaeota archaeon
AATTACCCTCAATAGAATTTCATCATACTTCACAGGAAGATAAGGAAGATTTTAAATGGGATAAGGTATGTAATCTAAATCTTGAAGAAATCATCCTTCTATTAAAAAATGAAAAATGTATTAGTTTATGTGCAAATTGCCATCAATTGATTCACTCGCCTAATTTCTCTAATTATATCGAAGAGATATTTACTCATTCTAATGAATTAATAAATAAATTTCAAAAGGATTTTAAAAAATTAGTGAATAATATCAAAAATTTTAATTTTAAAAGTGTTAAAGAAGAATCTATTTTTAATTCAGAAAATTGGTTAACTAAATCTAAGTTAAGTATTTTATTATTACTTGGAGATGGTAATAAATATACTATAAACGAGATTTGTCAAAAATTAAAATTTACAAGAACTTTCTGTTATGAAAGATTGAAAAATTTAAACGAAAGGCATTTTGTTAAGAAAACAGAGAAGCGTGAATATAGATTTTCTATAACAGAAGAGGGAAAAAAAATATTAAAATTATATAAGGATTATGAAGATAAACTTTCATTTTTTAAATATTTTGATTTTGGGGTTTGATTTAAATATTTCTTTAAATATAAAGCTGTATGTGATTTTTCACTATTAAGTATTGTTTCAGGGGTTCCTTCTATAACAATATAACCTCCTTCTTCACCTCCTTCTGGACCTAAATCAATAATATAATCAACAGATTTGATTATGTCCATATTATGCTCAATTATTACAACTGTGTTCCCCCTATCAACTAATTTTTGTAGAACAGCTAATAAATAATTAATATCATAAGCATGTAATCCTACCGTGGGTTCGTCAAGAATGTAGAGAGTATTTCCAGTGCTTAATTTTCTCAATTCTCTAGCAATTTTTAGTCTCTGGGATTCTCCACCGCTTAATGTAGTAGAGGACTGACCTAACTCCAAATATCCTAGTCCTACATCTACAACTGTTTTCAATGTCTGTTTAAGCTTAGGAAAACTATCAAAAAACTCAAGTGCTTGGTGAAAAGTCATTTCTAAGACGTCTGAAATTGTTTTTCCTTTAAATTTGATTTGAAGTGTTTCTGAGTTGTATCTCTTTCCTTTACATAAATCACATTTAATATAAACATCGGGCAAGAAATACATTTCCTTTAAGATATAGCCTGTACCCCTACATTTTTTACAATGTCCAGATTTGGTATTAAAACTAAATCTTCCCTTTTTATATCCACGTTCGCGAGCTTCTGGAAGTTGGGCAAAAATTTCCCGTATATAATCTAACGCTTTCGTATATGTTGATGGAACAGATCGAGGAGTTCTTCCGATTGGTGATTGATCAATATTAATAATTTTATCTATTTCTTCGAACCCATTAATTTCATCAAAATCGCCTTGAAGAAGTCTTGTACTTCGAGTATTGACTTTATTATGAAGTCCTTTATACAAACAATCGATAATTAAACTAGTTTTTCCTGCTCCAGAAACGCCTGTTATACATGTAAAAACACCTAATGGGATTTTAACCGTGATATCTTTTAGATTATTTTCTCGAGCACCTATAAGTTCAAGATATTTTCCATTCAATCTTCTTCGTTTCGTAGGTAAATTAATTTTTTTCTTTCCTGAAAGATATTTTCCAGTAAGCGTTCTCGAATTCAATATCGTCTCAAGAGGTCCCTCTGCGACTATTTCTCCACCACTTTCTCCTGCTAGTGGGCCAAGATCAATGATATGATCCGCATTTCTCATTATCTCATCGTCGTGTTCCACCACGATAACAGTATTTCCCAAATCTCTAAGTTTTTTAAGCATCGCAATTAATCGAGAGATATCTCGTTGATGAAGCCCGACACTGGGTTCATCAAGCACATATAATACGCCAACCAAACTAGAACCTAACTGAGTTGCTAAATGAATTCTCTCCGCTTCCCCTACCGATAATGTATGCGACCTTCTGCTTAAAGATATATAATCTAAGCCAACATTATCTAAAAAGGATAATCTATCTAAAATTTCCTTTAAAATGTCTTTCACTATTACTTTTTGGGTCTCATCTAATTCTAATTTCCGAAAGAACTTCAATGCATCCTTCACTGAAAGATCAGTCAATTCAGCGATATTAAGACCGTTAATAGTCACTGCAAGACTCTCAGGCTTTAAACGATAGCCATTACATTGAGGACAATTAGTTTGCTTCATTAAACTTTCGTAGACCCCTCGAGCCCATTCTGAGCGAGTCTCCATATATCTCCTATGGAGCATCGGGATTATTCCCTCAAATGGACGAGTTACTTCATAGGAAGCCTTGATCTCGCCGCGACTATTTTTATATCCATTATTATCACTTTCAAAATGAAAATCTATTGTTTCTTCCCCAGTTCCAAACAGTACTTTATGCAGTGAATCAGGGTTTATATCTTTAATCGGAGTTTTATTTGTATTGAATCCATAATGTTTAGCTACTTGAACAATCGTCTGCCAAGAATACCCAGTATCAGAACCAAAACCAGGAATATCTCTAATAGGAGTTTCTTGTAGAGGGATATCTAAATCATCTCCTAAAAGTAAGGAATAATCGAATTCCATTACGTTTCCTAATCCATTACAGTATTTACAACTACCATGGGGAATATTAAAGGAAAACATTTTATGATCGATTGCGGGAAACGAGATTCCACAATCCACACACGCAAGATGTTCAGAAAAGATCTCTTCTCCCATGCCTATAACTTCGATAATTACGATTCCATCCGTTAATTCTAAAGCGGTCTCAATTGAATCAGCGAGTCTTGTTTTAATATCTTTCTTCATTATTAACCGGTCTATGATGACCCTAATATTATGTTTAATGTTCTTTTCCATGGAGATATCTTCATCAAGAGTATATTGGATATCATCAATTTCGACTCTGAGGTAACCTTGCTTTTTCAAGTCCAAAAGAAGTTCTTTATATTCTCCTTTTCTATCTCTAACAACTGGGGCCTTAACTACAAATTTTTGTCCTTCTTTTAATGAACTTAATACTTGCTCAATAATTTGTTGAGGGGTTTGAGGTTTAATTTCCTTACCACAGTTAGGACAATGCGGAATCCCTATATTAGCAAAAAGCAATCTATAATAATCATATATTTCAGTTACTGTACCTACTGTACTTCTTGGATTTTTTGAAAGGGGTTTTTGTTCAATTGCAATGGCAGGAGATAATCCTTCAATGGAATCAACGTCAGGTTTATCCATTTCTCCTAGAAATTGTCTTGCATAACTTGAAAGTGATTCTAAAAATCTTCTCTGGCCTTCAGCATAAAGTGTATCCATCGCAAGGCTTGATTTCCCACTACCGCTAATTCCTGTTACTACTACCAATTTATTTCTTGGAATTGTTACATCAATATTCTTAAGGTTATTTTGCCTCGCACCCTTGATAATTATAGAACTATCGCTCATTATTTTACCTAAAGAACTTAATTAATAATTCAACTAAAATTTCATGCTTTTATTTTATAATCTTTCTTGAATTCTATTATTTTATCTCTTAGATATGCCGCATCCTCAAATCTAAGTTCTTTTGCGGCTAGAAACATTTTATTTTCAAGGTACTGAACAATAATATCGATATCACCCTGTATTTCTAACTCTTTAATTTTGTCTTTAACATTTTGTTTTAACCGCTTCACTTCTTTTTCTCTAAATTCCTGTTCTTCGGATAAGGATTCCAAGATATTCTTTTGAATTGTTTGGGGAGTAATGTTGTGTTCTTTATTATAAGCCGTTTGCTTTTTCCTTCTACGATTTGTCTCTTTGATAGCCTCATTCATGGCAGTTGAGACTCTATCGGCATATAAAATAGCCTTTCCATCCACATTTCTCGAAGCTCGTCCGATTGTTTGAATTAAAGAGCGAGTATCTCTTAAAAATCCAAGTTTATCAGCGTCTAATATTGCAACGAGCTGAACCTCCGGTAAATCTAACCCTTCTCTTAGAAGATTTATTCCAACCACTACATCATAAGTTCCATCTCTTAATTTCCTTAATATCTCAAATCTTTCAACAGTGTCCACTTCACTATGGAGATATTCAATTTTTATACCAAGCTCTGAGTAATATTCGGCAATATCTTCTGACATACGTTTAGTTAAAGTAGTTATTAACACTCTTCCATTATTCGCAATGGTTTTCCGTAATTCGCCTAATAAATCATCAATTTGATTGGTAGCGGGCCGGATTTCAATTTGGGGATCCACGAGACCAGTCGGACGAATGATTTGTTCGGCTGAAATACCTTCAGATTTCTTCAACTCGTAAGCTCCCGGTGTAGCACTCATAAAGATGAGATATTTAATTTTTGATTCCCATTCTTCAAATGTTAACGGCCGGTTGTCAAAAGCACTGGGTAAGCGCCAACCGTATTGGACAAGATTTTCTTTACGAGAACGATCTCCTCCGATCATTCCATGAATCTGGGGTATTGTTATGTGTGATTCATCGACTACTATGAGAAAATCATCAGGAAAGTAATCAATCAAACACATAGGAGGTGTTCCAGGTGCACGACCATCAAGATGTCTAGAATAATTCTCTATTCCTTTGCAATATCCCATTTCTCGCATCATTTCAAGGTCAAATTTAACTCTCTTTTCTAACCTTTGAGCTTCAGCGTACTTTTTTTCAGCTTTAAATTTCTGTAATTGGTCCTCTAATTCAAGTTCGATGGAATCTAACGCTTTAATCTTGTTTTCTTCTGGGATAATAAAATGCGTGGCGGGAAAAATTCGTATATGTGGATGTTGTCGAATAACTTCATTAGAGATGGGATGAATTTCATGGATACTTTCTATTTCATCACCAAATAAAGAAATTCTAATCGCTGTGTTTAAATATGCAGGATAAATATCTACGATATCGCCTTTCACTCGGACATCTCCTGGTTTGAACTCTATTTCTTTTCTCTCATAGTTCATTTTAATTAAGGCTTTAAGTATTTCGCTTCTTCTAATATTCTGACCGACTTCTAAATTTAATGATACTGCTGTCCATGTTTCTGGGTCACCAATTCCATAAATGCATGAAACTGTTGCTACAATGATGACGTCATTCCTTGTTCTTACCGCATGAGTTGCTGCTAAACGGAGGCGCTCAATCTCTTCATTTACACTGAAATCCTTTTCAATATATAGTCCTGTCACCGGTAAATAAGCCTCTGGTTGATAGTAATCGTAATATGAGACAAAATAATGAACTGCATTATTAGGGAATAATTCCTTTAGTTCATTATAGAGTTGAGCAGCAAGAGTCTTATTGGGCGCCATAACTAAAGTAGGCTTTTGAATTTCTTGTATAATATTAGCAACAGTAAATGTTTTACCAGTACCAGTTGCTCCTAATAAAGTCTGGAATCTTTTTCTGTTATCTATTCCTTCTTTAAGCGCTGCAATCGCAACTGGTTGATCTCCACGAGGAGAAAATTCGGATTGTATCTTGAAACTAACACTCATACTACTCAACACATCTAAATGAACTATATGAATATAGAGTAAAATTGAATTTATAAGCCATAAGACTATAAATATTCTAATATAACATGATTTATGATTTTTACTCCAAAAAAATAGAAGTGGATTTAAAATTTTAATTATAATATGAAAAAGGAAATTAACCCTTTGTTATATTGCTTTGTTAGGAAATAACTATTTCTAAATGTGTGTCTTCAGCACCTTCGACTGTGCGAACAAGAATTTCTAAGTCATCATTCACGTTTACTGGGCCTATATATGATTCTAAATTCGCCATACTAATCGTGAGCTCAATAAAATCACCAACTCCAATCTCATAGATATCTTCGATGAACGCTCCTAGTGAAATATATGTACCATTAATGTAAATAGAATCTACTGTTACATTGAGCTCTCCGTTATTATTGATACGTATCTCCACATTAAATGAATCTCGCGCGATAGTCTCGGTGCTATCAATGTCAATGTTATAGTAATAGGAATCTACTATCGCTGAAAATTCATGATACGCCATTGCAGTGGTGTTTGTAGAGACATTAACGTTCATCTGATTGGTCACATTAATATTAAAACCTGATATATTAAATGAGATTAGCGCACATTCTTGTAAATCTAAGAAAGCATCACCAGAGAGAAATTTAACGTCAGTACTAATGTTTAATGTAGTAGTTGAATTAAGAAATATTTCTTCAAGTTTTAATGGAACGTCACCGGTGTTCTTAACTAAAAGCTGTCCTGTTTCGTTTGCTGCTATGAAAGAGAGCGTATCCCCTTCTACATATTCTATAATTTGAAGATCTGGATCTTCACTAATCGTATGAATATACCCAATATCGGATGCTTTAGTGGTCTCATTAAAATTTCCGGTTACTTTGACACCTATTTCATCGTTAATATCTATTCCATCTGGTCCAAGGATAGAGAAATATTGAATATCACCAGGAGCAAATATTAATGGAGGAATCGATTCCACTTCATCCCAACTGCCTGTTTGAGTCAAATATATCGAATCCAATCCTAAATATTTCTGTCCAGTATTCTGAAGTTTCAGAAAGATTCTTGTTGTCCCATTATTATAGGTATATGCATAAGTTCCATTTAATGATATAGGGATATGCTTCCTAAAATTACTGTTTTGGGCAATTTCTGCTTCAGGTGATATAATCCGATTTCTGGCAATAATCGATAATGCATAATTTTCAAATTGTGAGGTGAGTAGAATCTCATCTTGTATCTCATTGGGAGTGATAACACCAATTTTATGTTCTGTTCGTACGGGCCAGAATGAAATGGAGTAGTTATATACCTTCACAGTTGCCTTTTCTCCAGGAGCTAATATAGGAGAACCGCTCAAATATTCATCTACTTGCAATTCATTAATTATCGAGTCAGCATAGAATGTATCAAGAATTACGGTGGTTTCACCAGTGTTTTCTATTTCAAGATAGACATCGGCATTGAATTCATCAATTTGTAGTACGTAACTGTTTTCTTTATTAATTTGAATATCTCCTTCTTTTGATTCTTTGACGAAGAAATTACTCGTATTATTGGTAAATACATAGGTTTGTTTATTCGCTGCTTCTGATTGAGCCTCAACTTCAATGCGAACTACATCATTTGGTTTATATTCTTTACCACTTGATTTAATATCCACCCATACATAATCATCCTCACCCGCTTCAAGTGTATTAGTATTGTATCCTTTGCCTAGATTAAAACTCTGGCTTACATTGTTCACTTTTACATCTGTAATAGTTAGATTCTTTATGCCAGTATTTTGTAATCTAAAGGTTCCATAGCCTGAATCAAATACTTTAGGTTCTTTTATCTCAAAACTGGAATCTAATGCCGTATAGTCAACTTTAAAAATTTTAACCAGACCTGCTGAAGAGAAATATACGGGAGAAAATACATTCGATTCATAATCACCACCTTCAGGAATATAAGTACTCCATGCGTTTCCATCATCTGCTAATCTGGCTCCGATTTGTTGTCGATAATATTCTTCAAAAGTTTGGGGACTAGTTCCAGTATAAACATCCGTTGATATGCCCCAGAACATCAGTTTAGACAATTGACTATTGAACCATGACAATTCTACACGGCCAGAAGTAGCATTGACGTATTCATCTTCGTCAAATACCGCATTTCTTGCCCAATTATCTTCTTCTAATCCCCATTCCTTATATAATGTATAATGATCATTTGGAATCCGTAACATCCATTGCCATTTTCCCTCATCTCCTCCTAACGGGTCAAAAAGGTAGCCGAAATAGACTAGTACATAATCCGCTTTCAATATTCGGAAGATCTTTGCACTATAGATCTCATTTGTCTGCATAAGGGCCATTCCCGTCATTCCAATCCTCGTAGAATTTACAGTTGCATTATCGTTAACACTCGTCATATTACCAATAGGAGTTATCCAGTAGCCATAATCCCACCAACTTACTACAACTGTATCACCTGGAAGATTTGTCTTCATCCATGTTAGGGAATTTTCCCAATCATGATAATAGCCTCCAGGAGAGATCTGACTTGAGCTTAAAGAGCCAGTAGCGATCTCAGAACCATGCATTATCTGAGCAAAACACATAAATCCAATGATAAAGTACACAGCAGCGATTTCTGATTTGCCAACCATTCGTTTTAACTGCCGTCTACGTTTTCTACTAACAGCAGAACGTTCTTGTTTATAAAAGCTACCAAAAATTTTCAAAATGCTTGAAAGCCCATAAGCTCCAACTAAACAGGCAGCGGGAGCAAAGAGTAAGATGATCCGAATCATACTTCCTGTGAAATAAAACAGTGTGAGTATGAATACTATTAACAACACATCAGCAGCATTACCTCTTCGAAACAAAAAGAACAGTCCAAGAGGGATTACAATTAGAGGGATTAATGTATTATAATAGAAAACACTCCACGCACTCGGGCTGTGTTCGGCAACAGAAGCAGTAAGACTCATTCCTTCTCGAATTAAGGGGCTCAGGATACTCTGTATTCTCCCTCCAAAACCAAATGGGATTATACTGGGATTTATCCATACGATAATAGCTATTACCAAAATAGCAGGAATAATCCCCCATTTAAGAAGATTTATTAACCCACCATAAAATTTTGGAAAAGTATCTCTCTTAGAATATATCAAATGATAAATTATTAATAAAACTAAGAAAATATACATACCCCCAATGTTGAGAGAACTAAAAAGTTCATAGAAATGAAAGTTATAATATAATGAAAAAATCAGCAGTGAAGTTCCCATTATGCCTACGTACGCGATAAAAATATTTGTATTATATTTTTTCATTAATATCAATATTCCAACTATTATCGGTAAAAGATAGAATACAAAATAATATCCCCCCCAGCTCAGGGTTAAATAACCGAGGAATAAACCTCCAAGAACAGAATCAGTAATTCTTCCAGTTCGAATAGTCCTTAAAAAGAAATAAAATGTCATTAAGGTAGCAAACACCCCAATGGTTTCGTTATCGAAAAATCCAGCTGTAGTTCTTTGCATAAACCCAGTATTGAATGCCATAAAAAAAGCGGCGATGAGCCCACACTTTCTATCTAAAGCCTCTTTTCCGAGAAGATACGCGGCAAATACAGTAACACCTCCCATAAAAGCGGGAAAATAGAAGCAAATATCATATAATGAGATTGGGATTCCAATAGAATTGAATGCTTGGTATATTATTACTACTGTGAATGTTAAGCCAGGTCGTAAATTACCTCTATCAATACCCTCGGGAAACCAACTTTTAAAGTCGTGCCAATTAAAATATTCAAAAATTGAATGGCTTGAGAGATAATCAGCTTGATAATATTGAATCCAAGGATCAAATGCTTTAATTAAAAAATTATTAATAGCGAGGGGAGACAACCGGATTAGAATAGCGACAAATATGACTAAAAATAAAGCCGTAAAGAAAAGTAAATTCCTAGATTTAATGGTTACACTTGCTCGTGTGCGATCTCTGAGATTTTTTAATGAAGACCAAATTTTTGACATTGTTTATTCAATAGTTTTTTAATAAAAAATAATCACAATTTTAAATAAAATTTAGATATTAAATTTAGCTTATCATTAAAAGCTTTTTAGTCTTAAAAATAATTGGACTTAATATTTTAAAACAAATTTAGATTGTTTGAATATTCCAACAGAAAAATAGTTTAATTACCATCATGGAAAGAAGAAGATATCTGATTAAATTTTATTACATCGGTTCAGGAAGATATTTTGGATCTCAACGCCAAATTGAATATGAGACAATTGAGAATTATTTAATTGGTAGTTTGCTTAAAAAAAAATATATTGAGGATATAAAAACATCGGGTTTTGAAGTAGCGAGTAGAACTGATAAGTTTGTATCAGCCAGAGGAGCATGCTTTTCTTTTCTTACCAACAAGGCTCTCACTTTAATGGAGATTAATTCTATGCTTCCCCGAGATATTGGTTTATGGGCTTTTTGTGAGGTCAAGGAGAATTTTTCATCCCGATTTAATGCGATATATCGATTTTATAAATATATATTTTTAGTTCCTGAAAAGAAGGAAGGATCATATCCATATAATCTTAAATTAATGAAAGAAGCATGTAAAATTCTTGAAGGGCATCATGATTTTCTTAATTTTTCTAAAAGAGAAAAGAAGAGTATAAAAACAACCAGAGATATGCTATTGTCGGATTTCGAAAAAGATGGCAAATTTTTAATTTTTAATTTTAAGAGTCAAGCGTTTTTAAGGCAGCAAATCAGGAGAATGGTTGCTAAATTATTAGAAGTAGGAAAGGAAGTAATTGATCTTGAAGATTTTATTCAACTTTTTGATACAAATGAATATATTTCATATCAACCTGCTGATCCCGAAGGATTAATTTTATGGGATATTTATTATGGAGAGAATGTTCATTTTACTATTGATGTCAAATCTTATGAGAGAATGCTCCAATATTTTTCAAAAAAGTTTTATACTTACAACCTAAAACAGAAATTATTCGAGATCCTTCAGCATGACGATATTAGCTAATAAAGCTTTTAGCTGAATTTCCTCTGTTGCTCCTTGACTCAACCGATATTCATATTCAGCTAAGAGTTTAGATATTTGAATTTTAGTATCTTCTGAAGTCTCTAAGTTATAAATTTCACGGTGTATATTTTTTATGATATTTATACCAGAAAGCCCATATTCACTAATAATATCATTAAGAATCTTAATTGATAGTTGAAGTTGTCCTTCTATTGCGTTGACAAGGATTTCTTTTATTTTTTCGGAGGGCACTTCTCCAGCAACTCTAAATACAATATCCTCATTAATTTTTTTAGATATTGTTCCACAAGATTGTAAATAATTGATTGCTCTCCTTGCATCTCCTCGTGATACACTCACTAACGCATTAATACCACCGGTGCTAAGGCTTAATCCTTCTTTTTGAGCAATTGATT
The DNA here is from genome assembly GCA_016840165.1 of Promethearchaeota archaeon. GTDB lineage: Archaea > Asgardarchaeota > Lokiarchaeia > Sigyniarchaeales > SOKP01 > SOKP01. The sequence continues at coordinate 10,962 of JAEOSU010000072.1, forward strand.
TGAGTCTAGCGCCGATATCTTCGTCATTTAATGATGAAAATCGAAAGACCACACACCGTGATTGAATGGGAGGAATTATTTTATTAGAATAGTTACATATTAAAATCATCCGACAGTTTTTAGTATATCTTTCCATTGTTCTTCTAAGCGCTTGTTGAGCCGCAGAAGTCATATTATCCGCTTCATCCAAAATTAGGATTTTAAAAGGAATATCCATGGGCGGTTTCGCTTTTGCGAAATCTTTTATGTAAGTACGGATTACATCGATACCTCGAGCATCACTAGCGTTTAATTCCAGATAAGTGGAATTTGGAGCCATTTTCCTCCCATATAATTCGCGAACCATTGCTAAGGCAGAAGTGGTTTTCCCTGTACCGGCAGGTCCAGCAAAAATCAGATGGGGCATTGAGACATCTTTAACAAATTGTTTCAGACGCTTGATAATTCCTTTTTGATTAACAATATCATCTAAAAAGTGTGGTCGGTATTTTTCAACCCAGGGGCGATTTTCAATGGACATGATAACACTTTCTTTAGCTGATTTGTAATAATTTATTTAAACAAATATTAAGAATAAATATATCTTAATTCTTATTTAATTATTTAAAGCATAATAAATACTATGATAAGAAGTTTATGACTGATTTTAAAATAACTAAGATTAAATCTCGTTGGATATTGGATTCTAGGGGAAATCCAACAGTGGAAACGGATATATATTCTGGAGACCATTTTGCGCGAGCGGCGGTACCTTCAGGAGCCTCTACTGGCGCTTTAGAAGCTCTTGAATTACGAGATGGTGGAAAAGCGTTTCTTGGAAAGCATGTCTTGAAAGCAGTCTCAAATGTTAATACAATAATAAGTAAAAATCTAATAGGGTTTGATGTAAGAGATCAGAAAGTCTTAGATAGAGGAATGATAACTTTAGATGGTACAAAAAATAAGGGAAATTTAGGTGCAAATGCTATCTTGTCAGTTTCAATTGCGGTTGCCAAATTAGCAGCAAAGTTAACTAAAAAGAAATTGTTTGAATATATTTATGAATTAGCATACAATACCTCACGCAAGGATTTTTTAATGCCTATTCCGTGTTGTAACATCATCAATGGAGGAGAACATGCAGGAAATGATTTAGCAGTTCAAGAATTTATGGTCTTACCTGTTAAAGCTATGAGTTTTTCAAAAGCAATACAAAATGTAGTAGAAGTATATCACACATTAAAAAGGATTTTATCCAGTAAATATGGAAAAACTGCTATTAATGTAGGAGATGAAGGAGGATTTGCTCCTAATATATCCACAACAAGGGAAGCATTAAATGTTATAGGGATGGCAATTGAAGAAGCAGGTTTTAGTCTAGGAAATGATTTTTATATTGGTATAGATGCCGCAGCGAGTGAATTTTACCGAGATGATTTTTATTATATAGATAATGCTAAACATTCAGAGGGAGAATTAATAGATTATTATCTAGAACTCCTTAGTGAATATCCACATGTGAAATCAATCGAAGATCCTTTCAATCAAACCGCATTTCAAGGTTTTGCGGAATTGACCCGCAAAGTGGATAGTTCAGTTCAAATTGTAGATGATGACATAACTGTGACAAATATCGAAATACTTCAGAGAGCAATAAAAGAAAAAGCAGGAAATGCATTACTTTTAAAAGTTAATCAAATTGGTTCACTAATCGAGGCAATCGAGGCATGCAAAATGTCATTTCAAAATAACTTCAATGTTATGGTTTCGCATCGTTCAGGTGAAACAGAAGATCCCTTCATAGCAGATCTAGCAGTTGGATTATGTACAGGTCAGATTAAAAGTGGTGCTCCTTGTAGAAGTGATAGAAATGCAAAATATAACCAACTTCTAAGAATTGAGGAACATTTAGGAGAAAATGCCAAATATCCTACTACTTTTGATTCTTGGAAAAAATTTCAATGAGTAGTTTCTTATTTATTCTCTTCTTTATTTTTGATAAATCGATAAATAGTCACATCTATCTGTTTTCTTTTCTTTGTATGAAAATAGAAACTCTTCTCTAAAACCATATTAAAAGGCAAAGAATATTCTACTTTCCAGTTGAATTTTGAGGAGTAGGATAAGATAAAATTTTGTACTTTTTTATTGGTGATGTGAATAGAGTATATCACGTCGGACAATTTAAAGGCTTTTTTCAGAAATAAACGATCTGCTTTACTTGTTTGTACTCCAAAAGGGGGATTCATAATTGTTGTAATTTTTGATTTTTTGAAAAAACCTGAATCATAAATTTCAAATAAGCTGATGTCGCTACATATAGGAAATATCATATGTCCAAGTTCTAATTTTTGGATATTGTTTCTTAGAATTTGTAATGCTAATGGGTCAATATCTATACTAACGATAAATCTGGGTCGAAAAAATGCAGAAGCAATGGAAAGTCTGCCCGTACCCGCCCCAAAATCAAAAATTATATTATTATGTATATCATTAAATTCAAATCCAGCAAAATATATAATATCAGCCGCACTATTTGCATCTATACAATATTGTTCTAATTCAACTTTTGGATCTAAAAATGATTCTGTATTTTGAATTATTGCTATTAGATCTCTTTTGTTAATTGCTATCGCCTTTTACTTTAACCCTATTCGAGGTCTTTTTTGAACTATTATCATTAAATTTATTTAATTTATTTAATATTAATTAAATAGAGAATTTAAAAGATTTATGTTGAACTCAATGAAAGAATCAGTGAAAAATAAGGATATAGTTCTTACTGGACAATATTTAGGGGTAGTAGAAGAGTTTCTGCCTGATAAACAATCCACTTTTGTGAAAGATGGGAAAATTTTTGCAACAAAAACGGGAATCATTAACATTGATGAGAATAAACGAGAAATTGAAATCCAATCCCATCAAGAAGAGAATAGAAAAACTGTTAAAGTAGACGATATTGTAATCGGTACTATATTATTTCTAAGAAAATACTCAGTGGGAATTAATTTTCATACAATAAACAATAAAATCCATTTTAACAGCTCTTATTTTGGAAATATCCATGTGTCACAAATATCCAATAAATATGTAGATAAAATTTCTGATGCGTTTCAAATAACGGATATTGTAAGAGCAAAAGTTATTGAAGAGAATGTGAATGAATATAAACTAAGTACAGTTGGTAAGAATCTGGGAGTTATTCATGCCGATTGCTCGATTTGTGGAACTGCCCTCGATAAAATAGGGTTTAATAAATTGAGATGTGAAAGATGTGGTCATGTTGAAAACAGAAAGCTTGCTGCTGATTATCGGGATGTTACCGAAAATCTTAGATATTAAATCATTCATCTAATTTTTTTAATTATTAAAGAGAATAGTTATAATAAAGTAATAGAGAAGATGGTATTTTGAAAAAAAATAAAGGAAGAAAAGTACTACATTTTTATAATAATACCGGAGATATCAATAAAATTATTCTTTTTCTTGAAGATATACAAAAAAAGATTAATTACCTTAGTTTAAATGCTTCAGTTAATGGAAAAGATATAAAAATCACCTTATTTGGCCCTCGAGATCTTCAAACCTTAGCTAGTGAACGATTAAGAGAACTAGCAAATAAATATTTATGAATTTTTCTCTTTCTTTTCGTATATTAAACCATAAAAGATTTATTTTAATTTAAATTAGATTTATTAATTAATTCGAGACTTTGGTGTAATAGCGGTGGCAAAGAAAAAAGTTGTTCCAGAAGAGGATGAAGACGAATTAGATGATTTTGGTAAAGATTTATTTGATGACGAAGAAATCGAAGGTGAATATCCTAAAATAGGAAAAAATGAAAAGAAAAAGGTTAAGAAAGATGCTGAGAACATTACGGAATTAGATGAAGAGGACACAGAATTAAGTGAAGAAGAATTCGAATTTGAAGAACCAGAAGGTCCTGAAAAACCAACGTATAAATATCTTGACCTTGCTATTAAGAAGGGAGAGGGACAATACGATTATAAGCTATTAATAGAAGGTCAATCTCATGGGTTTTGTAATATTCTTGTAAACCACCTTTTACAGCTTGAGGAAGTTAAAGCAGCAGCATACCAAGTCACACATATTGAACCCCCTGTGATTTTTATACGTCTTAAAGAGGGAAAAAAAATTAAAAACGTTATTCATAAGGGCATTGAAGCTTTGAGAAATGAAGTCTCTGAAGTCGAAGAACTCTTTAATAAATCAATGTAAGGATTGAATCTTCTTTTCTATATATTAAAATTTTTTAAGATGATAAAATTCAAGCTAGTATTATGGTTTATGATTATTTATTAAAAGAAATAAATAAACATCTTTCACAAAAAGTAATTGGTACCCATAAAGGTCTTGCTAAAATTGGCGATGAGCTTGTAAATTTTGTTTATTCGGTCGCCAAATCTATTTATTTAACAAAAAATAATACTCACAGGAGTATTATATTAACTAGTAGAAAAGTAGGCAAAAAAATATTAGCATATGCACTCAAAGAGGCTAATATGAAACAATTTGCGAAGAATCGTGCTGATGCCCACGATCTTGCTGATACCGTAGAAGCGATTATAGCTTATGTATGGTTGAGTAAAAAAATGCAAATAGAAGAGTTTATTGATTTTCTTGTGGATAATTTTGCTGGTAATTTGAGTGAACGTAATGAGGAGATTGTACAAGCGCAAGTTGCATTTGTAAAATTATTAAATCATGTTAAACCATTTCTACCGGAGAATGAATTATGAAAAATTTCCCTATCACCATCGGATTTGATGATTCGAAATTCCAATTAAAATCAAATGTCAAAAAGACTCAACTTATAGGAGTAGTTTGCCAAGGAACAAGACTGGTTAATGTTATTATCGATGAGATCGCAATAGATGGAGATGACGCGACGGATACGCTCATTAGGCTAACAAATCGTTATATAAAAGAGATCCAATATATCTTAACTGATACCATTACCTTTGGTGGATTCAATATTATAGATATGGAACATATCTACGCTTTAACGGAGAAACCTATTATTGCTATCACTGACTCGCAAGTTGACCTTAATTCCGTGGAAGCTGCGTTAAAAAAAAATTTTCCTGATAATTACAATTCAAAGATGCGGAAAATAATTAAAGCAGGAGATTTATATGAAACTGAAATATTAACCGCAGGAGGCCCCTCTAAAGTATACTACCACGTTAAGGGTGCCCCTCCAAAGGAAGTGAATGAACTATTAGAAAAAGTATGCATTGATTCTAAACTTCCTGAACCTATCCGAATTGCTCATTTAATAGGGAAAGCTTTATAAAAGTTTAAATTGTTTATTTATACTTTCTCGACTAATAAGTGGCAATTTCATATTCTAAAATTTCTTTCATTCTCTGTCTAAGTTCAGGACGAATTGCAGACATACCATAGGTTTTTAAACCGCCCAGCTTACTCTGTACGACTTGCGCTGGTAAGGCATTCGGTAGATCCTGTTTGTTTGCGATAGCAATTATTTTCATGCCAATTGAACGTTCAAATCTATCATAGAGTTCCTTCGTCTTAGTGACATTTTCTTCGGTGGAATCACAGATTATAACCGCTAAACCTGCACCCCGCAAAAAGTCTTTCCACATAAATTTAAACCTTTTTTGGCCCCCTAAATCCCAGATAGAACATTTTTTCCCATTGAGTATGGAATCCTCTACTTCTAAACCAACCGTTGGCACTCGTTCTTGTGGTACCTCTCTTCCTTGAAGCAGCGATAAGAGCGAAGTTTTTCCAACTCCTCCCTCCCCAATTAAGCAAATTTTTTGCTTTGTATTTATGACCTTACATCAACCCATCCTAATTAAATCGATCTTAATTAGAAAAGGCTAAAAAAAATTCAAAAATTCAAATAATATTCACATAACATGGAATTTAATATTGAAAAATGCTTATCAAGAGGAAAAAAATAAGAAGAAAACTCCAAACTAAATTGATAATATAGTATATCTGTTAATTGTAGATAAAAAATACTAAAAAGAAGATTAAATATAATTTGGGAAAAAATCAAAAAAAAAGAAAATCTTTAAGCTCCTGTTTCTAAATCCTTAATAATTCCAACAGCGACCGTTCTACCCATATCCCGAACCGCAAATCTTCCCATTTCTGGAATGTCTTGGTATTTTTCAGCGCAAAGCTTTTTAATTGGTTGTAATTTAACGATAGCTGATTCATTTCGCTTTAAAAACTTAGGATTATCTTCTATGACAGCTCCTGTTTTTTGGTCAAGTTTTTTGCTTAACTCGACGAATTTAGCAGCAACTTGAGCAGTATGGCTATGGACTACAGGAGTATAGCCTTGCGCAATAGCAGTTGGATGCCAAATGACAATAATTTGTCCAGTCCAGTTACCATTAGGAGTAATTACTGTTGGAACACTACTGGGATGGCCCATACAGTCACCGCGACCAACATCCTTAAGTTCGATACCACGGATGCTAAAACCGATATTATCACCGGGTTCTGCTTGTGGAATCTCTTCATGATGCATTTCAATACTTCGAATCTCTCCTTGGAAACCAGTTGGCATGATAACGATTTTATCCCCTTTCTTTAAGATTCCAGTTTCGACTCTTCCAACGGGAACTACGCCAGTACCCTTAATTCGATAAGCATCTTGAATTGGAATTCGTAAAGGTTTATCAGTGGGTTTCGGAGGAATTTCAAATTCATCGATCGCATCAATTAATGTAGGTCCATCATACCAAGGCATTTTATCGCTTTTTTCAGTTAAGTTTTCGCCTGTCATTCCACTAGTTGGAACAAATTTAATGTTCTTGACGGGATAACCTATTTGTTTAAGCAATGCTGAAACGGATTCTTTGCATTCATTATATCGATCTTCAGAGTAATCATAGTTATCTGCTTTATTAATCGCAACAACTAATTGTTTTACTCCCAGTGTTTGAGCTAAGTAAGCATGTTCTCTTGTTTGACCATTGGCAGCAATTCCAACTTCCATTTCTCCTTTTTTTCCAGAAACCACCAAGATCGCAGCATCGGCTTGAGATGCACCAGTAATCATGTTCTTTACAAAATCAGCATGACCTGGAGCATCAATAATGGTGAAGTATTTTGATTTAGTTTCAAATTTTCGAAATGCTAAATCAATAGTAATTCCACGTTGTCGTTCTTCTTTAAGCTTATCAAAGACGTATGCGTATGACCATGAGGGTCTGTCATATTCTTTTGCGATTTTTTCTAATTCTCTGGCTTCTCGGTCACTCACAGCACCAGTTTTGATGAGTAAAGCGCCCATCATAGTGGATTTACCGTGGTCTATGTGCCCGATAATGACCAGATTAAGATGAGGTTTTTCAGTAGGCATAATTCATCAATTTCCTCAATATTGTTTTATATTAATTAATTTTGAAATGTTTCTATATTTAGATTAAATGATAACTACTTTAATGATGTCCAATATATATTTTTTACTATAATTTTGAGTTATGGTCTATAAGAAATGACCATTATCTAAATTTTTAAAGGGATTATCATGTAGTATTTTTCTTAGGAGTGGGGGATATGTAATCTCCTTCGAGATCTGCGAACAGTTGGTCTTTATGATTTCTAAATAATTTAAAAATAGATTGAATTTCTGATTGGAAATTGATTAGGTTTCCATTATCGAGATAAATTTCATCAATGACCTTTTCTTCTAAGAACTTCTCAAAAATGAGATCAAGGTTTTGTATATTATATCGGGTTTCTCTGAAATAATCTAATAGATGGTGAATATAAAAAGCTTTAACATGTAAATTATCATCAATTCGTTTTAAATCTCTATCTTTTTTGTAAAAATACCGTAATTGCTTTACTATGATTCGTTCATCTATATTATGGAGGTTGAGAGAGACAGTTTGAGACTCCTCAACCCACTGGGTAGCATAGTCGATATTTCTATCAACATAATTAGCAATGAGCCTATCTATCCCCGCTTTATCTGTCCATCTATTATGAACAAGCCAATTTGGAACGTCTAATCCCCTTTTTACATTTAAATTGTAATATTATTTGAGTAAATTGAAAACTAAACTTAAGCGTTTCGAATCATAAAAATAAAAAAAAAAGGAACCTTAACTAATTATATATATTTATAAGTTAAAATTTTAAAAAAAGGAGATTAATTATGGTAAAAAGTAGGACACCGTTTCCGAAAGAGGGAGAGTTTGTCATTGGTCGTGTGGTAGATATTCAACAACAATATATTTATGTCGATTTATTGGACTATGAAGGGTTAACCTCAGAGGAATATGCTCGAGGGATGATTCATATTAGTGAAATTTCAAGCCGATGGATCAAAAACATACGTAATTTTGCACGAGTGGGGCAAAGGATTGTAGTACGGGTGTTAAGAGTCGATCAGTCAAAGGGGCATGTGGATTTATCCTTGCGAAGGGTTAATTCGGCACAAAAAGACAATCGTATGAAGGAGTGGAAATATGCTGTAAAATATGAAAACCTCTTACAATTTTTTACCGAAGTGGAAGGAATTAATCTCAATTTAGATCAAGCGTATAAACTCATAGGATGGCCTGTGTTAGATAAATTTGATTCTTATCAAGAAGGAATTGAGTCCTTAAAAGAATATGGAGATGAAATCCTCCAAAGTCTCGGAAATTTAACTGAGGATCAAATTAAGGCTTTTATAAATGTTGTAAATGAGAATGTCGAAATTTCGACGGTAAGTATCATTGGAAAGCTAAAATTGATGAATACAGACGGAGATGGTGTGGAAAAGATCAAAAATACTCTTAATGAAGCCAAACAAGTTGTCGAAAAGCCAAAAGAAACACGTAATATAAAGATTTCATATATTGGAGCGCCATTTTATCGTGTTGAAGTTGTTTCTAAAGATTATTTGGATGCAGAGAATATTCTCTCTGATTCACTAGAAATAATTGAATTAAGGTCAAAGGAGTATAATAGTACTTATGAATTTATTCGAGATTAAAATCAACTTACTAAATGAGATTTAATATGACAAAATATCTCCAGAAATGTAAGGAATGCGGTGAGTATGGTATAGCAAATCCGGATTCTAAATGCAAACATTGCGGGGGCCAGTTAATAAACCCAAAACCAGCTAAATTCTCACTTATAGATAAGTATGGAGATTATCGGCTCATTTATTTCAAAGAGGAATTTAAGAAGAGATTTGAAAAGGATTAGCTAAATTCTACTTTTTCTGCTAATTTTTCATTAATCAAGATAATTGCATTTTTATAAGGGATATTTGCGAGATCATCTGCATTAAACGGACCATAATTTTTAAGATCAATTCCAACTAATGGGGGAGTATCTTTCAAGAATCTAATTACAATATAATTATAATCCTCAACAATTTCTTCGATGCTTTGATCAATGCTTTTAAGATTCTCATCATCTTCAATCTCTTGTTTTGCACTTTTTATTTCGAGGTCATTCTCTGTTTCAATTTCAGTTTCTACTTCTTCAGGAATGTATGGTGATGATTCAGCCACCAAGTCATCACTTCGATAATCTTCAAGAATAGAAAGTCTCTTTAGCTTATCATACCCTTTAAGAGAACTTATTAGATTTTGATAGAAAATTTTTTCAGGTTCAACGATATGATCTAAATTTATCTCTTGTAAAGCCAATGCGGCATTCATTATTTTAATTTTTCTTATTTTTAAAAGATCTTCGAACAAATATTCGAAATGATCCTTATAGGATTTTAAGATCTCGTTTTTAATGGCATCGTTATCTTGGAAGTCAGTCGCTTTGATTTTATTAACGGAGTTCTTATAAGAATTGAAATCTTCTTGAAAAAATGGAGTTAATTCTGCTTGGTCAAATTCGGCGAGCCAATGTCGATAGAGGTTATTATAATCCTTCTTTAAGTTCATAAAAAACTCAAGTAATTAATTAGTATTTATTAAACATGCACTTTCGAAAATAAATCTTTTTCAATATAGCTTAATCCATATTAATAGATTAGTTTTGGATTTAAAAAATCGTTAAGGGCTTCGCTACTTCCTTACATAATAAATATACCGCAATATGCTTCGGAACAGTGATATTATCTCCTTTATTATATGGTCCATATGTAAAACCTTTAATTTTCGAGGCAGGTACAAATTCTTCTACTATTTCTAAATTAATATCAATGTCTTGCTGGTCAAAGACAATCGGATCATGTGATTTGTCAGCAGCATCCAAAGGATTAAAATCCTCTAATTCTTGAAGAGAGAGTTCTTGGACTTTAAATCCTGTTTTCCCATGGAGAGTCCCTGGGTATCTTATGAGTCGATGAATGTCTATCGATACTGGTTCATCTATTTTTGCCCCGACTCTTTCAGATATACCTTTTAAAAAGATTTTCCACTTATTTATGTCAAAGCCCTCGATTGACCAATCATTCAATTCACTATTCGTGAATCTTTCTAAAAATATATCCTTTTGATTCAAGAAGCTATTGATCTGATTCTTTTTTAATCCAATGTCCAAGAGAAAATGTTCTATATCGAGATCTGGTTGATTTAATAGATATTCAATCTCTTTGTTCAACTTTTTTGCCCACCCTATACTATTCTGTGATAAACCATAGACAATCCCACTTCGTGTTTTTAATCCTAAGATTTCAAAATTTAAATTATCCCCTGTTAAATAATCAACAATTTCCCTACGTGCATCACTACTCAATTCTCGGAAGATATCATCCTCAATTTTTAAATGATACCCTCGGTGTCCCGAAAATGCAATCATTACAGAAGTTTCATCAATTCCAAAATCAGGAATCAAAGAATCATACAATATTTTAATAACTTCCTTTTTTGCTATATTTAAGCATTTTTCACATATCCAGCTAATCCGTTTTAACTTGAGACTTCCACATTCTGGACAAGCAGGAGGCATCCCTTTTCCTCTCTTAAAGCAAGAATTACAGTACCATCCATCATGATCATCCTTACAGGGAGTGTAAAAATGATCAACATCAATATCTATAATTAAATCACACCCTTCATACCCTTTCTTATCCATATCGGGAATTTCTGGGTGTGCATAAAGCGAACCACTTGAATAAACATGCTTTGGAGCACTATTGATTAAATAATCGTTCAATGTATCTATGTTTTCAAATCCCATATGGCGAAACATAACGGATTTATCCCATAAAAGGAAGGCAAATTCGCGTTTAGGAAAATTACTAACTTTAGGTAAAACAGCTGCATTCTTTTTATAATAATCCTTAAACGTCCGAATTAGAAATCTGGTTAGACTCATATTCTTTTTCATTAGATAATTTTTGTTTTTTATTAATCCTTGATCTCTTAAATTGATGGTATTGTACATAAAAAAGAGGATGTTTGATTTTTCTCTGTTCATTATATTTTCTTGATAGATAACCCTCAAGACACAAGGGATCTTGATATTTTGAGGCCATACATAGGTTTAATGATTTTAGTGTATTACAGGAATGAGGAGTATAGCCCTTTTTTTTTGCGAATTCCACTTGATATTCGGTTTTTTTCCTATCAAAATCAGGCAAACCCTTAAATATATCTATTATAATTTCGTTAGGAAAATTCAGCGCGTGTAAAAAAAATACAAGATATAAACGTTCAATATGGGTTAGATTCTGTCCCTCATCAGCTTTAGTCATAATCTCTTTAATACAGGGAGGAAATAGATCTTTAAACTCCTTTCCTTTTTCAAAGCGAATATCAACAGAATATTCAAATTCTTCTTTCTTTAGTTCCCATTCATTTAAAATATTGTTATAAATCGATTCAAATTCCTCATATTTAAAAAATTCTAGCTTTAATTTCTCTAATGCTTTTTCATCGACAACATCTTCAATTATAAACCTACGGCGTACAAATTCTTGGAGTAAACGTTTGATCTCTCTCATCTCAAGATACACATAACCATTATCTAAAGCTTTATGACACAATTTTCTAAAATCATCTCGTAGATGAATAGAAAGATCTAAATAATCTTGAAATTGAATTGAAAATCTAGTTTCTAAAACTTGTTTCTGCCCTTTATCAAATACTTCTTTAAACTTAACTGAATCACCGTAGCGAAATTTTAATTTCAAGTCTGTACATATATCATAGAGAGTAGCATCTTCATTATCTTCTATTAATTCTTTATAGGATTGTTTAGAGTATAGATTCGCTATCCTATTCGCAATACGCTTATTATTTAGAATAGAAACTAAAATTCTTAAAAATGTATAAAGATAGACATTTAATTTATCAGGAATGAATTCATCAATCTCTTCCAAATTATCGAAAGCATTTCTGAATAAGTTAATAATTCGGGATTCATATTTATTAAACTCAAATTTCGAGTAGAAAGCTTTTAAAAATTTTACGGGATCATCTATATCAGAATAAAATTCTTCTTTAGAAGGTAACCATGGATAATGGAATAATAATTCGGGGGATATTTTCAATTATTTAAATCTCCTAATGGGATATCTTTATATATTTGAATGAAAAATTTAGTATAAATATAGCTTAAGAGTAAAAAGATTTATTATTAATATAAAGGAGTTAGAATTCATCCATGTCATCTTCATCTTCGAATTCAGCTTCTTCGACCCGGGGTGCTAAGAAATAACTTAACTCTCCTCCTTCAAGAATGCCAAATATCATTTTGAGGGGATGATCTGTTTTTAGTGAAATCTCCAGTTTTTCGGTAATGGAAGAGATTTTTAAGATATCTTTTAAAAACTTTAAACTATATGCTCCTGTGTGAGTTCCAGAGAGATTACTTTCAATTAAGTCGTCAATTCCAAGATTATATTCCATTTCTCCTATTTGTCCGGTTGAGCTAAATACTAAACCTTCGCCTTCAGAACTTTTTATATTAAGAATCTCGGAATAGATATCTGCGTCTTTTATTGCTTCTACTAAGATTTCTGCATCGATTACCCATTGGGAAGGATATTCTATCGCAAGTAAATTATCCATGGGAATCTCTTCAGTATCAATATCCAAGAGTGCCAATTTAAAAGTTCTTACTCTACTTGCACCTTCTCTCTGCATCTTAATTTTAATTTGCTGCTCTTTTTCTTTAAATTCCAATTCAATTGAGTCGCTAGCGGAACTTCTTTTTAAGATCTTGTCTAAATCTTCTAAATTAACCCCTATCTTTGATTCTTTTGAGCATTCATATTTATCGAAATCTTCCTTTTTAATAGCCAATTTCAGCAAGCAGATTCTACTCGAATCCATTGCAGTGACCATAAACTGTTTTGGAGTCACTTTGATCTCAGTTTCATCAATGATTCCTGCTAGCGTTTCTACGATTCCTTTAAGAATCCGACTATTTTCTAAATATAAGGTAAATGTCATAATTTATTTGTTCCTCAATTTATTTCTTAAAATAGTTTTATGATAATATTGTTTAATTGACAAGGTTTATAAAATTCCGTATTAGACCTTTAATAATACTATTTCACCATTTTAGAATTAATTATTTATAGTCACCTTAAATTTTTAAAACTATATAAACAAAAATTATTAAATATCATGGAAATTCAACCCGCAAAACAAAGAATGATTAAGGACCTTAAAGAGGAGGACCAAAGAGTACAAATCACAGGGTATGTAGTCGAAATTGAAGAAGAAGAATCTTTTTTATTAGAGGACGGAACAGGAAAAATTAAAGTTTTAAGAGAAGGGGTGGAATTATCTTGCTCTAAGGACGATTTAGTTAATGTTTTTGGAGAATTAAGCTATAAAGAGGATAAAGAACGGATATTGGAAGCAGATATTATTCAGGATATGAAGGGTCTAAACTTTGAATATTATAAGAAGTTATATGAGATTAAAAAGCAATATCTCTAATTTTTTCTCTTACTCAAGAAATCTCTGGACTTCAATGCTATATCAATTCGGATAAAAAAAAATTTATGATGAATTATGTTCCATTCACTTCGACAGCCACCTAAATCGAAAAGCTTTTTAGATATAATGTATTTGCTCTTATAACTAAAGACGTTTACAAAAAAGTCCTTAATATGGTTGATTTTTGTCCCGAATGCTCCAATCTTCTTCGAAAACGTACTATGAATGGAGAGGCATATATCGTGTGTCGTTGTGGATACACTAGAAAAATCGAAGATAACGATGAAGATTTAGAAAAAGATGCTTTGAAAAAGAAAAAAGCTTTGGAAAAAAATTTAATTATCTTGTCAAAAGAAGATAAGATTCCTGTTAATCCAATTGTTGATAAATATTGCCCAAAATGTGGTCATAAGAAAGCGGAGGCGTGGCAAGAACAAACCAGAAGTGCAGACGAGTCTAGCACATCCTTTTTTCGTTGCTTAAAGTGTAAACATACATGGCGTGAATATTAATTCTATTTTTATCATTAAATAATATCACGTAGGTAATATCTTCATATAACTAGAAGCTATTTAGATCATCGTGAAAGAGGGGTTTCACGAATTAAGATCTGAAAGTGAGAAACCTTTAAATCGATCTATAGATTTTTCAGTTGGGAAAGATCAAAATATCCTAAGATTGTTAAAATGAAACCTATTATTGCTAAAACAAATGCGGTAATAGTCATTATTAAGTAAAAGAAAAGTCCAAGAATGAAATCGCTGAAAATAAGAGAAGAACCTTGTATCATTAATATAAGCGCGGGAACGAAAACGACCAATAGAATTATACAGGCGAATTCCAGCGTACCACCTACTAACGTGAGAAAGTATCCTTTTTTAAGTCTATCTGTTCCTTCTATCGCCTTAGTTATGATATTTGGAGGAAATTGAACCAAATTTCTTTTAAAGAATTTATTTAACGCATTCCAAGAAGATAAATGCAATATAATTCTCACGAGACCTAGTCCAAGTGCAAATATCAGAACAGAAATAAGGAACCCAAAAGTATTTACTAAAAGTGTTAAGGGATCGGTCGAAGGAAGGTAGAGAGTTGGAAGAACATTAATAATGTGGAATGTAATAATTCCTGTTAATATTAGAAAAATTATGAATCCGGCTAAATCAATAATTACAGCGCCAAATAGCCTAAAACGGAATTTCTTTAAATTTGAGTTATCTAATTTTTGATTTATAGATTTAATGTGCCTTAAAGCTTGTAGAAAAAGAATACAAACGACTATCTGCACGAGTCCACCTGTAAATATAGTTAGAACAGTGAGTACTCCAATATAGTAAATCTTGTCACCGAAATTCTTTAAAAAATACGAAATATCTCTTTCCAAATTGCATCACATCTAATGTTATATTAAAAAGGGTATTTTAACATTATTATAAAAAAAATGCAATCAGTCTACTTTTTTCAATCCAGTAAAATTCTGGATTGCGTAATATGAGTAAAAGTGGAACTAAAAAGAGTAATTATGAGAACCTACGACAATACTTCTAAAATTTTAGTTAAGATACGTGCTTTACCACCTGTGGATTGAAGCAATGTTTTTCCACACACTAAACATTCCACATCGGTCGCAGAACAACCAAAAATAATTTGTTGATTTCCACAATTTAAGCATTTTACTCTTAAAAAACGACTTTTTGGTTGAGGGATTAATTCTATAGTTTTCTTTTTATGTGTCATTTAATAATCCTCAGTTAGACTTCTTGTATTTCAAATTTTTTAACACGATAAGATTTGGCATAATACTTTTTCTTACATTCACTACACTCTAAAACAGGAAGAGTTCTTTTATTTATCTTAGCATTTTTATGAAAGATCTCTTTTGGAAACGAACCATAGCCTTTTTTCTTTCTCTCAAGTCTTCTGCGGCCGTGATTCATTGCTCGCTCTTTCCCTTTTTTATATATAGAGACTGTATGCTTTGTATGTGTTCGACAATTTGGACAGTATCTATTGACGGTTCGAGGATATTTCAATTTCAAGACACCAAATTCTTATGGAATAGTTTGAGTAATTTTCCATAAATTTTAAATTTTATTAGTCTGGAATCTACTTTTTCTATTTTGTATTGATTAATAAAAAATAATTTATATCTTACCAACATTTTTTTATTAAAACGAAAAAGACGAAATTAAAATGTTTAAAGAGAAGTTTCAAGAAGGAATTATTTCTGCAAGAGATTTTACTCGGGAAGACATTGAATATATTTTAGAGAAAGCACGTAAGATGATGAATCATGAGAGATATTCTGAGTTATTGAGAGGAAAAATACTCGCTACATTGTTCTTTGAACCCTCTACCAGAACTCGTTTAAGTTTTGAATCTGCTATGTATCGTTTAGGGGGAGATGTTATTGGTTTTTCATCTGGAGATGTTTCATCCATAAAGAAGGGAGAAAGTATTGCAGATACGATAAGAACAGTGGAAAATTACAGTGATTGTATTGTCATGAGACATCCTTTAGAAGGTGCGGCAAAGATGGCTTCTCGATTCGCAAAGATCCCGATAATTAATGCCGGTTCGGGTAGTGGTGAACATCCTACTCAAGCATTATTAGACTTGCTCACAATTACCGAAGAAGGATTAAAATTAGATGGTTTAAATATTGGAATTATGGGCGATTTAAAATATGGAAGAACGGTTCATTCTCTAGCTGTTTTACTTTCAAATTATGATGTTAATCTCTATTTTATAAGTCCTAAGGATTTAATGCTCAGAAATAGAGATAAGGAATATTTACGACAAAGTCAAATCAAATTTAAGGAGGCAATCCAATATCGAGATATTTTAGATATATTAGATGTCTTATATATCACTAGAATTCAACGAGAAAGGTTTGCCGATATTGAAGAATATGAGCGAGTAAAAAATTTCTATGTATTTAATGAAAAGGATTTAGCCCAAACAAAGGATGGATTCAAGATCATGCATCCTCTGCCTAGAGTAAATGAAATTTCTCCTGATATTGATAATTCTCACAAAGCCATATACTTTAAGCAAACATACTATGGGATTCCTATGAGAAAGGCACTGCTCGCAGAATTATTAGCAGATTAACTTAATCAAAACATATAGAAAAGGCAGGAACTTTCGAAGATATTAATTTTTCTATAGTTTCTGTTAATCTATCCTTATTAGATTTATAATAATAATTATATAAGCTTCCCCCATCCAATATACTTTCAAATTTTTTAAATAATTCGAGCTGTTTTTTAATGTCTAATTTACTTTCTTTTCGTATTAAGTCCATCGAATAAGCGGGACCATTTTTATCTTGGAACGAGTGCGTTTTTATCCAGGTTTCGTATAAATATTTTCCTTCATGAGGTTGATTAATGAAATATGATTCATTTTCTTCTGAGTTCTTTTCATATATGATATCTTTAATCAGAGTTAAAACATCAAGAGCGAACTTTTCACTCTTTTCAATCCTATCTATTTCAATTCCACAGTGTACCTTTATGGCTTTATTTAATCCAAAAAAGCTTATTGACTTGAGGCTAGTATCAATCCAATTTTTTTCTTTATGATTAAAAAATGATGTGATTAACTGATTCCAAGATTTTGAACCATTAAGTTTTCTCTCAATTAATTTCTTTTTAACTAAATAGATTTGGAAAATCTCATTTATTCTCTCTTGAACTAAATCAAAAAAAAGATCATCATTTTGATGAGATTGTAATGCGATAGTATGAAGATTTATTAAAATTTTATCTAAAATGATTTTATTTGTTGTAGAAACGTAATCAGAAGGAACATTAACATAATTTAAAGTTGAATTCAATAATCTGGATTCAAATTTATCATAAAATCGTATACTATTTTGTAGTTTGGAATTAAGTAAGCTAATGAATCCAGTTTCCAGATCATCTTTAGTATCTGAGTACGATATCATTAGATTTGGAAATTTGTGGTATTCATTTTTCTCTAAAAACCTTAAGATCTCATGAAAAAATTCTTTATACTTAAACGAAAGATCCAGAGATAAATGAGATCTATCATCTAGATAAGTAGAATTAAATTTGAATAGTTCTGAAATTAGCATTAGATAGGATTCTTTACTTACCTTGTGATTTTCATTGAAAATATCTAATAAGGAATTAAAATCACCTAAAAGCAAGTCTTCAGAAAAATATGGTTTGATCTCCCTCATTTTATTTGAAAGATGTAAGATTAATTTCATAAGGTTAGAATTGAGATCAATTATTTTATTATTGTATTCGAGCAAATCTGAAGTGCTAATATAGAGACTTAAAGGCCTTAAACTCCAATAATTAAGGTGAAGTAAATATATATCTCCTGATAAATATAAATCTGCCAACTTATTAGGAAGTAGATTCAATAAAAGATATTGCTCCGAGATCTCTGTGCCTAAGATTTTAATAAAAGCTTCAGGATTTAAATTCGAATTAGTAAAATATTGTTTAACTTCAAAAGGAGGAGTACCTAATCGTGTAAGGTTATGTCTGAATTTCTCTAAACCATTCTCTAAGAGAATGCCATTGATGTATTCGCGCATTAATGGTGCTGTGAGATACTCTATGCTGGTTTTTGACAATCTCTCTTCGACTTCTTGAGCAATTTGTCTTGCTTGATATTTTTCCATATTTCCTTCTTTAATTAAATACTCTTCAATTTTCCTGAGGTCAAAAGGTTCTTTTGAATACTTAGAGGTCCTAATCATTATCGATTTATTTTGAACATTGAGTATCTGTTCGATAGATAGAATATTCTTCAAAATCTGCCTTCCTAAGACGGTTAAAGTATAACCTTCTTCTAAATTTTCAATTAAATCGTTCTTCTTTAGTGTTTTTAGATGAAATGAAAAATTTGTAGAATTAGAATTGTTTCCTAAAATCTCTTTCTGAAGCACCGAATATGTCAATGGAACTTGACTATTACTTAATTTCTTTAAAATATCCACTCTAACTTTCTTTCCTATTGCCTTTAATTGCTTTTCTAGGATATTTCTGTTTTTGTCGGAATCCAACTCGAAACCCTAATTTCACTCTTATAAATTAATATATAATTTATAGGAAAATCGATATTTAAAAATTTAGGAAAAATGGGTTCTAATACTCAATTTTGATAATATCAGCGTGATATATTAGAAATTATTGTAAAAAATTTTTCAAGAAAATATGAATTATCTCGCAGAAACAGCGATTCTTTCAAC
Source organism: Promethearchaeota archaeon (assembly GCA_016840165.1). Lineage (GTDB taxonomy): Archaea > Asgardarchaeota > Lokiarchaeia > Sigyniarchaeales > SOKP01 > SOKP01. Next base: position 30,039 of record JAEOSU010000072.1, read on the forward strand.
TTCATCCTTCTTTTTAACTGCTCTTGACTCTTGAGCATTGTTAGCGGCAGCCATAATTTCCTGGGCTAAATTGACCTCAAAAGGATGTTCATTTGAATGGGAGCGAGAACCAATCGCTTGAACTAAATATTTAAGAGCTAAATCAACCCTTCTCTGAGGGGAAATATCAACGGCAGAAGCATAACTAATCCCTCCCATCGAAATCCTCGTAGTCTCTTCTCTAGGCGCGCAATTACAGATAGCATCAATTAACATTTGGATGGGATTATTCCCTGTATTCAATTCGATTAAAGTGAAAGCATCTTCTAGACTGCGCAATAATTTAGTCTTTTTCCCAGAATTATAGGAGCTTTTATGACCTTTAATTTTACTTCCAATAAACCCTGGTGCGAGTAAACGATTGATGAATCTCTCAATAATCGAAACCCTTGATGTTTTCCAGAATCTCCGATGTTCGTGGCGACCATGGCTATGCGGAACGATAATAGGTCTTAGATTGATATACTTTTCTAAAGTCCAATCATTAACGACGATATCTTTAAAGGACCACTTATTAAAGAGTTTTACTTCATTCTCACTTTTACTACTCATAATTTTTACCTCATTATCGTAATGGTTTCTCTTTCTTTCCTGCTAATAAAGCTTCTAAAGATACACCATTGACTTTTACGACTTTCCATCGTACACCGGGAAGATCACCAACGGAACGGCCCTTTGCTCCTCCAATACCCTCTACTATCACTCGATCATGTTCCTCTATGAAATTGAGAGCTCCATCTCCCGGAAGGAAGGCTGTGACGCCTTTTCCGTTCTTTTTTAATTGAACACGGACGCATTTTCGGATTGCGGAGTTAGGTTGTTTACTTTCTCTTCCTACCTTTTGGAGAACAATACCTAAGGCTTGGCAACTACCTCCTAATGGATCTACCTTTTTCTTTAATCCTAACTTTTTCCGTTTATATTTCGTTTTCGACCAGCGGAACTTTTTTCTATTTTTCTTCAGCTGTCTGGCGGCATATAAACCTCTGGGCTTTCCCATGAATACACACTTGATAAATTAATTAATAATTATGGTAAGCAATGATAATATTTCCTTAAACTTAAAATTTATGGATAAATAAAAATCAAATGGTTAAGATTTGATGATTATCAATTATATATTATTTTTAGTATTGATAATCACGTTATCTACTTCCCAGTGTCTTAAAACCAGATCCTTGATTTTACGAATCATGGAACCTTCTTTTCCAATTGCTTTTCCTCTATCTTGAGGACGAACGGATATAATAACTGTTTTTTTTTGATTTTTACTTTCTTTAATTTCTATATTTTGAACTTTTATAGAATTTTTTGACGTGTTTAAAACATATTGGATGAAAAGTTCAAGATTTTCAGACCAAGGAATAACGTCAATCTTCTTTTGTAGTTTTTCCATAAGATCTTTAACATGTTCACCAGCTTTTCCAATCGCTTTCCCAACATCTTCTTTCTTGACCAAAAAGATAATAATTTCCGATTGGTTTTCAGGGGATTCATATATAATGCAATCCTTAATAATTGCTCCCGAAATATTATTAAATAAGGAGATTAATTCCATTGAGTTTCTATCAAGCTTAATATTTTTCCGTAGCATGATTTAACAGTTCACTTTATTTTAATTCCTCTTAGTTCTTAATGTGCTTAAATCAGAGTCTCCGAAATCATTAATGCCAATAACAGAAATCATGTATGGTTTTCCCATTGCCAGCCCTAAATCCCAAGAAGACCCTTTATATTTATGGATAAAAATACTTTCCTTCATTAAAGTATTTAAGTACTCTAACTGTGATTCTAACTCAGCAGGACAATTATTGCTTAAAATGAGCATTTTAAAGGGGTCCTGTCTAAGTTGTCGAAGGACTTGATCTGCTCCATAAACTACTTTACCAGTCTTATAGGCGACTTTAATATTTGTATCAATATCAAATTCTTTAGTTTTTTTACGAGTAAGGTCAATTGAATCACTAATTTGTTTCTTTTTTCGTGCCATTATTGTTTACCGCAAGTTATCTTTTTAATATCAATAATAAAGTAATAAAATAAATTCACAATAATTTAAAATTTTAACGCTAAATATCCTATTTCTTACTTTTCAAGATTTCTAGATTCGCATCGAGATCAAACATTACTGAGACTCTCCCAGTCCCTATAGGAGTGACTTGTCCAATAATAACATTTTCGGGAATTCCCAATAAACGTTCTTCTTCACCATATAATCCCGCATCCAAGAGCTGATTAACAGTCACCTCAAAAGCGGCTCTAGCAAATACACTTGATTTAGAACCAGAAATACCATGCCTTCCAATCGATTGGATTGAACCATCGACACACATCAAATCTGATAAAATAAGCAGATGACGTAAATCAACATCTAAACCTTGTTGTTCTAGTACTTTTTGTGATTCTTTAATTATCATATTACGAGCAGCCTCAATCCCGTATAGTTTTTCGATTTCATGAATGTGATTCGATACGGTTCTAGTGGTATCCACCCCTTCAATTTGCACTACACCTTGCATATTAGTACCTTCTGTTTTAATAACCCATTCTTTACCGTCATCAGAAGGAGTTAATAAACCTCTTTTTACTCCCCGTATTCCCTTTACAACCTTTTTTAAGATCTTTTCTCTTAATTTTTGCAGACTCTGAAGATCTTCGATTCCAGGATTAATAATAATTGAATTACCTTCGTGCTTAATTGTCCCTTTTTTCTTATAACGCTTTAAAACTTCAGGGATCTCATCAATTTCTATACCTTTCTTTTCACAGATTTCAGGGATTAAATTAATTGACAATTGCCAATTAATAAAATCTAGATCAATATCATGAGTAATTTGCTCGATTCTAATCTGTTCAATACGATTGTGTACTTTAATTGCTGTATCTTCATTTTCTCGGTATCCCTCTTCCAAATAAATTTCCATCTGAGGAGTGCTGGGAAATCTTCTGGCGTCTACTATTTCTATCAAGCGTGGGAGACCTTGAGTCACACTAAACTCTTCAACTCCCGCGTAGTGAAACGTTCTAAGAGTCATCTGTGTTCCTGGCTCACCTATCGATTGAGCAGCTACTGTGCCCACAGGCTCTGAAGTTTCAACAATAGCATTATTAAAATTAATATAGATTTTATTGAGAAGATATTCCAATTGCTCTAATTCTAGTTTTTCATCTTTAATTCGTTCTTTGATTTTGTCAATTAAATCTTCAGGAATACCATCTTTAGATAATTGTTCTAATTTTTCTTCTAATATTTTATTAGATACTTCAACCATTTACCATAACCTTATTTTTTATAATTAATTTAACCTCTCTTCTTTCCATTCTATAAATGCTTTTGTCATTTTACCACGCCAAATTGCGTTTTTACCCGTTTCATCTTCGAAGATTTTCATTAATTCCTCTTCGGTAAGAGCTTTTGATTTATCAATTTTTTTCTTTGTTTCTTTAACTTCTTTTTCCTTTTCTTCTTTTTCCTTTTCTTCTTTTTTCTCTTGCTTTTTTGGAGTTTTCTTTTTTGGTCTTTTTGCTGCTTCTTTTCTTACCTCTTCAATATCCAAAGATTTTGCTTTAAGTAAGAGTACATCAAGATTAACCGCATCAGAATGATCTGTGTGCATGGGATCGATTCCATCGTCGCCATAACTAAACTGGATAATGTTTTTATCGCTATTTCTAACCGTTCCATCGTTTTCAATTACCATATCCTGTAAAGCATTTACTAATCTCCGTTGCATATATCCACTAGTTGAGGTTCGAACTGCTGTATCAACTAATCCTTCTCTGCCTCCCATTGCATGAAAAAAGAACTCTACAGGTTTTAAACCATTTCTATAAGATGATTCGACAAATCCACGAGATTTTGGGGTGAGATCATTAATTTTAAAGTGAGGCAAGGTTCTCAAACTATATCCTCTATTTATCCTCTCTCCTCTAATTGCTTGTTGTCCTACTACTGCAGACATTTGTCCGAGATTTAAAATATTACCTCTCGCCCCTGATTTAGTCATAATCACAGAATGAGCCTCATCACCTATAAAATCAGCAGCAGATTCTTCTGCCTGTTTTCGTGCTTCAGCAAGAAGTTGCCGGATCCTCAATTCAAGTGTTTCCCGCATGGAGCGTCCAGGAGCTCTTTTTAAGACCTTTGTATCATTTTCGTTAAAAGCTTTGATCAATTTAGAAGATTCCTCATCTGCATCCTCGAGGATCTTTTTTATTTTTTCATATGCCTTTCCATAGACATAAACCTCATCTAATCCCATAGTCATACCATTTTGACGGATAACATAAAGGAGCATTTTGGTGGCATTATCTAAAAATTGACGTCCCCGAGCATTACCGTGATCCTTAATAATTCTCTGAAGGATACTATTTGATTGCATTGCACCGAATGAATTCTCATCGATAGTTCCTGTAATCAATATTCCGTTCTTAATTAATACATAAGCATCGTATTCACAATCCTCTTCCGTGCATACTTCACATTTTTTACAGAATTTTGATTTCACTCGAATATTTAGATCATCGGGAAATAATGTGCTAAAAATTTCTTTTCCAGAATACATTGGTTCAGGATCAGTCACCACTGGTGTGAGCTTGTCTAAAGTAAAATCAGGATTCATATCAAAGACTCCTCCCATAAATAGAAGATTAAGAGTGTCTTTGATATTATATAAAGATTCTTTACTAGTAAATTGAAATACTGAGGAAATAAAATCTTGAATTCCACCTAAAATAGGGCCACCAAATCGAGGAGATAAAATATGTTCTTGTACCTTTAGAAGTAATTCCGCTTCCGTACGTGCCTCCTCACTTTGAGGGACATGAAGATTCATCTCATCTCCGTCAAAATCAGCATTATAGGGAGGACATACAGTTAAATTCAAGCGAAATGTTCTTCCATCCATAATTTTTACCTCATGAGCCATTATAGACATACGATGAAGGGAGGGTTGTCGATTAAATAATACCAAATCTCCATTACTTAGATGTCGTTCCACAGTAAATCCTGGAGCTAGCATTTCCGCAATCATTTTTCTATTTTTTACATAACGAAGGTCAATTCGCCTACGATCATTTCGAATAATATAGTTGGCTCCAGGATGATGATTAGGCCCATTTAATACCATTTGTTTCATTTCTTCAATATTCCAGTCATTAACATTTGTAGGTATTGTAAGTATTTTAGCGATTTCGATAGGAACACCTACTTCATTAATACTGATATAAGGATTAGGTGAAATAACGCTTCGAGCGGAAAAATCAACTCGTTTTCCACTTAAATTGCTTCGAAATCGTCCTTCTTTACCCTTTAACCTTTGAGTAAGGGTACGCAAGGCTCTTCCAGAGCGATGTCTCGCTGGAGGGATTCCAGAAACTTGATTATCAAAATAGGTGGTAATATGATACTGTAATAACTCCCATAAATCCTCAACTATTAAGTGAGGCGCTCCAGCATCAATATTTTCTCTTAGTCGCTGGTTAATACGGATAACATCCACTAATTTATGAGTTAGATCATCTTCTGAGCGGATACCACTGTCTAATGTGATTGAAGGTCGGGCGCACACCGGAGGAATTGGCAAGACAGTAAAAATAACCCATTCAAGTCGAGCATTTTCAGGGGAAATCCCTAAAATACGTAAATCATTATCGTTCATTTTCTTTAACCGTTCGAGAATTTCGATTGGTGTAATTCTCCGGGATCCTTTATTTTCTTCTTCTTCATAAAAGGTAGTAGGTTTTTCTATAATGATTTTTTTCTTTTTCGCTCCACAATAGGGACACACTTTACTCTTTCGCGCTCTCTTAAAAACAAGTTTGGAGGCATCCTCATCACCCTCAAAAAAGAGTTTTCGATGCTTAACTTGTTCTTTTCTAAACTTTTCTTTCTCTTCTTCAGTAAGCATCAAGTGAGAACATTCAGGACAGATTGATCGCAATACTTTTAAAACTTTCTTAGCATATCCTACGTGAATGACGGGTCTAGCTAGTTCAATATGCCCAAAATGACCCATACAATTACTCACGAGATTACCACATGTCTGACATCTCTGCCCTGGTTCAATTGTACCCAAGCGTTGATCCATCAATCCTGAAGGAATTGGCAAACCATCCTCATCATAGGTGTCAGCAGTTATGATACGGGCAGCACTCATCTTCCGAATCTCGTCAGGAGATAATAAGCCAAACTTGATCTTTTCAATCATCTTAGTACGACTGAACGTATAACTCATAATGTCATTTCCTCCGTTTTAATACAAACAAGAATTAATATTATATTAGAATTATTAGAGTTCATAAAACTAAAACATCCTTTGTTTTGAGTTTAAAATTAGGTAACCATAAAGAAATAGTTAATCGGTTAAACACTGTAAGTTATTAAAGTATGCAAATATTAAAAATTTTACGGAATAGCCCTTATTTTTGACATATCTTATTAGTTTATATTTAAAAGAATTTTTTACATTATGAAATTTATAATTATATAATGAGAATTCTTAAAATATTTAGAAGTAGGATTGTTCTTTTTATAATTCAATTCGCTATTTTGAGCTTATTTCTAATTATTTTCGAATATTCTTTCACTATTTTATTTGATAGTTCTGTATCAGAAGAGAGGAAAGTAATAATCCAAATCCTCGCAAATTATATTATGTTTGAAGGTGCTAATGATACAATTTTTATATATTGTTTGTGGTTAATAGTAGCAACAATCCCGATCATCCTTTATCGAAAAGCAAAAAAAGTGTACTCAATGAATTTACTTTCATTCATTCTCCCTAATTTCTTTTTCTATGTTTTTCTTTCCAGATACTCTCCGCTTTATTTCAATGAGAATTTTGGGCAATTATCTATCAAAACAGTCATATTAGGTGCTATTCTTATTGTTTATTCCATTGGGTCTTCTTTAATCATAAATCATGTTTGGAAAATAATCAAAAAGGAAAAACCTACCCAACTATTAGATATTAATAAAAAAGTAGTCTCTGAGTGTCCACAATGTGGGACAAAGTTTGACTCAAAGCCTTTATATTGTTATAATTGTAATGCTAAACTAATAGATGAGAAGCATGATAAATGATAGGAGAACTAATTGCCATTTTTGCGGTGTTGACCTTTGTTGTATCAAATGTATTATTTCGAAAAACAGAACATGAGGCAAGCCCAATCTTTATCAACTTTTTCCGAACGACTATTGGCACAATCACCTTTATTATTTTTGCATTTTTACTTAACGTTCTGGACAAAATTTTTTTACTCCCATTCGATCTATGGATAATATTATTCATCAGTTTTCTCTTCGGACAAGTATTTGGAGACACTGCATACTTTAACGCACAAAAAGATATGGGTACAACTTTGGCCCTAGGAGTATCAATGACCTTTCCCTTATTTACATTTATTTTATCGATAATTTTCCTCAATAAAGAATTTGAAATTTCCTTATTATTTTCATTAATTTTCATTAGTATTGGAGTAATTGTAATCGGAAAAAGTAAATCCACCATTAAAATCACTGTAAATCCGAGTTTCGAACCAATTGAGCAGGTGAAACCGAACACATTTAAAGAAAAATTCCAATTCAGATCCTTCCGAGCTCTTATTTTTGGGTTGATTGCTTCATTAAGTTGGGCAATTGGATTAATCATTATTGAATATGCAACACACCAAATTGATTTATTTTTACCCTTACAAGAAGGTTTAAGTTCGATTTTAGGAAATGTCATTCGATTCCCATTTGCTACGGCGATTCTCACTATTATGGTTGGAAAAGAGAATTATTCAATGAAGAAAAACGCTGATAAATCTCCCTTCAGAAAATCAGTAACAACCTGGGGTTATTTAATTATCGCTGCTTTAATTGGAACATCATTAGGCGCTTATGTGTATACTGAGGCCGCTCGTGTTGCTGGGTCTACAGTAATGTCTCTTATTGCTAGTGCCAGTCCTTTATTTTCTCTTCCTTTAACCTATCTAATTAATAAAGAAAAAATTACCAAAATAGGATTTATCGGGGTAATATTGACAATTATTGGAGTAATAATTATCCTTATCTGAGTTTTTCTTTTCATTTAAAGTCTAAAATTAGAGAAGTTTATCGTAATCGAAATTATTTTCATCAAGGATTGTTTTCGTTAGGTCTAAGAAGATTTCACGAATATTATAATTCTCTTTGGATGAAGTCTTGTAATAAGGAATTGTTCCTTGCTTTTTTCGGAAATTCTCAACGACTAACTCGTTTAATTTTTTTTCTTTCTCTTTTACAAGATCGTATTTGCAGCCCACTAAAATCCTTGGTGTTGAATCATGTTTAAGTTTTTGAAGGTGCTCATTCCACCAATCCAATCCAAGTAAAGTATTATTGAGATTGTATAGACTAAAAACGAGGAAAATTCCATTAGCACCATTAATATAATAGCTAAACATTTTTTTAAATTGTTCTTGGCCCCCAAAATCCCAGATACTAAGGCGCAAGAATGATTCTTCCCCTTTTATAATGATAGGGACATCATAAGTATAGAAATCTATTCCAATAGTTAATCTCGTATTTGCATCGAAAGTATCAAAACACAATCTTCGAGCAATACAGGTTTTACCTACACCACCATTACCAATTAAACAAATTTTAAAGATATAGGCTGGTTTTTTCTCTTGCTCAAGATTTTGGTCATCGATAGTCATTGTATTTTAACAACTCAACTGATTAATAAAATTAGCATTTTCTTTCATTTTAATTTTTTGTGTCTTATAAAATTGAGTTTACCGATCTATTAATCGTATTATTTTACATATTAAATCTATCATTTAAATTCTTAGAATTTTATGGAATCATTGAAATATCAACTTAACACTCTTAGATAATCATAAGGCCTCATGTTTTTTCAGAAAAGTTTATTATTTCTTTGTAAAGTAACTCACAATTGGGAATCTTTTTGTAAGCATACCTGTTTATCATATAACGTTAAGAATACTTACCAAATATCTTCATATTAACTAGATTCTAAAGGTAAACATTGTTATCTGGGTTCACTTATTGAATATTTTCATGGGTTAGATTTCAGAAGTAATAAAAAAAAAAATTTTCTACTTGAATTTTTTTTGTCGACTTGATTTGGATAATTTTATCCATCCGATACCCATCATCAACCAACACATTTATATAGAAGTAATACTAATTAAAAAGTAAATACATCAAAATTTTTAACTAAAAATTTAAGGTATTTAATAACTAATAAAAAAATTGTGGAGGAATAAAAATGGCAGCATTTGCATGGAGTCCTTTACGGGCTTTAATGAAAAAAGCCGGAGCTGAAATAGTAAGTCGAGCCGCAGTCGACAAATTAATGGATTATTTAGAAGAATATGCAAAAGAGTTGACTGGCGCCGCTTTAGATATTGCTAAACACTCAGGCAGAAAGAAAGTTACTCAACAAGATATGAAAATCGCTATTAATATGATTTAAAATAGCAGTTTCGATTAAATAGTTTAAACCTTTTCTTTTTTTTTTATTTTACTTGTTAATAAACATGAATAATTTGGAGTTTGTCAGATCATTTTTTTGTTCTTCGTTTATTTGACTGATAGAAAAATAAAATTGCGAGCAGATTAGTTGTTAAATGTAATATCCAAGGATATAATAACCCTAGCTGAATTAAAGCTAAAGAATAAATTATCGAGGAGAAAAAGGTGGAGAGAAAATGAAGCCAGTTTTTTGAGGATGTATAGTGGCTGAATCCAAATATAAATGAAATAAAGAAAATAACCAAAATGATATTCCAATTAACAAAAAGAGTAATCAATAAACTTCTAAATACGAACTCTTCAATGAAAGCTCCTAAAGATAGTAAAAGAATTAACAGTATCCACTTCTTAGCACTAGAATTGTGTAGAAAGTATTCAAAATATTCATCAATTTCCTTATTTTTAAACCTACTGATAATTCTTTCATTAAAGAGTTTTATGGGTAAAACCTTTAGAATTGTTAGAACTAAGTAAATTAGAAATAAAAATAAATTATGATTATGAGTTATTCCAATCAAGCTATGATAAGAAATGAAAACAGGAGGATTATAGGGTTCATAGAAAAAGAGAATCTCTATTAGAAAAAAAAATGGAATAAGCATTAAAAGAATATGAAACAATTTGATTGAAAGCTTATTTGTTATTTTAATATTAAAAATGAATGAAAAGAGGATTAAAAGAGCAATAAAGCAGCTCATTAATATTAAAATGGGTGAATTATCATATGTAGAATAAAAGAACCATAATAGGATTATGAAAAAAAAGATTGAATTATAAATTATACTTTTAATGATTTTATTTTCTATTCTATTTTTACTAATCATCATAGGAATATAATATGAATTATTCATGTATCTTTAGATATTTTTTGGTTAAAAGATGTGTTTTCAATATCATATTGAATTTTAAATATATAGAAATATGGAATTATATAAGATGCGAGTAAAAAGAAGTGAAAATGATTTGGAGGAGCTCAATAGACGCTTGAAAGAATGAGTTGAGTTATTTATTGTAATTTTCCTTCTTTTATTTTTTACTTCCAATTTTTAACAATGGAAATTTCCATAAATAAAAAATCAATAATTAATTTTAGTGGTTATGAAACAAGAAAAGAGACCCTTTAATAAGCTTATACCAATTCCTTTTCAACAAGTAATTATTAATGATTTATTTTGGTCAAATTGGCAAGATATAAACCGAAGGGTGGCGATCCTTCACCAATATGAGCAATTAGAAAAGGCTCATCATATCAATAATTTCCGCATAGCTGCAAAGCTTAAAAAAGGACGACATAAGGGGGAGTTCTATTATGATTCCGATATATATAAATGGTTAGAAGCTGCCTTTTATATCCTTCAACAGAATAAGGATGATGAGCTAAAATCAAAAGTAGATGAAGTTGTAACACTTATTCTTAAATCGCAACTTAACGATGGTTATATTAACACGTTTTACTCAACCAATTTTATTGAGAGAAGATTTACAAATACTACATTTATGCATGAACTCTATTGTGCGGGATATTTGATTGAAGCAGCAATTGCACATTATAATGCAACAGGTTCAAAAAAACTTTTAGATGCTGCTGAAAAGTTTATGAATTTAATTTATACCATATTTATGGGCGAAAAAAAAGTTAATCCTCCAGGACATCAAGAAATAGAATTAGCTCTGATGTCATTATACCGTCTTACAAATAATAAAAAGTATTTTTTACTAGCTGAAGATTTTATTAATCGAAGGGGGAAAGATGCTAATTCAAAACGATATATTCTTAGTCAATTTCTCAATCTTAATTCAACACAAAAGCAAGCAAAAGAAATGGCGTTAAAGGATGGAGAGAGCAATGAAATTGAAGATTTTTATGCCAATCTTTCATTTAATGAGCGAATTAAATTCTATTATGCTATCCTTAATGGAACTTGTTATCAACTTAATATTCCTGTTCGGAAGATCAGAGATCCTACAGGACATGCGGTTAGAGCTATGTATATGTTTTGCGGTATGGCAGATCTTTATGCTGATAATGGGGATGAGGATCTCTTAGATGCATTGATCAGATCTTGGTCTAAAATAACAGAAGGAAAAATGTATATCACTGCTGGCATCGGTTCGGTAAATGGTATCGAAGGATTTGAAAAAGATTTTAAATTAAGGATAAAGAATTCATATTCTGAGACTTGTGCTGCAGTTGGGTTTCTGATGTGGAATTGGAGAATGCTTCAAATAACAGCACAAGCCAAATATGCTGATTTAATTGAAAAAATCTTATATAATTCCCTGTTGGTTGGCCAATCACTTGATGGAAAAAAATATTCATATACAAATCCTCTAATTTCTAATGGAGACTATGATAGGCAAGAATGGTATTTATGTCCTTGCTGTCCACCTAACCTTGCTCGAACCATTGCGTCTCTTGGTCAGTATATTTATAGTAAATCAGAGAATGCATTGTTCATTCACCAATATATTGGAAGTACGCTTAATTTTGAAATTAATGAAGTTCCTATTGAAATACATCAACAAAGCGAATTTCCATGGCAAGGGAAAGTGAAATTAAAAATATTTCTTGGTAATAACCTCACATTTAAGATTTTCCTCAGAATTCCAAGATGGTCGAAAAAAACCCGTATTGAAATTAATGGAGAATTATTAAAGGATGATCTGATCCCTAATAGATATATAGAAATCAACCGAAACTGGAAGGATAAGGATGAAGTTACTATGATATTTGAAATGATACCGAATATACTAGATGGGGATCCCCGAGTTAAAGATATTAAGCACATGGTTTCTATAAGCAATGGACCATTAATTTATTGTTTAGAACAAAACGATAATAAAAATTTTGACATAACTCATATACAAATTCAAGAGAATATTCCTCTTACTGTTATCTATAAAGACAATTTGTTGGGAGGAATAAATGTTATTGAAGGAAAAATAGTCTCAGGAGAAAAATTCGTTGCTATACCATATTATACATGGAATAATCGAGGAACTGACAAAATGTTGATTTGGTCTCAGAAAGCTTAACGGAAAGCTCTATTTTCTTAATAAAAAAATCTAATCATATTGGTTTCTTCGAATATTTTTCAAAGAGTGATTCCGTCATCAGATTAAATGCATCCTCAACATTTTGACCTGTTTTTGAAGAGAGCTCAACAAACGAGGTTAAATTATATTTTTTTGCCGCTAGTATCCCCTCATTTCTGGGGACAGCTCTAAATTCTTCTAGGTCAAGTTTGGAACCTACGAGCATAATTGGAATATCTCCAGCATGCTCTCTTATGATCTGGGTCCAATCGGGCAAATGATCGATTGTAATGGAATTTGTAATATCATATAAGAAAAAGGCTGCATTAGCTCCTTTACAATATTGAGATAATAGGAATCTGAAGCGCTCTTCACCTCCAAAATCCCAAATCTGTAATTTTACTTTTTTTCCTTTAAAATTCGTGGTTTTAGAATAAAAATCTACTCCGATAGTAAGTTTCAAATCTTCAAGAAAGAATCCAGAGATGTATCTAATTGTAAGTGAGGTTTTGCCTACACTTGCATCTCCTAACATCATAATCTTGAATGTAAAGTCATAGTCAGTCATAATAATTAATAGATCAGCAGTTTAGGCTGTCCTGTTATACCTTTTTGATAAATACATTAATAAGAACTGCCTTTTTTTCTTAAATTTATACCCATACAATTCTTTATTATTAACATTTATTATTATTAGTATTTAATATTTCTTTCTAAAAATCTTTCCTATCGAAAATGAAGATTATAATATTAGAATCAAAAAATTAAATACGGAGTGAGCCATTGAAGTAGGGATTAAAGAAAAATTTGAATAAATATAAACTAAAGCTAATATAAATCCAATAGTAAAATAATATCCAAAAAAACTAATAATTGTAGACAGGGGAACAAGGAAAGGAGGTATGTGATATATAGTAAAGACTAAAGAAGATATAATGAGTGAATAGATTAAGCGTATTTTATTCTTTAATTTTATAATAATAAAACCACGAAAGAAACTCTCTTCACAAGGTCCGATAATAAAAAATTGGATTAAAATAAAAATATATAGTTGTAGGGGGGTTGGATTAAGAATTTGGGAATTAATGGCATTTTCTTTACCTTGAACAACAAACTCTTCACTAAAGAGATTCGCAGTGATAAAATCTTGGAAAAAGACCAAAATGAAATTGCTCATTACTACTAAACTTATTCCAATAAATATTCCTAAAGTTGCTTTTTTTATTTTAAGAGAAAAATTTGAAAGATTAATGTTGATTCCAATTTCGTGTAATTCATGCTTAATAGAAGTTCTTGATAAACGAGATGATATTAGAATGGGAATTACAATCAAAAATATCTCGAGTGAAGATAAAAGGATTAATATCCATGGATTTTCTCCTAGTTGAATCATTGATCTAAATAATTTTAACCTAATTTTAAATATATCTTGGAAATCATTAAATCTCATATCTCGATGATTTTATTAAATATAGATTTATCTTATATTGTTAATGACCACACAGGATCAAAATCTAAAACTCAATGGCTTAAAAACAAATAAAGAGCCATTATCTGATGAGATGGGCTTAACTAAAGAGCAAATTTTACTTCAAAACATCCATAATATTGCAGAGGAATATCAAGAAGTTGAATTGTTAAAAAAAAAGTTTGTTGAGGCAGTTAATCATAATTTAGATAAATTAGATTTCTCTAAATTCATTAAATTTCCCAATTTTGATATTAAAGAAAACTTAATCAAAAAAAAAATTGCACACTCGAATATTAGCGGTTTATATGTGGTATCTGTTGATGGAAGCTCCGTTATCAAGAAGTTTATGAATGTTGACTTCTCATTTTTAAAAGCTATTGCGGTAAAATATTATTTTTATAAAAATCACTCCTCTAAGATTGAATACTATCCGGATCTCAGTGGATTTAACAATTATATTGTTCAAGGTGATTACTTTAATAGGGAGGAGCATGCTGTAGACGCAAAAATATCAATCGATATGACATTTATGGAAATTAATTTATTAAATAAACTAATTGAGAAAAAACCGAATATTGATTTGATCATAATTGATGGCTCAATAGTTATTATGCCAATCAATTTATTATTTACTCAGGATATCGAAATCGCAAAGAAATATGATAGGCTTTTAAGAGAATATCAGAAACTATATAGATCCTGCAAGGAGAATGGTATAATATTAATCGGTTCAATAAAAGATACGAGGACTTCTGCTCTTACGAATATTCTAGGGAATTCCATCCTCATGTCCAAACCCAATTATACTCATTTATCCGAGTTTGTAGAAATAAATTATCGCCAAGTGATTCAATACTTTTCGGATATGGATCTTTTCCATAGAATACTCCAAAAGGCTGAAAGAAGTTGTATCTTTACTTGCAAAAAAGATATCGACAAAATAAGGGATACAGGAATAAAAAAAGAAATTCCATATTACTTTCCATTAAATTTTTATGCATTTTATCTGAAAACAACCCATTACGATACTCCATGTCGTATTGAATTTTTTATGGATGAACAACAATCATTTAAGGATGCAATAGAAAGAGCAGATTTAATTTCTTCGATTTTATTACCCATATCGAGTCTAAATGAATATTATGGACTTCCAATCCCTCAGATAGAAGCCCATAAAAGAGCAGTATTCAAACCCTCAGAAATTGATCTTTTGTTTAATAATCTTTCGAGAAAAATCAGTGGATTTGGTATAAATTTATTAGAAAAACGTAGAGCGCGAAGACCATTTTAATAAGAGATTCGAACTGCTCTATTTAATATTATGTCTTCAAAAAAAATATGTTTCTTTGCTATTATATTTGTTTCAAATCCTAATTTGAGTAAAATCTCGCTAATATTATCTCTAAGAACTCTACTAGAGGTAATAAAGTAAAGCAAACAAACAGCATTATGATCTGGATTAAGAAAAGGAACAACCTGATTAAAAAATTCTAGAAGTGTTTCATAACCTTCTTCCCCACCATTCCAGCTATAATCTATGTCGGTGGAAGGTTTATCGGTTTTTATTTCCAAAGCGGGTAAATAAGGAGGATTAAAGATAATAACATTAAATTTATATGTTAATTTTTTAGGAAAGGATTTAAATAGATCAGAGTGAATAAAACGTATTTCTCCTTTGAAGTTATTAATTTTCTCATTATTTTTAGCGCAAATTATTGCTTCTTTCATAATATCAGAAGCATATATTTTCGGATTGAGACTTGAAAGTTGACTGGAAAGCATTTGAAGAAAAATAGCAATAATACCTGTTCCAGTTCCCATATCTAAAATATATTTTACCTTTTTTATATTATAACCATCAAAGGAAGAGCTTGTGACTGCTTTTCTGAAATAATCAACTATCAGAAACGTGTCATCGGATGGAGAATAAACCTTTTCATTCTTATATTGGATAATCGGATCTTTACTGTAGTTTATCATAAATTCTAACTTATTTGAAATTTTTAAATATTTTATGAAACGCTTCACTTAAAACAATGAAATCATCATAGTTATAACTAGAAAGTTTCATATCATCAAAATTTATTGAATCTAAGTATTCTTTTATATCTTTTTTTGACAAATGACTTGCTTTTCTGCTATTCAAATAGGATAAAATCGCATTTGATAGGTTTTTATTTTTGTAGGGCATGATGCCACAGACAAAATTCAAAAAAAAAGTTCTTCCCTCTTCTGATCTCAAAAAAGGATTAAGATATTCTCTCGGGTATACAGTAATCATAGAAAGCTCGATCTTTGGTGATGGGTAGAATGAATTAGGTGATATTGAGAATTTACGTGAAGGTTTCATAAATGCATTAAAACTAACTGTGATTCGTGAAAAATTTTTATAATTAGTCCCAATAAATATTCTGTTCGCAAGGCTTTTTTCAATGATCAATATCCCAGAGGGAGGAGAGCTATTATAAAAAACTTTTTCAAGAATAGGTCCGGTTATAGAATATGGAATGTTAGAAACGACTTTATTATGAGCCGGGATTTGCACTTTCAAAATATCTTGATTAAATAATTCTAAATTTGAAGAAGATGAAAATTTATTTTTAAGGAATCGATAAAGAGTTTTATCAATTTCATAAGAATATACTTTTTCTACTCTCTTTATCAATTCGGAGGTTAATGCTCCTAAACCCGCTCCAATTTCTAATATAATATCATTCTTTTTGAGTTCAGAAGCAGAAATTAATTTATCTAAAACGTTCTTATCAATTAAGAAATTTTGTCCCAATTTTTTATTTGGTGAATGTTTTAATTCTTTAAGGATGGAGAGAGTCTCATTTCGATTCATTTTTTATTCATACTTCTGAGTCTTGGAAAATAGGTAGTATTTGACCCCTTCTCGTTCTAATTCTTTAATGATTCTTTGAGCAACAAGCTTTGCGGGATTAGAAATGCTTGTTCTATCTATAATGTCTTGAAAGTTAGTAAATTTTTGGCGCTCTCGAGCGTTCAATATATCCCACATGTGTTTTTGACCTACCCCGGGAAGCAATTTTAGAGCATGCATACGCGGAGTTATCGATGTAGAATTATTAAAAAAATTTATAAACTCTTCTTCGTAATCTAAAACCTCTTTTTCGAGTATTGGCTCTAAAAGAGCTTTAGAGGTATTAGTTAATTCATCATAATCAATCTTTTTAAGAACATCCCTTAATTTATCTTGATTTGTGAATTCTTCATAAGTATTTTTTTCTTGAACTTTAATATCTGCATCTCTATTAATTTTTACTTCATAAAGAACAAAATCAGGCAACGTAATAACTTGTGCAATTGGTGTTTTTGACCAACTTGGTTTATCTTCTTCAGGGTGACCTCGGAGTAATATGTCTAAAATTATTACCTCTCGGAACTTCTTGATAAATTGTTTCTTTTTTCTCGGACCTCTCCTTTGAAAATTTGACTTTTTCGGAGCTCTTCTGTATCGATCCCGAGGTCTTTCCATAAACACCAACTTTCTTGATAATTTCTTTTTTGATATCCATAATAAATATGGTTTTTTGAATATCTTATTTTAAAAGAGTTATACATTAAAATCTATAACCATAAAAATTTATAAATTCTTTGATGTGAAATTAGATCTAATCTTTTTTCATCAGATTTATTTTAGTTCTTCTATTTGATATAAAAGATCCTGTAATTGATCATCATTTAATGTTTTTCCTATAAAACTTTTTTCTAAAATCATTCTTAATTCCGGAACAGTTTTAGGATTAATATTTACAATATTAATCGCATAAACATCTTCAATTTCATATTTTTCAGTGAGAAACTTTATAATTTTATGAGCGGTTTTTTCATCGACTTTTGCAAATTTATTAACGTAATTGTAGGTTATTTCTTGAAAATGGGATAATCCTTCCTCTGAATCAATCTCTTCAATTTTATCTTTAACTTTTTCCATTATTTTTTTTACTTCTGGAATAGAAACCGATTTTTCATTTACTTTTCTTCCAGACATAGTTTTTCTACCTTTTAACTTATGAATTTAAACTTAGTCTCCTTTGTTTAATCTCAGATGTTCTTTTCCAATAATTAATGTCTTATTAGAATTACCTAATTTCACTTCAACTTCATAACAACGGCCTCTTACACCACATATTGTTCCTGTGAGTCCATGATATCGTCTATGTGGCATACCCCTCTTTTGCTGTGAAGGATCAGTTATAATGTCAACTTTATGTCCCATCTCATATTCCATTAAATATTTATCGATGGATCGTAGTCCTTTTTCTCTTGCTTTCTTTCGATGCCGTTTTCTGGTCTTATTTCTATAGCCTTTATGAAGGGTCATCTTCTTCACTAAATAATAAATCAATGCAATATAAATTAGAGTAAGTTATTTTATACGGGATAATTTATTTATTTTTTGCTTTTATTACCTTATGAAGTCTATTAATCAATTTTCAAAACATCTAATTCCTTGCATAGAAGTGGACAATTAAATATTTCTGAAAAGGAGGGTGTTGTCCTCCCATCATCTCCATTAATAAGCTCTTTAATATATACTCCACCTTGCGTTTCAATTAAAAACTCAAACAACGTTGGTTTTTGATATTTTCCTTCAATCTTATAGATAGATTTTTCTCGTACCTTATCTGAACGTCGATGGGACACTCGAACGGGTGTTCGTTGTTTTATTTTATTATTCACGAATACTTCTCTGAGTTTAGTTAAATTAGTTATAAAAATTTCCTTGCTAACTTTTTGTTCTGATAAAACCTTTGCAAGATAAGTTTTTCTAGTGCTTTCTGCGCTTTTTTTCAAAGATTTTACTTCTGCTTTAGAACTATTTCTTAATTTAGAAATTTTGATCTTTTTTCTATTTTTTTTATTCACTGATTTTTGGATTTGATGGAGATTTAATGTTCTTTTCTTAGGATTTCTTAACTCAATTATGAAGGGACGTCCCTCACCAAGCATGCGAACATCAATATCTTCTCGACCTCCACCATGAAACTTTGAATCTGTAGCGTTTGTCTCAGATAAAAAGATTGGAGAGATTAACTCTTCCACACTGGTCATATATTGTTTACCAGTAAAATCACATAGTTTACATCCTTTTCCCATACAATTTCTACAATTCCAATGCGTTTGCGGTATATCACGTAAATATTTATTATATCTTCCATAAATAAAGACTGATCTTATTAAAAGATCGATAGAATGCGATATTGGAGATAAATTAAAGATAATAGTTATATCTGGGGTTAAAAATTCTGGAGATTTATGCAAAGAGCTCGAGAGAACTTTTCCTAATTCACGATTAAAATGACTTTTAATAGATTCAGATTCAAGTAAGTTGAATTCGGCTTTAAATATGTCTTCTCTGTTAATCATTTGAGAAGATGGGGCTGAACCAACCAAAAAATTATTGAATTCGATATCTCTAATTTTATTTATAGCATCTTGAGCATATATCTCTAAATTTGAAAAAATATCGTTGCATAAATAGCATTTCTCGGACGATAGTATTGGAGCGAGTTTTATTCCTTGCTTCATTAAAACTTGGCGCGCAGGAATAAAGTGCGCTTTCTCGGCTATTATTCTTAAATTCTTGGTATAAATTTCGTGATTCACATCTGAGGATAGTGATTTTTGGTGATTCTCCATCGTGAGTGTTAATAATAACGAATAACCACGCTCAAAATTTGTGGTATTGGTTGCTAATAACGAGAACATCCTTCCTAAACAATGAATACATACATGATACTTCTGATAGATCTCTAAAACTTTCTCAAAGATAGACATGCTCAAGAATAATAATAAGAGATCATATTAGTGTTTATTGATTAGGCTCTAACAGAGAAGAGAGGATTAAAAAAATTTTAAAAGAAAATTTTATTTTTCTATCTAATTTTGTTTTTATTTTTATTAAAGGAGTTAGTGCTTATATTATGAGTAAAAAAAAAACTGGTTTTGTCAAGTGGTTCGATTATAAGAAAGGTTTTGGGTTTATTACCACTGATAGCGAAGAAGATGTGTTCGTACATTTTTCAAATATCTTAATGGACGGCTTTAAAAAATTAGATATAGGAGATCAAGTCGAATTCGAATTGAAAGAATCGGAAGATGGAAAAGGACCAGAAGCACTTAATGTAAAAGTAATTACGAAAGATAGACGATATTAATAAAAAAGAAAAAAAAAGTTAAATTATTCTATCTATTTTTTCTCCCATTCAAAATCAAGTTTTACATATTTCCTTGTATAGAAATATGAAATCAACAAAATTACCGAGCAGATAGGTCCAAATAGAATTAAACCAAGTGCTACATCTCCCCCAGTTAAGCTTATAAGGGGAAGACTTTCAATTGCTATACCTAGCACAAAAACTCCAAACGCTTGAAAGAGGTTTAAGATTATACTATTAAAACCCGCATAAATTCCTGCTTTTAATTGACCTGTTTTTTGTTCATCATCTTGAGCGATATCGGCATAGAGAATATAAGGAAATAAATACCAACCACCTAAAGCACCAGTAGCTATAATTACAAACAAAATTCCAATAAGTATTCTTGGAATAGCTTCAATTAAAGCTAATAATGAAATCGGTAAAAAGATTACAGCATATAAGAATATAATAAGGAGGGCTTTCTTTTTTCCACGTTTCTCTAATATTCTTCTCCAAATATATAGGAATGTAAAGATTCCTATTAGCAAGACTACAGCAATAATATAAAAATCTGTCCCAGTTAAAAATAGTGCAGCTTGATTATATGCTAGTATCGAATCAACTAAAATAGACCATCCTAAGCTTGAAATGCCAATCATTAATACAACTAATAGATAATTATGGTTTTTTATTACAATCTTCAGATTTTCTTTTAAACTAGTTTTAATCTCAAATCTAGGTTCTTTGGGCATTAATATTCCAACTAAAATAAAAGCAACTACGGCAATAAGTCCAAAAAGTAGCACAAACATCAAAAAGTCAATAGGTATGGGAGCGTTGGGATTTTTTGGGAGAGCTAGTTCAGGAGGGGGTGATAGGATATTGACATAATTAGTAAGCACTAGTATAGAAACTAAAGACATTGCTCCATTACCAATCCAATTAAAATAATTTTGAAATTGAGACACTTTTGGGCGTTCAGGGTTAATGAATTGCTCTGCCATCCATGATTGATACACAGTTGTCATAGAATAACTAATTTTGAATAAAATATCCCATATTAAAAACCAAAAAAATAGCATTGCTTCACTATTAGGAGAAAGTTCATCAGAGGGTAATAATACTAGATCTGGTAAAAATAAAGTGGGCAAAAATAGAAATATAAACGATATACCTAGTAATGGAGCAAAAGCTACAATATAAGGTTTTCTTCTCCCCCATTTTGTGTATTTGCCATCACTTAGCCATCCCATAGAAAATTGTCCAAAACCTATTACTACATATCCAATAGCTTGAGCAAGAGTTACCAATAAAGCAGATACGCCATATCCTGCATAGTACAAATTGAAAAGAGCGAATCCCTCCATACCAAGTACAAGTGAACTGCCTACTCTTGGAAAAGCAAATAACACTTTCTTTCCAGTGCCTGATTTTCCTATGAGTGATTCAGAAGATTCAGTCATATTTTTCACATTTTTTATTATTTTTTATACAAAATTGAGTTACTTCTAGCTTTGTAAGATTTTTATTTAAGCCTTTTTATAAATTATATTGCTTAGAATATGGTTTTAATATAAAAGTAGGTTAAGTAAAATTTTTAATCTTCTTCCTCATCCCATCCTAAATCCTTGAGGACAGATTCAAAAGTTTTAGATTCCTTATCCAACACAAATTCAGTTTCATATTCTGTCGCGGTATCGGTAAATTGAGTTTCGAAATCGGGAGGTTTGAGTTCTTCAAAGGAAGGTAATTCTTCAGTAGATCTAGGTTCAATATTAGGTTCTATTTCTTGAATAGTCGGTTGTTCTTGTACAATTTGAGGCTCTTGGATGGTAGTATCTTCTTCAATTTCCATCGGAGTATAATCATCTAATGGTACAGGAGGAATCTCATCCTCATAAACCTTGAATTGTTCCTCAACCTTCTCAGAAACAACCTGTTCAGTTGGGGAGGGCTCCTTTGCTGTCTTATATTCAATTCCTAATGTTTTTGGAATAGAGACGATGTTATTTTCGGGAAAGGGTTTAGTTTCCTCACTTTCTCCTCCCTCTTTTTCCCAATCGTCAAGAAAACCAAGTAAGCCATCTAAAGCTTCTTTATCTTGTTCAACGGTGGGCATAACAATTGGTTTATCCTCATCAATATCAATAGGGACGTTAAGCTTGGCTTTTTCAGAAGCCTCTAATGAGAGAGTCATTTCAGTAACCTCATCTCCAGATATTAGTCTATTCAGTTTTTTAGTCAATTCTCGAAGATAACCTAAATAATAGCCAATTCGATAGACATTTTTTAAACCAGCAAAGACAATATATTCATCGTTGATTGCTAATAAGATACTATATCCCGAGGAATTATGAAGAATAATTTCAGTGAGAGCTCCATGAGCAGTTGCTTCACTTAATCTTAACCCTAAATCTATAAGGGCAGTACTCGACGCAGAAGTAGCGTCTGCATCTAATTCTGATGATCTGGCAGAGGCAACTTTCATACCAACCCTTGATAAAACCGCCAGATTTTCTAAGTCTGTATTATCTTCTTCATTCTTCAGAATATGAAGCATGTTATCACGAATATTTTGAGGGAGAGACGACATTTTTTATCAATAATTTTTTCTCTATCTTAAGTATAATCATAGATTATATCCTAATATATTTTTTTCTGTCCATTATTTTAAAAATTTAATTAAATTCATCTGAGTAGAAGGAGACTCGATTTCTTTGTTAAAAGAATACCCGGTTAATTCAGTAACTAATTCCATGATTTTTTCTAAAACCTGATCTTCATTCAAACCCTCAGTATTTATAACAAAAACATGATCTTGTTGATTTTTTGATAATAAGAATTGGTTATAGTAGGAAAGAATTTCTAACAGGTAATCTTTTTCAAATTCATTCCACTTTTCTCGCCTTTTATCTATCGCACCTCTTTGAATAATTCTTTTTAAAATCGTATTTGGTTCTGCCACCAAGTAAATTACGTAATGTTCTTTCCAATCTACAGAATTATACGTATCTTCGATAAGCTTGTAATCCTTTTCTTTTAAATGTAAGCTTTTAGAATAAATTAATATGCATAGAGGGGTTCTATCCAAGATAATAAGCCTACCATTATACTTTCTATCATAATTGATAACATTTCTATTCCTTCGAATAAATTGCTGTAAGAAATGAATTTCACTTCGAAATGCAGTTTGTTTGTCAGTAGAACCAAAAGGAAAAGGTGGTATTTTGCGATATCTCTCGGGAAAAAATTTAAATTTTCTATTATCAGCCATCTTTTTCCTAAATAGATGGAATATAGTTGTTTTACCTACCCCATGAGCACCAGCAAGAGAAATGATGATATTATCCTTACTTCCTTTGTTTCTATAAATTGTTCTCCCCAATCTTTCTTTCTCCGAATAGTTTACATACTCACATATTAAAATGAATAATATTGATTAATAATACCACTAGAGTTATTTGATTTTTCTTATTTTTAAATTTATATATTAAAGGATGATGATTTTAAATACTATATTAAGGGAAAATGACTATAATCATTAACACCGAATTAAAGATGATGCTAGCGATAATTGGATTGTATATATTTTTGTTTACTTCGTACAAAACCCCAAGAATCAAAAATATGAAAAATTCAATTAAAAAGAAATAGAGTCCTAGGGGTAATGAAAATACTAAATAGAGTAATGAATAAATCAGTGCAACAAGCACAATAGTACTAAATTTCCCAAAAAGATCATTTCCAAAATGAGATTTTAGTGTATTATGAAGAACGCCTCGATATACTATTTCTGTAGAAAATACACTCAAATTTAGTAAAAATATAAGCAACACCATCCAATATGGCTCCGCTTCTCGAACTATTTGATTTTCTAATGCGATCTGAGAAAAAATATCATCAAAGTTGATCCCTAATTGCATCATTAGCTCAATTATCGAATTCGAAAAACTATTAATAAGAATCAATAATAACCCCCCAATTATACCAATAACAATAGTAACCAAGAAGCTTTTAGGAGTGTACCAAAATCCGAGTTTTTTCATATTATGTTTTTTAGAATAAATATACCACAAAGGATATATTCCAAAGATAAGATCAGGAAGTTGGGATAAGATTATCGTCGTGATATTAATTGTTCCTGTGGTTCCATCTATAGGGAGTTGAAAGATAACTATAGATGTTATTAGGATTCTAATTATTATATATACCATAATAGAATTTCCAAATACATTTAATCCTTCTCTGAGATTCCATGTTGCTTTATTTAATACAAATCGTTGTTCCGGGACCAATTTTTTATCGGTAAAAATGAACCCTGGTCTTCTTTCACTTTTTTGGATCCCAATTTGATCCTTTGGTAGCTCGACTTTCTCTAATTTAGCATTACAGATCGGACATTGTTCAAGAATAGCAGAGCTTATAATAGAACCACATCCGGGACATTTTCTTGAGATTTTATGCTTTTGATCATCACGAATTGGAATAAGCTCCTCTTTTACTTGATTCGTATTCTCTGTGGTCTTTCTTGCTACCTTTACCTTTACAACTAGTTTTCCGCACTTCGGACAATATATTTGTCCTTCATTTACTTTAGCGCCACAGTAGACACAATATTTAATATTGGCTTTCTTATCTTTCTCATTTGACATAATGCATAAACCAGTGGTTAAATTCTTTACTTATTATGAATAATTGTTATTCTACATCTATTTTCTTAGATTAATATATAAAAATGAAATTATATAGTTTATGGTTATTTTAATAAACTGTTATCTAATCATTCTTCTTTAACTTTTTTATCGATTTTTCATATAAGTTCTGTGAAATTGCATTTAATTGCATTAATAAAAATCCATGGTAAGAAGTTATTGAATTGTAATAACTCTCTCCCAGTGTATGTTTACCAGCATAAGTAAGTGCTAATTGAGCATTAAGTGCGGTTTCCATTATAAGTTCGATTCCTTTGTAAATTAAGTTCGGACTCCAAATCCCTCTATCAGGATTAGCCCACCAAGTCGTATCCGAGCAAACACATCGATCATAAAACCATCTTGCAGTTTCAATGTAGGTTCTAATAATGGGTTCTTCTAAATGAGACAATTCAGAAGCATATTTCATAAGATGTTCTGTTGCAGTCATCATCTTCCAGTAAGATTGATGGATACTATTATCGGGATGATCCCAGAGAGGATAGGCAATATGATCCTCTAAATCTTCTTCTGTAGTGCTCCAGCTAGAATCTCGTGGAATGATTGGATTATTATGTGCAGGGAAAAGTTTATCCAATTCAGATATTAGAATTAGTTGTATCTCCTCCTCTTCATTTATTAATTCAAGTACTTTGCTGAGAAATTTTCTTTCATAATTCCTATGATGGTGCCCGAAAGTTTCAGAATCCATAGCAGTTATTATATAGTTATCAACATTTTTTATTTCGTTATTATTGTTAAACATTTCTCTTAGATGGTTAACAAATTCTTTTGCGTTAATGCTATTAAATGAAATTTTATTACTTAGTATATCGTCCCTAAAAAATAAGTGTAGTCCCTGAGAAGAATGATAGATTTGATGAGAGGACCAATTTACGGGACATCCTATCCCACTCGATAAAATCCATTTATACCCTAATTCCTGAACAACTTTAATGGTGTTAGAATTAATGGATAATTCTGGGGGAAAAAATCCATTTCGTTCCCATTTGTTAAAAATATTTTTATGAGTTTCTTCATTGAGAAGAATTTGGTGTTTCGCTTCTTTTTGCGGTATGAGAGGGAGTATTGGATGAAATTTTGCTGTGCCAACCAACTCAATCTTTCCTTCCGACCGTAAATAGTTAATAATTTCTAACGTTTCGGTTAAATTAAATTCCTGAAGCATATCAATTAGATTCGCGTTTAAATTCAGAGAGAATGCGGAGTTTTCATGCTCTTGAAGCATAGAAAATAATGGTTTATAACATTCTCTATTAATTCTTCTTAGCATCTCTGGATCTTGGAATGTTGGTTGGTATGTATGTAATAAAGGAGCCCAAAAAGTCGTCAAAAATATCTCAACCCCTACAAGAAATAAATACCTTAAAAACTTTAGAGAGTTAAATGAATCTAAATTAATGAATTCTACTATTTTTTAAAATATCTCACTTCTGATTTTCCAATGCTTTTTTACGATTCATGCAAGGCACACATCGCCCACAAGGAATTTCATAATCCCCATAACAACTCCATGTCTGGTCAATTGGAACTTCAAGTTCCTGAGCAATTTTTATAACTTCTGCTTTAGATTTTGTCGAAAATGGAAAGAGAAATTCAATTTTTGATTGATCTTTTGAATGCTTTGAAATATCAATTAACTTTTCTAATCCCTCAAAAAAAAGAGAACTTGTATCATTAAATTTTTCAATGTCATCCTTTAAATGTCCTCCAATTACAAATTGACATCCATAAATGGCAGCATGATATGCAGCAATAGAATAAAAAACAAGATTTCTTAAAGGTATATAGCCTTGTGGAGCATGAGTAGCAGAAGGAACGGGGTAACCATCCATTCGTAAATCTACGGCATCTTGAATATAGGTTGCCGAGACTTCTATTAAAGGAATATCTAAAAGTTTTGCCATAGTTTTTGTTGCAAGAATCTCTTTTTTTGGCCTCCACTTATAGTTTATTGTTAAACCAATTACTTTATAATCATTCTTTATTGCCCAATAGAGTGTCGTAGTAGAATCAATACCTCCCGAAAGTAGAACAATCGCTTTTTTACTAGATTTTTTATTATTATGGGCCAATATATCTTTAACTGCGGCTTCAATTGCCATATTTAGTGGTGATAAAGTATAATGCAGAAGTTCAGCAGTCTTTTCTCCATTTTCTATAATATCACATCGCATCACATCAATCATATCCTTGCATATTTCGAACCGTTCAGGAGCTTGTTCATATGGCACATATTCTATCGCAGGTTCAGGTATATTGAGTCCTAAATTTTTGATAGTTTTGAGCACAAATCTAACCAATTCATTCATTGTAACTTTTTCAGGGCCTACTAAATTATAGATTTTATTCGTTTCTCCAACACCTCCAGCTGCTTGTAGGAAAGCGGTTATAGCATCCTCAACAAATATTGGTTGCATAGGAATATCACCTCTACCAGCGATTAATACTTTTCCATCAATTATTTGTTCAATTGTCTCTGGGATGAGCTCATCTCCAGGTCCTAAAATATATGAAGGACGAAATATTCTGTAGTCTAAATTTGAGCCAATAAGTAGTTTTTCTGCTTCTCGTTTTGACCAGAAGTAGTCATTTTTTGCCCAATCTCTCTCGCCGTATTTATCAACTCCTAAACCCGATGGATATATAATTCTTTTAACTTCTGCTTCTTTTGCGGCGTTGATTATTTGTTTTAATCCCTCAATATTCACCTTTTGAAATGCTTCCTTACTTCCACAAACAATATTCGCAAAATGAATAACTGCAATACAACCATTAAAAGCCTCTTGGTATTTTTTATTATCAAACTGTGGTATGAGATATGGTTTTGCCCCTAATTCTTTAACTTCATTAACAACCTCTTTTCTACGGATAATTGCATGTACGCTCCATCCCTTTATCATAGCTAATTTTATTGTATTTTTTCCTAAGTATCCATTGGCTCCTGTAATGGTCACTCTTTTTGAATTCGACATAGAATCACCTAACAAAAAAGATCATTAAAAATGATTTAAATTTAATTTCAATAAACTAAAAATTCTGATTGAAATTAATGAAATTTAAGGCAAAAATATAAAAATTATTAAAAGAAATTCAAAACAGATTACATATTTTGATTGATTGATTTATTACCAAGAGAATGAATATGGATGGGTTTTAAAGTCATCGTTAATAATGCTGACACCAAATTTAGCGCATGTCACTTTTTAAAAGAGCCATTGAAGTGTTCACGAATTCATGGTCATAATTACTATGTTTCAGTAGAAGTAGAATCGGATATTGATGAGAATCATTTTGTGGTCGATTTCATTGAATTAAAGCAAATTGTTAAATCAGTGGTGGAACCATTAGATCACTATGTTTTGGTGCCAGAGTTATCTCATAATCTAAAAATAACCAAAATGGATGAAAGTATTGAAGTTATTACTAGTGATAATAAAAAGTATATCTTTCCAAAATGTGACGTTAAATTTTTACCCTTGGAAGCTACAACCAGCGAAATGCTTGCTAAATATATTCATTCCCAAATGAAAAAAGTATTTCCAGATAAAATTATTACCGTAAAGGTCGAAGAAAGTAAAAGTACAATCGCTGTATTTAGTGATAGTTAAACATCGTATGAATCTTATTTTTCAATAATTCGTTCTTTTATTATGGTCCCAAAATGTGTGGCTCCAGGACCAATGTGGACTAAAAATTCATCCCCTTTATTCACGTTGACTACGGATTTTGCTTTTCCGTAAGTATCCACTAAACTTATTGTTTCAGCGTTTTGACAAATACAACTAATTTCAATTTTTTCCGAAGATTTGCCTGCTTCTAACAAAAATCTCAACATAGGGCGGGTTTCTATCTTAACTCTTCCAACTGTGACGACTCTCGCATTACCCATATAGTCTATGGCAAAAACCTTATCTCCCCCCTTAATTTCGCTTAAGTATCTTGTTTTATAGATTCGTTCTGAATCTTCACCTGGAACAAGGATATAAGCAGATACATCACCTGCATTAACTCGAAATGGTCGTGAAGATATAAATTGAGTCTCAAATACTTCCGCATGGATTAATACAAATCCCATAGCTGTACTCCCTACTAACATACCCTCACCAATATTAAGGAGTGAGGTAGTGTCAACGCATACTCTTTCACTCTCTGAGATCGATTGTATATCTATCACCTTAGCTGCTTCTAATTCTATCATATAATCTGATCTTATTATTTTTTTCATTTCTATTAGATCATCAGCACTCTTAGGTTCAAATAATATACCATCTACTCCCGATTCTAATGTTTTAAACATTAGCTCGGCTTCACTAATATTTTTTACATGGGCGATTAACTGGGTCTCACTATTAGCAGTTTCTGCTATAAGGTTTTCAAAAGGAATTACTTTCCAGTTTTTTGCCCTTATGATTATAATATCAATGGTATTTGAGTTGCAAAGTTCTATTGCAGCTTCTAGATCTCCTTTATTATTTACATTCATAGATAAGCCAAGCTTTGGAATATGAGATCTTCCTTCTTCTATGATATTGTCTAAGTCTTCACGATTTTCACAAATATATACTTCCGTTTTCAGTTCAGGATCAAAAGCATATTTAGTTACCTGTTTTATAGTATTAAATTGGGAAAATGTTTTCTTTGAAACTAGAATGTCAAAAAAATTCATATTGAAAGCTTCTTGAGCTAATTCCTTCATATTATTTGATATAACTCTAAAATCTAAGATTACTTTCTTCATTTTCTTCTATTGTTCAATATTCTCAATAATTGGACTATGAAAGTTTTTTTGCTAAAAACAATTTATGTTTATTATATTCTAATAAATATTTAAGGTAAAAAAATCATATTAATTATAAAAGAAATGCATTATAATTATCTTCCAAATGGAGATGAAGCATAAATGGGTTTAAAGAAGAAGTTGTTTCCCAGGAAAGGCAAGGAAAAAGATGAGCTTATCATTAAAGCTAAAAGCCATATTAGAAAAATTTCACTTGCCAATAAAACATATAGCAAACGCTCGGAAATTGCCCGTAAAAACGCAAAAATCGCTCTTAAAAGAGGAGAAAAAGAACGCGCAAAAAATTATTTAATCCAATATAAACAATATCAACAGAAAGTGGATCGTGCCAATAATATTCGGGCAAAAATCGAACGACAAATAGAGGCCATTGAAGAAGGACAAATGATCTCTACAACCGGAGATTTAATGGGTGGCATTCGAGATGAATTAGAATCTATTGCCATAAAAGCCGCACCCACTAAGATTGCTGAGATTGCTGAGGATTCTGAGGCATACGTTGCTGAAATAGAGGAGTCTGCTGACATTTTAGCTGGTGATCCTGAAATTGATCTTGCTATTGATGTTTCTGATGAACTCAATAAATTAGAAACGGAAATGCTATTAGAACAAGGAGGCCAAATGCCAGATGTACCATTGGATGATCTTCAATATATCAGTGAATTAGATATAGAAGAAGAACCTGAGGTTAAAACAAAAGCTAAATTAGAAGACGAGATTGAGAAATTAAGAAAAGAACTAGAGAGCTAATATTTGGAGATTTTTATTCTTTTGAATTCATATTTTTTATGAAAAATATCGTCTCCTATCCAATTCTCGATGAGACGATCTTATTGATTGAGTTTCTCTGATTTCTTTCTCTAAATTTTCAATTTTCTTATCTATAAGGTATAAATCCTTTTGTAAGTTTTTATAGGTTCGAAAGTAGTCAATTTCAGAGATAATTCCATCATTAAATTTCGTGTCCAGTGTATTTAGAGTTTGATCTATGCTATATCTTTCCTTTTCCAATTCTAGCATTCTTTTCTTTTTCAATTTATCATTTTTGACACGATTTCTTCTTGTAGAGTTAGATAATGAGTAGTCAGAGTTAAAAAGATCAGAAAGATGATTTTTTATGTATCCCTGATAACCTGGTTGGTTCTCATTTGTAATATTAGGATTTCTATCATAATGGGATTCATATAGAAGTTCATCAAGAGGATCCATATTTATTTGACGATGATCCGGAGGTGAACCATTACCATATTTCTGCATTTGTTCTAATTTACGCATTAAAATATTTTTTTCCTCTACATCTGAAATTAGATCATTGAACGGATTTGTGCCTCTT
The DNA here is from genome assembly GCA_016840165.1 of Promethearchaeota archaeon. Classification (GTDB taxonomy): domain Archaea; phylum Asgardarchaeota; class Lokiarchaeia; order Sigyniarchaeales; family SOKP01; genus SOKP01. The sequence goes on from JAEOSU010000072.1 coordinate 61,124, forward strand.
TGGGGCTGATAATTTTGAATTCTATGGGGATTATTAAAGTTCTGAAGAAAAAATTGATTTTCATTGTAATTAGGGGGTAGTAAAGTTCTAAGATCATCACTATAATATCTCAAATCTTGTGGAGTATGTATATATTGAGGGATTCCATTAGTTCTTACATAACTATTTTGATAAAGTGGTGGAAGAATGAAACTATTCTGGTTCGTGGGATAAGTTTGATATCTCTGATTTGGATTAAAAGGATTATTTATTATTTGAGAATAAGTGGAATTAGGATAAGATTGCTGAATGGGGGCACTCATTCCTGCTGGAGGTATGTTCTGGAGATTAGAGTTATTAATACCATATCCCTGAGTACTTTCAATGGGTTGTTTCAAATTACTATATTGACATCGTATACTAAAGAAGGAATTAATGGCTTCTTCAACAAAATTAATGACCTCGGAAGTATCAATTTCTATTTCATATAGTTTATTTGCCATATCCTCATCAAAAATGACCGTTTCGTCAAAATTTCTAGCAATTATAATATAATCTAGTACCTTATTGAGACTATTAGCAGGGAGTGTGAATTCATATCTTCCATAGGGGAATTCGATATATAATCTTTTAAACAGTTTGCCTTTTATGTTGAGTCTTGTGAGATCTTCCACTGGTGCTTTAAAGATATTCTTGCGTTTTTTCCTAAATTTACCATATAAGTGAATAAAGGAGAGGTCAAAATTTGTTACGAATAATATCCCTCTATTTTTTTTGTATTTATCTTGTGAATTTAAACCGTTGGCTAATTTTGCATGGATGGCATACACAGGTTTTTCTTCTTCCGCTAAATTAAGATACTTTTTGTACATTTCAAAGTAATTTCTCACTTTCTCAATGAAATGAAGATTGTTTTGTAAAGGAATCAATCCTTTGTTGATAGTTTCACTATTAGATTCTATAAATTCGGTGATAGAAACATAACTTCGATTTAGATTTTCAAAAATACCCTCTATTATTATTACATTTGAATTAGGTTGGTTATAAATATCGAAGAAATATTCTTTATTTAAAGAGAGATGATGAAATAAGACGTTGAGTTTCTCTAATAGGTTATCCTTTGCATAAATAAATAACTTTATGAGGGAATAAAGTTCAGATTCCATGCTCGGGTAATGATGACATCGAATAGGAGGAGCTCTCGCGTTTTCAATTTTTTGGCGAAAGACAATTAAAGAATTTGCTGCTTCTTTGAAAGGTTCGATGATTAACCGAGCATTTTTTATAAGTTTTAAAAAATTCTTTTCTAATTCTTCTTTTTTTTCATAGATATTAATAATTTGATGAGAATGACACCTTGGACAGGATTTTAAGATTTGGTTCAGCCGTGAAACATTCTCACTTCCACATTCTTCACATATGAGTTTTTTCCCTTTGGAAGTATCAATTTTTTGAGAATTACATTCTTGGCATGTTAAGGTCTCAATTTTTTCTTCATTTAAACAGTCAGAACAACAACTGGTACCACAGTCTTCACAATAATAAGCTAGTTTAATTGTCCTTTGACAAAAATGACATATCTGCATTTGGTGATCTGACATTTTAAATTGAAAAAACAACCTAATATAAATAATTTAACTCGCTTTATCATAGATTTAGAAGGGTTTTCAAAATATCAATAGGTATATTATTTGAGTAATATCTCTGAAATGCTTAAAAAAAGGCAATAAGGGGAGAGTGTGATTAATATAAAAGATTAAAGAGCATAAAGAGATTTAATAGAAGAAATAGATTAATGTAAAGAGATTTAAGACCAATTAATTAATGATTCTTACTTTTGTACCAAGTGCTTGCCCTGGGACTCCGGCTTTTTTAAAATGAGCTCGTACTGCGCCATTATTTCCGTGAGACCGAGTAATAGTTCCCTTTAATTGCTTTCCTGTAGAACTCGTCCAAACTACTGTTCTTCCAATCAACTTATTCGCATCTTTTGCAGTTTTAATACTAGGAAAAACTAAAATACAATGTTTTGGATGAACTGTGTGGCGTCCACGTTTGTAATTTGAAATAACACCTTCCATACCTAGAATTTCAAGTTTATTGCTCGACATGTATATCATCGCTAAATTTAATAATATATGAAAATATATTCCAAAAAATAAAAATTTTCCTAATAAATCAACAATTACCCCTAATTCCTAAAAAGAAAGATTTTTGAACTCATACGTAATTTAATAAACGTATGCAAGTTGCATTTAGTAAAATTTCCATTACACCGAAAGAGTATACCGGAAAGGCTTTAGCAGGTTATACGCGAAAGGAACCATGCTCAGGAAAATTAGATGACCTTTATGCTTATAGTACTTTAATTCAGTGTTCTCATTCTAATTCAGAAAAACGTTTCTTAGTATTAATTGCAGTTGATCTTTTAAAAATTCCAATATCTATATCCAATTATATTAAGGAAAAAATTATTGAAATGCACGCTTTTTTAAAAAAAGAACAGATTTTGATACATGCCACCCATACTCATGCAGGATTTGATTTAACAGGAGAATTTTTTTGGCCAGGTGGTTTTTTAAGTGTGTTAAGGGGAATTATGTTTGGTGCTAATCGAAATGATAAGTATATCGTATGGTTTAGCAATAAAATTGCTATGATGGTTAATGAATTATTTAAACACTTAATTCCATGTAAAGTCTCATGGACTAAGAAGCTATTTAATCCAAACATGGTTTTTAATAGAAGGCATCCTTCTGAGCAAGTGAATCCTTATTTAAGCGTTATCGCTTTTAAGAGCTTAGAATCAGATTCTCTTATTGGTATTATTATAAATTATTCCTGCCATCCAACTACTTTATCCTTTCAAAATAGCAAATTATCAGCAGATTTTATAGGACAGATTCATAATAAGATTTCTCAATTATCGCATGGAAATATTAAATCTGTCTATTTTAATAGTGCATCTGGGGATCTGAATCCAATAACTACCTTCAAAGCAGTAGGTGTTGAGAAAGAAATTGATAAAGATGCTGTTTATGACCAATTGGGAACATATGATGATACGAAAGAAATCGGTTATAAAATCGCCCAAGCTGCTTTAGAATTAGCTTACTCAATCCCAGATCATGAATACTGTGAATTCCATGGGCTTGAAATCGTCTCTAAAGAGTTTTGGATTCCTATGAGAGATGTTAAGTATTTTTCAAGTAAATGGTTTCTTAATAAATTGGTTTTTGTTATTAAAAAGCTATTTTTAATTAATATCGCAAAATATCAAATGTTACGAGCGAATTTTCCTATTTTCGCACTACATTATCGATTTGGTAAGTATAAATGCAAGACATTTATTCAGTACCTTGAACTTAACACTGGTCCAGAGAAGCAAGAGAAAGTTTTTAGTATAATAACTGTTCCTGGAGAGCTTTTCTTCGCTCTTGGAGAGAAATTATTACAGGCATCTCCCTCTGGTCTTAATAACACATTAATCTTTCAAAATACGCAAGATTGGATAGCGTATTTATTCTCCTTAAGGGAATATATAGAAGAGGGTGGCTATGAAGTGACACCCAGTTTTAGTCCTGTGTGTGGATACTACGTACAAAAAGAGATCTTAAGATTAATGAATAAAATATCCTGATTATTCATTCAAATAATGCTTCTTCATTATGCTTAATTCTAGAATTATAAGTGATTAATTGTATTTCATTACTCGGTCTATCACTTTTTTTACCAAAAATTACACTTCCATCTTCCGTAGAATTGCCCAAGGCTATTAATGTATCGCACACTCAACCTATCATCTCTTCTGCTTTTTTCCATGCATAATGATTGATTTCAGTGATTTTTTCAATGAATTCCTTTTTAGATAAATTATCCTCTTGCTTGTATACTTTATAAACCTTTTCTATTAACTCTCGTTCAATCGTTCTTAGTTTTTGATAATAAATATTTCTCTCAGCAATTTCAATTTTTGGTCTTTTTTTAAAAGATTGAATAAATTTAGCATGTCTATTCCAAAACCAGTCCGGATTTATATCTTCATAAGGTCCCGATTTTTTTACAATTTGATTTTCAGCAGGAAATACATAAGGTTTAAAAATACCAAGGCATGGTATAGTATTTCCTGTGAACCAATGAATTGAGTTTTTATTATCTCTCAAATGAGAGACTTGAGACCCAACTGATTGATCTGTACGACGATGCATACATATTCCAACTTCATGCTCTCTTAAAAATTCCATAATTAAGGAAGGTGTGATCATGCCTTTATTTGTGGATAGCTGATTTAATGAACAACCATCTCTATCCGTTATTGAAAATACTTCTGGTAATGGAGATGGGGAAAAAATTATTTTAAAATCAAAATCATCATCATCTTTGCAATATCCTTGGTCTATTGCATGTTGGATTATTCCCTTTCTTCTTGAATCTCCTTTTCCTCTGATTGAAATACGATTTGAAATTGAACGATAGGATTTTATTCTCTCTAAAATCCACCATTCACCAGCAGTCTCTAAAACATAAGCCTCCTTAGGATCTGCAATAATATAGGAATTATGATAATTTATACCTTTTAAATTATGGATGCCTCCTTGGCCATACTTTTCTAATAATTTAGTAATAATATCTAATGCTTCCTTAGCATTTTTTCCCCTTTCTAAGCCAAGTCTTAGAAGATCCATTCCTAAAAGACCCGTTTCATTTAAAGGTTCTTTAGTCTGTACAGATTCGTTGCCTATTACTACACCACATTCATTTGCTCCCATTTCAGCACCCCACATCCACCAGGGTTGACTTAAAAGGACTGCATAAGTTTCTTTTATTTGAGGAATAGTAATATGGGTACACTTTAATTTCTCATCTTGAGAATAATTTTTTCTTGGAATATATGTAATTAGTTGGGTTTCTGATTCTAATCTATCACTATTTTTACCAAAGATTACAGATCCATCTCTCGATGTTTCAGATAAACTTACATAAGTATCACACATAATATATTCATTTAGTTTTTAAAATATCTAAATTAAAAAAAGAAAGATTTTTAAAAAATTTTGATAATATAAATTCATTTCTCTTAGAATATCTTTTTTTTCTGAAACTATATCGAACAAATAGACTTTATAATTAACTTTTAATAACAATATTATTTTAAAATTTTAGTTAAATAATAATTATTGATTGATTTACTAGAACGAAAATATATTGAGTAATCAGAGAAAAAAAATTTGGATTTTTACATTTGAATTTGCAGGGGTAGCGAAGGTTGGAGGCCTAGGAGAAGTACCAGCAAATCAAGCAAAATATATTAGTGATCTTTATGATATAACTATTTTTATGCCTTCTCATGGTCAAGTAGAGAAACTAAAAGGTCTATACGAATGGAAAAAGTATCCATTTAATTGTGTTGGTCAGATCAACACTGAAAAAATCGATCTTGCGATGTCCGAAAGAAGTTATAATATTTCATTTTATGAGTTTCATATTGGAAGAGCTAAAGTTATCTTACTTTCAGGAGAAAATGATTTTACTCGACATTTTTTAGATAATAGTACAATTTATAGTCCGGATACTTTTAAAGGAAAAATTTGTTTTTTTAGCCTCGGAGTGCGTTGTTTAGTTCAATATTTGATTGATAATGATATAAGTAGGCTACCTCAAGTTGTGCATCTTCATGATTATCACGTAGTATTTTCATTTATTAATATGAAGCAAGTATTAATTGAGAATGGTTTAGACGTAGCTTCGATTATCACTATCCATCTCCTTACATATCCACGATTTGAATTAAGCTATTTTTATGTTTGTGGTATTGATGATTCTCCGATAAGCGCTCTCCTAAAAGATGGAGTTAAATTGCTTACTCTCGAAGAGATCTTCAAAATTGGATCAGATAATGGGGATATACCTACTGTAGAGAAAGTAGGTGCGATTATTTCTGATATAGTAACAACTGTAAGCCAATCCTACCTTATTTCAGATGTTATTCCTAATTGCGGGAAAGACCTTATTGAATTCAAGGCTGATTTTATTTGGGATGGTTGCGACTGGGATTATTATGAAATTTTTGAAAATGTTATGGATAAACATGCTGATGAGATAAGACGAATACTAAAAATACCCGAAGATATCGCGCTCACGAGAAGTGATATGAAAAAATATTTATTAGAATACAAAATAGGTCATTTAAGTCAGAGTCCATTAATTCAATCCACCAAAGTACTTAAAACGATTAATGAGATTTCAAATGGAAATCCTTTTATTAAAAATGGCACTATTTTACCCTTTAATTCTTATGGGCCGTTATTAATCACGACGGGAAGAATTTCTCCTCAAAAAGGATTTGAAGTTATCCTACAAGCAATTCCAAAAGTAATCGAGAAAATCCCCGATATGAAATTCCTCTTCTTAATTTTACCTACGGATTATAGCCTTAATGAAATAAAAGAATATGCAAGTTATGTAAAACAATACCCAGATAATTTGAGAATTATCTTTGGAGTAGCCTCCGATATTTTCTACCTTGCCCATCTAGCTGCAGATGTATATGGGGCGCTTTCAAGGTGGGAGCCATTTGGTATCATGGCTCTAGAAGCGATGGCATCCAAATTACCGATAATCGCAACAACAGTAGGGGGTTTACAAGAAACCATAATCGATATCCGAAGTTATCCAAAGATTGGAACTGGTATATTAATTGATAGAGATAACCCAGAACAGTTCGCAGACGGTGTAATATCCCTAATAAAAGCTGCTGAAGTAGCATATAAAAGAAAGGATATAATAGAACCTATCCCAATAGACGAGAGAATGATGAATATTATCAATCAAATTCCTGATGCTGTAATCAAATCAAATGTATTAATAAATCCGACATTTTATCATGACATCAAAGAAAATTGTTATAGACGGGTCAAAGAGAATTTTTCATGGAAAATGGTCTCTAAAAAATTAGTAGAATTATATTTAAAGTTGTTTAAAAGAGAACTAATATAATTTATGAATTTTCCTGCCAAAATTCGAAAAGTAAGTGAGTAATAATCCCTTTTCTGTCAGGTATAATCTGGATTTCATTTCTAATCCATTCCGAAATCCATCGATATTTTTGTTTGAAGCGGGAATCTAAAAAAACGATACTTCCTTTATCTTTAATTTTTCTAATCGGTCTTCCAGAAGCTTGATTAGCTCTCTGTATCGCAGGATAAAGATAGGCAAAATTCCATCCTTGCTTGTCAAAAACATCGTCATAGTAAGCAATCTTAGCGTCTACTCTAGGAGATGGCAAATGATATGGAAAACCAGCTATTATAACGGAATTCATAGTATCCCCCGGGTAATCCTCTCCTTCTGAATTTCTTCCCCCACACACTCCTAATAAAACTGCGCCGTTATAAGGTTTTTTAGCATGTGACTTAAAATTTTCAACCAAAAAAGCATTTTCAGATGCAGATAATTCCGGATCTTCAAGAAAAAGTTGCTTATCATGCTTTCTGATAATAGGTTCAATTCCATGTTCTAATAGAGCATCCAGTATTTTATAAGATGCACAAAAAATGCCAATATTAGCAGGAGTGGATTCAATTACCTCCTCTATTTTGGAAATCATTTTAAGATACATTTCTTTATTTCGGTTAGCTCGTCGAGTATCTACTCCCTCAGCGATCAACGCTTTAATATGGTCTTTATCAAAAGGAGAGTTTGCTATTATCCCTTTGAAAGGTTTGGAAGCATTTTTAATACCAATTAAATTGGCATAAACATATGGATTAGCTGTCCCTGAAAGATTGATACAACTATAGCATGTATTTAATACAGGGATTACTATCTCACGGGGATCTAGTGCAATAATATCAAGCGAAACACTAATTTTCCCTTTTTTTTCATGCAAATTATAAGAAAAGAAGTAATTTTTTTTGGTGCAATTTTCTATCCATTTTAATATGAAGTCTGCTAATGATCCTACGTAATCTCTGGCTATTTCTCCATTATCTACTCTCTGTTGATGTAAATAAGTCCCGAATTCTTTTAAATCTATTATAAAATTTTTAAATTCCGTCAAATCGGATTTTCCTAACTTACTAAACATCTTAGTAATGAACTTTACAGGTTCGATCCCCTTTTCGGTTTGTTTCAAAGAAGTTTTGATATTATTCAGATGGTTCATAAGCATTCTAACAAAACTTTGCATTTCCTGCGAAGAACGATACATTTCTAAATCTCTTAAACATAATCGTAATAAATATGGAGTAATTCGGTCAGAATTTAGGTCTGTTGCAACATCAATAAGATTATGGCATTCATCAATCACTACGATACAGTTATACAACTCTTTCCCGATAAAATTCATAAAATTTTCTCGAATTTCAGGATTGAAAATCCACTGATAATTGCAGATGATAACTTTCATCTCTTCGAGAAGGTATTTACTCAAAAAATAGGGGCACAGTTTTTTTTCTGAACAAAAATTAAGAAGATCTTCTGCGTCAATAGGTTGATTAAATAGTTCTGGAGCTAAAATTGTGAGCCGTTCATTTTGATCTTTTTTCTTTAGAAGATTTATAAAATAGCTACAATTATTATTTTTCCTTAAATCACCGCATACTGCCATCGCCTCTTTTGGATCAAGTTTTAAGGAGAGCAATGTTTTATTTAAACACATTTCATTTCGGCCTCTTATCGATAACCCATTTACTCGGACATTCTCATTGTGATTTTCAAGAAAATTAGAGATTTTCCGTAGTTCCTTTATAATTCTGGTATTTTGCGAATGTGTTCTACACATATAAAGTATTTTCAAATCGTTTTGAAGTATTAAGGGTAATAATGCGGATAAGGTGATAACTGTTTTTCCCGTTCCATTTGGGGCAACTAGCAATGTGATTTTTTTCTCTTTTGAAGCTAACTCTACTTGTTTAATAATCTCTTCTTGTTCTTCCCTAAATTCCTCATACGGAAAAAAATTCAAGTAATTAATTTTGTACACCAGTGATAATTATTATGTAGTATTGAAGGATGAGTTAACATTTATATTAGCATAGAGTATAAAAGTTTAATTATTAAGGACATTTAAATAAAAAAATGAGTGAAAAGAATTCTGATCAGCCAGAATTACTCTTACGAGAAGTATTAAATGAAACAATTTTACGAGATGTATTGCTTTTTATCCTTCTATACTTATTTATGTTAGCACAAAATTGGGATAATTTATTGCTTCTTTTATTTCCAATTATCACTTTTTGTTTTGCGCTCTTTTTTCGTATTATTGGTACTAATAAACATAGATTAATTGATGAGCAAAACCTAATTTCTTATAATCCTCTTGGAGCAGAAAAAAAAAATGCTGATCGATTAATCTTTATATCACTTCTAGAACTTATTTTGCTTTTTTGGATTGGCGCAGAATCATTATATCATCCTCAGCTAGTGGATGATTTTGGTTTTTATTTTAGTCTAATTTACTTTATGCTTTATTCATTCGGATTTTTCTGGATTTTTTTTGGTATCTGGAATAATTGTAAAATTATAACTAATTTGAATGGTTTGGAAAATAATGAATCAGGATATAAAAAATTGTTAATATCAGAGCTAGGATTTAATAAAATTAAATTAATTAGCTATCTTAATATTTTAATTTTTATTGCTTTTAATCTCATAAATACTATTTTAACCATATTGGTTTTTTTTGGAGCAGAAATAGGATTTCCCTCCAACCTTCCTGGTTCGGGTATAGAAGATTCGCAACCATTATTCCTATCCTATAGTGTTTGGATAATGTTAATTGCTTTTCCTATTGCGAGTATTTTCTATCTAATTTCAATTTATAGAGATGTAAATAGCTTTTCTGAAATAGAATTAAAATCAAAAATTAACTCTCTACCCAAGGAAATTCAAGAGAAAATCATAAATAGCCTTAAAGCCATAAACCAAAAACTAAATAAGAATTCCACTGAAGAATAAGAAAAAACGTAAAATAACGTAAACGTTTAAATAAAAAAATAAAAATAAACGTAGGATCTATGAAAAAATATGTAAAGATCATATTATTTTTCTATTTAGTAATGGGCATTTTTCTTGGAATAAACATAAAAATGTATGATAGAATTATTGAGTAATAAAAATTTATTAAAACTAAACCTATATCTATATTATTTATTGGAGTAAGATTCGAAGGGACATGGAACAAAGAAAGAAATTTCTATTCAAAATAGTAGTTGTCGGAGATGGAGGGATAGGGAAGAGCACTATGATTCAGCGGCTTTTAACGGGAAAATATATTGCTCAGAAGATCACAATTGGAACAGATCTCGCCAGTTATAGTGTAAAATTCGAGAATATCGATGTGAGGTTACAGATATGGGATTTTGCTGGTGAGAAAAGGTTCCGCTTTTTTCTCCCGAATTATTCACGTGGTGCTCATGGATGTCTTTTATGTTACGATCTTACACGATATTCTAGTTTTGAACATCTACCCGAATGGTATAATATCGTTCATGATAATAGCAATCCTATTTTTGTTCTTATTGGGGAAAAATATGATCTTGCTGAGATAAAACGTACGGTTTCTCGAAAAGATGCTGAAGAGTTTCAAAAAGAATACGATATTCCTTACTTCTATGAGACTTCAAGTAAATCAGGATTTAATAATAATATAATTTTTGAAAAACTTACTAAAACCATTTTAGAGAAAAAAGATCTGTTATAGTCTGTATATTAAGGGTAAGAATCCTAAAACAATCAATTTGGAAAAAAAGAATAAGAAATTTAGATTTATTCTAAAATATCTTTTAATTCGTCAACATTTAGTTTTAGATACTTTGCGGTTACTAGATCTTTTCCGAGGAGATTGAGGAAATTTTTCCTTCTCTTCTTATTGAGAAATTTTTTCATCTCACTTAAATCTGGTTCTTTATTTGTGATCTCAAGTAATTTGCCTTTTACAGCAGCATCTAATACTTTTTGACCTATATCAGTTCTAATGATTAAGAATGCTTCTCCTGAACCTTTAGGAGCACCCCATGGGCTATAAGAGATATCTGAAAATTCACCAGAAAAATCAGTACAGTAAGAGCATCCCGTCATCCCTCCAGAAGAGCATGCAAAGCCGATCTTTAATGATGTTCTTTCCGCTCCTGTGTTAAAATCTGATACTAAGATTTTTGCTAACCCTTGAAGATGGCATGGATTTCCAATTATACCAATGTCTCTTTTCCTGTCTAAGTATGCCTTTCCAATTCCAGTAATTAAGGGCCCCGCATTATCCATTGTTTTCTCGGGAATATAGTTCTTCGCATCTTTTGCATTATCCACTACAACTGGAAAAGCAACTGGTGGTTTTTTGCTTTTAGGTTCGCTTAAAACAAAGTGTTTTACCACCCCAGAATTAAATGCTGCAACAACTAAATTATAGAGAATATTGTCTTTATTTTTAGATTTAACTTGTACAATATCCTTATAAACGCCTACACCTAAATCCACTCGAGTTTGCCCAAACATTTTTTGTTCAATTTCACTTACTGGTAAGAATGTTCGGGGGCATGCATTATAGCATAAACCTATTGTCTCTGCACATTCATCCACGACATAAGCCTCGCCTGTTTCTTGACTGAAGTCCATATGCGGACAAAAAGCATTGCAACTTCCACAATGTATGCATAGACCTGCATAAATTACCTCATTTTCGAGGTCTTGGCTTGATTTTTCAACTTTCATATTTTTTTACTCAAAGATATTTTTTGAAATTATTAAGGAAAATCTACTATTGCAAATAAATTTAGTGTGAAATTTCACACAGTCTTTTTTGTCAAGAAAAATATAGAAATAAATGAAAAAAAATTTATTTTTTAATTCTGGTATGATTCCTTTTATAAATAACGATTACGGCGAAAAGACTCAATGTAAAAATAATGACAAGAAGATCGTAGCCAGGAATTCTGGAATCAATGATGGCAATGTTAGTTGTTTCGAAGTAATCAATATAATAATTTGGAACTTGAACAAGGACGAAATCCTTTACATCACTATAATCTAAGCTTATCCTATTGGGAAGTTGATCTACATCTATAGTGAGAGTTGTTGATCCATTAATCCAATGAAGTTCTTCGTATTCTAAATATGAGAATTGTCTATAAATCTGAACTGGAATCAATTGCGAGTAAGTATATTGATGCAAATGCTCGTTAATATCATAGATGGTAAAAGTTAGCATGTTAGTAGCCAAATCGAAAACAGCATTAGTTATATCATATTCAGGAAGATACGCGTTATCAAACCAGGGATAAAAGAACCAATCTAGTGAATCGCCGGTAATTATTTCGAACATATCTACCAGATCTGATAAATCTGCAATTTCAAAATAAAACTCTCGAAAGAATAATCTTAAAGAGTTAATGAAGGCTGTGTGTCCCAGAGTTTGGCGTAGTTTTTCAAGAACTGTATTCGCTTTTGTATAGCCAATGTACCAGTAATTTGTCCCACTAATTTCACATTCGGGAACTGATTGATTGATTTTATTTGGTAATCCCCATTCTATAGAGTATTGGCGCACTTTCTGCAGCCCCCAGTAAGGTTCAAAAATATGCCAATCAGGATGGTACACATCTTTGTACCAATCTGTTACCCAGCAGACAATTCCCTCATCTAAAAATCCCCAGTCAACCTCATCAACACCTAAAAGACTATAAAACCATTGATGTGCTGTCTCATGAGCAATAATACTCTCTAAATACCAATCTCTGCCATAACTGCCCGTATAATAATCTGCGGATTCGGTTATATAAACTTGCAGTGGATATTCCATCCCTCCATAATAAGTATATTCTTGGACTACATTAAAAGTTGAATAGCAATAGTCTCCAAAGGTGTTGTGATAAAGACTAAAAGCATCTACTGCAACATCTAGGGCAAATTCATGCCAAAGATCATTTGATTTCGAAAGAAAATAACAAGAAACATTGACATCAATTCCAGGTATTATATAGGATTCTATTTCAAAATATCGGGATGCGGAAAAGGTCGCTTCCCTCACAGGTAAGTGTGGATTATAGTGTAGGATGCTTCTTCCTGCTGTAGTTGTGTTATCCAATAATTCTCCAGTAGCTGCAACCTTCATTTCTTCGGGAACATTAATTATCAGATCATAATAAGCCATGTCAAAATAGAAAGGATCCCCTACTAGTAAATACGGATCAATATTCCATCCATCATATTCGTCGTAGACACAAGGTTGAGGATAAGCACTGGCAAATTTGAAAATTCGTGTGTCATTATAATCCCACCCGTGTTCATTTGCTCGATCAATTCCTCCATCTGGCAATGTGGTGTTGAATGAAATGATAAACGATGTCCGATTAGTTGGTTGTAAAATTGATGTGAGGTTAACCCACATAAGTTGAATTCCTGAAAATACTTCAAAATCTAATTGTTGCCGAGGCTCTTCGACCGTAGTCACGTTTAAAATGTCCATGTTACCTGCTCTCGTATTAAATTGCATGCCACTTGGATAAATGTGAAATGGTAGTTGAGTAAAATTTACTGGATCATTATTATAAAAATCGACTGTTAAGTTTCCCTCAACAGTAGACGAATCTTCATTCAAATAAAGAGAAAGATTATAGGAGGAGAATTCATAGCCCGTAAAATTTCCCTTCGAGAACTCATCATAGTTGGATGTAGTTAGTTTTGAATCAGGAGTATTTTCCTTTAATATATATGTTGATTGCATTCCATTTGGGACAAATATCATACCTAGAAATAAACAGTGAATGAAAACAATTAAAAGGGTTAAATTTATGCACTTAATCTTATAATTCATAGTAAAAAATTACCGATTAGGTTATTAATATTCTTATAAGTTAAGTAAACTAATAAAATAATGCATTCAATAAGAAGGGAGAGAAATAGTTAACATTCTTCTTTATTGCTATCGTTTGAAAGGAAACGAGAACAAGTATCATCCGTTTTCTTGATAATATGTTCTCTATCTTTCCAAGTTATCCAGGTACCGCCAGATTTCTCGAAATGAAAGCCCTCATATTGATCCACCATACTTTTGAGTGTTTTTTTGATAAAACTCCATGAGAATCCAGTTCTATCAACTAGTTCAGAAATAGCGATGGGATGATTAATCTCCAAATCTTGATTATAAAATTCAATAATCCTTTCTAATCCTGATTTTGGTGTTTTAACTTCGTGAGTCATAGTTAATACTACTCATCTTAACTTGAGTAATCTCATTTCCTACTTAAAATGAATATAAATTTATATATGAATGTTTACAATATAAGAAATCTCAATTGCTTTAAAACCGATTATCTCATCTCAATAAATTTACCAGTTTTCATTAGCTCGCAAGGTTGTAAGTATTTAATACCTGATTGAGCACTCAGTTCTTCTAATATTTTACTCCATTTTTCATAATTTCTTCTACCCGGTCCGAATGGTCCTGGAAGATCCATTCCCGCTAGCATCGTATCGTCAATAGTTTTATAACTAGAAACTACTCCCTCCTCTAAAAGCCTACATCCTTCGTTTAATTGAATAGCATAATAAGCCTCTTGATTTGATAATCCTGCTTTTCCTTCATGTTTAGTAACTGGTTTTCCTTCACTCCACTCGTAAATTCCTTTTCCTGTCTTCCTTCCTAAGTTACCTTCTTTAAGTAGTTTTGTAAGCGTTTTTCCTAGTTTAAATTCAGGTGATATAGTTTCTGCAAAATAATTCATAGTATCACGTACTACATCAAGGCCAAAATAATCCCATTTAGCAAATGGCCCTAAACTTGGTGGAGAGACAAAATCATGATCGATCTTTTCATAAGGAATGCCATTCTCTGTTGCCTGGTCCAATAACCAATTCATTAGAAGACTTGAAGTAATCGTTAACCGGTTAACTATGAATCCGGGGCTTTCCTTTTCTATTTTTGCTATATATCTTTTTCCTTTTAAAGCAGGTAATTTCAAACCAACTTCAATCCCAGTTTCAAATGTGGTATTCGATGTTTTCTCTCCTTTAATTACTTCTATTAATCTAAGTACAGGTATAGGAGTGAAGAAATGCATTCCGATTACTTGTTCGGGACGGTTAGAGGCCGCTGCTATTTTTGAAATACTCATTGTAGAGGTATTTGTTGCCAATATAGTACGCTTAGGAGCATAATTCCCCAATTGATTAAAAATTTCCTGCTTGAGATCCATGTTTTCCGGTACAGATTCAATCACTATATCGGCATTCTCAACTGCCTTTTTGATATCTCGAATAGTGAATAGATTTTGTTTGAGTAAATTTTGGGTACTACCTTTACTCACCATACCCTTTAATTCCATTTTTTTTAAGCCATTTTCAATGAAATATAAAGCTTTATCTATTGTCTGCTGTGTTCTACTAAATAAAATGACTTTTTCAAAGCCAGCCATGAGTGCGACTTGCGCAATTTCACGTCCCATGGTTCCGGCACCTATCACTGTAAATTGTTTAATCCAATCAATATTAACCATTTTCTTTTTCAACCTTAAAGACTTTCTAATAAAGAATTGCTTTAATTAATTAAAGTTATAGATATTATAGACCATGATATTAACATCGTTGCTATACCCAGAAAGATTGATATTGGCAGTCCTGGTAATACTTTGTTCCTTTTTAACCCAGAAATCGTAATTCCTGTTCCAATGATTATTGCGATTGCCGTAAATATCATGACAAGAATATCATTTGTCTGGACTAATGCACTGGATGTTAACATACTATAAAAGGCAAGATCTCCTATACCAATTTCTAATTTTGAGGTATCATATTCAGCTTCTCCTTTACTTATCTTGGTTTCTACCTCATTATCCCCAACGTCATTTCCAGATTTTTCATCCGATGCAATCTCTATCATTTCTTTAATTGGTCCCCTCTTGTAGAGAACAGCAAAGAGGTCCCAGCATGAAATTCCAATAAGAATCGCCAGAGTCGTCCATAAAGGCATAAAAACACCCATAGAAGCTCCAATTAACAAACCTATATATAATACAATAAAATTCTTGCTAATAATTGATTTTGAGGTAAAATACAAATAAAGTATAATAACTGTGAAAATACCAGATAAAATAGGAAGAATTATATCTGTTAGGAGATAATATAGGTCAACAATGAATGAAGTTTCGGGAAACTGTATGAAAATAACATAGATAATAATAGAACCGAAAAATAGCGTTAATGTGAATCCTATTAGCGCAATACTCAATCCAAAAACATATTTTAAGATATTGATCCCCCTCCTCTTAATGATAAAGACTAGAATGAATCCGGATATCGCTGCCAATACAGTAAAGATAATACCATTCAAAATAGCCCCTAAAACACCATATTCTCCTTCAGGAAAATAACCTCCATCTATCTGGACATCTGCTATGGTAAAAGTAAGATATGCAAGGATTCCTGAAATTACAACGACAAGAATTATTGGTATTGGATAAAGTTTAGATAAAATACGGTATGTTGGTAAAAAATGGGGAACATTATCTTTTTTAATTACTTCTTTTGGTTTCATAGCTTGATCTTGATCCTCGTCTTGATATTGATTTTCATAGCTATTATCTTCTGAACTCATAAAGTTGTCAACTAAAATTAATATCTTAATTTGCTTTAATTTATGTAATTAATTGTATTAAATAGTCATAAACTTAAATATGTAATAGTAATAGGAGATAGTAGTCAAATTAATAAATTCATTGTATTAAACAAAAAAAAAATTACCCTTAAAGATCTGATCATATGCTAAATAGTGATTATAGAAACATATTATACCCATGTAATTTAGGAATCACACTATCAGCAGATTTTTCAGAATCCTTAACCGAAAATCTTACACGGTTTATAAATGGAGCATTTGATTCATTCTTTTATAATATATATGTGAATAAGTGGAGCCTTAACCAACATTTTATAGTAAATCTTGGAAGAGAAGAAAATATACGCAAGAATGAGCAATTTAATGAGACAGTTACATTGTATCCAACAAATATATTTTACGCATCTCTAAAACGTATACAAAATCTTCATCGTTATTCAACTTTTAGACTAGGAATAACTAATTTACCTTTATATTCAAGTACAAAAAAGAATCTGATATTTCTCTATGGAGAAGCTCATATTAATCGAAAATGTGCGGTTGTTTCAACTTATAATTTAAGAGATATTCAAATGAATTTACAGAATGAGCCTCCAATAGTTAAAGAGAGAATAATAAAGGAATCTATTCATGAACTAGGACATTTAATTTTAGGAAATAATCATTGTATTAATTCTGATTGCGTTATGAATTATTCTAATAATCTTCAAAAAGTAGATGAAAAATCTATATTCCCTTGTAATTCTTGTGATGAAAAACTTAAAGAAATTAGAGAAATCTATAATTTTTAGAAATATTACTAATTAGAAAGTAACATTTGGTAAGGTATGGATGAACTCTTTTACTAATTCTACTCGATTCTTTCTATCTTCACGATTATATCTTAAGGGGTATAATTGATCTATGGTAAATTTGTATAGTTTAACCCATGTTTTCGCTATTTCACTCACTTTATATTGTTGAGCAATTTTCTTTGCATTATTTCCAAACTCTTCTCTTAAATCATCATCTTTCATTAATTTAACGGTGGATTCCTTAAATTGGTCCATATTATTAGCTAAATAGCCAGTTTTTCCATGCCTTATGATATTTCTTATTCCACAAGCATTAGCGCCAATTGAGGGTGTTCCTTGAGCCATCGCTTCAATAAGTACCAGCCCTTCCGCTTCGATCCATGACCATAAACATGAGAGATCAGCAGTATTATATAACTTTAATAGATCAGGAAATGGTACTCTACCTGCATAAGTGACAATGTCTTTGTATGCCTTTTTCTTAACTATTCTTTTCACGTTATCACTAGATGGTCCATCGCTTCCTACTAATATCAGATGGGCATCGGGAACCTCTTTTTGAATGTTTTTAAAAGTTTTTATCACAGTCATCGGATGCTTTTCAGGAGATAAACGTGATGCATATAACATAACTTTTTTATCCTCTAAGCCATATTTTTCACGTATTCCGTTTTCTCTTACATCTTCGTAGTAGAGCTCATGGATACCGTTACTCATACATACTATAGGTTCTTTAAACCTATAATCTAACAATAAATCCTTTTTAGATTGTGTGGCAACATGAACAAAATCATATTTATCCAGAATATGCCTTTCATAACGCCAAATGATATCAGATTTAGATAAAAGTTTTCCTACAACAGGGACATATTGAGCCGTATAATAATGCATTGGGCTATTATGAGTTCCTATCATCGGAATACCTAAATACTTAGACCAATTTATTGCCATTGACCCAAGCGTCGCATGGGTATGAATATGGGAAATATCTAAATAATCATGTGGACAGAAAAAAATCTTTTGGATTGGAGCACTTAGTACAAATCCAGTTTTATCCCCAATAATTGCTCCTCCGATATCATGAAAATGAAGAGTAGGTGGTTTTTTATAACCATCTTGTATACGAGGAGCAAATACATGCACATGATGACCAAGCTTCGCGATTGCTTCTGATAAAAATCTTACAGCATGCGCGGTCCCATTAATTTGGCTGTACATACTACTAAAGAAGCCGATATTCAATGTTTGCTTAGCCATACTGTTTCCCGAAGAATAAGAATATGTTTCATATAAGCGATTTATGATTATATAAATGAGTATCTAGGTTAAAAAAGTACGCTTTTATTAAAATTTCGGGCGTTTTTTAATAAAAATACGAAATCATAAGACTTATAAGGTGGTATTTAAGTTTTACATAACGATACGACATTCAGAGATTTAATTGTTGAATTATTCTATAGTTACATTTATTTTTTTATTTTTAATAATCTCTAATATTTATTACTAAACAAACCATACTTAATTCTAACAGAAGTATATTGGAATTTTTATTTAATATGAGAAAAGTTGCGATTATTGGTGTGGGACACACTAAGTTTGGTGTCTTAAAAGAGAAAGATTTGCTTGATTTATTGTGCGATGCTTCACTAGAAGCTCTGGAAGATTCAAATACAACAGAAAAAGAATTTGATTCAGTATATGTTGGAGCTATGTGTCCAGGGGAATTTAATCATGTTTCAGGAATTTCAAGTGCTTTGGTGGACAGGATAAGTTTATTGCCTGCTGCTTCAGATCGGATTGAAAATGGACCCGCCAGCGGAGGTTCAGCTATAAAGGCAGGATTCCAAGCAATAGCTTCAGGAATGAGTGAGTTAGTATTAGTAGTGGGAGGAGAAAAGATGACTCATATTGATATTCCAGGATTTATAACTTCAATAGTCGCGACAATCACTCACTCAGAAGCTGAAAGAATCCATGGAGTTTCCTTGCCATCGTTCGGTGGATTACTGACTAGGGCTTATTTAGAAAAGTATAATGCGAAACTCGAATGGATTTCTGATATTGCCATTAAGAATCATAAAAATGGTACTTTAAATCCAAACGCACACTTCCAGCGCAGTATCGAGGATTTTATGAAAAGTGCCATAAAAAAGGGAAAAGGAGACTGGCAGAGTGTCTATGAATTTCTTGAAGACGATAAGGTAAATCCCATAATCGCAGATCCCTTACGATTATTTCATATTTGTCCTATTTCCGATGGAGCTGCCGCCTTGGTGCTCTGTAATGCTGAAACAGCAAAAAGATATTGCGATACTCCGGTCATTATTTCAGGCATTGGTCAAGCGACGGATACTCATATAATCTATGAACGAGAAGAGATGACTGAACTCAAAGCGCTGAAGATTGCCTCCTCTCAGGCATATAGAATGGCAAAAAAGAGTCCAGATGATATCGATGTATGTGAATTGCATGATGCTTTTGAAATTTTAGAGGCTGTACAAAGCGAAGATATGGGGTTTTTTGAAAAAGGTGAGGGGGCAAAAGCTGCCCATGAAGGTTTAACTGAAATAGGAGGTAAGATTCCGGTCAATCCTTCAGGAGGGTTGAAAGCACGAGGACATCCCTTAGGAGCCACTGGTATTGCTCAAGTGGTTGAATTATTTTGGCAATTACGAGGAGAAGCAGGAAAAAGACAAGTTGAAGGTGCTGAAACGGGGATAACATGCAATTTTGGTGGATTTGGGAATAATATATTATCAATATTGGTAGAAAGAATCTGATTTTAGAGAAAGTAGGATATAATAGATCTTATACTATCTTTAAACCACTTTAAAGGTTAATTAAATTAGCATTAATAAATCACTATAAATTGAAGTTCTGATCCATTTTTATCATAACATTTAATATTGTTTAAAGTATATGGAAATCCTACAATAAAGTTAGCACTATTCCGTTTAAATACATGATTTAAATCTTGTAATGAAGGGTTTAAATTACCAGACGGATGTGAGTGAATTGTTCCTTGATAATACTGATTTGTAGGGAGTCTAGTAGGAAAAAATACACTTGAACTCCTTGAAGTGATCGCACCTGGTGGTAAAATAAACTCTGTAAATATTTCGTTTACCATCTTCAGGATGCCTAAAAATTCTTTTGGATGATGCTCACGACATAAAGCTAAAAATCCATCTAATAACTCCCTTTTTATTTTAACTTTTTTTGATTGTAGATTTTCTAAAATAGAAACAATTTCATTAATAACATCTAAAATAGACTTAGTCTTACTTCTTTTCCAGTTTTTTAAAGAAACGACATCATTATACAACTTTTTATATATTTTCCCAGTTTGATTAATAAGCTTAACTCTTGGTTTTTTGGGATATTTAGAATAATCAATATCAACAATAATCCCCTTGTTTAGTTCAATTTTAACATGGGAAATATTATTTCCATAAGTTTCAGTATTAGGAAAATATTTTATAATATTTTGATATTGTTTCTCAATTTTTGTAAACATTATGGTAAAATCAAATCAACCTTAAAAGAGATTGTTTAAGAGAGCTTATGCTTTATTAAAAATTTATTGATTACATATTTAAACTTAAAAGAACAATAATAGAAATAAACAAAATTAAGATCTCAATGACTTGTTTTTTCTATAAAATTTTATAGTAATGAAAGTCTAATAATTCACTAAGAAACATAAAAAACATGAATTTAATGTCAAACAATAAAAAAATAAAGGCAGTAAAATGTCATAATTGCGGATTAATTCAACATTATTCCCATTTAAGATGCCTTAATTGTAAGAGTGAAAGCTTTGAAGATATAGAAGCTACTGGAGGGTGTAGGTTAATTACATTTACCATTTTGACTGCAGTTCCCACAGAATTTTTAGAGAAGAGGCCATATGGATTGGGGATCGTAGAATTTGAAAATGGGGTGAGAGCTATTGGACAAATCACTACTCAAAAGGATCTTAAAACTGGTATGAAATTAAGACCTATATTTAAAGTAATTAAAATGGGTGGAAAGCAAATTCATACTTATCTATTTGAACCTTATTAAATTTAAATTCATTTTAAAAACCAATTAATTTGTGTGAGTAAAAAAATGTATTCAAATGATGAATTGAAAAAGATTAAATCAGAAAAAGAAGAATGGGAGAAAGATGTGTTATCTGAATATATCAAGAGGGGCGAACGTAAGGATTCGTTTGAAACACCCTCAGGTATTCCATTAAACCATATATATAGTCCTATTGATATAGAAAGAACTCATTATCTGGAAGATCTTGGATTTCCAGGGAAGGCTCCTTTTACCCGTGGTGTATATCCCAATATGTATCGGGGAAGAATATGGACCATGAGACAATATGCTGGATTTGCTGATGCTAAAAAAACCAATGAAAGATTTAAATATTTAATATCTCAAGGTCAAAAGGGTCTTTCAATTGCTTTCGATCTGCCAACACAAATGGGTTACAACTCGGATAATCAAATTTGTTTAGGAGAAGTAGGAAGAGTTGGAGTAACTATTAATTCTTTGAGCGATTTTGAACAGATATTTGAAGGAATTCCCTTAGATAAAGTCTCTACGAGTATGACTATTAATGCACCCGCTTCAGTTTTATTAGCTATGTACATCGCAGTTGGAGAAAAACAAGGGTTAAAGCCGGAGCAACTACAAGGAACTGTTCAAAATGATATTCTAAAGGAATATGTTGCAAGAGGGACTTATATATTTCCTCCAAAACCTTCCTTGAGATTAGTCGCTGATGTCATCGAATATTGTTCTCAATATCTCCCAAGATTCAATACAATTTCAATAAGTGGCTATCATATGCGAGAGGCGGGATGTAACGCTATTCAAGAAATTGCTTTTACATTAGCGGATGGCATATCATATGTGGGCGAAGTTGTCAAACGGGGTATCGATATTGATGAATTTGCACCGAGATTATCGTTTTTTTTTACTACACATAATTACTTTTTTGAAGAAATTGCTAAGTTAAGAGCAGCTCGAAAACTATGGGCAAAAATTATGAAAGAAAGATTCCATGCGAAAGATGAAAACTCCTTAAGATTAAGATTCCACACTCAAACAGCAGGAGTAACTTTGACAGCTCAACAACCTAACGTAAACATTATTCGTGTTACCCTTCAAGCGTTAGCAGCTGTTCTTGGAGGCACACAATCTCTTCATACATGTGGTGCTGATGAGGCTTTAGCGATACCAACAGAAGATTCGGTGCGAATTTCATTGAGAACTCAACAAGTATTAGCTCATGAGAGCGGAATAACTGATGTAGTAGATCCATTAGGTGGGTCATATTATGTTGAATACCTTACCTTACAATTAGAGCAAAAAGCAATGGAATATATTGAGAAGATTGATAAGATGGGCGGTATGCCTGAGGCTATCGAAAAAGCTTTTATTCAACACGAGATTCTTAATAATGCTTACCATGATCAAAAGGAAATTGATGATGGAAAGCGAAATGTGGTTGGGGTAAATCTTTTTGTTACAGAAAAGGAGTCCAAAATTGAAACTTTTAAACATGATAAAGATGAGGAGAAGCAAATAATTCAAAAATTATCCGAATTTAAAAAGAACCGTAATGCAGAATTAGTGAAAGAGAAGCTAGAAAAACTAAAAAATGTTGCTAGGTCTTCTGATAACATTATACCTGTCATGATTGAGACCGTAAAATCTTATGCTACAATTGAAGAAATTTGTAATGTTCTTAGAGAAGAATTTGGCGAATATAAAGCACCAGAAATTCTTTAATAATTTTATTTTTCAGAGAAAATTAATAGAATATTCATGATTAAAATGTCGAAATATCATATGCAAAAATATGAACGGCAAATTAAAGATATAGGGGTTATTAGTAATATTCTTAATAATGGAAAATATGCAAGCATAGCTATGTGCCGTAATAATGAACCGTATATAGTAACTCTAAGTTATGGCTATGATACTTTAAAGAATGCGCTATACTTTCATAGCGCAAAAGAAGGGTTAAAGTTTGAATTTATTCGGACTAATTCACTTGTGTGTGGTACTGTTATAGAAGATAACGGCTATAAAACTAATCAATGTTCTCATGGATATCGATCGGTAGTGTTTTGGGGGGAGATGAATCTAATTCATGATCTTAGAGAAAAAAAGCACGGTTTTGAAATAATGATTAATCAGTTAGAAGAGAATCCAAATAAGATTAAAAAACGATTCTTAGAAAATCAAAGTAGCTATGAACATACATCCATACTTCGCTTAGATATAAAAGATATTATGGGGAAAACTAATGAGTAATTTAATAGATTTAAGAGGTATTGTAAAACGCAAATTTTTTTTTGAATACTATATTTGTGACTAACATGGAACCTGCTGAAGAAAAAAAAATTGTTGATGATATCATAAAAAATAGACGTTTATCTTACTCTATAGAGATTCTAGAGGTTGAGGGAGATAAATATACGGTAAGAAATAATTTTGGCTCTACGATTGTGTACTATAAGAAAGGTAAAAATTATCTTCTTGAAGATGAATTATAATATATTTTACTAATTTTTTTCGCGCTCCATCTATTTATAAATTAATAAGCCACTTTTTTAATAAAGAATAAAAATCATTATTGGGTACTTTTAAAGATATTAAGACTAATAAATTAATAACGATAAAAATATAAGAATATAATTTTATTACTTAATCATAAGAGCATAGTTTTTTTTGCTGTTCGAGGCCATATCATATGAGAAAAAGGAAATTATCATCAGTAGCATCCGAAAATGCTCAAAAAGAAAAATTTAGAGCGATAATTGATAATGCAACTTCATTATCTATGTATAACGAGAAAAAAAGAGCAGTATGTATAATCAAAAAGAATTTGGCTAAAGATTATGAAATAGAAGTGGATGCATCTGAAGCTCCCGTTCTTAACAAACTGATGAATGAACCTGAACCTTATGAAACTTCAATGGCAGAGATAAAAATACTTGAACAAGAAATATTTCCACTTATCGATTCTTTCAAAACAGTATTCGGGGAAGAAAAAGATTTAAAATTACACTCCATCAAATTAGCTGTTGGTGGAAGCATTAATGATTATGTAACAATCCAAGAAAGAGATTTAGAAAAATATGATGTGAATCCTACTTTAACAGGTTTAAGAGATTTTGTTAAAGAAAATAATGAGAGTATTCTAGGATTTTTGGATAGTGAATATATCAGTGAAGAGGGAAATGTAATTTATTTAAGTTGTGGAAAGAAAAATGTCACCGATAACATCTATTCCTTTAAAATAAAAATCCTTGCTTCAATGCAACAACGTTCATACTTTTTACAGCAAGAGCATAAATATTATGGACTTCAACTTTTCATAATGATTGAGTCAAGAAAAGCTAATGACGATAAACTCCTTGAATTTTTAAAGGAGCTAGGTATAGATTGGGAACTAATATTTTTTCGAAGACGTTTGGCTATTCATGATTGGACCGAAATAGAATGTGAAAAAGATTCTGAAAACCTTAAAAGCTTTATTCGAGCAAAATATAATAATTTAAACTATTTTGATATCAATAATATTATTCGGTTAATGGCCAAAAACGAATTGCCATTTAAAGTAGTCGATAAAATGGGATCCTTATTATTTAAGATGAAATCGGAAAGAGCTCAACAAATCCAAGAGAAAAAACTTGATACTAATCGGTATCAAGAGGATGTTTATATGAATAATTCAATCGATAATAACTCTCGTGTCATTGATGAATATTCGCTCACTCTTAAGAAGGCGGAGATCGCAGCTGCCGCTAATATCGCTTGTGCATATTTAGGGATTCATAAGGAAATTACTTTCGACAGGGATATTTCAGTTGATGACGTAATCAAATATCAAGAAGAACTAACGAATTTATGAAAGAAAAAAAAGAGTTACTTATCCTTTTTAATTGATTTTATAGGATTGTTTTAATAAGTTATGATTAAGTTCTCCAACCGTTATCGATTTTCCAGTTTTAATATTTGTAACTGTGTATTGAGCAGGAGCAAATAAACCAGGATCTATCGCATAAAAATCATAATTTGCTTTTTTAAATGTTTCTAAAAAGGGCTCCCCATAACTTGGGGAAGTGTTTGCTGGAGCTTTTTTAAGAAGATCAAACAATTCAGGTTCATTTTCTTTCTCTA
Source organism: Promethearchaeota archaeon (assembly GCA_016840165.1). Lineage (GTDB taxonomy): Archaea > Asgardarchaeota > Lokiarchaeia > Sigyniarchaeales > SOKP01 > SOKP01. Next base: position 86,696 of record JAEOSU010000072.1, read on the forward strand.
CTTCAATGGTATAATATGTCATTCCAGCAGCACTAATCGAATCGTTTGTTCTGCCCATTGCTCCAAGATCATCTTTTGCAATTGGAGCGATTGTTGTAGTTCCGAATCCATCCTTCAATACATCTAATGGAAAATGTATCTCATGAAGCTTATGAATTCCCGTCTCAACAATTCTTGCGGCTACTTGAATTGATCCTGTCAAACAGGCGGTCGGAGCATAGACTGCATAAGTACTTTTAGTATCTACTCCACATTTACTGGCAATTATTTCCATTACTTCCTCATTAGGCATTTTAGATGTTTCAAAGACTATAACCGCACAATCAGAATCATCTGTATAGTCAATTTCCTCGAATAATTTTTCTGCTTTAGCTTTTGATCTGGCAGGTCCTGATCCCAATGATTGAAAAACTACTTTTTTTTTCATCTCTCCATCTTTTTCAACTTCTTTTTTTAGTTTCACATTCCAACCAGCTAATTGGGAAGCCATACAAGCAATAATAGGTTCCGAGGTATAAACATTTACACTTGGTATGTAATGGCCATCTAAATCATACCATGAAAAATCAACAGTGCCTAGTCCACCCATACATATCTCACCGACTAATTTTCCACCTTCCCATGAAGCATTGCTCATATTCAATACGGTAGAACCATTGCCCAGTTTATGAATTTCTGCCTTATACAATTCCTTGCTATTGATAATCTTCTCAATTAATTTCAGGGTAAGATTATTAATTTTTACATGATGCATTTTATACACGTCATTCTTAAAATTTAATTGGGTATTTATTTTTAAATTATTAATTTAATATATTAACCTTAGTTCATATTAAAGTTTTACAGCAATGAATGATATCAAAGAAAAAGCTGTTCTTTTAATGGCTGATATGGAAAAAACAAAAGATTTTTTTCTTCAAAATTATAAAAAAACTGAGTCCCCCGTATCTATTTATACCCATCTGGATGCAGATGGCTTAAGTTCTGGTGCAATTTTGGGAAAGGCACTTTATAATGAACATATTCCTTTTCAGATTACAGTGCTGAAGCAACTTGAATTAAATGAAATTAAAAAGATTGCGAGAAAAGTAAAGGAGTACCATAATTTAATTATTTTTTCAGATTTTGGCAGTGGACAGTATCTCGAATTATCAAAGAATTTGAAGGTAAATGGTTTATCAATTCCCTATATTATCCTTGATCATCATTTACCTCAACAAATAAGGGATAAATCTGATGAGGAGATAAAAGATATTTACGAGGAAACTCGACCATGGCATATTAATCCTTATTTCTATGGTATTAATGGTAGCATTGAAGTTTCAGGAGCAGGAATGTGCTATTATTTTGCCAAAGCATTAAATGTACAAAATAAAAAGTTGGCTTCTATAGCCCTTGTCGGAGCTATTGGTGATATTCAAAATAAGGGAGAGAATGCCTCATTTAACGGATTAAATTCGCTTATTTTGAAGCAAGCTCTAGAACTTGAACAAGTAGAAATCATAAATGACTTGAATTTTTCATCAATAAAACCACTTAATGAGGCAATTGCCTATTCCTCCAGTATTAAATTAGCTGGTCTATCAGGGAATCCAAATAAAATGCTAAAATTTCTGCTAAAATTAGGGGTTATTATGGAAAAATCTGATGGTCAAATAAAAACTTTAAATGATCTATCTAAAGGAGAAAAGAAAAAATTAACCTCTGCTTTAATAGAATATGCTACCATTAAATTGGATATTGAACCAAGCGAGATTTATAAAAATCTGATTATCAATCGTTATATTTTGAAAAATGAAATAGTAGGGTCTGAACTGCATGATCTAAATGAATTTTCAAATTTATTGAATTCTTGTGGGCGAACAAATAATGGGTCGCTTGGAATTGCTATTGCCATGGGAGATAGACGTATAGCGTATCAAAAAGCGAAAGACAATTTAATTAAATATAAAAAATCTATAATGATCGCGCTACAATGGTTAAATGAGAATAAAATTATACAACAAAAAGAGTATATCCAATTTTTTGATGGAAAGGATATGATTAAGGAAATTATTGTTGGTACAATTGCTTCTATGCTAATATTGGACGAATCAAGCATCATTGATATAAATAAACCAATATTTGGATATGCTAAACGTGAAGAAGAGGCGGTCTATAAAGTATCTGGAAGAGCTCACCAAATTATAGTTGACAAGGGGATTAATCTTTCGGAAGTGATTAGGAAGGCTTTGGAGATGTCGAGTCTGGAAGTTTTAGGGGGAGGGCATCCTCCTGCTGCAGGAACAAAGGTTCCTATTGACAAGATAAATATTTTTTTAGAGAACTGTAATCAAATAGTAAAGAATCAATTAGAAAAAGAGAAATAACAATTTTTATAACTTATAAGTTTCTCCAGCCTCTGGAGCCACAGAATTAAATTTACGTTGTGCTAATCTTTTTGCAAAGGTTGTTGTGGCTTTTTCATCTCCGTGAATACAAAAAGCAACACGATGATCATCCTTGAATTTCAGATCTTCAACATATGCAAGCAATTGTGACGAATCAGCATGACTCGAAAAATCAAAATAATTGACATCACATTTTGCCTTTATATGCATATTCTGAGCAGCATTTAGAGGCTTTCTATTATCTTGATATTTAAATACACCCGTTTCCATGAGTATATTTCCAGGTGTATCTTCTGCTTGGTATCCTACCATATATATCGCAGAATGAGCATCGTTTAACACATCCTTAATATAATGCAGAGCAGCACCACCTTTAAGCATTCCTGAAGGAGTGATCATTACGTAATTAGATTTATTCCTAACTTTTTTCCTATTTTTAAATGTTACAAATTTCGAATCACTAAATGCTCTCTTATAAAACGGATAATCCTTAAATTTATTTGGATGATCAAAATATGTTGCAGAAATCTTCTTAGTTAATCCATCTAAGTAAACTTTTCCGTGAAAATTATATTTTTTCAACATTAAAAGAATTTCTTGCGAACGAGCAACTCCAAATGCGGGTATAAGAACTTTTCCACTATTTTCAGTTATATTTACCACACTTTCTATAAAACTCTTTTCGAGTTCTTCTCTATTGGGGTGATCCTTCAATGCATAGGTAGATTCAATTATTAAACAATCTAACTTGGGAATTTCCTTAGCATCCGCTCCATTAATTAGATTAGTTGTTTGATTATTTATATCTCCCGTATACAAAATTGTTTTATTATCAACTTCTACTAATATTGATACACTCCCGGGAATATGTCCCGCATTATAAAAAGTAATAAAAAAGTTATCATCTATTTTATATCGAATATTGTTTTCTAAAAATATAGTATTTCTTCTCATTATATCAAGTTCTTTGTGTCCAAAAGGATAAGAATGATGTGAGACTTTAATTAAATCACGTAACAATATTTCCGAAACTTGGTATGTTAGAGCATTAGTTAAGAGCGGAACTTCACATTTCGTATAAAGATAAGGTAAAGCTCCAGAATGATCAATATGACAATGACTTAATGCAATAGCTTGTAGATCACCTAAATCCGTATCGATAGGTAATCGATCTTCTTCTGTAAATCTCACTCCATAATCTAATAAGCAAGTTTTACCTTTATTTGATTTTATTAATACGGCAGAACGACCTACTTCCCTCGCTCCGCCTAAAAATTTTATTACTACCATAAAAAATTACTGATTTTTGCTTTCTTTATAGATATATGAGTCATTGAAAGCATAATAAATTTACTAAAATGAGTTAAAATTAGCGAATTTGAGTTGATTGGAAAAAAATAAAGATAATTATTTCTAAAAAGTATTTGAATAATTTAGTTTCTATAATCTATTTACTTTTTTAATCACCGTTGTTAGGAGAGCTATGACGTTATTAACATTTTTACCAAATATTTCCAAAATTTCTGCCCAAGTTACAGGAGCCTCATCATCTTTCCAACAATCATAATCCGTTGACATCGCTACCGCAGCATAAGGAATTCCCGCTTCATTAGCCAAAATCGTTTCGGGGGCTATACTCATATTTATTACGTCAGCACCCCAAATTCGAAACATCTCTGACTCCGCTCTCGTTGAAAAACGAGGGCCTTCTATAGTAACTACTGTTCCTCTTTCATGAAACTTAAGATTTAACTCTTTTGCACTCTCAATTAATAGAGATCGTAAATCTTCTGAATACGGATATGCCATTGCTGTATGCTTTGCATCATTAGGGGGAAATTCTTCAAAAAAACTTACTTTTCTCAACCGTGTAAAATCTATAAATTGGTCAAGGATTACTAAATCTCCTCGTCCGATTTCTTCTCTAAGACTCCCACAAGCAGTGGTTGCTAATATAAGTGTACATCCTTCATTTTTTAATGCTTGTATATTAGCTCGATAATTAACTTGCGTAGGAGGTATTGTATGCTCTCTACCATGTCTCGCTAAAAGCACAACATCAATATCATGAATCTTTCCTAATTTAAGGGAAGAAGTCGGCTTACCAAATGCGGTGGTAACTTCTTTTTCACTTGGATTCTTTAATATATCTGGATTATCTAAACCTGAACCACCAATAATTCCTATTTTAACCATTTGAATCACATATCAAAATTTTAAAACTAAAAATTTTATAATATTTAAAATTACTCACGTTTTATTTTATTTTGTTTTAATGAATATAGAAAAAAAAAGGATTAGGAAAAATAATGCATCAGAAAACTGAAATTGCAATTATTGGGGGCACAGGTTCTCAGATTTCCCTTGAAAACCCAAAAGTAGAGAAAATATTTACACCTTTTGGAAATACTTCATCAAGGATAATCATTGGTAATCTTAAAGGAAAAAGTGTCGCTTACATATCTCGTCATGGAATAGGACATGTTATTCCTCCACATAGGATTAATTACCGAGCAAATATATGGGCTCTAAAAGAATTAGGGGCAAAATTTATCATTTCAGCATCAGCGGTAGGCTCACTAAAAAAGGAACATCATAAAAAGAAGTTCATTATGGTTGATCAATATGTCGATCGTACTAAAAAGCGTAAAGACACATTTTATGAAGGAGGAGAATTGTGTCACATTGGTCAAGCTGAACCATACTGTTCATATCTGAATGATTTGTTTTACAATACAGGGAAAGAAATTGATAATATGATTATTCAAAATGGTGGTACCTATGTATGCATCGAAGGTCCTCGTTTTTCAACACGAGCAGAATCCAAAATTTATCGCCAATGGGGTGGTGATGTTATTGGGATGACAGCATATCCAGAAGTAGCATTATGTGCAGAAAAAGAATTATGTCATTGCTGTATTGCTATGGTGACTGATTTAGATGTTTGGGCAGGAAAATGTCCGAATTGTGGAATAGTAGAAATTGCTGAATCGTGTTCTAAATGTGGAGCAAGAGTCGAAAAATTAGATGTTAATGTAGACGAGGTATTGGAAACACAACAAGAAAATATTGCACATTTAAAAGCCATCTTAGAAAAAGCCATTCCAAAGATTAATACTGAAAGAGATTGCTATTGTAGACATCGACTGGAAGGATCGATATTATGATCCCATTATTCTTCTGGAAAAATATACAAGCAATTAATTGTCTAATCATGTAAAATGGGATTCCTTGCAGCGGTAACAGCATCTAAACGTCTTACTGGAGTATCGTGTGGTGCATTTTTTAATAATTCTGGTTTGGAAACAGCTTCCTCATAGATATTAAATAGTATGTCAATATAGGCATCTAAAGACTGTTTTGACTCGGTTTCTGTTGGTTCAAACATCATTGCTCCATTCACTATAAGTGGAAAGTAAATGGTAGGTGAATAGGCCCCATAATCAAGAATTCTTTTAGCTACATCTTCTGTAGTGATTTCATTAGGAAGATTTTTGTCAGAGAGGACAAATTCATGCTGACATATCCTATTGTAGGGGAGATGATATTTCTCTTGTAGTCTCGTTCGTAAATAATTTGCATTTAATACAGCAAATTGACCTACCCGTTTCAGCCCCTCAGCTCCTAAGGATAAAACATATGCATAGGCTTTTACTATTACTCCAAAGCTCCCCCAAAAAGCCCGTATTTTACCAATGGAGGCCCCAGTATTCTCACGACAGACTATTCCCTTATCTTTAGTGATTATGCATGGTTCTGGAAGATGAGGAATCAATCTCTTCACTACACCAACAGGTCCCGAACCAGGACCCCCTCCACCGTGAGGCGTGGAAAATGTTTTGTGAAGATTCAGGTGAACAATATCAAAACCCATATCTTTGGGCCTACATATCCCAAGCATAGGATTTAAATTTGCTCCATCATAATAGCATAGTCCTCCTTTATCATGGACGATTCTTGTGATTTCTTTGATATTTCTGTCAAATACTCCCAAAGTATTTGGATTTGTGAGCATTATACCAGCTACAAATTCATCTTGCATAGCATATTCCAATTGATCAAGTGGTACCTCACCAAATTCATTTGAAGTTAATTCAATGATCGAGAAACCCGCCATTTTCGCAGATGCAGGGTTAGTACCATGAGCAGAATCAGGGACTATGATTTTATTCTTCACAATATTATTTTCTTCGAAATATTTTTTCATTATAAGTAATCCAGTTAATTCTCCATGCGCACCTGCAGCAGGTTGAAGGGTAAAACCTTCCATACCAGTAATCTCTGACAAGCAATTTGACATTTCAGAGATGATTTCTAATGCCCCTTGATTTCTTTCTTGTAGAGGATGCAGTTGGGAAAAATGGGGTAGTCGTGATATTACTTCATTGATTTTAGGGTTATATTTCATAGTACAAGAACCTAAAGGATAAATGCCGGTATCCACACTGTAATTTTTTTTACTCAATCCAATATAGTGACGTACAATTTCTATTTCGGGAATATTTGGAAGATTTAAACTCTCTCTTTGGTATTTTTTAGGCAGTATCACATCAAGATCTTCAAGCTCTTCAATATCTAATAGGGGAACAAAATTATTGTGTTCACGATTATTTTGTTTAGTAAATATTAGGGTAGAATCGCGATTCATCCTTAATCTTCCTCCATATTTGAAGATGCCAATTGTGCGGCTTGAATAAATAGATCAATGGATTCACGAGAGTTCATCTCTGTTATACATACTAAAGCAACATCTTTCATATGAGCAAAATATTTCGAAAGTTTCAAAGGAGCCAACAGATTCATTTCTTCACATTTATTAATGAATCTATCAATATCTGGGCATTCTACTAAGAACTCATTATAGGTAGGTTTTGTATTTAATATTTTATAGCCTGAGATATTTGATATTTTGTTTTTTACATAATGAGTTTTTTGAATATTTTGGAGAGCAATATCTTTTAATCCAGTTCGCCCCATACATAATAGATATATCAAGGCTGAGAGAGAACATAAAGCTTGATTAGTACATATATTTGAACTCGCTTTTTCCCGACGTATATGTTGTTCTCTGGCTTGTAATGTGAGAATAAAACCTTCTTTATCACCATTAATTTCTTTAGTCTTTCCTACTAGTCTACCTGGTATCTTTCGTAAGAATTCCTTTTTAGTGGTAAAAATTCCTAATCCTGGACCACCAAAGGAGGGGGAAATCCCGAAAGATTGCCCTTCAGCGACAAATATATCTATGCCGAGTTCACCTGGTGGACGTAAAACACCCAAACATGTTGGATCCGTCATTACATGAATAATTAAACATTTAGGAAATTTACTTTTTACATTTTTAACGATGGTCTCTAAATCTTCAATTTCACCAAAAAAATTTGGACTTTGAATTAATATCGCAGCAAATTCATCATTTAATTTTGCTTCCAATGACTTCAACGGAATGATCTCGGAAATAATTTCTTGACCCCAACAGTAAGTTTTTACCACCTCTATATATTCAGGATGAATTCCTTCGATCATTAAGATCTTATTTTTTCGTGTGATAAGGGTAGCCATAAGCGCTGCTTCAGCAAGAGCAGTAGATCCATCATACATACTTGCATTTGCCACATCCATCATTGTTAGGTGCGTGATAATTGTTTGATATTCATAAATTGCTTGTAAAAATCCTTGACTTGCTTCAGCTTGGTAAGGAGTATATGATGTATAGAATTCAGATCGATTTATGATGAAGTCTACCAACGAGGGAATATAATGATAATAACAACCCGCGCCTAAAAAGAAACCGTTGTAAATCTTACTTTTTATCGAAATCTCCCGTAACTTGTTAATAAGATCAGCTTCCGAGAGACCAGGACTTAATTTTAGTTTTTGTAAGATAAGATCTTTAGGAATATCTTGAAAAAGATCTTCAATTGTTTTAAATCCAATTATTTCTAACATTTGGTATATAGTTTTTTGATCATGTGGAACAAAATCCAATTTACCCACCTTTGATAATTAAAGAAAAATAATTAATTGGTTTTATTAAACTATGTATCTTCGCTCTCGACTATCTTTTTGTACTCCTCAACGGAAAGAAGTTCGTTTATCTCATCTGGATGGGAAATTTTTATCTTCATGAGCCAACCATCTTTAAATGGAGAAGAATTAACGAGTTCGGGATTTTCTACAATGTTTTCATTAAGTTCTATTATTTCCCCTGACAATGGCATGATAATCTCTCCTACTGCCTTTACTGACTCGATTTCCCCTGCGTTACTTTCCCGTTCAAAAACCATTCCTTTATCCGGCATTTCAACATATACAATATCGCCCAGCTGGTGTTGCGCATAATCTGTAATACCAACTTTCGCGATTTGTTCTTCTAATAAAACCCATTCATGAGTTGCTGTATACTTTAACCCTTCTGGAAATTTGTACTCCATATCTTGCACTTCTCTTATCATTTTTTGTTATAAATTTCTATAAAAAGGAATTTCAACAATTAATCCTTTAACTAATTTCTTCCTTATTTCAATCTCGATTTCAGTTTCAATCTCACTATACTGTTTTTTAACTAATCCTAACCCAATCGTTTTCTTCAGAGTGGGAGAGTATCCCCCAGAGGTGACGTATCCAATTTGTTTGCCTTCATAAAAAATGTTGTAATTTTCTCTAATTATACCCCTTTCTAATAAATTCAATCCAACTAATATCCTATCAGTCCCTTCAGATTTTTGTTTCATCAATACTTGTTTTCCAATATAATCAATTCCCTCTTTTGGTTTAACTAACCAAAAAAGACCAGCTTCAACAGGAGTAATTTGATCGTTAATTTCATGACCGTAAAGTGAATAGCACGCCTCTAATCTTAATGAATCTCTTGCTCCTAACCCTGCGGGTGAGGCTCCTGTATCATATAAGTGAGTCCATACTTTTTCTGCATCTTCATTTTCTAAAGAAAGCTCAAAACCTCTTTCTCCTGTATATCCCGTACGAGCTATAAATATCGGGAATCCTTTGAGAGAGCAATGGTAGAAGTAAAAACGATTTAGTTGAGATAAATCTACATCAACTAATTTCTGTAATAATTCATCCGAATTTGGACCTTGAAAAGCTAATCTACATCGTTTTGTAGAAAGATTGGTAATTTTCACATCATAGTTCCCGATATGGTCATTTAACCACTGAAAATCTTTATCAATATTGCTTGCGTTCACAATCATTCTAAATCGTGTAGGAGTCTCCTCATAATAGACTAAATCGTCTACTACAGTTCCATTTTCGTAGCACATACAAGAATATTGACCTTTATTTATCTCTAATAAATTAAGATCATTTATCATTACATACTGTAGAAAATCGAATACATCATCGCCTTCTAATAAAAATTCTCCCATATGAGAAATATCAAAAATACCTGCGTTTGTACGTACAGCTTCATGCTCTTCAATAATACTTTGATATTGTACGGGCATAGAAAAACCAGAAAAAGGAACCATACGTGCACCGAGTTTCATATGAATTTCATAAAAAGGAGTTTTTTTTAGTGCCATAGTAAGATACACTTCATTTGACATCTATAACTTGATATTGTGAGTATAAAGTGCTCAGAATTATTTAAATTTTCAGACTTGTTTTATTTGAAAAAGTACTTAAAAGGAGATCAAACCGATATAGCATAAAAAAATAAAATATAATGATAAAATTGTGTTTACTCCTCTACGGGAATCTGAACTAAGCTTAAAATATCGTAGCCTTCTAATTTATCTCTTCCGTGTAAACTACCTGTCAATTCAATAATAAAGGCTACTCCCGCTACTTCCCCTCCCGCTTTTTCTATTAAATTGCACGCAGCTTTAGCGGTACCCCCTGTAGCTAAAAGATCGTCGAATATCAAGACTTTCTCGCCACGCTCGATTGCATCTTCATGCATTTCTATGGTATCAGTCCCATATTCAAGATCATAAGTCTCACTAATGATTTTTGCAGGCAGTTTTCCCGGCTTTCTAATTAAAATGAAACCTGCATCGAGATAATAGGCAATAACACCACCCCATACATACCCTCGGGCTTCAATCGCTGCAACTTTGTTAATGCCCATTACCTTATAATGATTGATAATTCGATCACAAGATTCTTTAAAGGCAATAGGATTTTGACATAACGTAGTAACATCTTTGAATTGAATGCCTTTAACTGGAAAATCGGGGACATTTCGTATATAATCTTCTAAGTTCATACATACCATCTTTATTAAAGATAATTAGTTTATGAAAATATTATTTCCAATTAAAAATTATTTCTAATTAAATCCTAAAATTAAATAAATCAAAAAAAATTGAGAAATTCCGTATTATTTAGAAAAAAATTAAATAAACATTAATTTATATATTTAAATATATTAGAACCATAAAAAAATAATTTTAATTCATATTCAAGAGTTGATTAGATCATAAAGATCCTCCTTTTTGGTCCCCAAAACGCAGGTAAGACCTCTCTCATGCGTACCACGTGTTTAGGCTACAACTTTATGAAGGTTCTCAATTTAAAGCCAACTAAAGGAATATCTCGAGAAAATTTCATCTTTCGTGGAATTATGGAATTAAATGTCTGGGATGCTGGCGGTCAAGAACGATATATGGAACGCTACTTTTCCGAATCACAACGACAATTGGTTTTTTCAGAAGTGACTACTGCGGTTTTCATGGTAGATTCTAGTGTTAAAGATCACAGTGAAAAAGAAATTTTTGATAAATTTTTGACAAATATTTTTGAATTTAGCCCTCAAATCGATATAGTGTATGTTTTATTAAATAAGATTGACCTTCAAGATTCAAAAGAGGATGAGGTGTATTATCTTTTGATAAACGGCATTTCTAAGGAGTTAAAAGAGAAAATAGCCTTTACTCCTGTATCGGTAAAAGAAGGCAGCGCTCAACATCGATTAATTGAAATTTTGGACTACGAAATACAAACAAATACATTAGCACTGCAGAAGTTGGGTAAACTTCGACATATGCTGGATCAAATGAAAGTAAATACATTAGCAGAATTTCTTTTGTTTAATCAACCAGATGGATTATTAATTGCCTCAACTCTTGGTAAGTTTGAGAGTAAACCACTCCAGTTTTTAAAATTTGAAATTTCAACCTTGGATTCTAATATCTATCAAATTTTTACGAAGATCAACGAAATTACGAATAATACAGTCACACCTCTTAATTTGACAACTATTATCTATGAAAGTGAAAATAATTATATCTTAGTAAAAGATGTAACAAATGGAGCTGTATTAATGGCGGTAACTAAAAATAAGGATAATGAGTCATTTAATAGCTTAATGAATTGCTTAGGTGGAGAAGATTTCTCAGAACTAAAAAATATTCTAGGCGAATCAGAGTTATAAATCATTTAAAAAGAAAAAGTATGAAAGAAAATTTATTTTTTAATAATTTTACTCTACTGCTCCTTTTCATGAAGAGCTCGCTTTGATAAGAGATGCTGTTTGGAATGATGGGGCATTCTTAATACCGTATCATTTGATTTTTCAATTTCTCTTGCTTGGACACATAAATCTGCTGCAGTTTTCATCATTTCGTGTGCTGCAGCTAATAAAGGCATATAATCAGCTCTCTCTTTAAGCACAAAACAAGCTTTACCTGTAATCTTAGAAACTGAGGCTGCTAATTCGAATGCAGCAATTGCTTTAGCACGAGCATAAGGATTGGAAAATCCAGCTTCTTGGGTCGCATAACTCGCATCAATTTCAATCTGTGGTAACGTAGGTGTTTTTCCCTCTAACATGTCCATAATAACTTTGTTTAACTCTTTTACAATAACATTTAAAGCACCAGTGATTGATAATACCTTTAATAAGTCTGAATTAAAACAACTCATTTCTATCGGGTCTAAAAAGGGGCGCCTTGCACCAATCATCGAGTCACATCCTACAATAATATATCCCATATTTTTTTCTTTATACTCCTCAATTGCTTTTTTAGCAGGAGCATCTGATATGACGATGGTTGGGATATTGCCTGCTAATTCTCTTGCTGCTTGTGGGCCTTTTAACGCAGCATTAGGACTCGACATGATGATTAATTCCGGTTCAAATTCCAAAAGTTTTTTCATTGTTTCCACACATTCCTCTGGAGGATGCATTTTAGCACCTGAAGTCACCTCCCGGACGTTTAATCGTGTTGCTTCTGCTCTTTCATCCATAAGGAAAGCGAGTAATAAAGATGAACCAATTGTACCATTTTTCAATATACCTATTTTTAATATTTTATCTTCGCTCATTTTTGACAACTTATACTTTTATCACTATCATTTAGAAATTCATTATGAATTTTTTAAAATGCTAGATAATTAAAATCTTTAGGTTTTTTTTCTTTAAAATTTTATATAGTATCACGTTCTATCAAAATTTGCTATAATAATCAGATTTTTTAAGAATAAATTAATAGAAAAAAGGTTAACTAGAAATGGAATTAAATGGAGTTGAAATTGAAGATACTTTTTGTGAGGCGTTTGGGGCAGTTTTTACGCGGATTCTTGTTACTGCGATAAATGAAAAATGGGTAAAAATTGCTGCTCAAATCACGACGGGCTACGGCACTTCGACAATTCATTGTGATTCTGAAGCGGGAATTGACATTTTAGTACCACCAGAAAAGACACCTGATAATCGCCCTGGAGCAGTCTTAATGTTTTTTAAGACCAAAAAAGATCAAATGGATAATGTACTCTTAAATAGGATCGGTCAATGTGTTCTCACTTGTCCAACTACTGCATGTTTTGATGCCATTAATGGCTCTCTTGATGTTGAAAAAGAATTTGAAATAAAAACAGGATTTAAGTTAAAGTTTTTCGGAGATAAATTTGAGGAGAAACTCGAGGGGAAATATCCATTCGAAGCATGGAAAATTCCAGTTATGGATGGCGAATTTATTATTCAGAGTATGTTTAAAGTGGGAAAGGGAATTGCTGGTGGTAACTTCTTAATTATGGGAAAGGATCAAAAAAGCGCATTAGAAGCAGCAGAAAGAGCCGTTGAAGCAATAAGTAAGGTTGAAAATGTGATCGCCCCATTTCCAGGAGGAATAGCTCGTTCTGGTTCGAAAGTAGGTTCACAATATAGCTTTTTGAATGCATCAACAAACGATCCCCTATGTCCAACTTTAAAGGATAAGATAAGTGAAAGCTTACTCCGAGATGGTGATAGTTGTGTATATGAAGTCATTATAGATGGAGCAACTGAAGATTCAATAGTGAAAGCGATGAAAATAGGGATTGAAGCAGCAGTAAAAGTTCCTGGTGTTAATAGAATTTCTGCTGGAAATTATGGTGGAAAACTTGGAAAATTCCAATATAGATTACATGATATTCTGAGTTAATAAGTACAAGCAGTAATAATTAGATTAGTATTAAATTTAATAATTAAAAATTTTTATTTTAATCTTCTTTTAATTTTTCTTTGAATTGGTTTTTGTTCGCTAGGTTCTTTTTGAGGTTCTTCCTCACCAATTTCCTCTAACTCTTCCTCCTCTCTTAGCCGCTCCTTAACCTTTTTTCTTTTTAGCTTTTTCTTTTTCGATATTGCTTTTTGTGGTTCTGAATATTTTGATTTAAAATATCGATATACTAAAGCTATGCCTCCTAGAAAACCGAAAATCACGCCCAATATTAATGCAATCCAAGGAAGAACAGGACTTAATAAATCAGGGATTATCCTAATTTCCTTTGGAGCAAAACCGTAATCAGACGTAAGGCTTGTCACGCCTCCATCGCTATCATAAACAGTTAGATATACATACCATGACCCAGGCATTAAATCAACTGTTCGGATAATCACCTCCACATTATCTTTATATTTTATCGAAATATTGTACCATTCATTCCTCTCATTTAATAGATGCACTGTTATTAAAGAAATTGTATCTTCTACATCAGAAACATTAAACATAAAGATTATATCTTCACCATAATTAATTGAGATACTGTTCTCAACATTTATCCCATTAATGGTGAAACCATGGATCTCTGGAAGGTTATTCTCAACGGTTATTATTTCGATATATGGTTCACCTAAAGTTATGAATTGATCAAAAACATCAAATATTACTTGATATTTTCCAATAGGTTTTCCAATAGCCACAGAAAAGGTGTAAACAAATGTCCAATCACCATTATTCGCCATTGAGGTAGGTGTGGTCTCTTCGCCTTCAGAGTCTTGGATTGTGATAAGTACAGAGATATTTTCGGCAAAAGTGTCTATATCCATATCTCCATCTGTCACATTTAACGAAACTGTGCATTCTTCATCTATTTTTATTGTCGTTGCAGAAAAGTTTACAGATCCCGAGACAATCTCCGGAATTGAATTTAGAAGATTGAAAGGTAAATAGATCCTATTTATTTCGCTATAATATGTATCATTAACTTTGATTTTAACATAATAGATATGATTTGACATAGAAAAGCTTTCATTTAATTCGAAGTAGAAAGATTCGATATCGGTTCCTAAGGTGAATAATGAAGTTTCAAGGGATTCATTGAGATTGTCCACAACCGAGAGAACCCAAGTAAAGGTATGAAGACCATAATCTACAATCTTAAATTCTCCCCACGCTAATTCTCCTCTCTCATAATCTGGTTTGTTTAAACTGCCCAAATAATTGCTAATTATTGTAAAATTAACGTATGTTGTATGAGCGTTTAATAAATAATCACTTTGATTGAAAATGTAAAAATTTACTTTATGAAATCCTAATGGAGCGTTATACGCTGGCGTATAATTATAATCAAATTCATCATCATTTAACTTGCTCATACTAAAATTTTTGAATACGTTATTTTGATAGGAAATTTGCATGAGCGTATAATTAGCATTCGAAAATCCAGAAACATTTACGCGAAAATAAATTGATTCGAATAGTCTATTTATAGGTGAAAAGGTACTCTGATAAATAGAGGAATAATTCAATGATTTTAACCCATTGTCCGCGGATTTTGGGTTTAATTCCTTTTTATCCAATTGGAGGTAATTTGAATTCAATTCGTTTCCGTTAATATTGATTAAGCTTGCTGAAATGAAGACAGCAATCAATGAAATAATAATTAAACTTATAGTAATTTTAGATCTTATTGAATGTTTAGGTTTTTTCATAATTTCCTCATCTTCTTAATAGTTTACGTTGTAATTCTTTATTTTTATAGTATAATAAAATAGCGATTGGTATTAGGATCGGTAAAACATAAAAAACCATCAAATTGAACGCAGTTAACTCAAGTGCTATTTCATAATAATATTCAGCAAGGATTTCCCCTTGATTATCTTTTAGAGTAAAGGTGAATGTCTTAGATTGAAAATCATAAGGAAATATTGATGGGAGCACTTGAACGATGATTTTATTATCCCCTGGTCCTATGCCTGCAAGATTAGTTTCTACAGGGACTCCATTCACCAACATAGTAAAAGACTCTGAGATCTCTTGATTATTCCTAATTACTAAAATAAAATCAGCATATTCCCCTTGTGGAACGCTACTCGGAAATGAAACACTGATAATTTCAAATTTTGGATCGATATAAACAATGAATGATTTGTTATAAAAGACCGTTTCTCCCTTTTTTATCTTCATTATTATTTCAGTTGAATCCGCAACAATTTGATCTGAGATCTCTAAATCATAGTAAAGAGTTCTTATTTCATTCTTAGCTAATGTGATCTCATCCAAAATATCATAAACTAAATGCTCTCCTGTGAAACTTATATTTAGTAATTGAGAACTATTTGGCAAAAAGTTTATTACTTTTAGAGATAGTTGAATAGTGCCTCCTTTAATTGTTCTGCTATCATAAATGAAATCTCTATAAT
Organism: Promethearchaeota archaeon; assembly: GCA_016840165.1. Taxonomy (GTDB): domain Archaea; phylum Asgardarchaeota; class Lokiarchaeia; order Sigyniarchaeales; family SOKP01; genus SOKP01. The sequence goes on from JAEOSU010000072.1 coordinate 102,956, forward strand.
CAAATGAATGACCAATTTCAATTAATTTTATAATTTCTAAATAGAGAATAGTACCTCCAGAAAAGCTAAACCGAAGCTCATGAGGGCCTAGTTTTGCATCTAATTTCGCGGTCAAATTAAAAGTAATATTAGTCAAGACTAGAGTTTCAAGAAAGACTATCTGAGTTTCATTATAAATATCTTCTGATTCCATCGATACATTAAGTAAAACATTCTCATTACGAGTGTTATTAATTTGAAGGGTAATATTAAGAGTTGGTCCTTGATATAATATGCTTGGTAGACCAAGTATATCCACCTCAATCAAACCTGAAACTACATTGAAGTGTTTTAGTGTAATTGCAGTTCCCATTTTTGAAGAATTTGCATAAACCCAAAGGGAATAATTATTGCCTATACTAACCAAATCAGTGATATTATACAAGAGAGTTGTAGGTGAAGAGGTTATTGGATCAGAGACAGTATCAAAAAGCGCCCCATTCTCGGGTGTTTTAAATAAATAAGTAATATCACCATCCTCGATCTCATAGATAATAGTTTTTGTTTCATAGACCTCCGTGGTGGTATTATAATATTGAATTTGGTTTTGATATGCATAAATCGAGGTTAAATTCATTATATCTTGATTGAAGATATAATCAGGAACATTTTGAGAAACATTAAATTCAGCATCTAATAAAGTGCTATTATAAAGTTCGTATGCTTCGATATAAGCTTCACAGAGCACTAAATTTGCGTTAAAATCTTTGTCAGCATTGTAAGGATCACTAATTGAACTTCTATAGGCATTTACTGATTGATCATAAAATTCAGATTCAAATGTTTCATATAACTCCCAAGCTCGTTCATAATATGTAAAATTTCCGGTAACCTCAAAAAACCGAACACAAGCTAGCATCATTAAAGCATTTGCTTCAAGATCAATCATTCTATTTGCTCCAGCACCACCCCAGAAGGGGTCTCTACTAAATTCATAAGCATTGTAACTGCCTCCAATATTAGGAGACCACATCTCAGTTTCCATCTTATTATATAATGCCTTCGTATAATTAAAAAAGTCAGAATCTGGATTCATTCCCGATTCTAGCCAATATTCGATAAGTGTAATGATCCCCAACGCGTTTGTTTTAAGATACTTAAAGTTATAACCTGGCGCTCCTGCTGTCCAATCGCGCTCGGTATATTCTTTAAAACCAATATTGGTCTGATCCCATATATCATTATCTAATAATTCAGTCATAGTTAAATTTGCCAACAATTCCGCTCTGTCTCTTATTTCAGAGTTTAAATTTAGATTATCGTATAAATTTTTAATCTTAAGACATGTTAATATCCCGTATAAATTGCTTTCAGTATATTTGTCGGTAGTTGAGTTATGATCATAAAAGCCTTTATAGGTATTATCCCAGAATATTGATGAATTTATTAACTCAAATAGTTCTTCTATAGAGTCAACTGGAGTATTCCCATCAATATCAATCGTTGCAATTTGATCTCCAATATTATCTATGAGAAGATTGATCGCAACTAAATTATCAATTAAATATCTTCTATCATCAAAAATTTCATTATCTGAGTCATCCACAGACCTAATAAAACCATAATCATAAGATTGGCTATCTCCTTCATACCAAAAGGGTGAATCTCTTAAATCTAAATAGTTACTATATGTAGCAGTGGCATTCGTCTCTATTTTAAGAAGTGATTTATAAAGATATAAGTTATCCACTGGATATACCTTATCATCTGTAATAGATCCAGTCTCATCGCCATTTCTGAAATAGGTGGATATTGGCAAATTTAAATTGGATTCATAATTTGACTGGAAAAAATACCAAATATCACTAAAATTATCAAGAAAAGGAAACTCTAAGAGATCATCTAATCCTCCAGATAATAAAGGTGAGGATATTTCCTCTTCAAGAATTCCATTATTTTGGTCAAATGGATTACTTTTATTTAAAATTTGATTATTAATATTATTAGAGATATATAAAATATTTAATAGCACTATAAATATGATAAAAAGCGAGAGAATGTTCCAATTTTTTCCCATCTTCTTATTCTTCTTTATCTTAAAAAGAGAAGACCTACGTGAGTACATAGTAAATTCTACTTTGCGTTAAAATTATTTTTAAATAATAGTTATATCTTTTAAAAAAATTTCCTTCTCTTTAAAACTTTTTTCTGAATATCTCTGTGATTTAGGAATATTTAAACTGATTTCATCATCAGTTCTTGTTGGATAATCTTTGCTAACTCTGAAATTTTAACTCTTTTCTGTTCCATAGTATCCCTTTCTCGAAGTGTTACACTATTATCATTTAAAGAATCATAATCAATTGTAACACAATAAGGTGTCCCTAATTCGTCTTGCCGGCGATAACGCTTTCCAATTGACCCCGAGGAGTCAAAAAAGGAGATTATTCGATTGTCGATCAAGGTTTTATGGACTTCTTTTGATAATTTCAATATATCTTCTTTATTTCTTACCAATGGAAAGACAGCAACAGTATTTGGAGCAAGCTCTGGAAGAAGTTTTAAAATAATTCTCTCATCCTCTACTTCAAAGCAAGTTTCAAGCAATGTATAAATAATTCTGTCTGGTCCAAATGCAATCTCTAGTATTTGTGGTATTTCTTTTATTTTAGGATCTGATCCCATTGGAATTGCGAAATTTTGATTTGAAAATTCACCGTGTCTTTTTAGGTCATAATCTGTACGATCATGTATACCACAGATTTCAACCCATCCAAATTGTTGGGTTTGTACTTCAAGATCCCACGCATCGTCTGCATAATGGGCCATTTCATTAGGTGAGTGTTGTCTCAAGCGTAGAGTGCCATCCGGATAGCCTAATTTCTGAGTTAGATAATAGCCTAAATATATACAATAGGCAAAAGCAGGTTTCTTTAAAATTTGTTTTTTGATTGCCTCTTTTAAAGACATTAGAAGTGGTATATTTTGGTTTTTTTCTTGGGATTTCCAATCTAATAGAGGTACTTTATATCCTTGAATCTCCTTAAACTCTTCAAAATTCATCTCTTGCTCCTTTCCAATAAATAATTGAAGCTCAAATTGGTCAAAAGCTCTCATACGTAGAACTTGCTGTCTTGGAGAGATTTCATTTCTATATGCTTTTCCATATTGAAATATCTTTATTGGGTATTGTCTGCGAGCATCTTGATCTAATCTATTAAAAAGCAGATATGTGGTGGTGGCAGTTTCAGGTCTTAAATAAACAGTAACATCGCTCCCAACCTCTGTTTTTAGCATTAGATTATAGGTCTCTATTTTTCCAAGTAGAACATCGCATTTTGGACATTTAAGATTGTTTTTTTGGATTAATTCCTCCATTTCTCCAAATGATAATCCCTCAATCATTTCATCAGGAAGTGCTTCTTGTAAAAAATTATCTGCTCTATAAAGAGTATTACAATTTTTACATTTTAATACAGGATCTATGAAACGTTCCAGATGTCCCGAAGCGTCCCAGACAATTTCTGGCATAATAGTCGGACATTCAACTTCTCCAAAGCCATAAGCGCGTAATTCTTTTCTGAAAAGACTGAGAATATTATTTTTAAGTGCCATACCTGCCGGTCCATACGAATAGAATCCCGCTAATCCACCATATATTTCTGGAGAGGGGCCCCAAATAAACCCTCTTCTTTTAACTAAGGAATTAAAAGTGTCTATACTATCTTCAATTTTCATATCCAATCACAGTATTCGCTATTAGATTTAGAAAATATTCGGTGATATTAGTAATTTTTTACGCATTTTAAATTCGAATTTAATAATATAAATTTTTATATAAGAAAAAGATAGTATTATTATAATTTTAAGATAAAATAACACATAATAAAGTTTTATTCGTCAAAGGTTGATTATATGCTATTTCAAGATTATTTTCAATTTTTCACTTTTTGGGATGCCGTTGAATCGGGATTATATTTTATAATTGTAGGATATTATTTTCTGATCTTTGCCTATTTCCTACTTATGAGGTTTAGGACTTCTAAGAAATACTATTGGTTATTTTTCTCTCTATTATTTCTGTTTCTTGCCGCTGGGAGGGTGTTTTTTATTATTTATTATTTTTTTGCTCCAGAATTGGAAGGAACGATTAGCAACGTCGCTTTAGTAGAATTGTTGATGATCCAATATAGATTTGCTACATTCTGCACCTGGATGGGTATTGCCTCTTTAATGGGCGTTTTTGGAATATTAATATTCCCCCCTCTTACTGAAAATACTTTTGATGACTCTACTGCTGACTTCAAAATGAAGGTAAAAAAAATTTTAAAAAATCAGAAAGTGCGAATTATGTTGAGAATAACACTTATTGCAATCCCGATTATCGTAGCAGTTCTTGCTTTGAGTCTACCCGATAGTTTACTCATGGATCCCGATTTTATTGGTAAATATGGAGTAGATCCTGGCTTAGTTTTAATATTTGAATATCCGGTGGGAAGAGCTGTTTTTAATTTTATATTATTACCATTATTTGTAGCTATTATTCCATTTCTATTTATCTATTTAGCCGTGAAAACTTTTGGAGTGTTAAGAAGATCCTATGCATTAAACGCAATCGGATTTTTTATATACTTTTTAGGTAGAATTCTTCAAGGTCTTTTTGATAGTATGAATTTACCCCATATAGAGGCAATTATGCCTCCACTTCTTATTTTATTATCTCTCCTCATCATAGTAATCGCAAACAATTATGAACAGTTGAGATAATTTATTTTATTCATTTTTCTTATTCAAACTTTAAATTAGCTATTCAAAATGGGAATGTACTCAAAAAACAAAAATTTATAGTAATGAAATATTTTTAATTTTACGTCGATAGAAAGTAATTATTATTAAAGAGTTATCTTGTATGTCAATTCATGGAAACCAATACGTCTTGCCTTTTTTTATCACTGAAAAAATATCGCCTATTGAAGAGAATGATGAGTTAGCATTAGCCTTCTATCTTTTAACAAAGGATGCAAATCAGTCTGATAAGATTGTTTCTTTTTCAAGATTATTATGGCCTTTTTTATGTGTTCAAGGAGTTATTAGTACACATATTATATTAGATGGACTTTTTGTCTTTTCCAAGAAGGGAAAGCTCTCCAATCCCCCCCGACAACCATTAATCGGTCACTTACTAAGAAATATTGAGAATCGAGGTAAAATTGAGGAATTGGAGAAAATTATTGAAGTATTGACCTATGAGGATTTTGGAGCAGAAGAAATTGGAGAGGGAGAGGAATCTGAATTTCAAAATGTTTACATCGAATCCTTAGTTCCTCCTAATTACCTCCAAGCGCTAGTAAAACTAATCAGGTTAGTAGAATTCAAATCAATTTCAAATTCAATGCCTTTAGATTCAGGACTTACAACTGAAAAAGCATTAAATATTGCTGATCAATATAGAAATACTATTTCTTATATGAAGGGAAATGCTTTACGTTGGAAATCCCAGATTGAACTTATCGAAAAAGAAACTGACAAATGGTTGATTGACTTAAATGTACAATTGAAAGATATTGAAACGCGGTATAGCTCTCAAATTAATAAAACTTCTCAGAGTATTGATGCTGCGCAAATTGAAGAACAAAAAGCTCTTGAAGGCGATAAAATTGATCAATGGAAAGTGAATGAGAAAAAGAACCTAATTGAAAATATATCAGTTTTATTCAAAACAGCTGAAAGACACTTAGAAGAGATAATAAAAAAGAATAAGATGTTTACTCAGACAGAAATTTTAAAAAGTAAGGTCTTAGAGGATCTTTTTGAACCATTTGAGAATAATTTTAAATATTTGATTGAACAGGGCCAAAATTTTGTCCAGTCGGTAGAAAACCTTACGAAGAACTATATGGAGTTCAAAGTAAGAGTAAATCAAATAGATGCTGAAGCTAAAAAAAAATTAGATGACCTGATGAGTGATTTAAAGACTAAATTAAAAGATCGAGACATACATCTTTCTGCTTTTATACAAGAAAAGGAAGAGAATATAAATGAAGTTGAAAAAATCAAGGCTCAAATAGAAAAATTATCCTTTCAAATTAACAGCATCATTGAAATTAAGCAAGGAAATTGTCTTCAAGAAGCTAAAGAATTAATTTCTTGGTCTTTGGAAGATAATCAAGCAGAATTGTTTTCACGTCCTATTCAGTGGATTTATATGCCTTTATATGTTATATTTCTTGAAGATACAAACACAAAACAAGAAAAATTCAAAGTTCTTCTTCCAGGATTTATTAAAAAGGATTTTCCACTATATTCTCATTTATCTGATGAAATGAAACAAATTCAGAATTTACTGAAGAACAAAATTGAAGACGATATCGCATTACGGTCAAATTTCGAGTTTTCTTGTGAGAATAAAAACATAATTCATGAGAAAAATTTCCAGAAAATGATTCAAACTGGTATTTCATTGCTACGAAGTAAAGGTGTGATTAATACCGATGTTGAAAGTATTATTAGAAAAAATATAAGTATGACACCATAAAGATTAGTAATTTTATCTTAATATGTCTAAAACAAGAAAAACTTTCAGTAAGAAAATCCAATTGAAACGGAAATTGCTTCATAATGTTTTTTTGCAGATTCAAAAAGAGAAAGAACAGGGAACCATTAGTGAAAGTGAAGAGAAGCTCCTTCAAGAGGGCATGGTATATAAACAGATGAGATTGCCAGTAGAAAAAATAACCCCCGAATTTGAATTACAGATGAAGGAAAAAATCGAGCATAATATTTACCAAGCCTCAATAAGGGAATCCACCGAAAAAGATCTACATATTGTGGTTGATATTTATAACAAATCTTGGTTAACTTCTAATACCCCATTCCGTCCTATGGAAAAAGAGACATTAAAAAAAATTTTTATGGATCCAGATACAGTTTTTCTTATTGCAAGGGTTTTTGGAATAGATAGTGCATTTGTAATCCTAGATTTTGAAGGAAAAAATAATGAATATGGGATAATTGCAGGTCTGGGAGTAATTCCTAAATTTCAAAGAAAAGGATTAGGTAGTGTTCTAGGCCTTGCTACTTGGGATTATTTTAAGAAAAAAGGAGTAAAAGAATTGCGTTGTGAAGTCTACAAGAATAATGAGATCTCAACTAACTTTATTAAAGCGCTAAATTTTGAAGAATTTGGTCAAAAAATTTATCGTAAAGAAGATTTTGAGCTTGATGATAACTAAAGTATAATCCTTTTTATGTTTGAATCCTTTATTTATTCAAAGTATTAACACCTATATGGAATTTATTGATGTCAGATTCACGATTACAGCTTAAAAAGAGACGTTTAAGAAACTATTTTGTAAGTATTGAAACGGGCAATAAATCGAAAGAGGAAATTGAAGAAAAGATCGCTTCTGAGGGTTTAGAGTATATTCAAATGCGATTACCCGTAGAAAAAATTACGCCTGAATTTGAAGCAGAGATCAAAGAAAAGGTGGATCGGAATATTTTACATGCAAAAATACGAGAAGCTACTGAAGAGGATTTAGAAAGTGTTGCATATTTGCATAATCGAAGCTGGATGACTTCTTCAACACCCTTCCATCCTATTACAGTCGATACAATCCGAAAAATATTTGAATATCCTGAAACCACTATCCTTATCGCTAGGGTCTATGGGAGCGATTCTGGTTTTGCGATTTTAGATCTTGAAGGAGATAATCGAGAATTTGGAGTTATTGCTGGTCTTGGTGTGTTACCACGGTTTCAGCGTAAAGGATTAGGGACTGTGATTGGAATGGCAACGTGGAATCATTTCAAAGAAGTTGGTGTCAAAGAACTTAGATGTGAGGTATACAAGTCGAATTTAGTTTCCTATAATTTCATAAAATCATTAGGTTTTGAAGAATTTGGCGTTAAAACCTATAGGCCTGAGGATTTTATAATTGATGACACTTAATTTTTATTGAGTATTCAAAATCATGAATAAAATAAAGAGTATTGATATTACTAAAGGTATTTCCGTATTATTCATTATTTTCTTAAATTCAGTTAATTATTGGCTAATTCTAAATGAAGAGTTAAAATATATTATTGCATATATCGCGATTTTAAGCGAAATTTTTGGCTCTATGCTTTTCATTTTCACTTACTCATTTGAAACCATTTTCATTCTTCAAAAAATGATTGGTAGCCCCCCAGAGAGAACATATCGAAATCAAATATTTAAAAGAGGTTTTCTTTTTATATTACTCGGTCTATTATATAATTTAATCGTAAGTTTATTCAATGAATTCACTCTTCGAATATGGGGTTGGAATATAATCCTTTTTATAGGATTTGCTCAAATTATAGTATATTTTTCATTTAAGTTAATTAGGTGGGCTCGATTAGTAATTGGTTTATCCATTTTAATTTTTACTCCTATATTGAGGGAATTTCTTTATTTTAACAAAAGTAATAATATTCTTTTTGAAGCATTATATTTAGTCATTATATCCCCAGATCCAAGTTTCTGCTTATTGCCGTATGCTTCGTTTTGTTTTATTGCATCCATTTTTAGTGAGTTGATTTACCAAGCACATGCATTAGAAAACAAAAGAGCTCTCAATCTTAGTTTTATATCTACTATACGCTATGGAATTACGTTTCTAATAGCAGGTTTCGCTTTAAGTTTAACTGATTTTAATCCCCTCATCACTCCTACATTCTATGATGCCCTTAAATATCCTTTCATTGATGGTAACCCTATATTGCGTTATTATAATTTTCAATATATCCCCTACATGCCTGAATTCCTTTTAGAGGGGACTTCTGCATATATTTTGTTCATTATCGGAATTTTTATAATTACATTAGGGGTTGCGTTTTATTTCTCCGAGATTTCGAAAAAAAATTCTAGAGTATGTTATGGAATTAAATTTTATGGAGAAAATTCGTTAACACTAATCTTTATGCAATATATTTTCTTGCCTCTTTTTATAATTAGGATCCATATCTTCGTATTTTTTCCTCTATATTTATTATTTATCACCTTACTAAGTTATCTAATATATATTTGGAAAAAATATATCAATAGTAAATATACCATTGAATGGATTATTGAAAAAGCTACAGTAAAAAAAAGAAGTTAGATATCGATCAATTAAATGGAATTATCATTCTGAGCAAGTTTCTCTAATTTCTTTTCGAGATCCGAAGCATTATCTTCATCTTGTAGTTCATTATAATAATTCTTAGCCCTCGTATAGAAAGAAGCAGCAAGCTCAAATTTTTCATTTTTATGATAAATATCTCCTAGAAGGCTGGTTATTTCTGCTGATTGTTTCGTAAAATTCAAATCTTCATATATTTCTAACGCTTCTTCTAAATATTGAATAGAACTACTTCGATCTTGGAGAAAGTCATAATAAATCTTTCCAATATTAAACTTTATCTTAGCGATTTTAGATTTATCTCCAAATTTTTCATAAATCTCTAAACTGATATTAAAATACTCAATTGCTTTTTGATCTTCCCCTTTAATGGTATACAACTTCGCAAGATTTTCTAATACTAATCCTTCCTTGATGTTTTCGTGGATTTCAAAAGTTCTTACAGCTTCCAAACTTTTTAAAAGCAAACTTTCTGCTTCGATATCATTGTCCCATGTTATTGCGAGTAACCCTAAGTATAAATAGCATTCCCATTCTAAATGTGATCTAATATATAAGGAAGCGCTTTCCTTAATTTTATCTAATAACGTTAATACTTCTTGGAATTTTTGATATGAGGCTTCATAATTATCCTCACCTAATAAATAATAAAATTTTCCATATTTAATTAAGGTCTGAATCATTCCATAAATATCATTTTTTTGTTCGAAATACTTGGTATTATTGAGTAAAATCTTTTTAATGCGATCATAATCTCGCAAAACAAATAAAGTTTCGACTAAATTACTTGCAGATTTCACAGCTTCAAATTCCAAGTCTTCCCGTTCTGCAATATTTAATGCATCCTGGTAGGATTCATAGGAATGCTCTATATCGTTAATTTGAAGATAAACATTCCCGATATTATTCAATACTTGAACTACTTTATGATAGTCCTTGAGGTTGTTCAATTTATCAAGAGCTCTTTCAAAGTGATATATTGCTTGCTCAAAAAAACCAGTTTCTTCTTCAATTAGCCCTATTTCATTATGGCATATTGCAATTTTAAGATCATCTCCCTCTGACTCAAAATTACTTAAAGCCATTTCTAAATTCTTTAAACTTTTCTCTAAATCTCTCTGTTTATAATATGCACTTGCTTTATTAAGTAATAAATCTCCTACTGGTTCACCTAATAATTCTTTTTCTTTTAATCGATCTTCAATTTCAATTAATTGCTCTTTTAGTCCTTCATCATCATTCAAATTTAAATCAAAATCTTTTTCATCATCATCATAATTAAAATATTCTATTGAGTGATCATCTGCTTTTTGTTGAATACTTCTGCTTAATCCAATATCTACTGTCGATATTAATGGCTTATTACAATATCGACAATATAACCAATCATCCTTAATTTCCCGTTCACAATAGGGGCAAAGCCTCATAAATAACAGAATTTAATATTTTTAATTAAAATATATCTTAAATATTATGAAAATTAATTCATAAATAGTTTTCTGATCTAAACACAAGGTTGTTCTCTTAAAACATTAGGGGGAATCTCTACTACTTTCGAGTTCTTTGAGTTCATTATCTATTTGGTGCTCATTTAATCCGAAAGAATTTAAAATAACCTTAATTTGAATAATAGCATTCTTAGCGTTAACTTTTTTAGCAATATACAGGGCTTCAAGGTAATTCTGTTTAGCAGATTTAATATTTCCAAGATAAAATAAGGCTTCTCCGATATAGCTAAATCCTTTGATTATTAATTCGCTATAATTTGATTCTTTTGCTCGTTGAGTTCCCTTTTCAAAATAAGTAAATGCTTTCTGGTAATTATTCTCTTTTTTCTCTAATATCCCTAAATTAAAATTTGAAATGATAATTCCTTTGAAATCTTTCATTTTCTCAAACGCTTCAAGAGTTTTTTTATACAACTCTTTTACTACATCCCAGTTTTGCTGAGTTTCATGAATATGTATTAAATTTCCAAGACAATCTAAAAGATGATATATATCATTTTCATCAGAACATTTTGCACTACATTCAAGGAAAATATCACATGCCTCATCCAATTTTTCCAATTTTATTAATGCATTACCCATCCCTATTAGACAAATAATTTCTTCGTTATATTGATTGAGATCTTTATATATCTCATATGCCTTGCTGTAGTGCTCATATGATGCATGATAATCCCCAGATTTGAATTTGAGCACCCCAAGAATACCATATGTTGCTGCCTTTCCTAAATTGTCCTTTTGTAGTTCAAAATGCTTCAAACATAGCTGTAAATTTTTTTCCGCGTTTATGAATTCATTTATTTCAATCTGTAGGAGTGCTAAAGTGCTTAGTTCCTGAAAATAATTAGAATCTTTACCTAGTTCTTCTAAGATTTTAATATTTTTTTTAGTTTCATCAATTTTATTCTTTATTTGTTCCTCGGTTAATTCAACATCATCTTGTATATGTATAAGTAAAGTTCACCACAAGATACCTTTTAAAAAATATATGTAAACATTATAACAATGCTTACTTATTATTTATTTGTGATTAATGAAATAAGTAATTGAGGGTGATAATAGAAATGAAAAAAGAGGCGCGATTATGGGAAAGACTCGAAGATAATAAAATAAAATGTTCTGTATGTGCAAATGAATGTATCGTTACCCCAGGAAATCTTGGTATATGCAGAACCCGAAAAAATTTTGAAGGGACATTCTACACTCTGATTTATGGATCTTTAATCTCTAACGGAAGTTTAGATCCTATTGAAAAAAAACCGCTTTATAATTTCTGGCCAGGAGCTGTTGCCTATTCAATTGCGTCAATTGGGTGTTCTTTTCGATGTCAAAATTGTCAAAATTGGTCTATAAGTCAAGCAAGTCCATCTGATAATGGAAAGAATGGATTCTATACGCTTGAAGGTATGGAAAATCGTAGGATGTCCTTAATAGAAATGAGCCCAGAGGAGTTAGTTGAAAAAGTAATCAAGAGTGGAGCTAAAACCATAGCTTATACTTATAATGAACCACTTATATGGCATGAATATATCTTAGATACAGTTCCCCTCCTAAAGAAGGAAGACATAAAGAGCATTTTGGTCACGAATGGGTATTCTACGGCTTCCGCGAGTAAAGAATTAATTGATGTAGGAATAGATGCAGCTAATATAGACATCAAATCTATGTCCGATGATTTTTACAAAGATATTTGTGGCGTAAAGTCAGTAAAGCCTGTATTGGATACAGCAAAACGATTTAAAGAAGGAGGAGTTCATGTGGAAATAACAAATTTAATTATTCCTGATTTAAATGATAGTTCGGATGAATTAAAGCTATTGGCAACCTGGGTTTACGATAATTTAGGAAAAAACACCCCTCTTCATTTCTCTGCCTACCATCCCGACTTTCAAATGCCCTCAGACAAGAGGACTCCATATGAAACTTTAGATAAAGCATATAACCTCGCGAAAGAAGTGGGATTAAATTATGTATATGTTGGAAACTTACAGCATCAGAAAGGAAGTAATACTTATTGTCCAGCCTGTGGTAAAGTAGTTATAGGGAGAAGTGGATATAGATTTTCTGAGATTAATATTACTGAGGATAATCATTGTAAAAAATGTGGGTATGATCTAAAAAACGATATCATTGGGAAGATCTCAAAAAATGCTAACCATCGATTTGCCTATTTTTCTTAGGATCATTGAAAAAATAGAATAAAAATAAGAAATATTAATTAAAAAAGCCCAGTTATGGATACCCCTATTACTAATAGTAAGAAACCTTGTAATAAACAAAAAGCACCTAAAATAAAAGCTAAGGGAGGCCATGATATTGCTTTCGATATTGCCATCAATGCGCCTATATAGAACTTGACCGTAAGTGCAACTATTGCGAAAACAACAATAAAGACAATTATGAGGAGCAATTTTGGATTTATAAAGACTGCAATTACTTCGACAACTTCATCAGGAATAGAGAGTGCTAAGATAATAACAACTACAGAAGCTAATAAAATGCCCAATACACTAGATATCGGTAGATCATTGAGTGGTTTTAATAGAGTTAATATACCAACGATGATTAAAAAGACTGAGGTAAACAGACTTTTATGTGGAGAATTACTAGCAAAGGCTGTGCTGGGGGGTTGATCTAGTATAAGACCGCCAATACCGCTTATTAAGCTAAATATTCCGACAACTATCCCTAAATAGGTAAGAAATTTTAAAAATTTGGTAATATCAAAATTCCAATCCTCTACCTTACGCTCCTTAAATGAACCACGTCGTTTGGTTTCATAAAATGCATATACCAACCACATTATCCCCAAAATCAAGGTGAAAAATCCCGCAAATTGTGCAAGAGGTTCCATAAAATTATCAGTAAAATTAAATTGATATATCAATTATTTTCACGTCCAAATTATAATATTAGTTTATTATTAAGATGAATATCGTTAATAAAATATTAATATATATTATAGTCCAATTTTTGAATTCAAGAAAATTTTTAATATAAAATAGAAGAATTGAAATTTCAACGATTAGTTTATGAATGATACTGTCTTATCAACATAATCTAAATAATTTTGGATCTCCATATTTTTCTTAGCCTTATCCCATGAATATTCATTTTTCATTATCTCAGCTACAATTTCTGCCGCTTCAGATGCTTTTCGATGGTCAATCCATAGTGACATTTCAGTTCGACGACAGAATAAATCGATTAGATGGGTGGTTAATTCGTATCGTAGCGTATAAACAATTTCTGCCTTTATAAAATAGTTCTCATCAATGATTTTCTCCTTAAGTGTAGGATCTTGTCTGATTAATTCAAGGATTTTGAGCGCTCCTTTGCCATATTGTTGATAAAGATGGTCTGAACCGTCATTATCCAATTCAATATCGAACTTTTGACGAGCTTTTTCCCAATCCTCCTTTTGAAATGCTATAATATATTCTTGTCTTGAAAAATGTTTCTCTCTCTTAATATTGGAAAATATATTTAGCTCTTCTATTTTTTCAAATAAATCTTCTGCCATAGCTCTCCAAGTTGTCAACTTTCCACCAGTAATAGTCATTAATCCATCTTTAGAATGAAAGATAAGATGTTTTCGAGAGATCTCACTTTCAGATTTACCTTTTTGCATGACTAATGGCCGTATTCCCGCATATGTAGACAATATATTCTTATAATCTAATTCCGCATTCGGAAAATAATATTTAGCAGCTTCAATGAGATAATCCGCATCCTCCTTATCACAAAAGGGATTTGCTAAATCTCCCTTATAATCAGTATCAGTGGTTCCGACTATTGTATAATGTTCATTTCGGGGCAATACAAATAAAAATCTACCATCAGATTTAGAACGGAGTATAGTTGCCATATTATTTTTAACATGCTCTCTTCTAAACTGTAGATGTACTCCCTTTGTCGGTCGTATTACTGGATTCGGAATATCATCTGGATAGTTCTCCACTAACTCGTCCGTCCATATTCCAGTCGCATTTACTACTAATTTGGCTTTTACTTCAAATTCAATATTGTGTTCCAAATCCATGCATTTTATTCCATATATTTTCCCCTCATGTTTAAGGTATCCTATTACTTTGCAATAACTCAGAGCGTCAGCTCCCCGAATCACGGCTTCTTTGATAGTCTCTAGTGTTAGACGAGCATCATCGACGTTATTATCGTAATAAACAGCACCTCCTAGATTTCCCTCTCTAATATACTCTGGTTCCATTTCGAATACCTCTTCAGGAGAATACCACTTGTATTGTTTATAGTTTTTAAACTCTGAATCCTTGTCGCTTAGAAAATCGTAAACTTTACAAGCACCCTCAATTACCCGTTTTTTATATGTGCTACCTTCTAGATGTACAAACAAAAATGGTAGAGGGCGTATCAAATGTGGTATATGAACCCTCATCCAATTCCTTTCTCTCGTAGCCTCCTTAACTAGGTCCATATCGCCATGACTAAGATATCGGATACCTCCATGTGCTAATTTTGTACTTCGCGACGAAGTCCCAGCTGAAAAGTCTTGCATGTCAATGATTGCAACCTTAAGACCTCTCATCGTAGCTTCTCTCGCGACTCCAGAACCTGTGATACCCGCTCCAATAATAAATATATCATAAATTATAGATTCTAAATTCTGTCTAATTTTACTTCTTGCTTTTTCATTCCACAATCCGTCAAATAATCTCTCTTCTAAATTTGCCATTGATATCACAAAGTAGAATCTTAGATGTTAATTAAAATTTATTTGATTGTTTAACATATTTTAAATTAATCAGGGAAAGTAAGGTTTGTCTTCTAGAACGAATTCCATGTATCTTTCAATGTACTGAATTAGCTGATTAAAACTTGGAGAAAATCCTGTTCGTACAAAAATCGCTGTTAAAGCATTTCCAATTAATATTGATTCGGGAGGAGTCATCTTGGTTGTGAGTGATAGTGCAACTCCCGAGTTAAAATGATCTCCTGCAGCAACTGTAAACTTTGGGGTTGATGTATAACCCTCTGTAATCCAATAATGATCGGAATAAGTTGAAATGGTAGCAAAATGAGGTGAATGAATAACAAAATATGATAAATTAATTTCATCATTAATTAATCGCCCTCCTTTGACAAAATCTTTATTGTTTTCTTTTTTGGGTGTAATAGGTTTAACATTACTTAAAATGTGAGAAAGCCTAATGGCTTCTCGATCGTTAACGGTTAGCATTACTGGGATTTCTTGATCTACTTTTTGGAGTATCGCAATCATCTTATTAATATCCTCTTTCGATCGCTTTGTAATATCTGCAATGTCCACAAAAAAAAGTTTACTTTTTTTGTCTGTAACAGAAGGGAATAGGTTATCCAAGAAATAATCCCAAATATCATTTAGATGTGGGATTAAAGCCCAGTGTCCAAATCCAAGTATATTGGATTTATTAATATACTCTATTAATTTTGATTTTGAGACAGATTTCATAAGTGTTTCCGGATTTATATTAAGAATCGGTTCAAAATCTGTAATCATTATTTTTCCATCATCAAACTCCAATCCAAGAGTCTCTCCTGGATTTGCGATTGATATTGATTCTACTAAGGATGATGATTTATAATATTGAGAAAGATCAGGGCGTCCTAACGCCGCCACTAAAATGGTTTTAACACCTAAAGCATTTAACGCTCGACTGGTATTAGGAGCAAAACCTCCAAATATTCTCTTTTTTAAAACTCTCTCAATATTAGCAGAACTTCCTGCGATATCAATAATTAAAGTACCAAATTCCTTCATTGATTCCATTCTATCCCAATTTATCGCATCACTTCTACTCTTGACTATTGAATAAAGTAAATCCAGATATCCATCAAAACCTAAAAAGCATGTCTTTATTATGGCTTGACGTTTAAAAGTATCGAGTTTAGGACTAATATTATCGAGAGTTTCTAAAGTTACATCATATGCATTCAGCCTTTCGTACATAGATAATGATATTAAAGCTTTTATTTAAATTAATCAGATAATAAACGACTCAAAATGAGTGGAAGGGAATATATATCCCAATAATTATGATGTATTATTTCTCGTATTACTCCCACGTATCTGTAAGGGTCTTCGAGATATAATTTATAACAGAATCCCACCAAACTACTTGGGAGTTCATTGTCTCTTTTGATTTCTAAGAGTTTTCTTTCCATATTAGTGAGGGTATAGCTGTTGAACATTCCTTTATATTTTCTACGACAGTTATGATACAAATCAATATGGTGATACCTTGTATTCGAGTTTTCATAAGGAATTTCATCACTGGAAATCATAGGATTTTCTTCGAAAAAATACAAAAGTCGATTTGCTATATAAGGAATATCAAAACTTTTACCATTAAAAGAGATAAAGCATTTAAAATAAGGGAGAATTTGTTTACGGAAATGGTCGCATATTGCAATTTCCTCTTCTAAATCTCGAGCAAATAGAATTCTTATCTGAAATTGATTATCTTGAAAAAAGCCAAGGCCAATTATGATTATTGGACTATCATATATACCTAGCGTTTCAATGTCAATAAATAGAAGATCTTGGAGATTGAAGCAAAATGATACATCTAAATCATAGATATAACTATTCTGTAAGAGACGCTCGTATTCTTTTCTTTTTATTAATTCTATTAACTCTAAGGCAGATTTATTATATCGCTTATGGATTCTTAAATCTAAAATGGATTTAACTCCTTTCTTCACCAAGTTTTGCTCTATTTTTTCTCCGATATAATACACGGTCTTGAGATTTCTAAGAAGTTTTTTCCGAGTGGCAAGTAAATTTAAATTCCAACTAGGATTTTCAACTGACCAGCTAAGTTCCATAAAAGAGCCAAAATCATTGGTGATAATTGAATGTTGATCAAAAATATGCTCTAATTTCTCTCCGCTATATTGATCTAGCAATGCACTGATATCAAAACTATCAAAATTATAGTAATAATCCATTATCTTAAGTAAAAGTATTGAAATATTTATTAATTCATGCTCTTAAGATTTTTAATAAAAGTAATACCATAGAAAGGATTGAATGATTTTGAGTTATACAACGTATTAGTAGTTAATTTTAGGAATAGTATCATCTCTTTCACTGCGAGAGGGTTTATATTTAAAGAATCTTCGTGATTCACTATCCTCTAAGACATAATTGCTTCCTCCGCCATGTACCATACAATAAGGATCCAGCAGACCAATTTCATTCGCATATTGCCGAGTAAATCCTCGACCCCCCATAGTCCTGAAACAATGTATGGCACTTTCAAACCCTAATTCCGTTGTACTAATCTTTAGTCCCATAGCATTAGCTGCCATCAGTTTTGAGCTTCCCAGTTCAGGATCTTCATCCAATTGTCTTGTGTAGTTAATTAACGCAGATATATGCAAATTTAATTCTCTTATTTTCCGAGATATTGGAAATCTGATAACTTGATATTGATGTAATCTTTTTTCAAATTGTCTTCGTTGCAAGGCATATGCATGAGAATAAAGTAGTTTTTTCATTGCATCACCTAATGCTTCAGCGCTAATTACCAATCTTTCTTCAGTTAATTGATGAAATGCGATATCTAAACCATGACCTTGCAGAAGGTTCTCTTTTGGGATTTCAACTCTGTCAAAGATAAGCCTACTTACAAATGCATCAGTCATACCATAAGTTCTTACACGCATACTACGAAAATCCTTTACTTGTTGATTTTCAGTTTCAAAAATTATTGCACCTAATTGCCCATTGTCTAATCGGCCATATATTATGATATAATCAGCGATCATTCCATTAGTAATAAATAATTTCTTACCTTTTGCAATGATTTTATCATCTTTTTCATATAATCTTAACTCCATTCTAAAGATATCTGATCCCGCATTGAATTCTGTCATTGCAGAAGCACCTACTTGACCATCTTTTGCGACGGGAATTAGGTAACGCTCTTTTTGCCATTCATTTGCCGCATAATTAACAGGATTGCAATATAAGGTACCACCCGCCAGTCTTCCCATTTCAATACTGTAATTTCCGGCGATATATCTCTCACTATATTCACTCCAGCGCCCTCCACATAATGCATAAGCTATTAATGCATTACGTGTAATTCTACCTACTTCATAATCATCAGTATTTAGAACCGTTGAATAGTAGCCTCTTTTAGCTAATTTTTTCATGATCCCTATGACTATCTCTTTCTTCTTTTCTTGAGTAGGTTCTTCAACAAAATAGTTTAATTCTTCTAATTTTCTTAATTCGACATCAATTTCGTTTTCAATAAATTCGTATAATTCTGCTAAAAATTCCTTCTCATTTGATTTAAGAACGGGATTATTTAATAAATCTAATTCAGGGACATAGCGCTGGATTTTAATCTTTTCAAATTCGCTGATTCTTGTATCCATTTTAAATCAATAAATTAAAGTAGTATATCTTGAATATTATAACTCTAGTAATTTTAAAAGTTTAAAGGTAAAAAAACTTTATAACTAACAAATTTAATTGATTTTAAAAAAAATTTAAAAATTTAACAATAAGAGTTTGAAAAAAATGATTAAATTTAGTGATAAGCAATTAAAGATACCAGAAATGAGTAAGCCAGTCTACTTAGCCACTGTTGGCATGTCAAAATTTGATCGTGCATTTCCAGAAACAAGAACTGAGGAGCTATGTATTCAAGCGTTAACAGCTGCAGCAGATTTTGTGAACATGACTCCAGCTGAATTGAAAAGCTTTATTCATACTGCATATTATGGGCATTTTGCGGATCATTTTGGTGATCAATTACTCGGAGAAGCAGTAATACATGATAGACTTGGATTGGATCCTTTAGGAACTATTGGTGTTAAAACAGGTGGTGCTACAGGTGGATCAACCATGTGGGAAGCAATTAAAGCAGTAGCTTCTGGGTATAGTGACTGTGCTTTGGCTCTAGGCTGGGAACGTATGGATGAGGTTCCTACAGATGAGGGAAATCATCTAATTTCATGCGCTGCTGATAAAGATTGGGAAACTCCACTTGGTCACATTTATACAGGTTATTATGCAGTTATGGCTCAAAGGTATTGGCAGATATTTGGGAAAGCTGAAGATTCTTTTAGGAAAACTATGGCTGAAATTGCGGTTAAGAATCGAGGATATGCAAGAATGAATCCACACGCACACGGTCCTATGAAAATAACTGTGGAAGATGTTATTAACTCCCCCGTTGTAGCATATCCCCTCCGAGCCCTAGATTGTTGTTTAATGAGTGTCGGCTCTGCCTGTGGAATTGTATGTGATGAGAAAACGGCGTATGAAATAACCGATAAGCCTCTTCGGATTTGGATTGGTGCAGGAAGCCATACTTTAAGAGTTGCTGATCGACGTGATATGAAAATCCCACTTCTACCCAATGAAGAACCGGGTCAATATGACGATCTAGGTAAAAAATTTCCAGGCGGAGATAGATATCCTGGATTTAGTAGCTTCTTAGCCGCTCGTATTGCTGCCTACTATGCTTATAATATGACAGGGGTAGTGGATCCAAGCGAAGATTTAGATGTAGTTGAACTTCATGATGCATTTACAATAAGTGATATTCAATCATATGAAGATATTGGAATTAGACCATATGGACAGGGTAGGGACTATATTGAATCTGGTGATGCCTATGTTATAAATCCAAAGACGAATAAACCTGGAAAATTACCAAGCAATCCATGTGGAGGGCTTATAGGCTGTATGCATGCTGTGGGTGCTACAGGACTAATGCAAATCGCAGAAATCGGTTATCACATTTGGAATCGATGGGATGAAATTCATGAGCCAGAAGAAAAATGGAAAGCTTTTGGTCGGGAAAAACCAAAAGATTGGACGAGTTTACAAGTAAAAGGAGCCAAACGTGGATTAGCTATTAGTCATGCGGGAGTAGGTTCGCATGTTACCTGTACCATTTTAATGGATCCTAATCATTTAATCAAGGAGGATTAAAAAAAATGCCGAAAACAGAAGAGGAAAAGGGTTTTGTTGATATAGTTAATGGAAGGTATAAACCGAGGGGAAAATTTCACATAATAGAGAAAAATCAACCCATAATTAACAAGGACACGGGAAAATTAGCAGGAGTAACAAATCCAAGAGATATGACCTATATCCATTCTTACGGTGGTGAAGCTCCATTTTTCGAAGGAATAGGTAAAGGAAAACTTTTAGCAACCCGATGTGATAATCCAAAATGTGATAGCAAGGGTTCGATTTTTGAGCCTTTCAGAATTTATTGTCCTGATTGTTTAAGAAAAGCCACTATAGTTGATATCACAGAAAAAGCACGTAACACTGCGAAAATTCATTCCTTTATTATTACTCATCGTTCAGGAGCGTTTAATACTCTACCTAAACCTATAAAATTCATTAATGTTGAGTTTGATGAAGAAGTAGTCACTATTCTGATGAGCGTATTAGTCGTAGGAGAACCAGAGATTGGAAAGAGAGTAGTACCAATTTTTCGAACAAAAGACCCCACCTATACTATTATGGACTTAATGTTTGTTCTTGAAGGTACTCCCGAATCAGAACTACCTGAAGGATTCACATTTTAAACTAAATAATCTTTTATATTTTTTTTATATATATACCTAAGAGAAAAAAAGAGAAATAAAAAAATTTTGTAAAAAAGGAATTTGTTGCTTAAAGTTCTACATGCTCCTTTTTAAGATGGAAGATTTTTCTTGCTTCGTCGCCTTGAGCAATTTCCCTTCCTGCAACTTCCGCTACCTTTTTAGCCCATGCTACTTGTTCATAACTTCCTTTTGCTAATTCACCAGATATAACACGGGTATTATCTTCTAAACCAACTCGAATATGCCCTCCTAATGCGGCAGCACATAAACCAGCTGAGAATTGTTGTTTGGAAACCCCACAAACGCTCCATGTAGCATCTTCAGGTATAAGTTCTAATAATAAGGATAAATTCTTAGGTGAGAACGGAATACCTCCAAGAACACCCCATACAAACTGGAAGTGTAGTGGTTGAGCAAATGTGCTTTCATCCCGATTGAGGAAAAGCATATTATACAGCCCTCCTAAGTCATATATCTCCATTTCTGGTTTTGTTCTTGCTTTTTTCATTTCTTTAGCAAACTTCGAAATAGTTTTAAAAGTATTAGCAAAAATATTTCCCGCTCCCATTCCTACTTTTCCAGTTCTATAATCTCCTACAGCAAAATTCATAGATGCTGTATTCAAGGAAGCTAATGGGGGTTTAAATGTTTGAACGGGCGCAATTCTTTGCTTATCTGTAGCCACTGAACTAATAGCGCTACTTAAATTAATAATCACATCCGGAGCTTTTGATTTAATATTATCTAATACATCTTTAATAAGATCTAATTCATGAGTAGGATTCCCTTTTTCTGGATCTCTTGCATGAATATGGACAATCGCAGCACCCGCATCGTAACATTTTTTAGCTTCATCTCCAAATTCTTCTGCTGTATAAGGAACGGAAGGATTATTGGCCTTTGTGGTAATTGCACCAGCTAAAGCTGCTGAAATAACCAACTTATTTTCTGGATTTGATTCAGACATGTTTAATTTACACTTTTTAGTATTTAGATTGTTATTCATATATGATTATATTAAATTAAAATTGATCATCTTTCTATTTAAATTTTAAAAATTGGGTCTTGTAGAACTTACTTTTTTATACAAACCAAATAAAAACTATTTATAGATCAATTATTCAATATAATAATAATTTAAATGAATTTTTAAAAATTAAAAGACATGGAATTCAAAAATGGACAAAGTAGCAATTGTAGGATGTACTCAGTCGAAATATGAAGCTCAAAAAATCGATTTACCTTATTCAGAACTTGATTTTGAAGTTGTTAAAAAGCTTCATAACGAACTGGGAATAAGTAATGATGATGTGGGGTGTGTAATCACAAGTTCCAATGATTTTAACGATGGGAGAACAATAGCTAATATGGCTATTCAAGACGCTGTTGGGGCTGTCAGGAAAGCCGAATCTAGAGTTTCTGGCGATGGAGCATTTGCATACATGTATGGAGCCATGAGAATACTCTCTGGAGAATATGATACTGTTCTTGTGGTTTCACATGGTAAATGTTCTGAGGGGGATCAATGTCTAATAAATAATTCGATATTTGATCCTTTTTACCAACGACATTTAGGATTAGATCAAATTTCTTCTGCGGGATTAATGGCGAATATGTATATGACTAAATATAATATTACTGAGGAACAGGCTGCTAAGATAGTAGTGAAAAATCGAAAAAATGCTCTCAATAATCCTTATGCCCATCTTCAGAAAGCAGTGAATTTAAATGAAGTCTTAAAGTCAGAAATGCTCGCTTATCCATTAAAACAGCTAGATTTTCCCCCTTATAGTGATGGAGCAGTTGCGATGTTACTTACTAGCGAAAAGATGGCGAAGAAGTTAACTGACACTCCAATATGGTTAAAAGGGTATGCCAGCTGTACTGACAGTTATTATCTTGGACATAGAACCATGACAGATCTAATAGGATTAGAGTATGCCGCGAAAGAAGCATATAAAATAGCCGGTATTAAGAATCCAGTTAAAGATTTAGACGTGGCTGAAGTTTTTGAAGCTTTTTCTGCCCATGAACTCATGATTTATGAAGCATTAGGTTTTTGTGGGAAAGGAGAAGGAGGGAAATATATGGACAGTGGAGAGACAGAGATGGATGGGGAAATTCCTGTTAATCCATCGGGAGGAGTGCTATCTAGTAATATAGCAATGGGAAATGGTTTAGTTCGCGTTGCTGAGATCGCTCTACAGCTTATGGGGAAGGCTGAAAAACGACAAGTTTCCGACGCAAAAATTGGATTAGCATATGGAATGAATGGGATATGTTCCCAGGGAAATTGTGTATTAATATTTGGAGGTGCATAAAAGATGCCGAAACATGATGTAGCAGTCGTAGGAATTGGTCAAACAAAATTTAGAAGTAAAAGACGCGATGTTAACATACCTGAAATGATCTACGAAGCAGTTAAGATGGCTTTGGATGACGCACAAATGGAACCAAAGGATATAGATGCAATTTTAATTGGGAATATGGATCATTTTGAAGGAATAAATTTCTCTGAGATGTGGTGTGGAATTGATGCAGCACCGGGATATTTAAAACCAGTATTAAAAATTGCGACGGGAGGAACTACAGGATCTTCCCTAGGTATTTGCGGGTATTATAATATTGCCTCTGGTATCTATAAAAATATTTTAGTTGTAGGATGGGAAAAATTAAACGAAGGAGGAGCTACTACGGGAATAATCACTGCATTTGATGCTGTATGGGAGCGTCCTTCATTAGCAGGAGCTTTAGGACCATTAGCGTTAATGGCAAATATGTATGCGGCAAAGTATGGAATTACTTCAGAACAAGCAGCAAAAGTGACCGTGAAAAATCGATCAAACGCCGCAAATAATCCTTTTGCACATTTACAAATGCCCGGTATTACCCTTGATTACGTAATGGGATCTCAAATGATCTCTTATCCTCTAAGGTTGCACGATTGTTGTCCTCAAAGTGAAGGTGCATGTGCGGTAATTTATGCCAATGAAAAAGAGGCTAAAAAGATAACGGATAATCCTGCATGGTTTAAAACAGTTTCAACAGCTCATTATTATACCTTTGGAACTGATGATCTAATGTATGATTTACCTACCGCAACTATTGCTTCAAAAAAGGCTTACAAGAAGGCAGGCATCAAGGACCCCATTAAGGATCTTGATGTAGCAGAAATTTATGAACCGACTTCATGGTCAGAACTGAGTTGGACTGAAGCCTTAGGTTTTGCAGAAGCGGGTGGAGGAGGTAAATTGCTAGATGAGGGGATAACAGCAATGAGCGGTGAGCTACCAGTGAATCCTTCTGGTGGAGTATTAAGTACTAATCCAATAGGAGCAACTGCTTTAGTACGATTTGCTGAAGCAGCAATACAAGTTATGGGTAAAGGTGGTAAGCGTCAAGTACCAGATGTAGAAACATCCCTAGGAATGGGCTTTGGTGGAAGTCTTTGGACGGAGCTTGCAATATTTGGAAAGGATCCTAATCCGGTGAGGTGAAAAAAATGGGAAAAAAAGATAAAGAATTTTTGATTAAATGGAAAACAAACTTACCCTATAAATACTCTATGGGGGAGTTAGCGGTTAAATTTTTCGAGGAACTCAAAGAAAACAAGAAAATTATGGGAAGTAAATGCCCCAAATGTGGTAGGGTGCATTTGCCTCCTCGAGCGGTATGTGCAGACTGTCTGGTCAAAATGACGCTCGATGATATGGTTGAATTACCTCCAAGGGGCACTTTAGAGGGTTTTACAGTAGTAAATTATCCTTTTATTGATCCAAATACAGGAGGGATGCGCCCATTTCCCTATGGTTATGGTATATTTAAGTTAGACGGTGCAGATACATATATGATGCATTTCGTAGATGAAACTGATCATACTAAATTTAAAATTGGCCAACGAGTAGAAGCAGTTTTTAAAGAAGAGAGAGAAGGTAATTTAGGAGATATTCCCTATTTTAAAATTGTTCGAGAAGAAACGGAGGGAGAAAAATGAGTGATGATATGGAGAAAAAAGTATTTAAAGGGAGGATTAAAGTCCCTTATAAACATACAGCAGGAGCCTATGTAGAGAAGTTTATAACGGATATTGGGAAAAGTAATAAAATTGTAGGCGATAAGTGTCCAAATTGTGGTTTAATCTATGTACCTCCTAAAATGATCTGCTTTAAATGCTTTGAAAAGATGGAGGAATGGGTTGAAGTAGGAAATAAAGGCACTGTTAAAGGATTCACGGTTATTACCCATTCTACCCCAGTTATGCCCTTAGAACCACCATTCGCCTATGCATTGATTACTCTTGACGGATCAACCACAGATATAATTCATCTCATCAAAGAAACAGATCCGAAGAAACTTAAAGAGGGGATGAGAGTCGAGGCTGTATTCAAAGAAAAGCCTCGGAAAAGAATCACAGATATCGAGTACTTTAAAATAATTGATTAGATTTGATTATAATATTTATTTTCTTTTTTTTTTGTATTTTCTCTAGTTAATGACCAATTGAGGGATTTTATACCAACTCATCAAAATTAATAAACTATATTTTTAGCTCGATCCTAGTTATAATTATTAAATTAAATATAATATATGAAAAATTATGAGCGATAATGTAGTTTTAATTGAGGAAAATGAAGATAATACCATCACTACCATCAAATTAAATCGCTTAGACAAAAAAAATGCGATAAATTACGACTTAATGGTTGGATTTCAAAAAGCCATTGATCAAGTGGAACGATCTAATGCGAGAGTTGTGATTATTACTGGTGGAGATGATCTATTCAGTTCGGGCATTGATTTAAATTTCTTAACTGGACAAGAAAGAGATCCAGAAGGAGTAATTCCAGATTTACGAATTCCTCGCAATTTTCGATATTTTGCAAATACATGGATTCATCCTATTTTTACCAAAATTGAGAAAATGGAAAAGCCTGTAATCGCAAAAATCAATGGCTATTGTTTTGGGATGGCTTTTGAACTCGCGTTAGCATGTGACTTTCGATTTTGTACTGAATCAGCTCAATTCCATATGTTAGAAAGCAAGATTGGTATGAATCCAGATGTGGGCGGTTCTATTCGCTTAACACGTATAGTAGGAATTCAAAATGCTAAAGATATCATTTTAACGGGACGAAGATTCGATGGAGATGAAGCTTATCGGCTGGGAGTGGTTAATCGTGTGGCAAAGACCCATGAGGAATTAGATTCAATTATTAAAATGTACACGGATGAGCTAATGACGAGTGGTCCATTAGCCATAGGTCTTGCGAAAAAGTTAATAGATGACTGCTATGGAAAGGATACTGCCTTGGGATTAGAACTTGAAACCCTTGTTAGCTCTCAGCTACTTCAAACTAAAGACGCAGTTAATGCCGCTTTAGCGCGACTTACTAAAACAAAACCTAAATGGAAATGGAAATAATCTATTTTTCAACTTTATTTTTTAATTTTTTTAGATAAAAAAAAGAAAAAGTTCAATTAGAAATCTATATTTTTTCCTTCGTAGGCGTACCTATAAAGATTTTCGAAATCTGCTTTGGAAGGTAATCGGGGTGCCATAGAGCCACTTGCATCTTGAAAACATAAATTTACTAAAGAGTTAAGATTGTTTTCTAAATCTTCCTTGGAAATATCAACATCTTGTATTTTTTCGGGAAATCCCACCTTTTTATATAATTCTTTTAGTTTTTCTAGTACAGTCTCCGCGGCTTTTTGATCATTATCATCCCATTTTGCCCATCCTAGTTGTTTTGCTAATTTAGAATAGATAATTGTAGAGAGATCATCCTTATCAGGATTATTTAAGCAATATTGCGTTACATACTTCAGCATAAGGCCAACACATTTTCCATGAGGCTTTTGAAAGACGGCACCGAGACAATGGCCCATAGTATGACCAAGATGGACGTTTCCATTGCCAAATGCTAATCCTGCCATCGTAGCTGCTTGATGTAAATTATCTCTGGCTTCTACGTTCGTTCCCTCTTTATATGCAATAGGCAAGAAGCGAAAAACTAATTCGATTGCTTTGGTGGCTAATGCATTACTGAACTCATTTCTTCCATTAGCAATCAATGCCTCCATCGAATGAGCTAAAACATCCATACCAGTATCCACAGTCAAGCTAGAGGGCATTCCCATAGGGAAGATCGGATCTAAAATCGAATAACTAGGCACTAATCCCTTATGGGCTTGAATAAGTTTTTGCCATACTCCATTATTTTCCCTTGATACGACGGCAGCATATGTTACATCAGCTCCAGTTCCAGAAGTTGTAGGGATTGCGATTAACTTTGCTTTTTTACCAAGTTCATACAAATCATTATTGAAGATATGTATATCGTCAATTCCATAATTCGGATACTCATACATTACCCATACTCCTTTAGATGTATCTATTACTGAACCGCCTCCTAAAGCGATGATCAAATCAGGTTCATAAGCTAAACACTTTTCTTTCGCATTTAAAACAATCTGTTCCTTTGGATCGGGTTTAACTTGATTAAATACTTCATAAGTTTTTCCAAAGTTATCTAACTTATCCGTCAAAATCTTAAGATAACCAAGATCTTCTATTATTTTATCAGTAACTATAAAACATTTAGTACCCTTGATGTTTTCTAAAAAGTCTATTGCTTCTTCCCCATATATTATATTTGGACTGTAAAAATACCACATTAATTTTATCATCTCCTATTAAAATAGAAAAAAAGAATAAAATTTCAAATATCTATAAAAATTCTGTATCAACATTTTGTAAACTATTCACAATCTCTTGGGCTGCTCGTGTTGCTCGCATCAATTTAGCCATGTTTCCGACAAGTCTTAGCTTTCCAGACATAACACCTTGAATAGTGTCCAATTCTTTCTTAGCAATCTTAACCCAGTTTCCATAAGGACCCGAAAGTGTAAATTCTGCCTCCGGTTCCTCACCCTCTTCTAATAACTTAACTCCTGTGCACTCACCATGAAAAAGTCCGAGAAGAAAACGTACTTCATGATCTAAAGGACCATCAGGCTCTATTACACAAATCATATCCCCTTCCCACCAAGAAGCAGACTCCTTATAAGCGGGATTGTCATTTATGGCTTGTCCAAAGGCATCTAACCATTCTGTCGTTAAAATTTTCAATTTATTCACCTTATCTATTACTTGAAAGTAATTTTTGTATAATAATTATTCTTAGTTTTTAATGTTTATAAAACCATTCAAGTGTAGGTTAAATCTAAATGGACGTCAGTTATGGGATATGAGACACAAGGATGAATAAATCCAAAATCATTATCGACTTCTCTTACTGTCACTTCAGGAGGAACAAACACATTGCCTTTTAAGAGTTTAGTTCTACATAATGCGCACTCTCCAGAACGACAACCATTATCAATAGTAATTTGTGAGTTCTTAAACCCTTCTATACTATTAAGAAGTGGTTCTACACAATATACTTCAAATTCTTGATTCTCTATCTCTTTTGTTCCGCGAAAAGATACGGTCACCTTTACTTTTTTAGAAGAATCTATATTACTTGGCCATCCCATTACTTGTGTGATATCCTCAGGAACTCCAAATGCCTCATAATATATTTTGTGTCTAGGTACTCCCATCTCGTTAAGCTCATTTTCAATGAATTTGTACATCGGTCGATTTCCCACTACATAAAAATATTTATCCTTGAATGATCCAATTTGAGTTATTATTTTATCTTTCGTTATAAAACCGCATTCTCCCTTCCAATCTGCCGCAGGTTCAGAAAGAATATGAGTAATTGTGATATTCGATCGTCTTGATAGAATTTCTCTTAGTTCTTCGTTAAATAGTATATCCTTTTCAGTAACACATCCATATAAAAGTATGATCTTAATAGGAACTGCTCTCTCTGTTATGTCTCTCAACATTGAAATAAATGGTGTTATCCCGCACCCTCCCGCAATGAAAACCAAATTTTTTCCATGGAACAGAGGATTATAATACAGATTACCTAAGGGTTCCGTACTTACAAATATATCCCCTATTTGAGCATTATGATACAAGAAAGGACTTACAAAACCCCCTTCTTTTTTTCGAATCCCTAGTTCATAATATGCTAATTGATTTGGAGATGATACTAAGGAATATGGACGGGAGGTTCGAACGCTATTGATATTTACAGTTAAACCAATATATGAGCCCGCTCGAAACGGAGCAAGAGGTTTGTCTGGGTTTGCAGAGATAAATCGATATAGTTTAGTGTCATAGGAGAGATCTTTAATATCTGTTAATTTTAATAGTTGGCTTGTTGGATGAATTCTATCACATAATTTTTCAAGTCCGTCATAATACCAAGGAATAGGTTGATTCTTTTCACGCAATTTTTTCTCTTTCTCAGCTTTCTGGTACTTTTTGATATCTTCCATCATTTTTTACCACCTGCCCTCTATTTTATCTTTAAGATACATACCCGCAGCAATCCGCCCTCCCAATATAGAAGTAGAAAATCCACCTCCAAAATTAGTCCACGCACCTACTTGATATAAACCGGGAATCGCTCCCCTACTTTTTAGTCTAAGTAATGGCCCATTAGTCACATCTTGAGTAGTCCCATAGATAGCTCCTTCAATGTTCTTAGAATAACGATAATAAGTCAAGGGGGTTGCTGCAACCGCCACCTCTATGTAATCTCTTATCTCTGGACAAATAGTACTTTCTATTAAAGAAATCATACTATCCGCAATCTCATCTTTTAATTTAAAATATTGATCGGGACTTACACTCTGCCAAAGTTTACCCATTTGAAGTGTAGTTAATACTAGTTGGGTAGTTCCAGGAGGAGATATATCTTCATAGATGTGATTGTAACATGCTGCAACAATATATTTAGGTTGTTCTAACTTAAAGAAGGATTCAAAACATCGATTCATATCATAAGATTCATTAACAAATGTCTCGTGAGCAGTTAATCCCAGTTTTTTATAAGATGCATTCAATCCAATATATACCGAAAAACCAGAGGGTCCTATTTGGGGAGCATATATAGCTTTTTTATAACTTTCTGGGACAACTTCTGGAGGTAACATTTTCATTGTCGTGCATATTGGATTTACGTTTGAGATCACAGCATTTGATAAGTATATGTCCCCATTAAGTAATTCTACACCACAAGTTCTTCCATCTTTCACAAGTATTCTATTAACCAATGCATTATATCTTATTTCACCCCCTCGCTCTTCGAAAGCTTTTACAATGGCATTGGTAAGTGAATGTGAACGTCCTACAGGAAATGCCGCTCCCCAGTTTAAATAAAATATAAGCATAGCTACGAATGCATATGCATTCATTCTGTCAGGAGGAAGTCCGATATACCCCCATAATTGAGACATTAATGAGATTAATTTCTTGTCTGAAAAGAATTTTTCATATAATTCTGCGAGCGTAAGTCCTGATACCCGTGGAAGCCAAGGATGTTCTTTAAGCACTTCTTGGGGTACAAATTTCCCCCCTTTAGAAGCAATATACTCAATTCCAGCTAACACTGCCTTACACATATCCATAAATTCTTCTATCCCCTTCTCTTCCGCAGGAAATAACTCAATTAGTTTATTTTTATACTCTTCAAAACCAAGTGGCATTGTTTCGTCAAAACCATCCAAATAAACACTTCTATAAAACTCAGGTACTTGTTTAAAGGTCAATTTATCGGGCACAACACCTAGACGCTCAAGATATCGATATAAAGCCCCTTTATTGTCCTCTGTACCAATATCACTTAATTCATGAAGAGCGCCTTCAAATTCGAATCTACCACGCACAAAAGAAGTCGCAAAACCACCTGGAACATTGTGTTTTTCAAGTAATAATACTTTTTCTCCCTTTAACACCAATTGCGAAGCTGCTCCTAAACCTCCTAACCCAGCACCGATTACGATAACGGGATATTTAGATATAACTCGACTTTCATCAAAATTAACATTAGCCATAAAGATATTTCTACCAGATAATTATTAAAGATATGGTTTTGTTAAGGAAGTATTAAATTATACAATAAAGTTAGCAATAAAATAAATGGTTCTAACGCCCAATAAAATGAGGCTCATGTTTTTCTTTAAGAGCATTCATCGATTCCATAAAATCCTTTGAACGGAATGTTTTTCGTAATCCCTTATTCTCCAAATCCAAGGTTTGTTCAAGAATGGGGATAAAATATGCATGCATTGTCTTTTTCATTAATTTTATAGATAAACTTGGTCCATTTGGTGGGATGAGTTTTAATGCTTGTTCTCTTGCATAGGGTATCAATTGTTCCTTTGGTAAAACTTTATTTACTAATCCTAATTCATATGCTTTTTGAGCAGAGATTTCCTCACCGAAGAAACAGATCTCTTTTGCTTTTTGAAAGCCGATCAGAAAAGGTAAGATAAAATTTGCTCCAAATTCTGGGATGATAGCTCTTTTTCCAAAATAGAAGCCTAGCCAAGCATCCTCGGCCATATAAATTAAATCAGCCCCGGATAAGGGCATAGTAATGGCTCCACCTATAGCTAATCCATTTATTGCGACAATTACAGGTTTATAGAACGTCCAAAGTCTCATACATAATTTCTTTTGGGCTATGTCCATTAGATCAATTTCTGCTCTTACTTCCTTATGAACTTTTTTAAAGAAATCAGGTTCGAAAAACCCACCAGATGAGAAAGCATTCCCCTCAGGATTTCCTGTAATGATTAAAACTCGTGCTTTTTCATCATTTTCCATATCATTTATAGCAGTAAACATTTCTAAAAAAGTAAGGTATGATACGGCATTTCTCCTTTCAGCTTTGTTTAGAGTAATAGTACATATTCCATTATCTTCCTTATCATACAGAATATCTTCAAAATCTTCTATATTCATTTTTAAATCAAATTGTAACTTATATTTTTGAACTTCAAATTTAGATTAGTAAAATAAAAAAATTTAAAAAAAGATTACTAAAAGTCTATTCTTCTCTTAAAGCTTTCTTTTGAACTTTTCCAACTAATGTAAGAGGTAACTCTTCACGGAATTCCCATATTTTAGGAACTTCATATTTAGATAATTTTTCTTCAGCAAATTCCTGGATTCTCTTTTTCACTTCATCAGATTCTGAAACTCCTTCCTTTAGTTGCACAACTGCTTTAACAATTTCAGCTCCAGGTCTATCAGGATTAGGTACTCCGATAATTGCTAAGAGTTCTATATCCGGATGCTTAGTCAGTTGTTCCTCCACATGAACGCTATAGACTTTAAAACCACTTACAATTAACATATCCTTAGTTCGATCTACAATTTTTAAATAACCTTCTTCATCGAATACGCCCACATCACCAGAGTGAAAATAGCCTTCACTATCAAACGCTGCTTTAGACTCTTCAGGTTTATTATGATACCCCTTTGTTACTTGTGGGCCTCGAATTAAGATTTCACCGGGTTCCCCAACTCCTAATTCTTTACCAGTATCAACATCAACAATTTTTATTTCTGTATCGCTCAATGGTAATCCAACAGACCCAATTTTTTTAGTTCCTTTAGCAGGGTTAGCAGTTGCTAAAGGAGATGATTCAGTCATACCATAGACCTCTACAAACTTGTTTTGTGCATGGAAAAATTTTTCAAATTCTCTTATAGCCTCCTCCGGAAATGGAGCGGCTCCGCTGACATAGAGAGTAATCTTATCTAAAACATCTACTGGAATATCTTTAGCTTTTGGATTATTCATTATCATTAGGAATAATGTTGGGACATTTCCAAAACTCGAAGGTCTCTTATCAATTAATTCCTTAATGATATGATCCGTATCCCTTGGATTAGCAATTAAGGTCTGTGTTCCTTTTATGAAGGGTAGAAAAAGTCCTATTAAATATCCTGCGATATGGAAGAAAGGAAATGCTGATATTAACACTTCTTTTCCATGTTCCCTTCCAAGCCACGCATCAAATTGTGTAAGATTGGCGACTAAGTTTGCGTGGGTAATAATAGTACCCTTTGGACGCCCAGTTGTTCCACCAGTATACTGAATTAAAGCACGATCTTCATTATTATTGATACTCACCTTTTTTATATCAATTTCAGTTTTGAGTGCTTCTAAGAAAGGAACTACTGTTCTTCCAGGATATGGTTTCATTTTTCCTTTTGGAATCTTTCCAATTAATTTACCCATAAATACCTTAAAACCGCCAAATCCCATGAATTCAGATATATTAGTGGGGATGATCAATTTAAGATCAGGCAATTTATCTAATAGAGGGGTAAGCCGCTTCTCATAAATTATGTCCATTGTTACTATGGCTTTAGCTTTAGAATCCTCTAACTGGTACTGAATTTCTGGAGCACTCATTAGGGGAGAGCAACCTGAAATGGCTGCTCCGGCCATATATGTTCCATAGACGGCAAATAAATATTGAGGAGTATTGGGGAGACAAATTGAAACAATATCACCTTTTTCAATTCCATTTTTTTGTAGGAATGTTGCAAACCTTTGAGAATATTCTAATACCTCTCTATAGGTAATAGCAGCATCCATGAAATATATCCCTATCTTATCAGGGAATTCTTTCATATTATTTATTAAAATTGTTCCAAGATCATCAGAAGTGTAATTAAGCGTAGGTTTTACGTTAGGATCATACGATTTTAACCATAAATTTTTATCTACCATTTAAATCATCATTTTTTAGTTTATAATTTAAAATTTCTTTTTAATTTATTATTTTGCTTTTATTGTTTTTATACATTGATATTTTGTATTTTTATATTCCCACATCTCAGGTGATGGTTTGGTTACAGTATCAGATCGTAAATCTACAACTCTCATAAATATCAATTAAGTTTTATATTAAGAATGTATAATTTATACACTACATTAAACTTTTCAAATTACAGTCTTAAGTAAATAAAGTTTAGAAAAAGAAAATAAAAATAGGGATAATAATTATTTAGATTTCAATGCCACAGTTATAGCTCTAGTTAATCTCACGACATCCATTACCTTTCCTCGCTCCACAGTAATTTGCTCTCGTGATATTGCGTGAGTAAAGTCACCTTTTCCATTACAAATTCTCACAATTGCCTCGGGATCACCTGTCATTACGATATCGGCATCTAGTTTTGTTCCATTTGATAATATCCCTTTTCGATCATTTATACTTAAATAAAATGGATCCTCATTACTTAGGTTAAATTGAAAGGACATTTTCCAATTAACATCCTTACCAGCTACATTCGTGACAAATACGGCTTGTGCTTTCTCATTTTGATTAACTTTCGTGATAATATTCTCTAAATTCTCTTTGGCTGCACCCATTATTTACTTCCCTCCCTCAAATTCAGGTTTTTTAATCCAATTTTCATATTCATCCTCAGGAACAAAAAAGAAATCCGTCATCTTACCTTCTCTTTCTTGTAAGAACACTGCTTTTACTCGTCGTCCTTTTTTGACTTTGGATGGCACTAGATTATCTGAAAATATCCCTTGAAGGAATGAAGTTTCCGCACCATCAAGTTTAATAAAGCCTATTGCATAAGGAATTGCTTTAATAAAGGCAGAAGTAGTATACCATACTATTGTACTGACTTGTATCGTTCCAGTTTGCTTAAGTTCAATCCATTCTGCCGGAGAATAACAATCAGAGCAATTAATACGAGGAGGCATCCAAGTCTTACCACATTTTGTACATTTCGTACCTAATAACTTTTTATTATTCATCACTTCTAAAAAAAATTTAGATTGACCCCCCATTGTATATTTGTAATTTATTTTTATTACATCTCTTATCTGATGTTCGTGAAATTCTTCATTCATAATTATAGCACTCCCTCCTCATTAGCCATTACAATAATAGCCGCATAAGCAGCTCCCGGACCGCCAATTGAATGGGAAATAGCTCGCCCTTTATTGATTGTCACTTGATGTTTTCCTGCCTCTCCTCGTAATTGGAGGGCAGCTTCACCAGTACTCATAATTCCTGTAGCACCCACAGCATGGCCACATCCAATTAAACCTCCCGATGGACAACAAGGTAATTCACCTTCAATCCAGGGTCCTTCTCCTGGTTTTTCAAATGAGTTTTCAATCCAAGGTCCTCCTTCTCCAAATGGTACAAAACCTAGCTCTTCATACGAGATTACTTCTTGACCGCTGAAAGCATCATGTAGCTCGGCTAGATCTATTTGTTTTTTAATGTTATTATAGTCTAAGCCAGCCATTTTATATGCCACTTTTGCAGCATAAATATTAGAATATAAACGGCCCATGTCTTCTCTATTTCCTATGAAACAATCAGTATTAGCAGCTCCTACGCCAGTAATCCAAATTGGATTTTCAACCCCTAATTCCTTTACCTTCTCTTTATTTGCTAAAATTAAGGCCGCAGATGCTTCTGAATACAAACAACAATCTAACATCTTGAAAGGGTAACAGATAATACGAGAATTCATAACATCTTCTACCGTTATCTTCATGGGAGATTGGGCTTTTGGATTAAGCATTGCATTTCCATGGTTTTTCACTCCTACGAAAGCCATCTGCTCTTCAGTAGGGTTTCCAAATTCTTCATAATGTGCGTTAACCATTGATACATACGAGGAGGCAGCCATCATTCCCATTGGATATTCATAAGTCATATCTGCAGAATAAGCAATGGCATTAAGCACTTCTGGGGTCGTTGTTCCTGTTTGTTCGTCATAACAATCATTACATTTTTCAAGTCCAATGCATAAACATAAATCAGAAATTCCCGATGCCACCTCAGCATAAGCCATTCGGACAGTATAACCTCCAGTAGCTCCTCCTGTAGCCACTCTCGTTCCTGGTTTATTATTCATTCCCAGATATGAATTGGTAAAAATATCTGGCATAAATTGACGCTCAAAAAGCTCATTATATATACCATACACCGTCGATTGAAGATCTTTATGAGTGATGTGGGCACCATTTTTATTTGCATCTTCTAAGGCTAATTTGGTCGCATCATAGGCAAGTTCAAAGTATGTTTTATCTAAATACCGTGCTCTAAAAGGTGTTATTCCAACACCAATTATCGCTACTTCTTTAGGCATAATTCTTTTTCACCATTTTAATTATTGTTAGTTATTTTTTTTTATATCTCATCTAATATTTGAAAATTAATTAAAATTCGTTAAAAGGATATTTATAAATATTTTTTTGATGAAATTCAGAAAATTTCTATAGAAAATAGGCAAAATTATATTCCATGCATATAAATAAAAATCGAAAGCATAATACTTAAAAATTTAAAGAGTAAATTATGCATAATTAAAATGATATATGAGGATATATAATGTCTTGGGAAGAATTTGAAACGGTTCCTCATACAGTAAATGGTGTAATAGAGAAATGGGCTAAAGAAAAGCCAGATAAAGTTGCATTCATTTTTTATGACACGGAAAAAGAGTATACGTTCAAGGATTTTCGTGATGCCATAACTGTGATGGCATTTAAGCTTTATAATCTGGGATTTAGAAAAGGAGACATAATTGCGACTTCCTTACCTTTTCTCTATGAGCATATAATTTTAGGTTATGCTTGTGCAAAATTAGGTGTAATGTGGAATCCTATGGATTTACGCTTAAAACCTCCAGAAATTATGAGAAACCTGAGTTTATTAAAAGAAAAGTGTAAAATGTATTGTCATTTAGGCAAGACGTCTGCTGCAAACTTTGGAATGATTGGTGCGGCTGTCATGAAAAATAATCCTTGGTTACAATATGTGGTCCAATTTAGTAGCCCAGATGACAGATATAGAAAAGGAATTATCCCTGCATTTCAGTTAATGCAAGAAGCTCAAAAAGAATTTAAAGAAGCGCAGACAAAACCGGAATCTATGAAAGAATTTATTGCAGAATGTGAAAAAGTAGGGGAGGATGATCCTATATTAATCATATTTACCACTGGATCAACAGGGTATCCAAAACCTGCTATGTTAACAAATAAAGGTATCACCTGTCAGAATATGTGCTTAGCAAAGGGACTTGAATCTGAAGAGGATGATTTCATGCTGGTTAATTTACCACCTTCTCACGTTGGAGGAACAACTGAACAGTTTATGACACCTATATTTAAAGGTGGAGGTGTGGTTGTGCTACACATTTTTGATCCTGCTAAAAGTCTTGATGCAATTCAAAAATATAAGATTACTGTAATGGGGCAAATTCCAGCATTATTCGTAATGGAGTGGAGACTCCCTAATTTTGATGAATATGATCTTAGTTCTTTAAAATATGCAATTGCAGCAGGTCAACCAGTCGACAAACCTTTCTTGGAACGATTAACAACTATGGCTCCAAATTTGTTTACCGGGCTGGGATTAACCGAAACTTCAGGTTTTTGTTCTTATACACCTACAGATCTCACTTTAGATGAATTTACGGGTACTTTAGGTTATGATTTTCCAATTTATCCGATGTCAATTAGAAAACCCATGAAAGAAGATGGAAGTGCCGGAGATGAATTACCAAAAGGAGAGATTGGAGAAATATGCTATAAAGGACCTCAAACCTTTTTAGGATATTTTGGAAATCAAGAGGCAACACGC
Organism: Promethearchaeota archaeon; assembly: GCA_016840165.1. Classification (GTDB taxonomy): domain Archaea; phylum Asgardarchaeota; class Lokiarchaeia; order Sigyniarchaeales; family SOKP01; genus SOKP01. Next base: position 140,736 of record JAEOSU010000072.1, read on the forward strand.
AACACTTTATCAACAGATGGATATTTATACACGGGGGATATGGGTTATATTGACGAAAAAGGGCTTCATCTTGAGGGACGAAGAAAATTTCTGATAAAGCCAAAAGGCTATCAAGTATTTCCGCCAGAAGTTGAGGCTTATATCGCAGAATTATCACAAGTAGAGTTCGTGGGAGTGATTGGCGCTAAACATGAGGTATTTACTGAAGGAATCGTTGCATATATTAAGTTAAAGGAAGGTGAGACACTTACAGAACAAGAAGTATTGGAACATTGTAAAGGGATGGCAGCCTATAAAAGACCTTCCATGGTTGTATTTGTAGACGAGTTTCCACTTAATCGTGTGGCAAAAACAGATTATGTAGCTTTAAAATCCAGAGCTGATGACGATATTCAAGCTGCAAGAGCACAAGGTGGTTGGGATAGTTAAAAATCTTTCATTTAACTAATTTTTATTTATTTTATATTTTTTTAATAGATGTTTATCATTACAGTATACATTTTTTCAAAAGTAGAATACTCTCTTCTCTCGCTTTTAATAATGTTCTCTCTGTTATACCTTTCATCTCTTCTGAGGGTAAAATTTTTTCTTTCAATACTTTTTTATACCACAGATATTCATCCTTTCTGCTAATAAATGGATCTACTTCCCGAGTTTCTATGAAATTTTCAATTAAAGTCTTTTTACCATTGTTATTTCCTTCTGTGAGATCAAATCTATATTGTTTATAGACTAAAAAGCAGTGATCCATAGGAATGTAAGGTATATTATACTTTTCCTGTATTTTCTGAGCACCAGTCGTAATTTCCTCCGTAAATTTGTATACTCCCACATTTTTTTGGAGTGGAATACCAAGTTCTCTGGCAAGACCCGCTATAATAGCATGTTTGGTGGTACAAGTTCCTATATTTTCTTTAAACAAAATCAAATCATCTTCATAGGTCGAATTATAACCATATTCTATTTCATGAATATATTTACACGCTTCCTTAAATGATTTAATACCCAGTTCTAAAAACTTCTTTGATATTTCTCCTTGAGATTTAATTTCTGCGTCTGGAAGATTCTCGTATGAGTCCATAATTTCAAGAAGTAACTCATATCTTTTATTTTAATTCTATATAGAATATAAAAAAATCTGTCAAATCGATTAATTCGAATTATTTCTATGGATTGAATATAATAAGCAACGATATTTTGTGATTATTCAAAATTCCTTCACTAAGATGTCACAAAATAATAGGATTCTATGGATAATTTTTTTAAGTGCAAAAGTCTAATCATAACCATACTTATTGAAGTGAATATAAAATGATTAAAACACGATTAACAGAGGAGTTTGGATTAAAGTATCCAATTATTAGCGCTCCAATGGGCCCTTTTTATACTACTGAACTTACAATTGCAGTTTCCGAGGCTGGAGGCTTGGGTGTTGTGAGTCATGCTACTTTACGAGGAAAAAATTCCCTCCAAGACATGAAAGAACAATTATTTCATGTAATTGAACATACAGATAAACCTTTTGGGGTAAACGTAAGGACCGCTCGAATCCAGACGGATCATAAAATAATGCTAAGAAAAATTGCTCAATGGGCAAAGGAGAATCCTAAACTTCGTGAGCAGCTAGTTTATGTTCTTACCAGTGCTGGAGGCCCACGTGATGCAAGTAAAATATTAAAAGACAAAGCACCTCATATTCATCATTTCCATGTAGCTCCTGCATTGTGGTTAGTTGATAAGGTCGTTGCATCAGGTTGTGATGGAATCGTTGCCACCGGCACAGAAGGTGGAGGTCATCAAAGTTACGAGGGAATTTCTACTTTAGTTTTGGTTCAACAAGTTGCTCAAAAGTATCCTGAGAAGCAATTAATCGCATGTGGAGGGTTTGCAACTCCCCAAGGGATAGCTGCGGGATTAGCTATGGGAGCTGATGCCGTGGCTATGGGAACGCGTTTTATCGCATCGAATCAGAGCGAATTCCATCCAAACTATAAAGCTCTTATCCCCCCTGCTACAGCAAGAGATACTTTATTAACTACGGGTGGTTTTGGTCCAATACGATTATTAAAAAACAAATACTGTATAGAGCATGGCAAAGTAATAAGTAAGAATGATAAAATCGCACAAGAATTAGCTTACAGCATGGATGAGTATTTAGAAGACCTCATGCATTATGAAATTGTTTATACTAAGGGAGATGTTGAGAACGGGGCAATTCCAGTGGGTCAAACTGTCGGTTTAATTGACTCAATGATGGATGTGGATGAAATTTTGACGAGCTTCACTAAAGAAGCAGAAAAAATTCTTAAAAATTTATGTTCGAATGTAACGTAAATTTTATTCTTTCTTTTTAATTTATATAAATCAGAATTATTGTTATTTTAGTGTATTTTTTGTGCGTAATTATGAATAGCGCTTCGATAAACTTAGAACGTAAGATAAAGGAATTATCATTACTTCATTATAAAGCTATAACTATTTTAGAAAGATGTCGGGGCTGCGGAACATGTGTGAGATTTTGTCCGTTAAATATCCGAAAGTTTAATGAAGTGGGTAAAGCGATTACAATTAGCTCTGTTAGAGATTGTGGTGGATGCTCCGTTTGCTATCATAGGTGCCCAAATAAAGCAATTGAGTTAATTCAACTGCAAAAAACTAATAAATGAATATTATATGATATTCTCTATATTCAGCTTAAAGTTTCCATTTATACAGTTTTTCATCGGGAATGAAACTCATCATGACCAGATCATCCCTTATCTCCCATCCAAGTTTTTTATAGAAGTTTATCACAGAGTGATTATATTTTTCGATAAAAAGATGGATTTTATGGACTTTCATTTCTTTAAATCTAAACATAAGCTCATCCATTAATTTCTTCCCATATCCTTGATGTTGATAATCAGGATCGACTGCTAAATGATGAATATATCCTCTTCTGCCGTCGTAACCGCCTAACACGACTGCAATTAGATTATGATCTAATCTTCCTACTAAAAAAAGATTTGGATTCCTATTTGACATCTTTTCAATTTCTTCTTTGGTATCAGAGGATCCTACATTAATTCCCGCTCTTTCCCAAATATTAATGATCGCGGGGTAATCTTTCATGTTAAACTGTTCGATCTTCATGATAGTTTCATCACAGTTCCATACTTAAATTTGCAATTTCTTTTCTTATTTCTATTTTTTTATCAATAATATTTTTAATATATAGAGAAATCTCCTTCCTTCTGTTTATATCTGAGGGAATCGGAAGTTTAACTTCCATAATTCTATTTCCTAAGGTGGCAATCGTGCCTTGAACAAAAGTGATGGCTTTAATCTGATCCTGAACTATATCGAGATTCAAGAGGTATAAGAGAAGGTAAGGATCAATCGCCTCATCGTTCGGTAAAACTTTTATTTGATAAATATGACTCTGAATGATAATTTTTGTGTCGAAAGAAGTGACGTAGGCTGTCTTTCCAATTAAATTAGGGCCACCATCTTTTACTAAAAGGATATCTCCCTCTTCAATGTTTTGTTTATCTTTATATTGAAAATATACTTCTTCTGAGGTTTTTTTATGAGAATCTAAGTTAATTTCCCAATTATTTAATTCAGTTGTTCGAATGAATGGAACCTCTCCTAAACCATATACATTTGAACCAATCTCATTACCCCGAGGTAAATACCCACCTCTGTTCGTATAAATAATATTTCGTTCTACTAAATTTTGAATTGATTCAAGAATATACTCTGCTTTTTCTTTGAGACTTTCCAATCTTCTTTCGACACCTGTATAGTAGCTAGGAATGAAAATACCATTCTTGATCTGGCTAAATTTGATCTTAAAGACGTTTTGGTTTTTGCGATAATCTAATTGATCGCAATCCTTAATTTGCTGATGAAGATCAGTCAATTCATCATTTATTATCATCTCACCTTCCTCAGTTGTCCTTTTAGACCCATCTTTGTTTAATTTATAAAGAATCTTTCCATCTTTATCATGGCCTACATTGTTTACAATAGCGAAATCAATAAAATAATCATTTGGAATATTACTTGATTTCTCAAAAAAAAGGATACTAGTTTTATTGCAGGTATAAGGTTGAAAGGTATTTTGATCTAATGAAACTACACCTAATACTTTACCATTAGAGGTTAAGTATTCCCAGATATAACGATCTGAGGGATTGCCAAATATGCCTTCAGGTAATATTATTCCTAATTTACCTTTATTCCGCAGGAGTTGAACGCATCTTTCAATGAAGAGTATTTGGGGCGATTGTTGTGACGATATTTGTTCCTGCATTTCCCATTTTCCTCCAATAATTTTCCACACATGAGCTAAATGATAGGTTTTTAGAGTATTTTTATCTGTAATCGGGATTCTGGCTCCAAAAGGAGGATTAGTAAAGATGTAATCAAATAAGTCATTTTTAATTAATATCTTAATTGGTTGGCGATAACTATCTGGATCCAATGAGTTTTCACAAAATACGTGAGATTTTCCTCCACTAAGAATTTCTAAGTATAATTTACAAATTTTTGCAAGAAATAGGTCTTTATCTATTCCAAAAAGGTTAGATATTAATTCTTTTTTAGAAATTGGATCATTAGTTTTTTCCCATAAAAGATCTTTAATATGGAGTAAAAAACCTCCATGTCCACAAGCAGGATCTAAAATTTTTGAATTTAAAGAAGGATCTAAATAATTTACCATAAACTTTATAACATTCGAAGGAGTAAAGAATTGTCCAGCCTCATCCTTTAATACTTTACTTACAAAGATTTCATACGCATCGTTAAGGATATCCTTGGAGGATTCTATAAGTGAAATTTCCTGTAATTCTTTAATAATTAAATATAATAAATCTTTATTCAATCCAATCTTTTCATTTTCATTAAAAACCTCACTGTAGAGAGCTTTTACATTTTCCTCGAAGAAAAGTTGGATTCTTTGAAATAATTCTTCTTTAGATTCTCCTTTTTTAATACTAAATTCCACATAATCAGAGGTAGATTTCTCAATTTCATCTACCAATTTACACATTAAAAGATTTATTATCTCTTTTGACCTTGTTCGTGTATCTGTATCGATATATTTTAATTTCGCATAGAGATGGCGATTAATCTCATTAAATTTTTCAATTAAATTCGAGATTTTTTTTAATTGTGCCTTCTTGATCTGGAAATTCATGCTCATTAATTCTTAATATTTGACTGTTCTAGTAATGTATCTTCTCTATGATTTATTATTATTTTTTATTAAATGTAAATTAAAGTTAACTATGGCTTTAGATGATTTTGATTTCGGTAAATATATCGAATTTTAAGGTGATAATTAAACAATTCTTAACTCAATTAATCGCAAACTTTGATCAATGGATAAAAGATATTGATATCAGGTTATATTTTAACCTTCTTTGACAAAAAGAATTATTAATTATTATATGTATTTTTTAATTATTAACACAATTGTAAATAAAGGTACAATGATGAATAAAAACCTTATTAGTATCATTTTAATAATATTTGGAGGATATTTGTTCATAGGAAATACTATCTTATCGTTCGTCATTACTTATAAAGATCCACATCTGTTTAATGATACAATGAGTTTTGAAGATTTTTGGACTACTTGGTGGGAGAATTATGGGATACCAACGGTAATAACGGCGGTATTGGGAATTGTGTTAATTATGATTGGCTTGAATATTTATAAAAGAAAATCTTAATTAAACGCTAATCTTTAAAAAGCTAGTTTTATTTTTTCTAAATCATTGTAATTTTTTGATTTTCTAATCTCCCCTAGTAATTGTAAAGAGGCATATCAGAAAATTTTTAATGTCAATTACAGACATCTCCTAAATAGACATATTCTATCCCATTAATTCTTTCAATGGATAGTGTAGATTTTAACATAAAGCAATCTTCTATTTTACAATCCTTCCAGATATATTTGTTTGATAACTTTTAAAACATAATTCAAAAGTAGTTTTTTCAAATAATTGTCATACACCTCTAATTCTATATATATAGTGATATAATTAAGTATATATACATTTTTGTCTTAAAATTTATTTAGATAAATTTCCAAATAATAAAAAATAGAAAAATAATATTTTAGAAAGGGAGATTTATTTTATGAATAAAAATGATTATCAATTCATAGGGTATTTTCTATTATTCTCTGCCCTAATAGGTCTTGTAGTTTTGCCAGTAACAAATGTTACTGCGGCATCACCTGTACGTAATTATGCAGGATATTATTATTATAATGATTCTCAAATGGCTCCTGATGGCGTTCAAGCAAAGATCAGAACAGTAAACACCGGATTTCCCCCATTCTTTGAAACTATCTCAGAGTGGGACTCAATAGTAATAAGTTATAATCTTCATTATTGGGTTCAGATAGGGTACACAATACACTGGAAATTGCTCTTTTTTATTCCATATGTGTCCGTCGATTTTTACAAGGAGAAGCAGGACTCCAGTGGTCATGAGTTTGTGTGTATAGGAACGCCAACATTTAACACCGTATACAAATATGAATTGTTACTTACAGGAGTAGGGGAATTTAGTTATCATATATATCAAGGTTATACTACGATACTTAGTGGAAAACTTTATGTAAATCAGTATACTACAAGAGATCTGCAAGCTTTTATTGAAACTAGCCATACAGGAATTAACATCGATGGAAGTCATTTTCCATGTCTTCGGTATCACGATTCTGGAACATCTTGGCGACTCTGGAACCGTCATGTACCAAGAGATGATCCTCCCTATTCTCTAAATGAAATTTACGATTTTGAATTTACAGCCAGTGGAGGTGGTTAATAATTGATTAGTAAAAGAAAAAATATATTAATAGGTTTATTTTTAACTTTTACATTATTTATAATCGTCTCGGTTTCGACCTCAATAAAACCATTAATAACTTCAGAGCCACCAGATTTTTATAGTACTTCTAAGGAAGTCTCATTGGAGGAAATGATGAATGTTGCAAGTAATTATGATATTTCAATTTATTTACCAACTTTTTTACCAAATGATCTTAAGTTGACCGCGATTTATCTTAAAGAAAGTCCTTTTATTGCTATTTTAGTTTATAGTTCTGTGGGAAACAAAGATTATAAAAGTGCTGAATTAACGCTTGAAATAGCCCCAGTAGATCCAAAATGGATTCCTACATTTACTGAACTCCAATCTGAAGCAGAAAAATCTCAAGATAAAACCGCTCTTCAAATTAATAGTTGGTCTGTGCTAATTCAAGAAAATGCTTATGCATATGGAAAGTATACCATGCTCATCAATATATGGATCGAGGAGGTGAATTATTTATACAACGCTCCAACCCTAACCGTTCAAGATGCTATTGGGATGCTTGAAAGTACACAGGTAGTAAGTGTAGCTTAATTGACTGTTCTACTTATGTATCTTCTCTATGATTTATTATTATTTTTTATTAAATGTAAATTAAAGTTAATTATGGATGTAGATAATTTTGATTTCGGTAAATATATAGAATTTGCAATAAAAAAAAGATTTGGCGTTATAACCTTAAATAGAGTTCATCGATCAAATGCTTTTTCGATTGAGCAACTAGAAAATCTAAGAGACGCCATTTTGTACTGTCAGAATAGTGAAAATGTTAGAGGAATTATTTTAACGAATAATGGTTCTTCTTTTAGCACAGGAATAGATTTAGGAGAGATTGATGGGAGTAATCATTCAGCAGTTAAATATCTTGAAAGTACTGCTGCCAGTATTTGCAAGCTACTCTATAATGGAAAACCAGCAATATGTGGGGTTGATGGTCGAACTTTTGGGGAAGGAGTTGTGTTTATGACATGTTGCGACTACAGAATCGCGACCAAAGAAAGTTATTTTCAAATGCCAGAGATTTATTCTGGAATATTTCCTGGTACTGGCTGTATTATTCTATTTTCAAAGATTTTAGGTATTCCTTGGACCAAGAAATTATTGATGTTCAGTGAAAGAGTCTCTTCTGAAAAAGCACTTGAAATCGGTTTAATCGATCAAATTGTAAGTTCAAAAGAAGACTTAATTGATGAAATGATGAAAAAAGCAACTTTTCTTTTTACAAAGCAACAAACTGTTTTAAATGCAATTAAACTCTGTAGTAATCATTTACTAGATAAAACATTTAAAGAGGGATACGAATTGGAAAAACTCGGGTCTGCATGGTTTGAATATAAAGATCATCAAGAATTTCTCCAGAAATTCAAACAAAACTTTGATTGGAATACGACATACTCGGAATAAGACATAATATAAAAAATAACAAAATGTTTAAATCGTTCTTTAAGTTAATAATGCTTAGCTAATAGGTTACATTTAGCCACAGATTTAGCAATTCTTAGAAGAGAAAAAAGCTGAAAACAAACAAAAGAAAAAGAATATACAAACCAATGAAATTAAGGTGATAATAGTTGGGAAAAGAAGATGACTCAAAAGTGTTTATTGGTAGGAAGAAATCAATGAGCTATGTAATGGCGTCCATGGTTGTTTTAAATGAAAAGCCCGTTAGACTACTTGCTCGTGGCAGAACTATTTCTAGAGCTGTAGATGTTGCTGAAATTCTGATTAACAAATTCGTGAAAGGAAGCAGCTATGGTGAAATTCTAATTAGTACAGAAACCATTACCAATAAAGACGGTACAGATTCAAATGTCTCATCCATCGAAATTGAGATTAAACCCCCTGAAAAATAACTTAGGAAAAAACCCTAAATACTCAGGAGAAATTCAGGAGATTATCTCGCTTTTTTTTATTTTATCTAACTTTTTTTGGAAAGATTCGATATCTGCGGAAGTAGCTTTACCACTTTCAAGATGCATCATAAGTTCCATAAAGGGCTGTACTAACTCATGTTCAAAAACGATACAAGTTTGATTCAAAGTGTTAACATCTAAAATTAACGCCGATCGTAATGTATCCCCCGCTCCTAGGACATCACGGAATAGTAATTGATTATCATCAGTATAGGAGAGGACAACAATATCTTCTAATATCTGTGAACCATCTTTTTTTTTGATAATCTTAAATTCACACATGGTATTAAGAAATTTTTTAAAATACGCTTAATAAAATAAAGTATAGCAAATATTTTAAAACTTATATCTTAAAACGAAAACAAAGGAATTTGATGAAGAATGGCAAGACCTTATCAAAAAGCAAATATCCCTGGACCCGAAATGGGAACTAGCGTTTATGAACCAAAAGTTATGGCGACTTTATTGAAATCCCCAAAACGAAAAGTCTTTATCATCGGTTCCGAATCACTTGATAAAAACTTTCATATTGATGGAAAACCCGTAGCTGACTATTTTGTCGAAATTGCTAAAAAACTACAATGTCACGTTGTCGCAACCGGTCATATTTACAAGTTCTTGGTTGATAAAGTCGATGCAGATAAACTATGGGATATGTCTTTAATCAACATTACGGGAAGATTAGTTGATAAAGATTGGAAAGGTTTAGATGGAAAAGGACAATATAATATGGCCATTTTTGGTGGGCATCAAGTGTTCTATGTTTCACAAACCCTCAGCCGTATTAAAAATTTTTCGAATTGGGTTAAGACTATAGAACTCGACAAGTATTCACATCCAAATGCTCGTTTTAGCCTGCCAAATCTAAGCAACGACGATTGGAAACAATTTTTAGAAGAACTAATAAAATTATTATAAGAATTAATTTAAATAATCAAAAATAAGAGGAAAAATGAAATATGAGTTTTAGCGATATCCCCGTAGATGTGGGACCTGTATATGAAGGTGAACGTATACGAGCAAAACAAATGTATGTTGAACTTGGTGGTCCTAAAATTGAAAAGCATTTTGAGCTCGTAAGGGTCAAACAACCCAAAGAAATTAAGGATGGGCAAGTCACAATTTACGGTCCTGATTTAAAAGACATGAAAGAGGGAGAACGATACCCAATAGGCATTTTAGTCGAGGTCGCTGGAGAAGAACTCGAGGAAGATCTTGAGGCTGTTTTTGAGCGTAGAGTCCATGAATTCTGCAATTTCGTAAATGGAATCATGCATCTTAATCAACGCTATACTAATTGGATAAGACTATCCAAAGCGGCATACGAAAAAGGTTTTAATACCTTAGATCTACTCGGAAAAGTCTTAATTCGATTATATAAAGCGGAATTACCTATTATTAAACAAGCACAAGTCACATTCTACACTGATCCGAAAGATATTGAGAAACCTTATGATATGGCAATGGAAATCTATAATAAACGAGATGAGCGAGCACGAACGATTCATGATGAAGATGTAGACATGTTCTATGGATGTGTGTTATGCCAATCATTTGCTCCAACACATGCATGTTGTATAACCCCAGACAGGACTTCATTATGCGGCTCTATTAACTGGTTTGATGCAAGAGCAGCAGCGAAGGTAGATCCAAAGGGACCAATCTATGAAGTTCCGCCAAAGGAATGTTTAGATGAATTAGCTGGAGAATATACTGGTGTTAATGAAATGATTAAAAAACGTTCTCTCGGTGAGATTGATAGAATCTTTCTTTATAGTGGAATGGAATTTCCGCACACTTCATGTGGTTGCTTCGAGGCTATTGATTTTTATATTCCTGAGGTAAATGGACATGGAATTGTTGACCGAAATTACGGTAGTGTGGCGATCAACGGTCTTCCTTTTAGTGCTATGGCAAATCAGACTGGGGGAGGCAAACAAATGCCCGGATTCAATGGAGTTAGTATCCAATATATCGTTAGTCCGAAGTATCAACAATATGATGGTGGCATTGAGACTATTGTATGGATGCCAAAAGCCGTAAAAGACCGCGTTGGAGATTTTCTTCCTCAAGATTTGGTGGGAAAGATAGCGACCGAAGAAGAGGTTCAGGACCTTGCTCAATTAAAAGAATATTTACAGGAAGTAAATCATCCAATCGTAGAAACCTGGGCAGAGATGTTAGAAGAAGAGGAGGAAGAAGAAGAATACGAAGCTGAAGGTGCTATGGTTCCTATGGGTACAGTTGGAATGACGATTCCTGGCGCTGGTGGAGTTGGTGGCTTTAAAATAATCTTAAAGAACTGTAAAGTTCATGCCGAGGCAATAATCATCAAAAAGATTGACTCTAAAGGTAAGCGTAAAAAGTAATTATTTTCTTTTTTATTTTTTTCCTATTTATAATAAATTTCTTAAGTTTATATCTTAATTTTCACGTATTTTTTTGGGTAATGGGTGTTTTATTCAAATAATTCAAAAACCAATATAATTTTGGTAATAATAGGATTATATTATTGGGGAATTATAATATGTTGATCTTTAAAGAGGATATTGATGAAGCGAAAGGACGTTTAGAGGCATGGTGGGATCACGAAATTATTGATCGTCCTGTATTTTCATATTACGCATCAAAAAATAGGGCATCTCTTGGAGCATATCTCGATGCAAGAAGTAATGAATGGACATTAGCGCAGCAACCTGAAAATATTGAAAATGTACTTGATGGTTTCGAGAAGCGAGCTGAAAGTACATATTTTGGAGGAGAATCAATGCCTAGTTTCATGCCTAATTATGGTTCAGGTATATTATCTGCAATATTTGGGGTCGTTCCAAAATTTCAATCCGAAACAGTTTGGTTTAGCCGTCCTACCGAGCCGAAGGATATCATCGCTCATTTAGAAAGTATTAAATTGAACCAAAATAATAAATGGTTTGAGAGGTTATTAAGGGTTACGGAATGTGCTGCACAACGATCGAAAGGAGCTTATCAAATTTCTGTAAGCGATATTGGTGGTGTGTTGGATACGTTATCGTCCTTTTTAGGTCCAAGCAAACTGATTCTTACAATGAAACGTAAGCCAGAAATAATTGACACGTGTAGAAGAATCATTCTTGAGAAACTTCTATTTTTATACGATAAGTTACAAAATACTATAGAAAAATATTGTGATGGTTGTAATTCTTGGCTTAACGTTTGGTGTAGAAAACGCTGGTATCCCGTTCAATGTGACTTTATTGCGATGTTAAATCCTAAATGGTTCAAAAGATTTGCATTACCTGATATAAAGGCTCAAATTGAGCATATGGATTATGCAATCTATCATATGGATGGTCATTATCAAATCCCTTTCTTAGAAGACTTTTTATCTATATCGGAGTTAACAGGTATTCAATGGGTTCCTGGAGCAGGCAAAAAAGTTCAAGGAGCAGAGCCATGGATCGTATTATATAAAAAAATTCAAGCTACTGGGAAGAGTGTAGTCATCGATACCACCCCTGAAAATGTTCATCATTTGTATGCTAGTTTGGATCCAAAATTGACCTATGTGAGAACATACTACTTTACAAAGACGGTATCAAAGTATTATGTACCTTCATTTATCGGAGATGGAGAAGAACCTTTAATAAATGATTTAATCAATTGGTGTATGGAAAAGAAACAAACTCAGATTAGTAAAAATGAATTAAACGAATTTCTAGATAACAAGCATATAGATCTTGACAATAAGATTAAAAAGGAATTTTTAAAAGAGATTAAATTAGCTTTTGTAGAAAAGCACAATTTTACTTAGATTTCCTTAAAGAGAATTTGATATTTCAGTAGTCTTACAGGCTTTTTTCATTTAAATATAAAATAATATGAATTAATTTAAGATCAGTATTTGGTCATATAAAATATGAACCACTCATATAATCCTAGATCTCTGCCATTAAATGAATTACCTCTAGAAAAGAAAACAGATCAAACTATTAGATTTATTCACACGAGTGATATTCATTTAGGGAGCCATCAATATGAGAAATCTCTTCGTTCCGACGATTTTATTTTTGCCTTAAAGGAAGTATTACAAATCTCCCAAAATATTTCAGCCGATTTCATATTATTGGGAGGAGATATCTTTAATTCACTAGATATACTCCCCGGTAAAATGAAAGTTATCATTGAAATTTTAAAAGAATTCCAAAAAGCAACAAAGGGAAAAGTACCAATTATTACAATTGAAGGAAATCATGATATCAGACGTTTTTCACGGGGAGTTAAATTCAGACATCGCGATCAATCATGGTTGAAAGTTTGTGCTAAATTAGGATTACTTATTCTTTTAGATGCGGATTTTCAAGCGCCTTCTGAGCATGTTTTCCAACCATATGATTTCGAACAGGTAAAGGGAGGAAAAATACAAATCAAAAATGTTGTGATCTATGGTTCACGATATCTTGGAGAAAAGCCAATATCCGCATTATCAATTATAAGAAAAGGGATCAAGAAAGAGGGGGGGATATATAATATTCTACTCCAACATTTTGGAGTGGAGGGGCAAATGAAAAATGTTCCGGGTGTTCCTTTAGAAATATTGAAACCATTGCATCATCGAGTAGATTATCTCGCTCTAGGGCATTTTCATAAACAATTTATTTTGGATAATTGGATCTATAATCCAGGCTCGGCTGAGGCTGTAAGTTCAATGGATTTCAAATATAATCGTGGCATATTTTTTGTCGAAATTAGCGGTCTTGAAACATTTGAGAAGAAAGTACAAATTTTAAAATTGAATAATAGGAGATATTTAAAGAAATTCATATGCAATCCATTTCAATTTAAAAAGAAGGAGAATTTTTATAGATACATAATTAAAAGGTTAAAAATGGCACCTGAATTTGTAAGAATAACAAAGATCACATCTTGTTTGAAATCTCCATTTCTATTTCTTACTATTCGAGGAGTGAAGCCTTTTTTGTACTATGATATTAAACATAGAGAGTTTGAAAAATTCCTTGTCCAAAATTTACCAATTGTCGGGGCAAAAGTATATCAAAATTATGATTCGAAGATAATTACATTAGAGAATTATCTCTAATAACTGAATATTTTAATATTGAGAAGAAAAGCATTTTCTAAGAACAATTCAAATTTTATAAACAAGTTGATTTGAAATTATATTATGGCTCAAGAATTAAGTTGGAAAAAAAAGAAAGTTTTTTTCATTTTAACAATCATAACGATTCTATGGGTAGCGATTTTGTTAATATTAGGCATTATAAATCAAAGAACTATTGTCTTTTATGACACTCTCGCTTTACACGATGTGTCTTCTGAATATATAAGCGAACTTCCATTTCTAAGATACTTAATAGAACCTCTTGTTGCAACTACATTTATATTGGAATGGGAATTCACATGGCTAATATCCTTTTTAATATTTTATCCTATAATAAGAGGAATTTATAAGTATTTAAGGTACCGTGGAAAGTTTAAATCAACAAAGTTCTTGTATGTATGTAAAATTTTTTCAGAAATCTTAGAATTTTCTTTTAAGATATTTTCCGTTGTAATTTTATTGATCCTTGGATTTATCATTGTCGGATACATTTTTCAAGGATTTTTCTTTGTAAACCGCTATTTCATGGTTCCTGTACAGATTGGAGTGCATTTGGCATATGCTGTGATAGCACTAAAAGTTATATATATTCTTATTTGCTTATTTCATCCCAAATTGAGATGGAAGCTAAAAAGTAAGCGAAATCCCAAAAAGAGGACCAAACACGAGAAAGTATTAAAATATAGAGTTGGATTAAAAAAAGAGATCGTTTACATAGTTGCGTGCGTATATTTGCTACTCGGGATGAATATTATATTAATTTCTTTTAAATTCCCAAATCAAAGAATAAAACCGATAGTTCCACTTGCAGATGATGAGTTTTTATTTGATTTTCATGTTCATACTATTATGTCAGATGGTTGGTTAACGCCGGAGGAGAGAGTACTCTGGTATATGGAACAGGGGATTTCTGGCGCTGTATTTTCTGACCATGATAATTTACGAGGAGTATTAATCGCCCAAGAATTTGTAGAGCGGAATAACCTAGATTTTATCGTTTTTATTGGGGAAGAATGGACAGATCATGAAAATGACATTCATATGAATTACTTTGGTTTAGAGGAGGAGATTGTACCCCTTGAATCATATACAATAGACGGACCTAAAGCAATGAATGCTTCAGATTTAATTTCTTATGTAAAATCAAATGGGGGGTACATTACAGTAAATCATTATAATTATGAACCTAATGATGGCGGATATGGGGTACCCTATACGCTTACTCAACTGTATAATTGGGGGGTAGATGGTTTTGAAATAGTGAATGGAGGTTCTTATTATGGAAAATACGAGCAGATTCGTCAATTTTGCCTTGCAAACAATTTAATATGTATTGGTGGTTCTGATATTCATATTAATGAAGATTTAAACACTTTTATTAAAATAAAACTAGCAGATCCAACAAATTTGACTATTACTAATATTTTTGAAACGATGAAAGCTAATACCCATGAAGTAATCGCTATACAATTTTATCCAAGAATAGTTGATTTTCCAGGAGAATTGGACGATTTAGGTTTCTATTTTCTAGAAGGATTGATTAATTATTTTCTAAATATAGATATATTCCAAGCTTTATCTTGGATCGGATGGTCAGTACTTTTTTATTTGATAATAATTTTAGGATATAGAAAAATTAAAAGTATCGCCCCAGAAAAATTAAAATCAAAATTTTAATATTTATTTCTTTAATAACAAGTTTTTAGATGTAATACCCAGATTTGTCCTCATCATATGGGTCATAATCATCATCACCATCGGTATCATCATCTTCCCCCCTAAATTTTTTCGAGAAATATTTGATGAGTTCTTCTAAATCAACGTCAGGGTCAATATCTTTTAAATCGTTAAGATTAATCGGGATTATCCCTCCCTTCTTTAAAGTACCAAATCGATTTTTAAATTCTCGTTCCATTTTCTCTTGTTTTCTTGCATGCATAGTAAGTTCTTTTCGCATTAAATCAATTAGCTCATTTGCAACTAACTCATCTAATTCATTGGGTTTTAGAGTTAGAAGCACATTATCCCCGTAGGTTTTCGATAACCTTTTAATAGCTTTATCTTTTTTGTATTCAGGAATTTGAGTTATAGAATCAAGACCTAAGATGCTGATAATATTCAACCAATCAAGCTGATAGGACCAGTTTTTCTTTTCAGACATAATAAATTTACTTTTTTATAGATAGAAATAATTCTGGATACTAACAAAAATAAATTTCTACAATTAAAAATATAAAATAAACCCAAATAAATTTATTTCTTTTGAGATATTTAATATCAGATGTTTATTATGATGATTTTAAATGTATTTTGTTTATATAATTTTAGAATATAATCAAACCAAACTTTAATGATTTTATCCTTCTAAAAATTCAATAATTTTTGTAGATATTAGTTGTGGTTCTTCATGCATGACCCAATGAGAGGAATTAGGGATTTTTTGTATTATTAAATCTTTAACATACTTTTCTAAACCTTCAAGAATTACCGGCAATAGCGCAGTATCTTTCATCCCATGAAATACTAAAGTCGGAACCTTAATGATGCCAGCAAAATCATCAAAACTGGGATTAGCCTTGTAATAATTAACTCCACTAATAATAGCATTCGGCTGAGACCATGCATTTATATATTGTTCTTTATCAAATTCATCAAGAGCCCCTTTGTTCACAAGGCTACCAAAGAGGGCAATTTTTAACCATTTAAAATCATCTTCAAAAAGAAATTGTTCGCCACCAGGTTTAAGAAATTGAAAGATATAGAAGCTAGCCTTTTGTTGAGCTTTATTAGTTCGAAGTAATATTCCAAATATTTTGGGATGAGGCGAATTTAATATAATTAGTTTTTGAATAAGTTCTGGATACTTTTCAGCAAATATCCACGCTACTATTCCTCCCCAGTCGTGACCTGCGATAAATGGTTTCTCTAAGTCCAAGGCTTCTATTAATCCTTTAATATCATCGATCAAATATTTTATCCTGTATTTTTGAGTCCCTTTAGGTTTATCTGATAAATTATATCCTCTCATATCAGGAATGATAAGTTTAAATTTTTCTTTCAACTCTGGAATTACACTCTTCCAACCATACCAAAAATCGGGAAATCCATGGAGAAGAATTAGTGGTCTTCCCTTCCCTATTATGATTGTATGTAGTGTTATATTATTAGTTTTAATATACTTTTCTTGAATATCATTCAATATCTCCATAATCTTCATTCTCTTTCATTAATTTTAAATCATTTGACTATATTTAAAAAAAAAAAAAAGATTAGTCTCCTCTTAACTTAAAAGAATTAATTTCATCTATTATTCATAATCCGAGAATATTATTTAATTAAAAAAGGAAATATTTGGCTCATCTCGAGAAGATTCTATTTCATGATTAGATATTTTATTCACCTAAATGTAAAAACTTATTTTTTAAGTATTTCTTAAGAAATTTTAATATATAAATAAGATAGATTAATAGAAAAAGGATAGAACATAATATAAAATTAAATAGAATAAGCTAATTGAAAAAAAGTCTTTTTAAATTATTCAAAATATTCATTAAATGATTCTTCAAAATCATCCATACTATTACTATTAATTTCAGCGAATTTATAACGTCCTCGAGGAACTTTTTCTTTCCTTTTTACAAAACGTCTTAAAGCGCTCTCAAAGTCACTTGCGCTCATACTTTTTTCCTCAGCGAACTTTATCTCGCCAAAATATTTCAAATACTCAGGATCGGTTTCACTCATTCGTATATCACCTTCGTTCGTTTACAATTTTTTTGTTCAAATGTTTATTTAATTTATTAGATCACTAAATGGATAGTCGAGTATATAAATCTTTTCATACCATAAAACGTATCAAAAAAGGGTTAAGAAATGGGAATCTAAGCCCATATTCAAGGCGTTTAATCAATGCTCTATCTTATATTTTCAAGAGTATACATAGCATTATCGAAAAAGTATAAAAATAGTTCTTTTCATACAAAATAATATACCAAAGTAAAAAGTAGTAAAAAAAATCTTAAAAGTTAATATTAAATAGTAAGCTAAAAAATAATTACAAAAAGGTTAATAAATTATATTTTTGATATGAGAGGGTAAGGAGGACATTAAAATGGCTAGAAAAGTTGATAATACAACCTATTTAAATTATTTATTACAATCACTCAATGTTCCCGATTTAAAACAGATCTGTAAAGACTTTGATATAAAGGGGTATTCAAGATTAAAAAAATTAGAATTAATTGATTTCATTATTGATTCTCTTGCAGAAGAGGAGATTTTAGCCCTTATCAATGACAAAGAGCTGGAAATAATTAAAGACTCAATTGACCTTGCAATCAAAAAGATTAATGGAGAAGACAGAGAAACTATAGGCTCTATAAAAATTGTCAATGAAAAAGACCATGAAGTTGAAATTTTGTTTAAAGGATTTAACTGGGAGAATACCATTCTCTTATCAATAAATCCTAAGAATATTGACAATCCTTTAAGAGATTGTGATTGTAGAATCGGAGCGAATATGGGTTTTTGCAGTCATTTCTGGACAGCATTTATTTTTTCCTTGAAGCAGGGGTATTTTAAATTATCCGACTGGAGTTTAACGAAATTGCCCGATGATTTTGAGAAGAAAATAAAGTCCATAAAAATATCTACTGCCACCACAGGAGAGAAAACTTCAGAAGTTAGCTTAATAGATGAAGATTCTCCGGTTTATAAATTGTTGCAACATGATAGAGTCACAATTTATGAAGGAAAGATAGAAGAAATTGTTGAAAAGCAAGCAGATTTTCAAGGTAATATTACTATTTACTATCTCATTACTATAAAAGATGCTAAAATCGGGCCCCAACTCAAAAAAACCAAGGATAAAAATGAAGAGGAAATATTCTCACTTGATAAAGTGTTATTAAGAGTAAGTGATAAAGCGTTCAATAAGGTAAAAGTCGAAGTTGGAAACAAAATTACATGTAATGGGGGAGTGGACCAAGATAGGATATTAGGAGTAATGTTAAAACGAGTAACTGCATTTAAAAAGCTGAAAACGTAAATTAAGTAGTCTATTTTTCCTAAAAAAATAATGATCTAAAATATAACTAATTTTATGCGATAAATCCTTAATAGGTAGTAAAGAAGTCTATCTACTTTCTTTTTGGTGATGAAGAATTAGTTTTGATTATGCGATTTTAACCGATTTCTACCAATTAACCATGGCAAATGGATATTTACTCAAAGGGATAGAAAATGGTAATGCGGTATTTGATCTTTTTTTTCGAAATGCTCCGTTTAAAGGTGTTTATGCGATTTGTTATGGCTTGAGTAAAGCAATTAAAGATATTCATCAGATGAAATTTTCCGATGATTCGATTAATTATCTCCAAGAGCAAGATTTATTTTCGGATGAATTTTTCGATTATTTATCAAATTTCAAACCAAGATTGACGATTCGCACTATTGAGGATGGAAGAGTAATATTTCCTTATGAAACTATTGCTCAAGTTGAAGGCCCTTTAATCCAATGCCAATTAATCGAAACTTATATTTTAAATTGCTTTAATTTTCCAACGCTATGTGCAACAAAGGCAAATCGCATGTGGCTGACTTCCGTAAAGCAACCCATACTTGAGTTTGGGTTGAGAAGAGCTCAGGGACCAAATGGAGGGTTAACGGCTAGTGAGGCTGCTATGGTTGGAGGGTGTATAGGCACCTCGAACGTATTAGCAGGAAAAATGTATGATATTCGGATAAGTGGCACTCAAGCACATTCTTGGATAATGGCATTCGATACTGAATTGGAGGCATTTAGAGCCTATGCAGAAATCTATCCCAAAAACTGTATATTACTCATCGATACTTATGATACAATTGAAGGATGTAAAAATGCAGTTATCGTTGGAAAGGAATTGGAAGAAAAAGGGGAAAAGCTCGCCGGAGTTCGCATAGATTCGGGCGATCTCGCATATTTCAGCCGTCAAGTTCGAAAGATTTTAGATGATGCAGGATTGGATTATGTGAAAGTGGTTGCCTCTAATGATGTGGATGAGTACATTATCGCTGAAATCCAGAGGAATAAGGGAGCTATTGATTTTTGGGGTATTGGTACAAAATTAGCTACATGTTATGACGATCCTGCACTTGGTGGTGTGTATAAATTGGTTGAAATCAATGATGAGCCGAAGATTAAAATATCGAGTAATGTGGAAAAAATGACTATTCCCTCCAAAAAGCAAGTCTATAGGGTATATAATGGTGAAGGATTCATGTCGGGAGATATAATGGAACTAAGAGAAAAGGAAGATTTAGAGGAGGGATATGTCTATGATCCTCTGAATCCAATGCGCTTTTATAATCTTAAGAATCCAGCAAGAGTTGAACCTTTACTCCATTTAAGAATGGACGAGGGTAAAATAGTAAGTGAAATGAGCGATTGGAAGAAAGCGAGGGGATGTATGGAGAAAGATATTGAACTTTTACCTGATGCGTCAAAACGGTTATTAAATCCCCAGAATTATAGAGTAAGTATTAGTCATTCGATCCATGATCTTCGGAATCATTTAATCGAAACCTATATTGGTAAAGATAAATAACGATTAATTAATTTCTTTATGATCAACTTATTTTCTCATGAGAAAGGATTAAGTTAAGGTTAACGACTATGACTGAAGAATATATTATAAAATTATCTAATACTCTTGGTATAAATCAAAGCGCTCTTTTATTTAATGAAAAACGACCATACACCTTTTTAGTAGGTGCAGGAATATCAATGGATCCTCCTTCTAATGTTCCTTCCGCACGCATGTTTGTGAGGGAATTATTTAACTATTACGCCCCTAAAAACGAAATTGATACTCTTTCTAAATTAGAGGCACTTAGATACGAATTCTTAGTTGAAAAAATCCAGAACTTATTTGATGAAAAACTCACATTTTTAAATTATCTGGATTGGGTAACACACCCTAATGCCAATCATTTGTTTCTCGCGCATATGATCTTGAGATATAATTTTGTAATAACTACAAATTTCGATTATTTGATTGAATTAGCAGTTAAGAGTCTACTTTTGGGTTCAGAATATAAAAAGATCATGAGTATTATTACAAGGGATGATTACGAGAAAAATATTAGATTTAAATATCCCGTGGTTAAAATACACGGCTCGAAACGAGATTGCATTACTGGCAGATATACCGCAGATTCATTGATTACTACAATTAGTGCACTTGGTAAGGATAGGGAAAAAGGAAAAACTTTCGCAATCGAACCCTTTAAAAGAAAATTAATTGATAGTATCACAGAAGGTCGTGATCTCATTGTTATGGGATATTCTGGTAGTGACGACTTTGATATTAGCCCAATGCTGAATGAGTTAACGACCGTTAAACGTATTATTTGGATTGATCATAATTCTGACCCAGACATAGAAGGATATTATAAATATAAGCCTTTAGATACGTCAAAATTAAATTTAATATCAAATCTTTCGAAGTTAGACAACATACTTCTCGAACTAGCTTCGAAAAATACGATCGAGGTATTCAAAATTAAGGCTAACACCATTAACTTTGTAAAACAAAAATTAGCGAAGACATTTCATGTCTCATTGGCTAATTTAAAAGAAAACATCCCAATAACACAGAAGAGTTTTAAGGATTTCATGGAAAAATACCACTTTGATAAACCTGAATCCTTCAAATATCGCTTGGCTCATGAAATTTACAGTGATTTAGGTAATATTGAATCGGCTGAAAGAACCGCTATAACTGGGTTAGATTTGGCAACTGAGGAAAGTAATGATATTAATAAATTGTATTTTACAAATGCGTTGGGATTATTATATCTCACCAGAGGAGATATGGATAAAGCTTTAGAACAATTTAATGAAACTCTCGAATTAACACAGAGATTAGACATGTTAAATGAAAAAATCGGAGTTCTCATTAATATTGGTGAACATTATAGGAAGAAAGGAGATTTGAAAAATGCTTTTAAATATATATTCGAAGCGGCGGATCTTGTCTCAGAAAAGACTCCTAATGTATTAAAATATTCAATATTCAATAGTCTCGGAGTCATATATAGGGCAAATGGAGATGTACCAAATTCAATAAAACATCTTGAAATGGCACTTGAAGTTTCGGAAAAAATGGGAGATCTTTTTAGAAAGTCGTCAGTCTATAACAATTTAGCGGGAATTTATTTTTACCAAGGACGATTAGACCCTGCATTAAAAAATGCATCTGAAGCTTTGAAGATTGATGAATTATTAGGAGATTTAGATGATATGGCCTCAAATCTAAACACTATTGGAAATATATATAGAATGGCTGGTCATTATACACAAGCTCTTACTTATTTGGAGCGCGCATATAACATTGCAGAAAAAATTAAGAAGTTAAAAGTAAAATCCCTTGCAGCTAACTCTATTGGGGGTATTTATTTCACATTAGGAAAACTTGATTCAGCATTAAAAATGTATAACGAAGCTTATGAAATAAGGAAGATTTTAGGAGATATCTCAGGACAAGCGACGAGTTTAAATAATATCGGGTTGATATATCGCGCAAGACGAGATTATAAGACTGCAAATGAGATGTTTACACAATCAATTGAAATAGCAGAAAGGATCGGAGAGAAAACTCATTTAAGCGTACGTTATTCCAATAAAGCATCAATATTCGAGGCAAAAAGAGATTTTGAAAAAGCATTAGAGGAATACAAAAAAGCTCTAGCCATGGAACAATCACAGCAAAACTTACACGGAGTTGCAACACAACTTATGAATATTGGAGGGATTTTGGGCGATTTAGGTCGACGTGAAGAGAGTATTCAAAACTATACTAAAGCCCTCAATATGATGGAAGATTTGAAAATAAAACCAGGGATTGCACGAGCACTTAATAACTTGGGTTCAGTATATTATAAGTTTAATAGGGATTTTGAAAAGGCTATTCCTATATTAGAGAGAGCTCTTGAAATATATCGGGAGATCGATGACCCTCAAATGTTAAATTTAACGCAACAAAATTTAGCGCATATCAAGCAGCAGTATGAGATTCAAAAGAGAGAGAACTAATTAATATGAATGGGATAGAGAGGATTTTAAATTCCCCAAGTGATCTATACTGTGAATTATAGAGTGAGTATCAGTCAATCTATTTATGATCTTCGAACAAAATTTATCGATACTTATATTGGCAAAGATATATAATAAATAAATACGGTTTAGAACATTGATTGGAGGAATACAACCATTATGACAGGACAAATCCCAGATAAAGTGATTTTTAATGGTGATGTATTTGATTTGGTGGGCGTGAAAGGAGAAGGTTTATTTGAGCCATTTGATTTTGGATTAGTTCCTATTTCCCCTCATACTGCTAACTGGCGTGGGTTTGTAAGTACTTATGAAGTATCCGAAGGTATACTTCTCCTTAAAGAATTGGAAGTCAGTATCAAGGATGAGGATCAATCATATCCAGAAATTAATGGCATTCAACCAGAGTCCCGAAAAGAGAATTTAGTCCACTTAGATTATAAAAAGATAAATTTAAAGACTATGTATACAGGAACATTACTTATTGCTAAAGATTTTATTGATTCAATGTATGTTCATATGGGATTTCAGAGTCCCCTCTCGTTTGAAATAATTTTAGAGTTAGAATTTAAAGAGGGAAAATTGATTAATCAAGAGAATGTATCCGACTTGATCAAAGAATATAGAGAGAAAGGTTACTCTGATGGTAAATTAGGACCTCAAGATGATGACTATATGAAATGGATTGAACGTACTTTTTCCCTTGATTATGAAATTTAGAAATATTTTAAAATAAAAAAAAAATTGATTGGTATTTTATCCAGTTGGAGAGAAAACTCCTGCGAAGACTAACCATGCTAAAAAGGTTTTGGAAACTAAACTGAGTATAATATATACTCTTTCACCGTATAAGTAATCTTTCCACTTACCTACTCCCTTATATTGGAGAATCATATTTATTGCAAAAGTATTAAAAAAGACCAACTCGATTATATAGATCAAATACACGAAAGTCGGAATCTCAGCTCCTTCTGATACTCCTGTATTTATGAAGTAGGCAGTAATCACGATCCACGGAACTGCTCCCGCTACCACTCCAAGATAATAAGCCGTCCATCTCACTTTTTCATTTAGTTTTCGGGTATAAACATTGTGGAGTTCCATCATGAGACCAAACATGTTCATGAGTGCATTAGAGATAAAAATCATGAATAACGACCAGAAATCTAAGACTCCAAAAAACAAGGCAATTAGCACAATCATGATAGAACTGGAAAGCGCATATTCAAACCATCTAACTTTGTTAATTCCCTTCTTTAAGTCCCTTACGTATTTTTTATTTAAGGGATAAGCAATAAGAAAGTGTGCGATGGCTGATAATAACAAAAATGTCCCAACGAAAGCTCCGAGAGCGGTAAACGTGAATATTACCTCAGGATTCGGTGATAAAGTAGGTGGAGGTCCAAGATCAAATTCTAAATAAGTTGTATAAATATCAACTGAGAAATCTAAAAATGGTAAAAATCCGAAAAAGACCATAAGTAAGCCTTGAATCAAATGTAGAATCATCGCATTCCGATTAAACTTTTTTAGGTAATCAAAAGTTATATCTGATCTTGGGATTAACCATTCATCTTCATTTGTTGTAGAAGTCATATGGATTATGGTAAAGAGATTTATTTAAGAAATTTGCATACAAATTATAAATTTAGTTTTAAATAATCTACTAGTAATAGTGATTAAGAGAATGCGAAATTTTATTGAAAATAATCATTCAAGTAATTAAAAAGCTCATCTGCCTTTGAATCATTATAGACTCCGCTTTCGCGCCATAATATCTCACCTTTTTTATTTATCAAAAAAATATATATAGTCTGTTCGTTAGGAATCTTAAGTGTTCTTTTAAATTTCGATTTATTAATATAGATGGTTATTGTACGTTCACGTACTTCCTTGCTCGGAATTCCCGCACGCATTCCTCCATCGATCACGAAGCTCATCATTTTATAGCCGCTACTTAAAGAAGGGAGCTCATAGAATTTTACTCTAGGAAATCGCTTAATGAGTCCTTCTAAGTAGGGACCCCAAGTATCCACTAAATTTTGATGCCATCTTTGAAAAGGCACCAGTAAAATGTTTAATTCTCCTTCTAAATCATAAGGGAGTTTATATCTTCTTGATTCTAAATTCTTGCCTTCTACTTCGGGAAAGAGCATGATTTTAATGGCTTTATTTGTTTATTTTTAAATATGTAAGTAAAAAGAAATATTAAAAAGAGCGGCTAATATTTTATTCAATTTACGGTTTTAGTCTATTATTTTAAGAAGCCAAATATTGTTAAACTATGGTTTCTTAGATTGTGTCAACTTTCTCGTTTCCTTATTTACCTTGCGAAATCCTCTAATGAGTTTAAATAATGAAAAACCACGAAATGACTTCCCATTCGATTTACAACTTGGTAGCACATATGGAATTACCTTTTTGCAACTTTCTTCAACATCAGTTGCCACATATTTCATCATTAAATCTAATTCCTCTCTAAATTCATCTTCATCCTTCCATTCCTCTATAACGCAGGTGTTCCTCATCAAATTAGTATAAATCATTCCCGGAAAGAAAATATTGAGTTTTATATCATCTGGATTCTGGTCGAATTCCAAGGCTAAACATTTTGAAAACGCCAATACACCTCCTTTCGAAGCAGAATATATTGTCATATGTTCTAACGGACGATCAGCTCCACCTCCAGCTAAAGTGATGATTCTGCCATAACCTTGCTTTTTCATATGAGGAAGTACCGCAGAGATTGAGTTTATTACTCCAATTAAATTTGTACCGATCACTAAATTAGCTTCCTTATTCGCAGCTTCTAGTGAAAGACAGTCAAAAGGTCCATAACTAAGATTAAAACCAGCATTCGCCACCAAAATACGGACTCCTCCAAAAGCTTCAATAGTTTTATCAACCAGATTTTGAACAGCAAGTGGATCTGAAACATCGCAAGCAATACCAATAACATTATCACCAAATTGGGCTTTCAATTCAACTAAAGTCTGGCTTACTTTATCTTCGTTTCGTGAGCATATGGCTACTTTTGCTCCTTCTTGAAGAAATAACTTTGCTAGAGTTTTACCTATACCGCTTGTAGAACCAGTTATAATCGCGATTTCATTTTTCATTTTCATTTCTTATCCTCCATTCTTTCCTTACTTAATAGATTGATTAATGATGAAATCTATGTAAATTTGATAATTATAAAAAAAAGAAAATTATAAAATTTTTTAAAATAAATGTACTAGTATTGCTATCTTCTAATTTTAGGATTAAATCATGATCCTGTACTGAGATAAATATTTTCTTGGTATATTTTTCTTATTTTTTCAATTTCTTATGGACCCTTTATAAATACTCTTAATGGAATGTGAGGAAAAAGGTTGATTGCCTATTTTGAAAAATTGTAAGATGAATGATAAGATTAGTTATATTAGTATTAATCGGATTTTATTTAAATAATTTAGATGCTACTTTTGTATAAAAATATACGATTTATAAAACAATCGTATTATAAAAAAATTAGAGATATAATATTATGTATCATTTAGACGGAACAGATATTTTAGACGCAAAATATTATCGGAAGACTTTTAGTATTTGTCCTGAATGCATGGAACGCATTCCCGCAGTAGTAAAAGAAGACGATGATGGCAAAGTATACATGTATAAGACTTGTGATGAACACGGTGATTTTAAAGACCTAATAAGCTCTTCTGCGAAGTATTACAAATGGACTCATTATGCTAAAAAAGATAAAGACGGAAAAGTAATATGGCAATTCCAAAAGAACGGAGAGGCAAACCCCCCTGATTGCGCTTCTGAAGATCCTCGTGGATGTCCTTATAATTGTGGTCTTTGTGCAGAACATCTTTCTACTTGCTCACTTGCACTCATCGATCTCACAAATCGCTGTAATTTCAATTGTAACTTCTGCTATGCTAATGTTGAAAAAGCGGGTTATTTGATTGAACCTTCCTTGGAAGAAATCGAGCGAATCATGGACCATTTCCGAAATAAATCGATACCTGCCGTAGCCATAATGTTTACTGGCGGAGAGCCAACCGTTCGAAAAGATTTTCCTGAAATATGTAAGATGGCGAAAGATAAAGGATTTAAGGAGGTCATCGTAGCTACAAATGGATATGGTTTCCAAAAGAAAAATGGCGGATTAGAGTGGACTAAAAAAGTCTATGAAATGGGGCTTGATACGCTCTATTTACAATTCGATGGTATTAACAACGCGACTTATGAAAAAACGCGGGGAATTAAGAATTTAATGCCTTATAAAATGCGTGTAATCGAGAACTGCCGAAAAGTAGGGCTTTCTTCAATTAACCTTGTTGCAACTATTGCACGTGGAGTGACAGATATTGAAGTAGGGAATATAATTCAATTTTCCCTAGATAATATTGATGTGGTACGCGGGATCACATTCCAACCAGTTTCTCTCTGCGGAAGAATTAGCGCAGAAGATATGAATGAACTAAGAATCACTAACGCAGATGTGATCCAAGAGATTGATAATCAAACAAGTGGTAAAATTGGTATAGAAAATTCATGGTATCCTCTTACCACAATCGTTGAGTTTGGCCGAGTTATAGCCTACTTAGCAGATGTTGAGCCGATTGAGTTTACATGCCATCCTGACTGTGGATTTGCGACATATTTAGTGGTAGATCCCGATACAAACGAAATGGTGCCAATTATGGACTATTTTGATCCTTTGAAGGTCATTGATTTTGCCAATCGATTCTGGGAAAAGATTAAACACAAAGAAAAACAACCGATTAAATTCTTTGAAAATTTGATGGGTGATGCTGGAAAAACCTTAGATAATGGCTTAAACTTTTTAGATAAAAATCAATTGAAAGCAAGATTCTTGCTCGGTGTTCTTCAGTATATAAAGAAACCGGGAAAATTAATGGAATTATTTAGTAGACTATTAATGAACGGAGACTGGGAGAGTATCAGCTCATTTACTCATGGAACATTACTACTCTCATCGATGCACTTTCAAGATGCGTACAATATGGACATTGAACGTACTAGAAGATGTATTGTCCATTTTGGTGTTGCAATGCCCGATGGTACCGTAAAGGAGCTCCCATTTTGTACCATGAATACACTCCATCGACCTCAAATCGAAAAACAAGTAGCGAAGAAACTTACTCAGAAAGTCAAGGAAGAGTTTGATACGAGTTTAGGTCAAGCACGGGAAGATATTCAACAAGAAGTCGCTCAAAATGGTGGAATTAAAAAGGAGGAGATTTAATCATGTCCGATGAGATAGTGGAAACGAAAGATGGATTAAAACTACGGAAATTAGTAGAACTCAAAACCTCGACCGCAGAGGAATACCAAAAAGCTATGCTGGATCGGGTGGAATATTTCAAGGAGAAAAACCAACAAAAGAGTCAATTTAACAGCTTCATTCAAAATACTGTCGTACAAGTATTTAGTACTCTTTTAGATTTAAAAACTAAGGTGGACGAAAGCCTTGGTGAGGAAAATCTAAAAAAAGTCCATGAAGTATTAGATAGTGTTCTATTATTCGGACTTTAAACTAATTATTCGATTTTTTACCTTTTATTTTTTGAATTTTTTATTATCTTATTTTAAAAGCTAAATTTCTAATCATATTCAATTATATCATTAAGACCAAAAAGTACTTCGATATTTAAATCATAAACGCAAGGTTTAAAGCATTTTTATTGAATTTAGATCTTGAAGTATGGTGATTTGAGATGGATTTAACCATCAAATTATATGGATCTTTAAAAGAAAAGTATAGAGCTTTAGCGTCTAATGGAGAGAATAATAATACTATCAAAATTAACGGTAAGAAAAATCATAGAGTCTCTGATATATTAGATAAGTTGGGTATTTCCGAATCGGAAATAAGCCATATCTTTGTAAATAGTCGATATAGTGGTATAGGCAAAGAAATCAAAGATGGGGATCGTATCGGGATCTTTCCAAAAAATATGGCTATAATGTTCGCTGAAATTCCTAAAATCAGTGCTATCTACATCACCGTAAAGCTTTTTGCTACTTTAAGAAAATATGGGCCATCTAGATCGGTGGTAGATGTTCCCGAGGGAAGTACCATTAAGTCAATAGTTAAAAAGTATAATATCCCGAAAAAGGAAGGGAAACTTATTACACTAATTAATGGTCAACCTTGCCACGAAAATGATTGTGTACTGCATGATGGAGATCTTGTCGCAATCTTTCCTCCAATTGGTGGCGGTTGAACCTTTTCTCCAACTTCAAACTAAGAAATAAGATTTTTTGGAAAGTTATTTTTAAGATTATAATTTAGTTAATGATAAGATGGTCTATAATATATTTACCATACCAGTAACCCTTTTTTTTATTGCAAATGGATTTGGGCAATTATATTATGGATATAAATTAAAACGTAAATATCCCGCATATCATAATTTCTATAATACAATAGCAATTTGTATATTATGGATTATTGCGGGAGTGCTATATCCATTGTTTTATGAGAGAGATTTTTTTAATGTAAGGTATTTTGAATGGCTCTCCTTTACAATTATTTGCATCTATGCCCCCCTCTTGATAATATTTATTCTTTTATATGAGTATATATTTGTTATTAAAAAAAATCCTGAAAAAAAGAAAGATCGCAATTTTGAACAATTTTTTAGTTCATTTAATGATTCAAATACAACTTTTTGTGAGGGAGAAGGACATTCATTTAATACTGACGTCCATAGGAAAATATTTCATTTATTACCAGCAATCTTGATTATTTTTTTATGGCTGTTTGCGATATATATCTGGGAAGGATTATGGAGTGCAGACTTATTTTGGGGCATTAGCGGACATGAGTATGGGATATTTTTAATTTTAACTGTCGGATATACTGCAATTTTTATCTTTGCGGCATTAGATTATGTGAGACTATCATATATTTTTCAAAAAAAGAGTTTATATCATCTTATTCCTCAGGGTGTATCAAATTTACTTATTAAGACTTTAAAAAGAGAAGAAAATTGTGAATTTACTAAACCTGTTGCTTTAATTTTGTCATTAGTACCCATCTTTTTTTGGGCTCCATTTAGTATTTTTACAGCAGCTGCATTAATTGCGAGTTTAGGAGATGGAGCAGCCTCACTTATAGGTCTAAAATTCGGAAAGTATCATTTTCCAAAAAAAAGTACGAAAACATTAATAGGGTATTTTAGTGGATTTATCGTTTCATTTATGACTTCAGTATTTGTGTTTTGGTTATTTGAAACTTCTATTATGTGGGAAGGTATTTTGATACTTGCTTTTGGAGGAGCTTTAGGTTTCCTTCTCGTTGATTTGATAAGTCTAAAATTTGATGATAATATCCTCAATCCGATTGTTAGTGCATTGATTATGTTGATTATTTATATTATTATTTAATCAACATGTTTCTTATATCAGAAAAAGGAATCCATCTTCTTTATCCCTTTAATCTCTTCAAATGTAATTCCAAGCGCATCTAAGACTTGTTCAAGAGCAGATCGAAGCAATTCTTTATACTTAGGAATATCAATGTCTTGAAGTTTTGCGATTTCTATTGCTTTCGCACCAACACTGTCCTTACTTTTAATCAATCGAATGGTATCACCTTTTTGATATTCTCTACCCGTTATATTCTGAAGTTCTATAGCAGCTCTTACATGTTGAGGCATTGTCTTAGTATAATTGCTAATTTTTTTTTGCATGGAAATGTTGATTGCATAATCTTCTAACGGAAATGCATCAGGGTTTCCTATTTTTTTCAGATTTTCACGTACAATCTGAATAATTTGCTGCTTTGCTTGTAAGAACTCACTATTATTTGTTATATTTCTTAAAATTCTGAGCATTTGATTAAAGACTTTTTTAATAAAATCGGGTGTGTTTTTCTTTTTTGCAAGCAAGCCCTTTATATCGACATATTTAGTATCTTTATAGATTCCTACGTAATTTTTCTTTCGCTGAGAGAGTGCTAAGAATTGATATGTTTTTTCCTCTTCTAGATCCAAATCCAATTCTTTTTTGCTCCAATCGGAAATCTCTTTTAGTTGCTCTCCCGAAGGGTTTGCTAGAAATACGCTGTCGGTATCTCCATAGAGCACTTGCACGCCTATCTCCTCAGCTTTCCGAATAGTCTGTTTAATAGAATATTGTCCAATTCCTGTGGTGCTTTCCGCTACTGGTAAACAAAATAGGGGAAAGTTTTGACTACCGAATACACCATAAGAACCGTTGATGAATACTTTAAGAGCTTGTTGGATTGTGTGATAATAACTTCGTTGTTTCTCAGATAACGATTTATCACTTGATTTTGGTTTGAAATATTTAACTCTGATATCGCGGAAAAAACCTACAACGTAAGCAAAAATACCCATTTTGTGGGTACATATATAATACGGCGTACCTCTTACGAGATTATCTTTATCATCATTATGGGGACATAATACTGTTTCATATGAGAGATTGTATTCTTTGATAATTGAAGGGTATAGTGATGAAAAATCCATAACCACTACATCAAAATGGATACCAGGGACCGGAGTTACCACGTATGCTCCTTGAAATTTCTCATCATTAGCTTTAGACATCATTAATCCTCCTTTCTTCATCTCAGAAATTTCAGATCGGCGTGGAATGAGTAAATTTTTCCTACGATGCTCAAAATAAAAAATATTTTGAATCCATGTCGAGATTTGCCTTCTAACCATTTCATGAATCGGCATTTTTGTTATGCGGCATAGGAGTATAATTAAATTCCACACTAATGAATTGTTAAACTGAGTTAATTCTAAGGTTAAAATGGAATCTTTTAAATTATACCATGAAAGTATTCCATATTTCATTTCATGGATTTCCTCTTCATGTTCATATTTCTTTTTTCCTAATAATGCAGCACTTATGGCATTTAATGAAGCACTACGATACGCTCCACTAAAGGCATACCCTGAAATACTTCGATTAAAGAAAAAATTGAAAACATCGATATGAATGCCTTTCCGTAAATCACATTCTGCTTTTGATAAGATTCCAAAACCTCTTTTCACTTGAATCGGGTTTAAATCTTTGTCTATTCTTAACTTTTCTGCACGATGATAGATATAATTCAGATCAAAATTATCTCCATTGAAAGTTATAACAACGGGATATTCCCAGAGAATTCTAAAAGTTTCAGTCAAGAGTTCTTTTTCTGAAGTGAAGAAATACAGTTCTGCATCGGATGGAAAGTCTTCATGAAGTTTCTTAAAAGTAAAACCTTCACGTTCCAAGACATATACCCGTTTTAAGCCATCAGTTGCGACAAAGGAGACACTGATGACTTCTTGTTGCGCTAATCTTGCATCTGGAACACGGTAATCATGTTCTCCTATACTTACTTCAATATCCATGGCTAGACGCTTAACATCGGGGATAGGAGTAAGAAAGATATCTAAAAACTTTTCTGCGAATTCTATGATTTCTGGTTCTTCGTTTCCAAAGATCGCACGAAGTTCTCCAGCTAATTTTTTTGATTCTTCATTAATTTCTTCATAATCGATCTTTTGAATCTTACCTTTCTGAATACTATAAATTAACCCGGGAATTAATTGTGTATCAAAGATGTAGTTTAAATGATAGCGGATATCTGCCTCCCAAGCTTTTAAATCATTTCTCTCTAATATGCTACGAATATTTATCCCTGACCCGCCGATATCTGAAGGTGTTTTTCCATAGATTTTAGTTAAATCTACTTCTTTATCACTAAGTAAATCGTAGCGTTTTATCGATTCGAATCTATTAAATCCAGAATATTCTACTAATTTTTTTTCTTTTTCAAAATCTCCAATTTTATCAACGAATTTAAGATTTTCCAAGATAGAAATATCAGTTTCTTTACTTAAGCAATAAGGTTCATGATTTGTAGTATCAATCCATATTTTGATATCATGCTGTTCTAAATCATAAAATTTACAGTAGGCTTTATTTTGACCACCATCGTAATCAACATCAAGAAGTAACCCTCTTTTGAGATTCTGTATAATCTCTCCTTTAGTTATAAGGTAACGAAGATACTTAGAACTTAGCGATTCTCGTTTGACTTTTTTTAAGGTAATATCTCCTTCTTTTAAGCCGAAGTTGTATTCTTGCTTATTAAAATATAGTTTTTCAGGAACTTTAGTAGGGCTTTGTTTTGATTGAGTTTCTGATGTTGAGCTAGATGCGGTTTCTATTTCTAGCTCTTCTTCATCAATTATTAATCCTTCATCCCTAATTTCAACTTTTGGTTTAGCTTTTTTGGATTCTGGTTTATTTGGCTCCATATAGGAGAAAAGAGATTTTTGTTTTTCATCAGATTCTTTCTTTTTTTTTGCCACGGCTTTAGACCCGATTTATAATACTTTTCATTAATCTATTTATTATTATTATAATATTAATTTTAATCTCAACTATTTCGAGTTTAATATAAAAGAAATTAAAAGTATAATATGTTTCTTTATTATCTCTAATTTATCTGAAGTAAAATTAATTAATATAGGATTGGTAATAAGAATTAGAAAGGATAAATGCATCTAATTTAAGCAAGTTAGCATTTACCTTGATGTTCTTCTAAAACATTGTTAATTTCTTCTAAGAGGAGTTGTTTCTCGGCAATAAAGAAGTGTAATTTACTTTTTTCTGGATGTTCACTGTAAATTGTCCCTGCGAGTTCCTTTATTTCTTCCTCAGTTGGTTGGATAAGTTCTCCATTCACATTTTCATTTAACAATAAAACAAGGTTGTCTGTTTCCAATGGTTTGATATCATAACCATTTTTTATATTTTTATTTATTTTCACGCAAAGTTCTGCAAGATACCACACACTTTTTCCATAATCTTCTCCAGATTTATATCTCTGGTACGCTAAGATTTCTACATCCTCTTTTGTAAACAATTTTTTCATCCAACTCCAATAATAATTAGTATTTAATTAAACTAAAGAAAAGTAAGCATTTAATTATTTGTATGAATATTGTTCGATGTCAAAACCACAAAATTAATAACAAATTCACTTTTAATATCATATAATTTAGCATTGAATTTTAAATCCCGAGCCTCCGTGGCTTAGCGGTATAGCAGCAGACACAGATTATTAATTTAATCTTGCTGTATTTGTAATCTGCAGGTCGTGGGTTCAAAAGTTTAAAATTTCGAATTTTGGACTGAAAATCCCACCGGGGGCTCTTTATCATTAATTAAGTACATAGAATCATCATAGATATCATACTAATTATTTCTTATTCCAAAAATAAAAACACCTTAAATTTGATAAACTTTAAGGAGTACTTGTCTAATGAATAGCGTTAATAGAATTATTTATTGTATTATCGACGATGTAAGATCGGATCAATTTTTTCAGTTAATTGAAAAAGATTGGCTACCAAATTTTAAAATATTCTATGAAGAAGGTATTTTTTCGAAAAATTGCGTTACTGATTTCCCAGCTGTCACTTATCCGACTCATGTATCTATGATTACAGGGACACATACAGGTAATTATCAAGAAGAATTATGTCATGGAGTTCCATTATTTAATTGGATGGAACGTGCAGTTGCTCCTCCTTTTTTTCGATCTTATGATACCGTTGGGTCTGATGAGTGGATTCAAATATATAAAATGAATGAAGATATAGGTAAAAATTGCCAAACAATATTGGAAATGATTAAGGAAGGAAATAAGGCAAGTATCCTGCAGTTTATAAATAGAGGTGCCGATTATTTTTACCCCGAAACGAAAATAAAATTAATATTTTATTATTTACTTCTTAAAA
The DNA here is from genome assembly GCA_016840165.1 of Promethearchaeota archaeon. Taxonomy (GTDB): domain Archaea; phylum Asgardarchaeota; class Lokiarchaeia; order Sigyniarchaeales; family SOKP01; genus SOKP01. The sequence continues at coordinate 175,512 of JAEOSU010000072.1, forward strand.
ATTCAAGAAAGGTTGAAAAATATCTCTATCGCATGAATAACATAGCTATTCAAAATTTAATAGATACTTTTAAGCATCCAAAAAAGTATTTTGAGAGCAATGAGCCGCCTATCGCAAGTTTGCTCTGGTTTGTGTCACCAGATATTCTTTTACATTTATATGGCTCGAAATCTAAACAATATCTCCTTAATATGAGGCATATAGATACGGTTTTTGGATTCATGCTAAAGAAACTTAAGCAAATGGGTTATTTAGATGATACAGCTATCGCGGTCGCCTCTGACCATGGAAATTACGCTGTCAAAACCTTTGGTAATCTCTCAAATTTCATTCAAAAATATAAGCTTTATAACTACCATCCCCGAAAGAATGTGAAGGGAACTATTAACTTTACAAAGTTTGGAGGAATAGGTTTTATCAATGTAAAACCTAGAGATTGTTATTCAAAATCATATTGGAATCTTCCACAAGTAAAAGATCTAGAAATATATGGTCCTAAAAGAATTAATTTGCTTTCTGAACTTTTTAAAATCCAAGGCTGTGAATTAATGTACTATAAAGACGATAATAATCGTGATGATAAGGGAATTATCCACTTAAAGAGAAAAATTAAAAATTCGGGCCAAATAATTTCAGGGTATCTGGAATATCGTAGACAAGGAAAAGATTTTCAGATAAAATACTATAATGAAAGTCAAAATCACGATATATTTGGTTACGATAAGAATGAAAATTCCTCTAGATTGATAGATAATAAATTTCACACTCCTGAAGAATGGTTAGAAAACACTTTTCATGTAAATTATCCTTGTTATCCGGAACTAATCTCAAGGCACTTTAAAAACCCACGTGGGGGTGATATAGTTATAAGTACTAAAGGTTCTGTGGTATATAATATTGCACATGGAAAACAAGAAGATACAAGTCCTTATGTACATGACTTAGGGTTAAGAAATTGCTCTATTGTTCCATTACTAATTGGAGGCGCAAAAGAAATCCCTCATGAGGAAATAAAGTTCTGCAAAACCGTTGATATAGTTCCCACCTTATTAAATATGATTCATATTAAGCCACATGAAAGTACGATGGGCCATAGTGTAATTTAATTATTAATTGGAAGAAATAAAAGCTAAGGGTTATTTTTCTGAAAACTTTTTGGGAGGGATAAACACATCCCTCGGACCCAATCGCTCTAAATTAATTGCTTGTTCAGGGCAATGATGTGCACAAACACCACATCCAATACATTTTGTTTCATCAATTACTGCGATGTCATCAACTAAATCAATTGCTTCTACTGGGCATTTCTGCTCACAAGTACCACAGCCAATACAATCTTCATCGGAAATTCTTGCAATATAGGAAGTTATGGTATGTAGCGGCATAACTCCTCGATAATACATCTGAAATGGCCCACAGCAGCATTTACAGCAATTACAGATCGCTTCAATATTATTTTTTGTATCTAGATGTACATGAAAGACCTTATGGACTAAACCGTAATCCTCTGCCTCTTGAAAGATCTTTAGCGCATCTTCTTTAGAGATTTTTTGACCAAAATTCTGTTCGATAACAAACTGAGCACTTTTGTCAAAGAAAAAACAATTTTGTTTAGGTGCATTTAATTTACATGGATCATCCACTAGCTCTTTTTCAGTTCTACAATAACAATTTGAAACTGCAATATTATCATAGTTGTTTAGTATTATTTTGATCTCTTCATATGGCATAACACTTTCAGTCCCAGGTTCAATTTGCTCTTCCACAGGTACGATTCTATCAAGAGCTGGTAAAGTTCTAAATTGTTCAATTATCGTGTCGTAATTTTTCTGAGTACCTTCTTTTAATTCTTCGAAAATTTCTTCAAAGAGATGAGCCTTTTTCCGATTTTTCTCCGTATTTCCACCTCGTAAAAATTGGTATTCAAATAAACCGGGCCACATAGGTAATAACCGATAAACCATAATACCTGTCGTTCGACTTGGAACCCCAACAATTACCCCTTGTTTCATCAGATCATTCAGTATTTCATGGATTTTGCTTAGACCTAATTTTGTTTTTTCCTTAATTTGTTCCAGATTCATAGTCTGTGTTTTAAAATTCAAAATAAATTGTGCTTGCTCTTCCGTCATGATGAGCTTTAATAATTCTATCACCGTAGAACTAATAGGCATAGGCATTTTACCAACTTTCGCAATTGTTCTCGCGGCACGATACCATAACTTTTCAGACTGTTCTGACATTTTTCCCCAACCTTTAAATATATAGGTAAAAATCAAACAAGTATATTATTAAAATTAGCTATTTCATAAAAAAATTGCGCAAATTCTGTTAAGGAATATACGTGTTATAAAGGATTCTTAACAAGGAAATAAACATCATTAGAACCGCATTTAGGACATGTAGTTTTACTGTCTTGGGTTGCTTGAGGATCCTCCCATTCATACTCGCAACTTAAACATCCATAACCTAAAAATGGCTTTTTTAAATTAACATTTCCACCAAAAATATTGATATTTTTTCCTTCTACAAATGCTTGAGTTACTTTCTGATGAGCACTTTCTAAAATCCTAGAAAAAGTTGGTTGAGATACACCCATTTTATCTGCAGAATCTTTTTGGGTCAATGAAACGTAATGTTTAAGTCTCATTGCTTCAAATTCGGCTACTGTAAGCACAACTGACGCTTCATATAATGGATCTTCTATACGTCGAATGAAATAAAAATTACTCGGCGGATTTTTCACAAATCGCATTCTTGTTCTGCGTCCCATTTAACATCAAATCAAAGTGTTATCCGATAATACCTTTTATTAATAATAATCATTCACAAATTATTATAATTTATTGCTTATAAATAAAAGGTATTTAGGACGATTTCTGGTTTATTCCGATAGAATACACCGAATAAATGCATCACATATAAAAAGCTTAAAGTCTAATTAATATCTAATTTCAATTTTAATTATAAATGAGGATATTTTCATGGCAAAAACTGAGGATATGATTCAAACTTCGAAATTAAATATGGCTTCCTATGGATTTGGGAAATTATTGAATGAATTTTTGGATATGGCTTTTGTCTCTTACTCTTTTTTCTATTACGAGCGAGCTTTAGGTTTAGAGTCCTTACTAGTCGGTTTAGGGTTCCTTATCTTTGCTGTATACAATGCGATTAACGATCCTTTAGTTGGGTATTTAACCAATCGTCCATTTAAATTTACAAAAAAATGGGGACGCAGAAAACCATGGATAATTATTGGTGGAGCATTATGGCTAACAAGTTACCTTTTAATATTTACACCACCAACAAGAGATCCAATAGGGGGTACATGGATATTATTTGCATGGTTACTTTTTTCTACGTGTATATATGATACATTCAGTTCGATTTTTTTTGTGAATTTTTCTTCTCTATTTCCTGATAAATGGCGTTCTGTTAAGTCACGTAGATTAGCAACAGGGATTCAAACTCCTATAGGTGTCTTTGGAGTTGCTCTTGGTGCTCTTATTCCCCCATTAATTATAACTGATAATTCTAATGCTGATTTATATCTCATTCAAGCTGGTTTATTGGTTATAATTGGATTTGTTGTATTAGGGATTTCAATTCCAGGTTATAAGGAAGACCAGAGATACATCGATTCCTATCTTGCCAGTTATGATGAGGAACAGCGTGAATTAAAATTCTTCAAATCATTAAGAGAGGCACTTAAAGTAAAATCCTTTAGGGTATTCATTATCAGCTATACACTCTATAGATGTTTAGTTATTTCGATGCAAGCTTCTATACCTTATGTCGTAGAATTCATATTGAAAGAAGTAACTTTAATTCAAACTCTATTATCAGCAGCATTTTTAGTTGGAGCGTTAATTTCTTCTCCATTATGGGCATTCATAGCACAAAAGACAAATAATAATAAAAGAACTATGTTAATCGGTAGTATATTAATGACAGTTTTTACATTTCCATTTTTCTTTTATAATACTATAACACTAATGTTCATTGGATTCTTATTTTTTGGTTTTGGTTTAGGCAGTTATTGGACATTAATTTCAGCTGTTCTAGCTGATATAATTGATGAATCGGTGGTAAAATACGAAAAACGAGAAGAAGGCATCTATAATGGTTTTCTACAATTCTTTGGACGTCTAGGGTTATTATTTCAAGTCGTAATATTTGCGCTAGTTCATTCTCTTACTAATTTACAGGAAGGACAAGGTCATGTAGGCCAACCAGAATCCGCATTTTTCGGTGTGTTGCTTCACTTTTCCTTAATTCCAGCGATAGTAATGCTAATAGGTACGCTAATCTTTTGGAAATACTATAAACTTACTCCAGATATAGTAACTCAAAATCAATTGAAGGTAAAAGAATTAGGATTATAATCTCTAAATTTAAAAATCAAAATTTTTAACTCCTATTTTTTTTATTCAGCTTTTTCGCAATTTTAAAGTTCAAATCATCATTTGAACTCATATGAAGATTGAATACGCTGAAAGAGTAAATCGCCTTCCAAAATATATATTTGCCGCGATTGAGGAATTGAAGCTTCAAAAGAAAAAAGAAGGGATAGATATGATTTCACTTGGAATAGGAGATCCCGATCTATCTACTCCCCAATTAATCATTGATGAATTAGTTAAACAGGCAGGTGATCCTGCAAATCAAAATTATCCTTTAAGTATGGGGGAGCCAGAGTTTAGAGAAGCTGTAAAGAGATGGTATAATGTAAGATTTCATTTGGATTTCGATGTAGAAACGGAAGTTACAAATTTAATAGGAGGGAAAGAAGGAGTGGCAAATATTGCTCGAGCTTTTGTTAATCCCGGAGATATTGTAATGTGTCCCAATCCAGGATATCCTGTATACGAAAATGGGGGAACAAAATTGAGCGATGGTGTTCCATATCGTATTCCTTTGTTGAAAGAAAATCAATTTTTGCCAAATTTCGAGGATATTGACACGAAAATATTAAAAAAAGCTAAAATGCTCTACTTAAATTATCCAAATAACCCAACCGGTGCTATTGCACCCATAGATTTTCTTAAATCCGCAGTTGATTTTGCGGAGGATTATAATTTCTTTATCATCTATGATAATCCATATTCTGAATTTACTTTTGGCGATTATATTGCTCCTTCTCTTTTAGAAATCGATCCCAATCATATTGAGATAAATAGTGCGTCAAAGATGTTTTGTATGACAGGATTCCGATGCGGATGGGCAGTCGGAAATGCAGAAATCATAGATGGGATACGAAAAATCAAATCTCAAATCGATTCCGGATGTCCAATTTTCATCCAAAAAGCAGTAATAAAAGGATTAAATGAATATACATCAGAAAAGAAACCTAAAATTGTAAAGGAAAATATTGATATCTATGAAAAACGGAGGGATGTCTTGATAAAAGGATTAAAAAAAATTGGTTGGGAAACAGATTTTCCAAAAGCAACCTTTTATTTATGGACAAGGATACCCGAAAATGAAACAAGTAGTATGGAATTTGTAAAAAAACTTATCAATATAGGAGTAATTTTAACCCCCGGAGAGGGTTTTGGTGAGTATGGAGAAGGCTATGTAAGATTTGCCTTAACTCAATCAATTGACAGAATAAAAGAAGCTATAGAGCGAATTGAAAAATTAATTAATAATTAAAATAAAAAAAATAAGAATTATTTTGAAAGATTATCATATTTTTTCCTCAGATAAGCCATTTTCATATCATCCTCATTTTCTAAATCTGAAGCGTCCAAAAACATCATTAATGGAGCATTATCTGAGTTCCAGTCCTTATAATAGTCTAGAATCATCTCTGGATCGATTTTTCTAGAGAATTCTTTATTCGTACTTGTCACCTCCTTTTGTTTTATTAAACTCTCACATAGAAAATCCAATCCTATTTCTCCCTCTTTCAATTAATTGTGAAAATATTATGGTAAGAGAACAAATCCCAAAAAATTAAAAGAAAAAGGCAGAAAAAAGGATTTATTCTCCCTTCATAATACTACACAAATTGGGATGAAGGCTCTCTTATAGCCTACCCATGTAGTTGTAGTATTATGATGTGAAAATTTCATTATAATCAAATTATGTATTGAAAAAGAAGTGTTAACGATCCCTTTTAAGATTTCCCATTTTGATCCCATCATAAAAGAAAATCTTAACATAGTTCTTATAACATTTAATTGGATGGATTTTCATAATTTTTTAAATTAATTCTTCGTTTAATTAATTGAACAATAATTACATTCAATGAGAGTAAGGGGATAATAAAGGAATGGATAAAAAGATTGTACTCATTGGGGCAGGTTCTACCTCATTTGGTCCAAATATGTTCTCAGATTTATATTTAAGTGATATTTTAGAAGGTTGCGAAGTTATGTTAAATGATATCGATAAAAGCAAGCTAGATATGATGTATGATTTGCTGCTTATCGAAAATGAGCGAAGTGAAGAGAAATTTATCCTTAACAAGACTCTAAACCGTGAAGAGGCTCTAAAAGGAGCAGATTTCATAATCAATTCAATTGAAGTAGGGGATCGTATGAAACTATGGAGGCAAGATTATGAGATTCCAAGAAAACATGGCTCTACTCAGGTTTTAGGAGAGAATGGAGGACCAGGAGGTATCTTTCATACTTTTCGCATCCTTCCTCACATTATAGAAATCGTTAAAGATGTTGAAAGGATATGCCCGAATGCGTTTTTCATTAATTTTTCAAATCCAATGTCTCGTGTATGTTTGGGAATTAAACGAGCAGTGAATATTAACTTTATTGGTTTATGTCATGAAATTCATTCACTTGAACACCATATACCGCTTTTATTGAACAAAAAGCTAAATGAAATTAAAATGGTTGTTGCGGGATTGAATCATTTTGGATTTTTATTAAGTTTGGAAGAAAAGTTGTCAGGTCAGAATTTGCTACCAGACTTTAATCGGAATGCTACGAATTACTTTAAGAAAAAAGAAGATAGATTTGAATTTTCACAATTAACTTTCGAGGTGTATGAACGATTTGGTTATTTTCCACATGCCGGTGATAATCATATGGGAGAGTATTTACAATTTGCTGAAGAATTTACCAAGACTCAGGATATGGTTGATTGGATAAATCATACTGATCATCAAAATCAAAGCATATTCAAGCGTGCCTTGAGATATCATAAAAAATTGATTAAAAACAAATATCCGCGAAAAGGATTCTTAAGTAAATTCCCATCAGGAGAGAGGGCAATACCTATAATAGAGACAATCCTAACAGACAAGAATAGCTATGAGAATTCCGTTAATATTCCAAATGATGGTATTATTACTAACCTTCCTCAAGATCTCATCGTAGAAGTGCCATGTATCGTAAGTAAGGAGGGTGTGAAAGGTGTAAAACTTGGAAATATACCTAAAAATATCGCAGCACTTTTAAGAATTGAAGCAACTATTCAGGATTTGTGTGTAGAGGCCGTACTAAAGAAATCTAAGGATTTAGCTATGGCTGCTATAGCACTTGATCCTAATGTGGGCAGTTTCAAGAAAGCAGAAATCATTTTTAAAGAGATGACTCAACTTCAAAAGGATTTTTTACCTGCTTTTAATTAATCATTTTTTACTAGTAAATTATCATTTTTGCTAGTATTAAATATAGAATTATTTATATTCAATAAAATAGAGATGATATTATGATCTAAATTGATCATAAATATAAAGAGATAGATTTTTTAAATATTATCATTATATAATAGCTTATGAAATCTAATGGGAGAGAGATTTCAGAGGGAAAAATAGAAAAAGCCACTGAATTATTATGGAGAGTTTGGTGGTTTTGTTTTTATTTACTTATTGTACCTTCTTTAATTGCGGTAATTGGATTTTATATCTTTAACTTTTTGATTAAAGATGTTTATATTTCTTCTGGATTTGCTGTGTTAAGTTTTATGTTTTCAATACTACTATTTTATAAACCATTTGATAAATATCGAAAAAAATCCTTTTTTCTTAATAGATTAAATAATCCGACCGCAAGAATTCATATATTATATTTGGTATCAATTTTATCTTTAATAGTAACACCTATTTTTGTTTATATTACTCCCGAAGATTATTATTTCGAATTACTCCCATTGATTTCTTATATTATTCTTTATAATATCATATATCTCTATTTTTATTTTAAGCCGATTGATTATTTTGATATTTCAGAAAGGGCATTTAAGTATCATGGAAGATTCGTTGATTCTTTCAAGAAATTTTACAACATTATACTTGTTGTAAATTTTATTTTTCATATAATATTTCTCTCGTATACCTTTGATACCAAATATTCGTGGTTATTTGCGCTTATAGCGGATATAATCTTTTATTTCATCTCACTTTCATCAACTAGAAAAGTAAGAAGAAATATTTCAAAAAAAATTGAGAGTAAGCAACCAATTACTTTAGAACTTAATCAATATAAGCAGAAATTTTCAATATTAGTTATTAGCCTTGTTTTTGCATTGATAATCCAAATGCCGTTTGTTGTTATACTCGTATTTAGCTTAATGGGACATATCTTCTCAAATTTCGAAATTTTTAATGCAGCTTTGTTTTCTATCGCACTCTTGTTATTTTACTTAAAAATTAGGGTTTATTTTAGCATTTACCATCATAAAAACAAAAAACAACGGGAGTTGGATATAATTGAATGAAGAAATAATTGAAGATCCAAAAATGCGTAAGTGGCAGATCGCAAATATGATCTTATCATTGTTTTTTATATTCATTACTATTCTATTCTCCTATTTAATTGAATATCCTATAATTATCCTTATAATTATCCCTATAATTATTATCATTACATATTATGAGCAAAAAGCTAATGTAAGTCCAACTAAGTACAGTAGATTTATATATATCCTCAGTATAGTGATAGTGCTCGGAACTATCAATTTCTGGATCATTCCAAGTTTTATTGATTTTTATCCATTTAACATTCAAGTTATTGTATTTTGTATTAGTTTTTACCTTCTTTTGCAATATTTTATTCGCTATGAATATTTTAAAAAAGAAAGTGTTATAATTGCCCAACATATCTTAAGTTATCTCACTTTTATAGTTATTGCTTATTCATTCTTTCCTATCTTAAGTTTTGAGTTTTCTAGCATCTCAAATGAATCTGCAGCTCTGACTTTAAACGTCTTAGCTCATATTTTAATTAATCTTTTGGTTCTATTAAGCTCATTATATTATCTTTACCTTCGTCATCTAAAAATGAAATCATCAAAAGTGTTTAATCTTATTTTATTAACTATTTTTTTGCTAATTGAGTTAAATTTCTATGCCATAATCAATTTATTGAATTTTTATCGTATAGATTATGGTTCATTTATTCAATTTTTATTCATAGGTTTAAATTTAATCCCAATTATTTTCTTGGGATATGTACTGGTTAATTTCATATTAGGTATAATACCGGAACAAGTTGAAAAGAAATTGAGCTATATTTTACTTTGGATAATTTTAAGTTTATCAAGTTTTTCGATAATTTTTGTTTTCTACACTTCATTTCAAATAGTTTTAATCACTATTTTAATATTTTCAGTCATTTCTCAACTTTTATTAACAATAGGATGGAAATTTACCTATATTTCTGAAATCTCCTTAAGGAAGTTGAGAATAATTATCCTATATGCGATCTATTTAGATCTTTTTGTTTTGACATTTACTCCTTTTTTTGACTTGCTTCAAATGATTAATTTTGAATACCCAATTTTATTTTCAATTTATTTCTCGCTACTTATAATTGCCATAATTCATAATATTTGCTACAGCCAATTTCGTATTTCTAAATTATTTCTCTTTTCATTAAATGTTCTTTCATTATTATTTACTACCTTATTGATATTTCTGTTTTGCATGTTCTTCACATCAGGAACTTATTATAGCTTGATAATTCCTGTTCTTTTTTCATGTCTCTTTCTATTTATAGCACTTTTCTATATAAAAAGCATAGTAAAAAGCAAGATTTTGTTGAATAAGTTAATTTTTTATAATTTATATATCGTCTCGGCACTCATTACGTCGATACCTTATTTTATTACTTTTGAGATGGTCAAATTGGGATATACAGTTGATTTTCTCTCGCCATTTAATTTTTCACTCTACATTCTCTATTTCATTCTAGCACTATTGTACATTTTTTCAAGAAATCTAAGTTTTAAAGAAGATAGCAGAGATTTACTTCTCAAAATCCAAGTGGGAATTGAAGTGTTAATCGCCTTTACAACTATTTTCTATTATCCTTATCTCTTGCTTAGAGGGACCACATATCAATTTATATTACCAATATTGTTTACATCCGCCTTTGCATTCCTTCCTCTATTCTTTTCCTATAAAAAAAGGTTCTTTCCGAAAATAGTTAATAAATACACCATCATTTTTAATGTACTAATTTTATGGGGGTGTATAATTTCATTACCCTCGTTTGTGGCAATGGAATTAACATTACTTGGCTTTGTTGTGGATTTATATCTCGTTGTCTTGATAACTGGAATTATAGTCTTTGCATTTCTATTATTCCTAAATAATGTTGCCAAATATTTGAGTCTCACATCAAGAACAATTGAAATCATAAAAATGTTTCAACTCATTAACTGGATGATTGTTTGTGTTCTATCGAGTTGGCAAGTGTTTCTTTTTATAGATGGATTGTTCCATGTGATACTTCTTCCAGAAATTAGCATTGCCATATCGGTTATCTTCTTTTTACTAATAAATCTCATTAATTTACCGTTATTAGAAAGTTTCAAGCAAATTGTATTTGAAAATAGAAAAAGTAGATATGATTACTATAAGATTTACAAAATTTATGAATATAACAAGAATGTCATTTACTTTGGTTTGATCTTTGCCATTTCTTTCTTAATAAGTTTATTGCCTCGACAATTTGGTTTGTATTCAATTATCTTTATAGAAGAATCATTCATTTTTCCCTTATTGATTCAAATTGCTATTCTAACGTTGTTTAGTTTATTACTAATGCACATAAAAATATCCTCCTTTAAAATTGAATTTGTAAAAGTCAAGTTAATCCTAGAGATGATATGCTGGTTTTGTTTAAAGATAATTATTTGCTTATTTGTGATATTGTTTTCAGTACAAATCTCTGTAATTAATCGAATATTTTTGGGAGTATTGGTTTTTTCAATCTTAAGCCCCATTAGTGTATACTATCTCAATGAAAAATTTATCATTTTAGAGCCATCGATAAAAAGGATGAAACAAGGAATTCTTGCTTTATTTTTGGTTTCTATTATAAGCTTCTTTGCCGAATTTTATTGGCTTCTTTATTTTGAATTGGCTATAATTGCGATTGATCAATTATATCTTATAATAAATTCTCTATTTATTGTTTATTTGTATCTTAATTTTACTACGATCCATTACAAGCATATTATAGAGGAGGAAAAAAGCATAAGCCTCTATAAATTCTTTGGGATAAATATTTTGCTTTTAAGCTCGGTGATCTTGATTAATTCTATCTTCTTTCTTTTTTTCTTAATTCTTTTATATTCATTGATTCTATACAATAGGAATCGAAGTATTATATTTCGCTTAATCATGTATTTAGCTCTTTCAATATTTTGTTTCAATGAATTTATTATCAATTTTGATTCAATCAACTTTTTGAAAACATATTCTGTCAATGAATATGGGTTGGTACCTTTCTTAGGATTAGCCTCAATAATGTCTGTTTTAACGTTTTCAATTATTATTAATTCTCGAGGTGAGAATTTTATTGAAAGTCGCTTATTATATGTTTTAATTTCTTTATTTTCCTACATATCCTTCATAACTTTTACTTCTATTGCACAAATTTATAGCGTCTCACTTTCCGCTTCAGTTCTTCTGTTATTCTTAGGAATTACTTTACATCTTCAGAGTAATGCAAAATCTAAGTGGTATATAGGTTTATCGATTCTTGTCCTCATTTTTGATTTTGTTTTATTTCTTTCTGAGACCATATTTTTTACAGGAATTCTCTTTCAAACCTCAAAAACAATATTGAGTTATACTTTAGCCTTCAGTATAACAGAAATTCTGCTAGTATTAATTTTCAAATCTAGCTCTGGAAAATTAAGAAAATACTCCTTTTATGGAGCTTTTGGATTATTATTAGCGACTTTACCAACATTTACTTATTTTTTTCTAATTTCCTTATTTGCTCTTCCATTGTTTGAGCCAATTATCTTTATTATTTCAGTTGATGTTTTCATCTTAGTTTTTTACCTCTCAATCGCGACATATCAGAAGCAAATATCTTGGCAAGTGTGGAGAACAGGATGGTGGTTATGGATTCTTTGTCCTGTAGCAAATTTTTATATTATTTATGAAAGTCTTGCTGGGATCGATCTCTTCACGAGTTCGTTATCTTTCTTTGGTTTATTCAATATTAATGGGTCATTTATAGTTGCTTTAATGATTTGTATAGTGATTTCATTGCCTTTTTGGTATTCATGGATTAAAAAACATTTCTCTGAAACCTTATTTATTGTCTGGGGTTTAAGCTTATTTGCTTTGTATTGGTTAAGCCAAAATATCTTTGCAAGCAATATCTTTTTTACTAATTTCTTGTTTGTGGTATTTGCGGTATTTTTACTTATTCCAATATTGTTTTGGATGAAACTGTGGAAATTATTCTCAATATCCTGGGCTATTTTTTCAATTACCGTAATCAGCTTTTTAATTATTTTATTTAATGCGTTAGGTTTTCTAATTGAGATGAATTATTCGCTCAATATTATTATCTCTGGCGGCTTCCTCCTCATTGCTTCATTTTTTCCGACCTTACGAGCCCAAAAAAGTTTAATTCTAATTTTTTCTTACGCTATCGTCATAATTGGGACTTTTCTTTCCGTATTTTATATAAATTATTTCATTTTCCTAAACATTTTCATCGCTTTAGCTATGTCTTTAATAATCATAGGAGCAAGTCTCTTTACTTCTCGAATCTTCAAACTTAATCAGTTTATATTTAATACAGTTATCTCAATAGCACTGATTTCTGGTTTATCTTTACTCACATATAGTACTTTTAGTTTAATACCTAATTTTGAGTTGGGAGCTCTGTTCTTAACAATGACGGTGGGTGGTCTTTCATTTTTTGTTTTTAATCATTTTAAGATGTTATTAGGAATCAACAAAATAATTCCCCTAGCAATTCTTTCCCTTGGGCTTTCATTGAGTTTATCCTCTTTTGTTCTTGCATTTTTACCTGGAACTATCTTCTTAGCCGCTACGGTTTTTATTTCGATAAATATAGCTTTCTTTTATTTCGTTTTATATGAATTGAGATATGTACTATTATATCTGATTCCTATTCCGATTAGCACCTTCTTTCTTGAATTTATTGGATTAATTGAGATCTTTCGACCACTTATAGTTTTTATATTAATCGCCTTGATGCTTTATACCACTTCTTTTCAACTAATTTTAAACATATTAAACCCAGCTAAATCAAAAAGTGTAGATATCGAATATAAAGGATTATTGAAAATCTATAATGACCAGAAGCGAATTAGAGTAATCAATTTTAGTGCTTTAGTATTAAATAGTACTTATTTCTCACTTTTTATAACTCTTATAAGCCCATTGTCTCTTTTATATCAAATCTTAGAATTCCTTATAGTATGGTCTGTTTTAATCCTATTTAGCTTAAGATACTTTAGAAAATGGAATTTAGATAAAGAATTCATTGATCTAGCATCAATTATTTTTAAATTTTCTTCTATAATTGCTGTATTATTATATTTTGAATTGGCATTTTTAGTTTTTGGTATCTTGTTGGAATATTTCTTGTTAGAGCTCCAAATTTGCATTTTAATGAGTTTAATTTTCTATTTCCTTCTTAGTCTGTTAGATATATATGTTATAAAGAGAGGCCATCGCCATCTTATGCATCTTTTTAATATTGCTGACTATATTTTGATCACAATATTCTTAATTGCATTTCTAAATCAATTTCTCTTTATTAATACTAATCTCTTGCTATTAATTATTATTTTAATATTATTAATGCAGTTTTATACTAATTATGGAATTTTTAGCTTTTTAAAGGATTTCGAAAGCCTCGAGAAGACTAAATTAGAAAATATGAAAGAGATTGGTAAGAATATAATTACAAATTTACTATTTCTCGCGATTAGCCTTTATGGAGCAAATTTTATCACAAATATGATTCAACAAACATATCCTACAATAAGTATAATTTCTCTCCTTTCATCATATATTATGATATTCTCTATTTTTATGTACATCTTTAATATGGTATTCAAAACCAAATATCAAAGAGTTTTAACTAGCTCTTTTTTTATTACTTTTCAAATTCTATTAGCAATTTTCTGGATATCATTATTTAGTTTTCTTGATTTACTTACATTATATAGCTTTGCATTATTACTGATTATTGAAACGATATTTACATTTTATTCGGTAAATTTAATAGATAAATTACTAAGTGGAAAGATAAAGGAAAATCTTAAGCCTAAAATATACGTCATTTTATCTCTTTTAGTGTATTTTGAATTTTCATTTTTAGTATTCAGCATTGCTGTAAATTATTTAGATGTATATGGAAGTCTACTTAGTTCACAGATTGCATTATTCATCCTTTCTTTGTTTGAAATAGAACGTATGAAAACAAGAATCATGCTAATAATTCGATTAATGAGTTACTTTACCATCTCTTTGATGTTATTAGTGATATTAAGCCAATTTTTTATGATTAATCTTAGTTTATTGTATCTAGGTCTTGCGATATTTACCCTTATGCAGTTTTATAGTAATTATTTATATTATAAGATTAGGAAGGAGATAAAACCTGGAAAAGAATCAATATTTTTAAAATGGAAAAAATATAGACAAAGAGTTTTAGGAATTAGTTTTTACATTTTATTAATTGTTTACACTACACAGGTTCTTATAGTCATGGGAATGGAATTTCAGCTAATTTTATTTATTGATAGCTTGATTGCGCATATTTTAATGCTCGGAGATAGTTATTTATTCAAGTTTTTAGGTAAGTATGCTAATATTTTCGTTTTAATCACGTGGGGATCAATATTTGGCTTTTCATTCCTATATTTTATCACTTGGATCACGATATTCTCGTATTTAATCATTCCAGTTATTATTTTGTTATTATTACTCGAAATTACGTATTTAAACTTGATAATTCCTTATTCGAAAGTAATTAGAATTGATAAAAATAAGATCAAAAAATTTATTCTATATCTATACTATCTTAATTTTGTTAGCTGGCCCCTATTTTACATAAATCTTAACATTATACAAGCATTTAACGTGATTCTTTTATCCTTAGGAATATTATCGCTTGAGTTATTAATAGATAAGAGAATTAAAACAATACCTGATAAAATAAGGAAATGGTTGATTGAAATTGATATAATTTGTTTTGGAGCAATTCTATCCTTGGATATATTTCTCTTCTTAGAATTTTATGTAGCTCCTAACTTTTCGTTAAATATAAGCTTGGCTTTATTGGTTTTTATGCTTTTCATGGGATATGTAATAAAACCTCTAAAGAGAAAAAAAATAATCTCCTTCTTATACTGGACATCGATCTTTATTTTATTGAGTTTAATAACCTATAATTTAACCATTTCAGGATTTAGCTGGGGTTTTCTGATTTTTGGGATCATTTTGTATCCCTTCATCTTTATGTTGGAAGAGTTAAAAATCTTCATCGCAAACCTCGTAACTTTTATAAAAACCTCATTTATTAAGATCAAAAATGCGATTATTACACTGTATTATAGTACATTGAACTTCATAAAAAGAAATTTCAAATATGTGAAAATTTTGATAAGTCTTGGAATAGGGATATTAATCGGTCTTACATTCTCTGAATTCGGACTTGGAGTATTAAATATTTACCATTCCGTATTATTAACTCTTGCTATATTTGGTATGTTATTTGGTTTAATTCCTAGTAAGAAGGTTTCCGATCCGGATGATGTTTTTGAGCAGAAAATGAAACGCTTTATAACTATTTGGATAAGTACCTCTTTATTTATATACGTACTGCTATTACCCTATATTGAATCATTTTTATATTCTTTAATACTTATGACCTCATCAATACTGGGGTTGAGTGCGATAGTTCTAATTTTTATTTACCGAAAGGAGAAGAAACAAAAAATTTCCATAAAGTGGCGCTTTTATACAACAATTATTTCGATAATATTAGTCATAATATGGATAATCCTGATTGTGTTCTGGTATTTTACTGAAGTACGAATTTGAACTATACTAAATGAGATAATAATTTAAGGTTAGATTATTTCATAATATAGATAGAAAAAACGAGAAGTTATTTAAGATTCTTTTCTTTCCACTTATTTAAATATTCCCTAAAATCATTTTCATCAAGACCAAGCGCATTTTTTTTGGTTTTAGGTTCTATTTTTGATGGAAATTTTTTAAATCCAAGACTCCAATCATAATAGGAGATTGCTTTAGACATAATAAAAAAGTACATATAAGAGAAAATAAATTACTACAGACTGGAAATTTTCTAATAATTCTAATATGATCTTTGTTCCTTCTTCCATGTTTACAAAAGTGAAAATCTTTTTCTAAAAATTAATAAGCTTAGGACAAAAATTTTACTGCATACTATTTCTAATAAATGTGAAAATATATGGAAGAGGAAAAACCTAAATTAAATGTAAAGGATTGGATTATTATCAGCACGACGATGATTGGCGTAAATCTAACTATTCTTGCGCTTATATGGCAGTTCCCTCCAGAAGGGATTTATTCTGCAACCTTATTTTTGATGCTATCGTTTATTTTATTTATCAATAGTGTATCAGCAAATTCGAAGGCAAATTTTGAAGTTCAATCAGGTAATTCTTCTAAACAAAAAATATTAAAGTTCGTTTCATTCGCGGAATATTCATTTGGGCTTGGATTTACGTTTATAATTATTGGATTCTCAATTTTAAGCTACAAGTACCTCCAAGATTTCGTTGGTCAGGATAATATCATGGTTCTAATTATTCCAGCAGCGTTTCTTGTGACAGCATGGATTATGATAATCATCTATAATGCAATTAATTATTCAGGAAAAGCTCTAAAGGGGATAAGAAGTTTAAAACGTAATTTATGGATGATCATGGAATTTATTTGTTTAATTATGATTATTCTCGATTTCTTAAACCTTTTCACAATCCCATAAATCTTTTTTTCTTTATTATAACTCGATATTTAGTAATAAGAAATAGATTAGAACTAATAATAATAAATAAGGAGGATAAAGGCCGAGAAGATGCAAATGAAAACCGAAAGGTATTCATTGCATAAGTATAGTAAGTCTTTACTTGCGTAAAGGGTTTTCAATGCATTTTCTTCAATCGAAAGTTTGATTCGAGAACCAATCATTCAATTGCTTATCCGAAGATAATGCCTACCTCCCGAGGGAAGTGAGACAAGCGCTAAATTAATATACTCGGAAGTATATTTTTTAGCAACAATACATTGCGTTTACTATACAACTTCTCGTTATTCATACGGTAAAGTATGAACAATATATATATTGAAAAGGACATATTTAAATGAACCTATTAACGGGTTATTATACATTTATGTCGCTGGTTTCGGTTTTTCATTTTTTTTAGTCGGAATCAGCGAAGAATTAAAGATGATTTTTATCATTCACTTAGGAAACAGGATAAATTTTTCTGAATGAACTTGTGATTATCTTTATCATTCAAGAATTCGTCTAATTCGGGAAATTTTATAGGAAACAGGTTTTCGAATGCTCTCTTAAGGATTTCAACGTACTTTTTCGTATCATAATGATGTCGTTTTTCATCATAGAGATCCAAGAGGATGACTTTTCTTTCTGGAAAGGCCGGATCTGCGCCAGCATCGAGGATGATATAGCGTACATTTTTCCCAGCCGATGTAACAACCCCAGAATTTTCCAATTGTCTTGCTGCAACAGCTTGATATGAATTTACTTTATATTTTGATGGTTTTCGAGAGATTCTTTGGCGAATGGTGAGATCCTCCTTCGAAAGATTACCTTTTTTAATTCGATCCACATACTTATAGAATAATTCTTTAGCTTGGGGAATTCTTCTTTTGAATTCTTCGACCGATATTGCCCCTTTAAATACATCAATAAACGAATATTGAGCATCTTTTACTATTTTTGGAATATCTCTCCGTCGAACCTCTATGCCTCGTACCTTGATCTCATTGTTGCTTTTAATCCCCCAGTAGTGACTCAATGCCGGAACATCCGGCTCTGCTCGAGAGGGTAAGAACACAATAACATTAAATCTTCCATCCCAGCTCATGGGAATTTTAGTCTCTTCAGTGATTTGTTGAGCGAGCTTTTTCGTTACTTTTTCAAACTCTTCTGGACTTCTATTTTCCATATCCTGAAGCCACATGGAGTCAACAATCCCGTGAATTACTTTGCAGCCAAATTGTTTTGCAATCTCGGCAGAGCGCATAAGAAATTCACGAGCAAATGCACAAACTGTTTGATGGGCTTCTATTTTGCCGAAACGCGCATTTTTAAATCCTAGATATCCAAAACTAACCACTAAAACCCACTTTAACGCTATATCCGTGAACTTATATCGCATCTCTCCGGTTTTTCTTACATGTTCTTTACATTTTAGCCGTTTATTCAAGGGAAGGCTAATTGATTTCGATATGATTCCTTGTCGTTTGGTACAGATGTGAAAATCTAAACCTGGAACTTTTATTCCTGTTTTGTCGTCTTTGCAGCACTGACAGTTAATCGTTTCCGAAGAGATGTTATAATTGGCCATTAATGAAGGATACATTGAGGAAAAGTCCAATTCTACAACTTGATCAAAAATACCGATTTGTGGCTCAAAAATGTGACCGCCTCGATCACTTCGAATAAGATCCAAACCACTATTAAACTCTTCGGGGCTTTTTTTAAAAGGGGGAATCAAATGCTCTAGCTTATATGCATAATAATACTGGATTGACTGAAGTGCGCCTCCAATTGTGATACGACTTAGCCTTTGTAGGGAAACACGGGAAATACGAGCCACTTCAATGACACCAGGTATATTTCCTTCCGTAAAATGAAGGCTGGCATATGAGTTAGTATCCAAGTGAAATCGGCCCGAGAAATAGACTTGTGTTTTTGAGCGCCTTCGTATAATGCCATAGGACATATAGTGATCGGAACTTCCAGAGAGCTTGAAGATACAATCTGCTAATGGGGTTTTGTCTCGAGAAAAATATAATTCTTTTTTTATACGATGAACTGATGCTCTTGCCGCTAGATAAGGAAATAAAAACTCATCTCCTTTTTGAGTAAGGATAATGTCAGGATCCAGTTTCTCAACTACAAGGGAGAGCTCTTTTATATTTTCCGCCTCATCACCATTATTAATAACGATCTTTCTTTTTTTATAGCCATCTGCCCGAGGGACGTTATCTTCGTCGTTTTCAACGATACTTATTTCGGCAAAAGCCATTGGATCGTCATAATAATATCTGATTCCTCTTTGCTGCACCTTTACATCCAGCCAAATCGCTTTTAGAGGAGGGAGATCATAAAATAGTTGCTCATTATCATCGTTAAGAGTAAGGGAAAGTAAGTTCATGATCTCAACTCCGGTTTTCTTATCTTTCTTTATTTCTACCTTGAATTCACAGAGCGAGATTGGAAACAAATCTTTGACATAATAATACATCTGAGCAATGGGTAGGTCGATATTATAGAGGATGAAAAGCCCTATTTCATCGACCATTCGAATTACTTTTTTGAAAGCAGAAGGTTTTATTACAGAAATCCCAAGTAGTTTAGTTTTCTTATGATCTTCTAGTTTTACATACTTCTCACAGATTCGCACCGACTTTACGTCATGGTTTTGTGCCAGACTGTGCTTAAAGCGCTGTAAATCTTTTCCAGCATTTCTTCTCGGGACCGCAAAAAACTCTGGAGAAAAGGAATCATGAATCCGCACAATCTTTTGTGTACTAAGTGTCTTTATCCAAAGGATTACTCCTTCACTACAAGTTGAGACATCTAAAAGCCAACCGGCAAAATTTTGTTCTTTGGACACCTTAATTTTTCTCTTTGATGATTTGCTCTAATTCATCGACTCGCGCTTCCAAAAACTCGATTTTTTTCTCTTGTTCAATAGCATAAGAAATAAAAAGGATTTCAGAAAGCATTGGGCGCGCTCCCAAGCTGCCAGCATCCGCATGAATCCGAGCATAATTCATCAATTTGTCAAAAACTTTTTGATCTTCCGGTCTGAGCGCCCGTTTATAATCCTTCCAGCTCTCTATTTCATGTTCCAAGGCTGGTCGAAAAGCAGGTACAGTTCTTCCCATAAAAACCCCACATAACAAAATCAGGGATCACATTAAAAAAACAATACATCGTAAATTTTTTGATTTTCATTTAAATGGATAATATAAGCATAAATAGATCATTGACGTTGTAAGTAGTAAAAAAGAAAAATAATATCGATATAATAAAAAATGACCTATAAAATAATTGATAGTTTGTGCTACGTACCGACCGAAGAAGTGGTTGTGGATCTTATAGTATCGTTGCCTCCACAAATGTCTCGCTATTTGAAAGATGTTTTTGGTCCACGAGTTGCCCCTATATTGGGTATTAGTGCTGAAGAGCTTTATAGTATGAAATCAACACTGACAGTACCAGAATTAAAAGCAACATTAAAGCAATTCATGCCAAATATAAAGAGATTGGCCATGAATGTTGAGGATTTCGTTGAACAACTTAATAAGATGGGGGTCGAAAAAGCAGTTATTTTTAATCTTGATGAACAAACCCCAAGTGGAATCGCAGGTCTCCCAAACGATTATTATGCTGATATTGTAAAACAATATCCTGAAAAGTTCATCGGGTTTGCGGGAATCGATCCGCTTAAAAAAATGAATGCCGTGAGAGAAATAAGTCGATGTTATGATATAGGTCTTAGAGGCATAGCAGTTCGTCCTTTTATGTTTGGTATTCCCCCTCATGATGCCAAAATGTATCCTTTGTATTCGAAATGTGTGGAACTAGATATCCCAGTTTGGTTCCATCTTTCTATCAATTATTCAACTAATTCAATGGACGTCGAAAAACCGATAAATTTAGATATTGTAGCGCAAGACTTTCCTGAATTAAAGATGATTGCGGGCCATGGAGGCTGGCCTTGGGTGAGTGAATTAGTTGCAGTTGCATGGAAAAATCCTAACATTTACATTGACATTGCATCTTATCTTCCCCGTTATCTTGGAATGCAAGGAACTGGTTGGGAATCTCTTATTCATTATGGTAATACTGTACTCCAAGACAAAATTTTGTTTGGATCTACATGGCTCTTCATGGGAACCACTATTAAAAAGCTTGCTGATGGCATTATGGACCTTCCTCTTAAAGAAGAAGTGAAGAGAAAATGGTTATACCATAATGCGGCAAGACTTTTAGGAATTGAATAATAATTAAAACCATACATTAATGATTAATATTTATATAAACCAATATGAGTGGGAGATATTGTTATATGTCAGTCTATTTAAAGGATCATGCTCCATGCGGAATATATTGTAAGCGATGTCCAGGCGTGAGAGCATATAACTGTAAGGGATGTCGAGAACAGAAAGGCAAGATAAAGGATTTTACTATTTGTGAAACTTATAAATGCGTTACAGAACGAGGAATCAACTTTTGCTATGAATGTGACGACTTCCCTTGTGAGAAATTACAACCAATTGTTAATTTTGAAATTTTTATGCCCCATAATTCGAAAGTTTATAACTTACTCATGATAAAAAAACTAGGATTAGTGAAATGGAATGAGATCTGTGAGCAAAAGTCCGATTTGTATTATAAAGGACGTAAAGTTCGATATGGAGGCGATGAACTCACCTTAGAAGGAAAAGATCCGAATTTATATAAATCTAAAAAAGAGAAAAAAACAAAAGATTAAAACCAACAGTCTAAAGTCAAATTTCTTAGTGGAACTTTTCCTTTTGATTGAGTAGGTTTCCACTTTACGAGTCTCTTTTCTTGGAGAAAGGGGTGTTGGATGAGTATGTATTCCGCAAATCGGTCCTTATCGTTTATTAGAACTAATACACTCCCAAAATGCGCAAGAATTTTTCCACCTTTTGGCCTGAAAAGTGAATATTCGTTCAAAGGGGCAGTGATAAGGATTAATGGCTTATAATTTGAGAGTATGGTTTTAATCCCGTGTATTGCACGCAGCAAATCTTCGAATGTCTGCTTTTCGTAGCTTTGAAACAAGGCGGTAATCCCCGAGATCATAACCACTTTTATATGCTCCAGTTTCGCTAAGCGATTTTCGAGAAGTTCGACTATTTGATCCCATGTGAATGCACGAGCAATAAGAATATTTTCTAACGTTTTTGACGGTGATAAATTCTGCGTAACTGCGAACTTGCTTACATTATAAGGATTAAAACGGTTATTCCCATCAATGAAGGCAATCTTATTGCCACCCCCTCCAAGTCCACCATTCAAAAAGGATTTTTGTGCAATCACTGCGGTTGTTAGAAGGATGTTGGTGGTGATCGCCTTATCTCCATATAGGAGATAAACTAAATCCTTCTGAAACCCTCCCTGTAAGAGCTCATCGAGGATTGTATCGCCGCTTGAGAGGTGTGGTGTTTTTTTTCCTTTCTTATAAAACCCAAAACCCGAATTAAATGACATCAACTCATGTAAGGATCTGTGAAACTAAAAGTGGGTTACCCCGACAATTTTCTAAAACTTGTCTTGTGATTGTGAATTATTAGGAATATTTCTCTTTTTATGAAATGGTTTTACTCTTAAATGTAAGATAGATTCATAGAGGGAGAGAGAGGTGATTGGAAATAAAAATAAAGAATATTATCAGATATTTGGTTTAGTGATGCTGATAAAAAGCATTACAGAGGGGATTAGAAAATTTCTATGTTTTTTTTACATTTGCTTAATTTTGTGCATTAGTGATTTACAAAAAAGAATAAATTCAACTTAAAACTTTAAATCATATCCTACCAATAATAAATATTAACAATTTTTGAAAGAAATTGTTATACAAAATGTGAAAAACATTATGACAGACTTTTATAAAAACCGTGGGTGGATGGAGAATTGGGATGAGCATATCCATGACATTCCACCTGAAGAATATACAACTACATATGTTGAAATGGTCAAAAAGGCATTTAGAGAATACCCTGATAAGGCAGCTCTCGCCTATTTGGGGGTTGAAGTAACATTTAAGGAATTAGATAATTATGCAAATCAGTTCGCTCAAATGCTATTAGAAAATGGGTTTCAAAAGGGAGACGTGGTTGGAATAAATTTACCCAATACACCTGAATATCCAATTGCTTTATTAGGAGCTTTACGAGCTGGTTGTATCATTTCTGGGGTGTCACCTCTATTATCAGCAATTCAGATCCAATATCAAATTAATGACCTTGGTTCTGGCGGAAAGAAAGTAGCTTTAGTGACATTAGATGCAATTTTTGCGGGTCATATTACTAAGATTGCTTCCAAAATGCCTCAACTTAAATTAGTTGTAACAACGAGTGTTGCAGGATTTCTTCCGAAGATTAAACAGGTTTTAGGGAAAGCATTAGGAAAAGTTCCTAAGGGAAAAGTCACACCATTAGAAGGAAAAACAGTAATTGATTTCCATAAAGACATTTTAGGAAGGTATCCTATTGATCCTGTGGATGTGGGAGTAACACCTGATGATATCGGTTGGATACAATACACTGGAGGCACAACTGGACCCCCTAAAGGAGCAATGTTAAGTCATAAAAATTGTGCATCCAATTTGTTAGCAATCGCTCAATGGCTCCAATGGGACTTCGGAAAAGGAGTTCTCCTCTCAGGGTTCCCAATGTATCATATTGCGGGATTAACTGTAGTAGAAGGAGCGATATATTTTGGAATGACCCAGGTATTAATCCCTAATCCTCGTGATACTGATCATATCATAAAAGAAATGAAGAAATATCGTCCTACAAATCTCGTCAATGTTCCTTCTTTATATCAAATGCTTATTAAAAATCCTAAGTTCAAAGAATTAGATCATTCAGAATTAGGTATTTGTATCTCTGCAGCTTCTCCGTTCCCAAAAGAATCCCAAATTCAATTAGAAAACATTATTGGTGAAGGAAAGCTGTTAGAGTTATATGGCATGACTGAATTGAGCCCTGTGGCAACCATGAATCCTAGTATAGGTGAAAAGCAACTCGGTACAGTAGGTTTACCTATTGCTAACGTAGATTTAAAGATAGTTGATCCTGATTCTGGGCAGGAAGTGCCTCTTGGAGAACCTGGAGAAATTATGGTGAAAGGTCCATTAGTTATGCAGGGTTATTATAATAAACCTGAAGAAACTAAGAAGGCAATTGATTCGGATGGTTATATGCATACTGGAGATGTAGGTTTGATGCAGGAAGATGGATTTGTTAAGATTGTGGATAGAACCAAAGATATGATTATAGTAGGAGGATTTAAAGTATTTTCAAGTAAAGTAGAAGATACCTTAATTAAACATCCTGCAATTGGAATGGTTGCGTTAATCGGTACTCCAAATCCAGACAGACCAGGTTCAGAGATTGTTAAAGCCTATGTCCAAATAGATCCTGAATTTGCTTATGATGGCAATGAAGCAGCTCTTAAAGAGGATGTTATCAAATTCGCAAAGGATAATTGCGCTCCCTATGAAGTTCCTAAGGAAGTTCTGTTAGTAGAGGAACTACCTTTAACAGCAGTGGGTAAAGTGGATAAAAAGTCACTTAGACCTAAAAAGGAATAATTCTGGTATTCAATCTTTTTTTTTTCTTTTTTTCATAAACCAATTTCATATAAGATAGTTATAGATTTTTAATGAAATCTAACCTATTATCTATTACAAATCTTAATTGTTATACAAAATGTGAAAAACATTATGACAGACTTTTATAAGAACCGTGAATGGCGTAAAAATTGGGATGAGGGGCTTTCTGACTTAGATTCTAAGGTTTGGGAAACTTCCTATACTAGTGCTATTCGCGATACTTTTGATACGTTCCCTGATAAGATCGCTTTAGCTTATCAAGGATTAGAAATAAGCTTTGCTGACGTTGATAAATACTCCAATCAATTTGCCAATATGTTAATAGAACATGGCTTTAAGAAAGGCGATGTGGTGGGAATAAATTTAGCAAACATTCCAGAATACGTTTATGCCCTTATTGGAACTTTAAAAGCCGGATGTATCGTATCAGGTGTAAGTCCACTTATGTCTGATGTGCAAATGCATTATCAAATTAATGATTTAGGAGCAGGAGGTAAAAATGTAGCTCTAGTAACATTGGATGCAATTTTCGAACACCGATTAACCAAAATTGCCAATAAATTACCACAACTCAAATTAGTTATAGCAACCAGTGTTATAGGATCGTTTGATAAGGAATCAAGGGAAAAAATTAAAGCAGTTAAAGAAATTCCTAGTGGAATGGTTACCCCGTTAGAAGGAAAAGTTGTTTTAGATTTCCAAGATGATGTTCTAACTAAATATTCCACTGATCTACCTAAAGTGGAGATAAATCCCGATGATATTGCTTTTATTCAATATACTGGAGGAACAACTGGACCGCCAAAAGGAGCTATGCTAACACACCGTAATTGTGTATCAGATCTTCTTATAGTACAAACTTGGCTTAATTGGGAGAAAGGAAAAGGAATTGCATTATCAGGATTTCCTTTTTTTCATATTGCAGGAACTTTTTTCTTAGAAAACTGTATCTATTTAGGTTGGACGCAAGTATTAATCCCTGATCCCAGAGATGCAATGCACATTTGCAATGAAATTAAGAAATATCAACCAACTGCCTTGGTTAACGTTCCATCATTATACCAGATATTAATAAACTTCCGCAAATTTAAACGATTAGATCATTCAAATCTGGAAGTATGCATATCTGCTGCTTCTCCCTTCCCTGTAGAATCACAAAAAGCACTTGAGAGTATTGTGGGAGAAGGTAAACTTTTGGAAGTGTACGGAATGACTGAAACCTCCCCTTTAACTACTATGAATCCAATGTGGGGAAAACGTAAATTAGGATCTATTGGACTACCATTATTAAATACAGAATTAATACTAATGGATCCAGAAACAGGTGATGTCGTCCCATTAGGTCAAGCGGGAGAAATTTGTGTTCGTGGACCGATGGTGATGAAAGGATATTATAATAAACCCGAAGAGACTAGAAAGGCTATTGATTCCGATGGTTTTATGCACACGGGTGATGTGGGGGTAATGTATGAGGATGGATACCTGAAGATTGTCGATCGAACTAAAGATATGATAATTGTTGGAGGATTCAAAGTATTTTCAGCAAAAGTTGAAGATACTTTAGTCAAACATCCTGCAGTCGGCATGGTTGCCCTTATAGGCATTCCCAATCCAGATAGACCTGGTTCTGAAATCGTTAAAGCTTATATTCAATTAAATCCGGATTATGAATTCGATGGGGATGAGGAAGTTTTACGTGAGGATATACTTAATTTTGCCAAGGAGAATTGTGCTCCTTACGAAGTACCGAAGATTATTGAAATTTCTAAGGAATTACCCCTAACAACAGTAGGTAAAATTGATAAAAAGGTTCTTCGAAAATAGAGTTCAAATTCATTTATTTTTTTTTAATTCTTATTATATATTTTAGAGAAACCAGGACATTTTTGCCAATCAGTCTTATATTTACATTTTCTACATGTTTTTAGAAAGCTATAGGCATGGTATCCGTTTAAAATCACAACAATCACACCAAATATTAAAATAAATATTATTATATTGAAAATTATATCAGCAGATAGGGTCCATATCCACCAAAATAAAAATACAGAGCCCAGTCCTATACAAAATTTTTGGAATATCTTTATTCCCTTTCTTTTAGTTAAATTTAAGGGGCTGAGAAGAAAAAAGGAAAGAAGAATTATTCCAGACACTAAAAGAGTCATAGAATCGAATAAAAGATAAATCTTAAATATATTAAATAGCAGAATACCAATTATGGCGGTCGGATATCCGATAAAACATCCAATACAAAAATGCATCGAGCCAATTTTTATTGTATGGTTCTTAAATTTTTCACAATCAGGGTGATGACTGAACAATAAAGAACCATATTTTTGAAAAAAAGTTTGCTCTAGATCTTTTGTCTTTTTGCGTAACTCATTACTACTAATTTCTGGCATGATTATATCAGTGTTTTAATCACTAATAATGATCATTGATTTGCATTTTTAACTTTCTCTACAATTATTGGGAAAACATCTCCAATTTTATCATGGATGACCACATCAGCATATCTATCAATAGGTGTTTCTTGAATATTGATAATTACTAGCTTAGCTCCTAGCGATAAGGCTTTATCAGGATAACTTGCCGCAGGATAGACTAATAAAGAACTTCCTAATACAATCATTAGATCACAGTCCTCAATCATTTTATCAGCGTTTATGAGCGTTTCAGATAACAAAGGCTCTCCAAAGAAGATCGCGTTTGGTTTCAATAATCCATTACATACCTCACATGAAGGAGAATAATTGCCTTGTAATACTTGATTTATCATAGTAGTAATAGGAAAAACTTTATGGCATCGTATACACCTTGATTCATTTGCAGTGCCATGAAGTTCAATAATGTTTTTTGTATGGGCTTTCTGATGCAGTCCGTCAATATTTTGAGTAATAACTCCTTTTAATTTCCCCATTTTCTGTAACTTAGTTATTACCTTGTGTCCTCTGTTTGGTTTTGCACGAAAAATGTTCATACCCATTTCAAGCATAAATTTTAGGTTTTTGCTTGTATTTGCGACATAAGAATTAATACTGCCAAATTCATAGGGGTCTACTTTTTCCCATAAACCCGTGTTAGGGGATCTAAAATCAGCAATCCCCGATTCGGTACTCATGCCCGCTCCGGTTAGTATCACAATATTTTGGGCTTTTTGGATTAATTCTACAACTTTTTCGATTTTCTCTTCCAAATTACTCATTTTTTATGATTCTCTAAAATAATTCTAAAATTAACTAAAAAAATAGAAAAAATATTTAATACTATTATTTTTATTTAGTGATTATAGTATAATAATATATTTTAACTAATAAATTCTTGAAATGGATACTACCATGCAAGCATTAAAGTCCTATATCTATAAGATTTGCGTTGTAGGAAATGGTGGAGTAGGAAAAACCTCAATGGTGCTACGTTATTGTGAAAATACGTTTAAAGAGAATTATATAATGACAATTGGGTCAAATTTCTCAACAAAAACTGTAAGTTTACCAGATTACCCCCAATTGCAAGTAAAACTTCAGATTTGGGATCTTGCGGGGCAGAAACATTTCAGCTTTGTACGACCTCCGTTTTATCGAGGTGCAACCGGAATAATATATGTTTTTGATTTAACGCGAAGATCTTCTTTTGCCGATTTAAATGAATGGAAAACTGAAGTCCAGAAAGTTGTTGGACAAAAACCTGCTTTGTTAGTCGGGAATAAAATAGATATCGCAAGAGATGGAAAAAGAGAAGTCGCCTCTCAAGACGGAGAGTCCTTTAAAAATGAGATAAACGCAAAAAAATATTTTGAGACTAGTGCCAAGGAAGGAGATTCTGTCGAGCAAGTATTTAAACTGCTAACTTTAGAAATTTTAAGGAGTTCTGGAAAAATTTAGGAATTAATTAGTTATAAACATTAAATTCTTATTATGTAATTAATTGTTAAATATTAATTAGTTTGACACTGAAATTTTTATTAAATAATTTTAGAAGTTTGTGAAATAAATCATGATTGGTGGCGGACAAGTTAAATATGACCGAGCACTTACAGTTTTCTCGCCCGAGGGCCGTCTATTTCAAGTGGAATATGCATTAGAGGCTGTCCGACGGGGCACATTAGCTGTTGCCGTGAAATCAAAAGATAGTGTGGCGCTGGCAGCACAAATTAAAATTCCCTCAAAGTTAATGGATGCGGATGAAATTGATAAATTGTTTCAAGTAGACGAACATATTGGTGTTGCAATTTCTGGATTACATGCGGATTCTCGAATGCTCATAAATTATGCTCGTGTTCAAGCACAATCTTTTCGTTTAACTTATGATGAACCAGTTAGATTGAATATGTTGGTTAAATCTATAGCCGATATCAAGCAACAGTATACTCAATTTGGAGGCATACGTCCATTTGGGTGTGCACTCTTCTTTATAGCTATTGATCCCGCAGGAACTCAAATTTATACGACTTCTCCAAGTGGAATTTATCGTTCCTTTAAATGTTATGCGTTGGGTAGTGGTGAAGCCTCAGCACGAGAATATCTTAAAGAGCATTATAAAGAAGGTTTAAATTATGATGAAGTAATGAATTTAACGTTAACTGCTTTAAAGGAATCTATAGACGAAGAAGCTACCAAAGAGAACATCCGCTTAGCTTACATCAAATCAGAAGATAATTTGTTTCATATGTGCACTAAAGATGAAGTTGAGCAGCATTTAGCTAAATTAGCAGAATAATTGTTCTAGTTCTTACTATTTCTTTTTAATTAATCATTTTCTCTTGATTAGATTAGTTTATATAAGATACAACATCCTCTAACTCTATTTTCAAGTCCTCTATAGTTTTTTAAAAAGAAAAAAGAAAAAAAAGAAAAGAAAATTAGGTTAAAACTACTATAATCCCAATAGTTGATGTGTATAAGACTAAGCCATCAACAATTAAGGTCCATTGATACCTTACTAAAATATCTCCGACAGAACAATTAAGTAATCCATTAAGCCCCAGAATCTCACCTGAATTTAAATTGATGGAATCAATAATAGTAAAATTGATACCAAAATATTGAACTGGTCCGACAAAGAAACTATAAGTGCTATTTGATGTAGAATATGCGGGTGGAACTTGTATTGAGAAATCAACACCAGATACAGCCGTAATTAAAGTTAAATTGACTTGAATGTTTTGGATCGGAGAGGCAGAATAATTGGTATTAAAATTTTCTAATTCAATTCGGAAACTAGCGGGATCTGAGGGATAGGTCATTGATTCATCTATTTTAAAATCGAAGTTAAGCGGTAATAAGCTAACTGTTATAGTTAAATTGTTTGAGTTCTTTGTACCATAATTATTTTTTGCAATTACATAGTATTCATAAATGCCACTTGTTAAATCATTGATTTGAAGATTTCTTTGGGTTGAAGGCAGATTTTCAGCAATAAGAGTGTTGTTTTGATATACTGAGTAACTATCAGCAAAGCTTGAAGTACTCCAATTAAGAAGAAAATTTCCATCAATATCTGGAGTACCAGCAGTTGAAATAAGGGTAAAAGCACCTGGAGGAAAGTTTTCCAAATCTGAATATGCATCAAATGCATCTTTACCATATCCTACTTCTCTAGTGAAAGCTTCAACAAATCCTGCTAATTGAAGTTCTTGCAATCCTTCTACATTGCTATAGGTAGGAATATAATAGTATATCGAACCTCCTAGGGGATATATTAAAGTATTTCCATTCCGCCGATTGATAACTGTAAAAAGTTCTTGACTAGCCTCTGAAGTATAGGTATCTCTAGCTGTTTTTGGTCCAATTAATTGTTCTGTTGATGTCCTGGTGCTATAAAATATTACTTCTCCAAAATGAGTACCATGGCGTACG
This sequence comes from Promethearchaeota archaeon, assembly GCA_016840165.1. Taxonomy (GTDB): domain Archaea; phylum Asgardarchaeota; class Lokiarchaeia; order Sigyniarchaeales; family SOKP01; genus SOKP01. The sequence continues at coordinate 206,255 of JAEOSU010000072.1, forward strand.
AAATACATACCTGCCAAAGTTCTAGCTTCTAATCCTCGATATTCAACTAAGTCTAATCCAACATATTCTATTCCTTCACCCAAATCGGTTTCAATATAGAATAGATCTCCTTCTTCTGGCCTTTCATGAAAATCATCACCCCTTCTCCAAGTTGTTGGATTATTTACATGGTAAATATAATTTGCTTCAAGCTGTTGCTCAAACAAGTCTTCTGGATACCTTAATTGTTCGCTAAGCCAAGCGGGGGCATCTTTCCAATCATACTTCTGGATATATACTTGCCAGAGAAGATATGTAGGATCATCAGTAGATGGATTAAGTGCGGGATTTTTATAAAATTCCATCTCACCGTTAGTTACATCGATGAGACAGATGCCAAGAAATCTAAGGATGGGAAACATGGCATACGATCCTATATTAAGCGAAGTATAAATTGAAACAGCATAATACATTTTACCATTTAAACTGTCAAATACTAGGTAAGGGTCGTTATCAATTCTTAATCCAGGGAGTAGTATTGCCGAAACTCTTTCTTTTACATTACGATTCAATAAATAATCATGCTCTCCTTGAAATACATAACCCCATAATCCAAATCCTGCTGTATACCAAAATGCTTCTATTCCAGTAAGCATTCCATCGGGTTCACCTGTATAATTATATTTATTATTAGGAATACCGGCACCCCATTCTGTATAAAGGAGGATATCATTATCGTAAGCACCTAGTCCTCCAAAGTCTCCTTGTTGCTCTAAAAATCTCTGACTTTCGGATTCTCCAAAGAATATTGGATAATCCTCTGCCACTCCAAAAATTTCTGAGACATTTACCAATTCTCCTGATGAGGAATTTAACGCCAAAAATCCCTCAACATGATCATATAGTTCAGTATTAGTAGCAACTGAGTCACCTTCAAATTGAGATATTCTTACTGTCTTAGGAGCAACCCAGTATTCAGTTTCATTATAATAAACTATATCTGAATCAGCAAGCCCCTCAAAGGTTGTGCCTATTTTTGCTGCAATAAATTGAACCGCATAGTCTTGATCATACTGGCGGATCTGGTTAAGAATATCATTATCAGATGTATTTGAAGCCAATTTTGATAAAGTAAAATTTTCAATTGGTCTATCTTCAAAAATATCCAATCCAGCACAATCTGAAGTCCATTGGACTTCTCTTTGAAATTTCTTGGCCCATTGCTGATCAAACCATATTTCTGTCCTATTTAGATTAATATAAGTACCGATACTAATGAAGAGTGGTGTGATCACTAAGATAGTAAGAATTACTCCAATAATCCCTAACTTCTTATAGTTTTGCCGTGGAATCATAAACTTCGTCGAATCGCGTTTGTAGATTATTTTACCAAAAATATATAAAAAGGTACCCACAACAAGTAAACCTATGAATCCAAAAATGAGAGCCCAACTCTGAGTGATATTAATTCCATCTAAAGACATTGTTGGCAACGCAAAGAAACCAAGCCCGAGAAATAAACCAATGATGATGATGATATTAGCTAAAACGTAATAGTCATTCCTTCTTAAATAGATATTTCTTGTAATATTTAGAGCTGCTCGAAAAATAAGAATTGCAAGAATGAAATTAATTATAGGGATTATTAAGTTACCATAAATAAAGATCGTAATATAATCATTGTTAGCAGGATTAAAGATAACATTAAACGCATCGGTTAGTATTGTTGGAGAGAGCTCTAATTCGCCATTTTCAAGTAGGTAAATAATCCATGAGAACCCTTGATTATTAGAATCTAATAAAAATCCAAATAGGTAGAATATAACAAATCCGATAGTCCACCAAAATATTGCAGACTTCAGATATGAGGGTTTCCCAAAACGAAGTTTTGTACCAATAATGCTTAATAAATTTTTATCAGGTGGTAGACACATAACTGTGCTTCCTATTAGCGCTCCAATCAATGCGGTCTTGTTAAAGAAAAATCTTGTTGACCAAAAGTTCAGAAGATAAATATCTATAAAATCGGAATTCGCCTTATTTTGATACAATTGTATTTGTAGGTTAATTGGGGCAAACCAAGAAGGGATTAACCATAAAAAAATAAGTAAAAGTGCAATAGCAATAATAGGTATGGAATATATAAGGTATTTTCGTAGATGAGATTTCTTTTTCAATGGTTTATACTTAAATCTTCCGTCATTTTCAATATTCGTATTTACCATAGAATTTCAGTTTTTTTATAATTAAAATTAAAAATCTTGACTAACATTAGATTCTATAATAGTGTTAAATTATAAAATGCTTTAATATAAGAAATAACTACCCTTATTAAGGATTTTTCTTATAATATTAACGTGAGTGATTATGGCTAAAAAAAAGAAAATCAGGGAGGAATTTGATACTATTTTTAAAAGCGGAAATGAAAAGGCCATAAAGAAGATGTTAGATAAATATCCATGGTTATTGTCTGAAGTATCGAGTGAAATGGAAAAAGATATGGGAGATCAACAGCAAGTTATCGCTGCATTAGGCGTCATGGAGGACGAGCTGGGAGGTGCAGTACCAGTTGATGAAATCGTATTTAGTTTAAAGTTAGATTTTAATATTCGGCTAAATGATGAGGAAGTGTTAGAAATTTTAAAGAATGTTGAAGAATTAGGGCTAGTAAAGCGCGATACTGATGGGTGGATACTAACTCGAGAAGGAGGAAGGATCTGTGATGAGTTTTTAAACAAGAATCTAAAAAATAATATTTAAATATCTACACTAAAACTGGTTTTCAGTTTTTTAACTAGCGTATAATGGATTTAATTTAACTAAAATTATTATACTAATAAATTTATCAAATTATTGGGGCTCTAGTTTTTTTGAATTTTAAAGCTTTTTGATAAATGGTGTAAAAAATGGAGGAAAAAAATAACAAAAAAGAAGATAATGATGGGCCAGATATAACAAAAGATGCTTTTTTTTCCGATATGGAGGATATGGAGGAAGAGATCGCTTCTGAAGCATTGAGTATCGTAGAACACGCTTTGTCTCTCATTCAATCAAACTTTTTTGATGATGCAATAGAAATAATGCGTCAAGCAATCGGATTATATGAACAAATCGATAGAGAAGCTGAAATTAACGCTTTGAAAAAAAAGATAGCCGATATCTATATAATGAAAGAACAAACATTTAAAAAAGAGGAGAGTAAAGAAATTCTTGATATGTCTACAGAAAGTATGAAGGTCATATCACCTAAAGATTCAGCTGAACTTTACGCTAATATATTAAAGTTAATAGAAAACGCCAAACGATTGATTAGTTCTAACCAATTTGATAAAGCTTTAGATAATTTTGATGAAGCGATATTAATTTCACAGCAGTTAAATGATGAGCCCAAAGTTGAGGAGATAAATAAATATATTGAGGATTGCTACAATAAAAAAGCGCAATTTCTACGCGAAAAAAGAAAAAAAGAGGAAGTTAAGGTTGAAAGGCAACTTACACCAGAAGAACTGAAAGCTAAAAAACTTAGAGAATTTGAGGAGGCAAAAGAACGGGAAGAAGGGATTTCCAATGAAGCATTTGATAAGATAGGAAAAGCCTCAGATTTTGCTAAAATTCATCAATATGACGAGGCTATAGCACTATATCTTGAAGGAATTTCACTTTTTGACCAAATCGGTTGGAATAATGAAAGTAAAAAAATCCGGGATACAATTTCATATATAGAAAAGCAAAAAGAAAAGCATATTCAAGAAATTGAGAGAGTAAAAGCTCAAGAAAAACAGAGAGAAATTTTAGAACAGCAAAAAGCAAAAGAGTTTGTGGAGTTAACAGAAAATAAGGAAGAGAGAATTACAAAAACCAAAGCGGAAAAGATTGCTCGAATAGAGGCCAAAAGACAGGAAGAACTTCTTTTTCAAAATAATATATCTGGAATGATCGATGAGGCAGAGAAATTAGCAAGACAATATGATATTGACATGAAAAAAGCGATTAAGAAAGGAGAATTAATTGAAGAGTGCATTTATCCAGAAGTAATTGAAATTTACGAGGAAGTAAGAAACAGAGTAAATGAAAAAGGGTGGAAGGATCAAGTAGCAATCTATAGCACTCAAATTGAAAAGTATAAAGAACTATTAGAGAGAGACAATAAAATTAGAGAAATTGAACAAGAAAAAGCAAGAAAACAAAAAGAATTTGAAGATTTACTTAGAGTTCAAAAACCTGACGTATTTAATGCTTCGCAAGCAACTCAGATTCCAGAAGTCAAGAAAGAATGGAGTGAACAGGGAGCTCAAATCAAGGAACAAATTGAATTCTTGGCCAATAAAGCAGAGCGAATGGCACGTGAATATGAATCACAATTTAAGAAAGCAATTAAAGAAGGTGATCTAACTCTTGAATCAAAATATCCAAACATTATTAATATCTATTCAAAAATTATAGCTATGGCACATGAAAAGGGATTGAGCGAAGAAGTTGCGATATATAACACTCATATAACAAAATATAGAGATTTATTAGAGAGAGAAAATAAGTTAAAAGAGATCGAGAAGAGGAAATTAGAGGAAAAAAAAATATTTGAAGATTTTCAAAAGATTAAAAAGATTGATGAGACTGAAACAGAAGTTAGAGAAAAAGTTTACCAAGCTCAGGCTAAGGCTGAAAAGGAAGAAGGGGAAATACAATTAGAGCATGAAATTGATGATTTAGTTAGTAAAGCGGAAAGAATGGCCCGTGAATATGAAGTTGGAATAAAAAAAGGAAATTTCGATTTAGAATGTCCTTATCAGCAAATCATAGAGATTTATGACGAAATCAGAAGCAAGGTTTATGCAAGTGGTTGGCAAGGAGAAGCAGAGGTATATAAGAATCAAATTAAGATATATCAAGAAAAGTTACAGAATGATATTAAATTACGTGAATTAGAAGAAGAAAAACATAAGAAGCAGTTATTATATGAGGAAGCAATGAAGGCATCCCAGAAAGACGAATCAGGAAAATATATTGCATTAAAAATGAAAGAAGAAGAGCAAGATCAAACAGATATAATTTTCAATCAGGCTATGGATTTGATAAATAAAACTGAAAATGAGGTAAAAAGTTATGAATTAAGCTTGAAAAAGGAAATTCTAACCATTAGTAGTCCCTATGAGAAAGCAATCAAAAATTACGAAAATGCTAGAAAATTGCTACTTCAAATCGGATGGAAGGATGAAGCTCTAAAATTAAACGATACTATCAGTTTATATAAACAAAAGAAAGCCCGAGACGACAATTTGAGAAAAATAGAGACGGAAAAATTAAAAAAGGAGACCGTAAAAGTTCAAAAACTCAGAGAAACCGTAAAGAAGGAAATTTTTATCGAGGAAGAAAAACGAATTGAACTTCAAAAATTAAAACAGGAAAAGTCAAAAGAAGCAGATTTTGTTTTTGAATTAATTAATAGGGCAGAAAAAATGGCACAGGAATACGAAATAAAGAAAAAAGATGATATTTTGAGCATTAAATCACCTTATCAAGAAATTATCAATACATATAAAGTTGCGCAGGAAAAATTTAAAGAGATTGGATGGACAGAACAAGCATCTCAGTTAGTAAATACTATTAACTACTATATGCAAAAAATGGATGCCGATGAAAGGTTAAGATACTTAGAGCATAAAAGAATCAGAGAAGAAGAAGCAGAAATGAAAAAGATGAAGATTGAATCAAAATTAGCAAAGGAAGCTGAGGAGGATTTAAAAAAGCAAAAAGTAAAAGCTCTTGAAATAAAAAGGATACAACAGTTGGAATATGAAGCCAAAAAAGATCAAGCATTTACCTTTATGGATCTTGCAAAAAAAGAATTAACACAAAACCATTTTGATAAAGCAATAAATTTTTACAAAGAGAGTGAAAAAATCTTTGCAGAAATCAATTGGTTAGAAGGAATAAAGATGATAAATGAATCTATAGAGATTATAAAAAGAAAAAGGGAGAAATATGAGCAAGAACAAAGATATCTTATAGAACGGGAAGAAGAAAGAAAAAAATTAGAATCAGAAATCAAACAACAAATATCTAAAGCTCAAGATCTTAAAAAAATGCAAGAAGAACAACGAAGGCAAGAATTCTTAGAGCTTCAGAAAGAAAAGGAACGAGAAAAGCAAATAGCAGATCAAGCATACAAATTGCTCGAAGAGGGCACTAAATTGAAAAATAAGAAAAAATTTGAAGAAGCTTATGAAAAGTATATCATGGGAAGAGATCTCTTTAATAAACTTGATTGGCAACATGAAGTAAGTCGTATTAATAATGATTTACTTTTCATACTTAAAAAAGAAATGAAACAAGCTGAAAAGATTAAAAAAAATCAGGAAAAAAAGGAAGAAGAACAAAAAGAATTAGAAGTACTATTGAAAGAAGCAGACTTAAAGCAGCAGGAATTAGAACGAATTAAGAAAGAAGAGAAAAGAAAACAACGTGGAAAAATAATTGAAGAGGAGATGGAAGATGCAAATTTTATAATAAAGGACCTTAAATATAATGAGGCAATCTTAAAATTCAAACGTGTGATAAGAAAATTAGAAAAAATGGGAAATGAAAAATTGATCAAACAGATAAAAAACAAAATAGATATCTTAGAAAATGCGAGTCAAATTCCTCTTATAGCGATTGAAGATATTGAAAAAAGTGAGTATCGCAACCAATATAAATTTGCATTTAGAGCATTAGATAAAGCTCAACTATCAATTTCAAAAAACTTGTTTATGAGAGCAATTTCAGAATTAAGTGAAGCCATCTATAATTTAGAAGAAACGAAACTTGGAGATAAATATATTCCATTACTTGAAGAAAAAATCAATATATATAAAAAAGAACTGGGAATAGAAGAGAGTATTAAGCCAGAAAAGAAAGAACCTGTAGTCAAAACAAGTGAAGATGATTTGAGGGCAAAGATCGCCGCACGAAGAGCAGAGAGACGAAAAAAAATCAGAGAGTTGATGGAAGAATAAACTTTTTTTAATTATAAAATAAAAAATAGAAAAGTAAGATTTATATTAATTCTTCAATTTCTTTTACAATTTCTGACTCTATAATACTTGGATTTATATTCCTTTTAACTGATTCTTCAATTAGATATTCGGTTTTAATAAGATCTCTAATCCCTACTCTAATGGCTTCGCTACGATTTGGAAATTTCTCTTCCGCAACTAACATTTCTAAAACTTTTAAATAAGATTCTGGTAAATTAACAGAAATTAGTTTCATAATTTAAAACTCCATATATTTTTAGTCATATTATGAGGGTATATATTAACATATAACAGAGGTGATATATAAAGATTTCAATGGAAAATGACCCCAAGTCTTCCGACGGAATTATTTAGACTCTTCATTACTATTTTTTAACAGACTTTATGAAAAAATTAGACATTTAAGATAATACTATTCACTATCTTACCCCTTCTGCTATTTTATTAAGAAAATATATCGAAAAATATTTATATATGGTATTATGTGTTACATATAATATATTATATATAAAATATAAAAATTAGAGTAGAGAATATTATGGCTGACATTGAAGCTCAATTAAGAGAGCATCTAAAAAATGGAAAAGATTGGGAAAAGATGGAAACTCCAGTTGATGGAGTTTCGGTTGTTAAAGTACCTGCTACGAAAACAAGACCTGCATTGCTCTTTTTAGAAGTCAATCCTATAAAAGATGATGGAAAGCCTATGAAACGTAAAGGTTTATTTGTAGGATCAAAGGAAATGCTTATAAAGTTCGGAGAGGCATTGAATGATGACAAAGTCTTTCAGTTAATCGGAGAGCTTGAAAAAATCAATCCAAAAAACTCAATGAATAGTAGTGCGAAAAAACTAAAAATGTAATTTTTTCTCAATATAATTATTATCCATTATTTTTATTCCCTTAATGTAATGGTTAAGTTGCTTAGTTAAGTAAATTTAAATTCATAAAGAATTATTTTTTATTATATTAAATGATTAAATATTTAGTTAAATCAGAAAATTAAGTATACCATAAGTTTAAGGAGATATAATATGGAAGAAGATGGTAAACATTGTATCCAATGCGGTGGAGAAACTTTTCGATTGGTACATGATGAATGGATGTCTAGAACTTTTCGCTTCGTTGAGAACGGGCAATTGAAGATGTGTGATGGATGTGGAGCAAAATATTTAGTTTGCAAACAATGTGGCTCTTTATTCACTAGAGTTCATCCTGCTTTAGAGGCATGGGAAGTTAATCAAAAATGCCCCGCATGCGGATATGAAGACCCCGAAGTAAAAGCATGGGATGGCGTTTCAGCCCGATAACATAAAAATCTACACCTCCAATTTCTTTTTTAATAATTAGACTTTTGAACATAGATATAAACTTATTCTTTAAATCTTCGCAAAAAAAGGAAGATATTCACCTCTTTCCAGTAAAAATTATATCAAATAATAAATTATTGAATAGAATTAAACAAAGATAATTAAGAAAATTTAAATTTTGAGTTAGCAAATAATGTGTTAATAGAAAAATTAATTGATTCTCATGGTAAATCATGAATAACGTAAAAATTGAGATTGCATCCCCAGAAAATATCGATTCTTTAATGAATTTAACTAAAGAATTGGTCGAAGGTCTTGGTCAAAGTTTTGAACCAAAAAGATTTGATTGGGGAATTCGACGAAGATTATATGATCCTCTACAACGGCACGGCATTTTAATTGCGGTGGATGAAGATAATGAAAATGAGGTAGTAGGTATGATTATTGCAGAGCTAAGAATCGATCCTTTTGGCTCTTCTGAAGGATATATAAAACAGGTTTTTCTCAAGGAAAAATATCGAGGAAAAGGGATCGGAGCGCTCCTACTTAAGAAGGCTATAGAACATTTAAAAAAGATAAAGGTAGAAAAGATAAAAGTTAATATTAAAGAGAAAGCTCAGCAAGCCGCTAATCTTTACTCAAAAATGAATTTTAAAAAAGTATATGAAGTGTTAGAATTAGATTTATCTAAGAACGCCTCAGATGATTAACGTGGATTACGATGAAGATCGTCCCTGGGTCGAAAAATACCGGCCTACTTCATTTGCAGAAATTGTAAGTCAAAATTTAGCCATATATAATCTTAAGAATTTCGTAGCTCGCAAAAGTATGCCTCATATGATATTCACTGGTCCTGCGGGTACAGGTAAGACGAGTACAGCATTAATAGTAGCAAAAGCAATTATTAAGGATGAGCTATATCACCGAAATGTTTTAGAATTAAATGCATCAGATACAGTAAGGATGTCCTATGTGAGAAATGTTATTAAATCATTTGTTGCTCAAAAAATGATTTTAGATGATAATGGTTTAAAGATTATAATTTTAGACGAAGCAGATAATATCCCTAATCAGGTTCAACAAGCATTAAGGAGAATTATAGAAAAATACTCCGAGAACGTGAAATTTATCTTACTATGCAATTATATTAATAAAATCATAGATCCAATCATATCTAGATGTGCTGTATTCAGATTCATCAATTTATCTAAAGAAAAAGTTATTGAGCGTTTAAAATATATTGTAGAGAAAGAAAGATTGCAAATCCCTAAAAATGTTGAAGAAAATTTTTATGAAACACTTTTTTTTATTTCGGGAGGAGATTTGAGAAAAGCAATTAATACCTTGCAGATGGCTGTAGCGTTGGATCTAATTGAGAACTTAAATCTAAATGAATTATTGCGAATATCAGGTTTCTTAGATAAAACTACTATGACGAATTTAATTGAGACGGTTAATAAGAGAAATTTTGAGAGTGCTCGACTGCTTATTGAAGAACTGGAAAAAATTGACAGTCGAAATTTAATTCGACAAATAAATGTAAACCTAGATAAATTCAACATTCAAGAAGCGAGTTATTCCCAAATCCTATCAAACTTTGGGGATATTGACTATAAGATTAGTCAAGGAGCAGATGAAAAACTACAACTAATAGCATTATTAGCTATTATTATGCAAAATTCAAATTAAATAACCACTAAAATAAGGATTCATACATGAGCGAAGATATTCCTGTTTGGCGGATTAAGTATTTGCCCCAAAAATTAAGTGAAATATGTGGTAGAACTGAACTAGTAGAAAGACTTTATAGGAGTGTAAAAGAAAAGAACTTCCCTCACTTATTATTTGTAGGACCAGAAGGTAGTGGAAAAACTACAATCGCAACTCTCTTTTCTCAAGAATTTTTAGGCAAATATTTTAAAAGCAATTTTCAGAAAGTTTATGCGGATATGCCATTAACTAGTGAGGAGTTGAAACAAGCTCGCTCTGATGCTTATGTTTCGACAAATAAAATTGGAAGTTTAGCAGGAAAGAAAATTACCACTCCAGCCTTCATTCAGGTTAAAATAAAGCCGTTTATCGAATTAAAAGCATTAGGAGATGTCCCTTTCAAAATATTAATCGTGAAAAACTTTGAAGCATTAGGTTCGAATCAACAAGCGTTTAGAAGGTTGATGGAGATTTATGGCAAAAATTGTCGGATGATATTAATAACCACAAAAGTATCTGCGATAATTGATCCAATTATTAGTAGATGTCAGATATTTCTAATCTCACCTCCAAATTATGAGGATTTTAACCATGAGATTCAAAAAATTATAGATCATGAAGATTTAGTGATTGAAGAGAAAGATATTAAACTAATATATAAAATAACAAATGGCAAGATTGCAGAAGCTATTGACTTATTGCAATTATCAAGCATTCCTGGAGAAAAGATTGATGGAACCATGATATATGAAAATATAATCACTTCAAAAACAAATTTAGTTAGAAATCTATTATTAATTTGTTTGAAAGGGGATTTTCCAAAAGCAAGAGAGCTTTCAAGAAAAATTCAATCTGATTATAAATATTCTTCTCAAGAAGTATTTAATTTGATGTTAAGAGAAATGTTTAAACTCCCCTTAAGTCGTTATGCTCGAAATCATATTGTTAATTTAATTGCTGACGCTGATTACAGAGCAATTGATGGTTTAGATATAGATATTCAAATATCCAACTTATTAGCCAAATTATGTGATTATAGTGAATTTTTATAGGTGATAAGAATGAGAGATACAGTAGATCGTCCATGGGTTGAAAGATATCGTCCTCAGTCTATAAAAGATATGGCAATTCCTCAAGCAAAGGTGAGTGGTCATAGAGTAGCATTAGATGAAGAGTTAAGGATTTTTATAAAAAACTTTTTCAATGAAATCCATAGAATAAATGAAGAAAATAAAAAAATTCGAACATATAATAGAAGTGTTGATGAGAAGAAACAAAAGAAAGAATTGACTCTTCCATCTGAAAAAGCAGCGATATTACTGGAAGGACCTCCTGGAATAGGAAAAACCTCTATTGTATATGCTTTAGCAAATGATTTAAATATGGAGGTTATTGAAACAAATGCCTCTGATACAAGAACTAGGGATGCCCTAGAATCTAAATTAAAGGAAACAGTGAAATCTAAAGGTATTATGGATTTTATTGTTCAATCTAAGGATAAAATTATTTTAATAGACGAAATTGATGGAATTTATGGCGTAACTGATAGAGGAGCCGTTCCAACCATATTGGATCTAATTGAGAATACTCAATTCCCGGTCATAATGTGCTCTAATGAATATAAGAGAAATCTCCAACCTCTATATAACAAGATCACAAAATTTGAAATAAATCCATTATCCCATGATGAAATTCTTAAAATTGTAAAGAGAATCTTAAAGAGGGAAAAGATTAATAATTTAACTCCAGATGACTTAAATTTTATAATTGATAAAAATAACGGAGATCTACGAGGTATCATAAATGATCTCCAAGGTATATATCAAGGAGGATTAGATGATGATAAAAAAGAAATATTAACTCAACTGCATCGAGATAGCACTGAGGAAATATTCTCACTAATCAGAGAATTATTTCAGGACGCTAAAACACTTCAGCAAGCACGAAAAATCACAGATAAATCAGATGTTGATTATAACTTTCTCTATAAATGGATTAACGAGAACTTACCAACTTTCATAAAAAAAAATAAGGAATTAAAAAACGCATATGAGAATTTATCATTAGCCGATGAAATCTTTGGTCGAATCCGAAAAAATCAATATTGGTCGCTTTTACCCTATTTCTATGATCTTTTCTCAGGGGGAGTGGTCTTAGCAAGGAAATATCATCCTGAAAATGAAGGCTTTAGGCGTATAAATTTTCCCCGATTCACTTCAACAGGATTCTTTTCATTATCTGTTGCAGAGCGATCTTTTGTTGAAAAGGTAAAAGAAAGATATGATATCTCAGAAGTGGAGATTATACAAAATTTTCTACCATTTTTAAGAAAACTAACTTCAGATTCAAGGAAGTATCTTAAAATTATTAGTGATTGGTTTGATTTAGATGCAAAGGAAAAGAAATTATTGAAAAAATGATCTACCCATAAATTAGTAGTTAAAATATCTAAAATTATATGAGCTTACTTTTATTTATTCATTATTTTATTTGATCCACTATTTATCTTTGCTATTCTCTGCAGCTTTATAAGTTTGGTTGTTCTAGTAAATATAATCTACAAATAATACTAAATATTTCAAGTTAATTACTATTCAAAATTACCAATTAAATTTATAAATCGATTGCAATTTCACTATCCTAATAGATTATCAATGAAAATTTATGATTTAGATGTCCGAGCTAGAAGAAAAAGAATTTATTGAAGAACAAGAATCATTTATGAGTTTAAGATCGAGATTAACCTTACAAATTGTAGGAGCCGCGTTATTTAGCGCGCTATCTATTGCGATTGGAGCTCTATTGACTCCCACTTTAACAAACTTATTAAGAATTCCAGGATGGCAAATTGCAATTTTTGATTTAATTTCTATTGTTTGGGTTACTTGTTTCTTTTTATTTGGAGAAAAAGCAGGAATATTATGCTGCATAATTGGAGCCCTTGGTTTAATGCCATTTGATCCTTCAGCTCCAATTGGACCGTTAATGAAGTTAGCAGCTACAGTATCTTTAATAATTGTTCCTATTTTGTTTTTAAAATTATATAAAAAGGAAGCAGGAATGAGAAAAAGCCAGAAATTGAAAAATAAACGAAATATTATTACTTATGGATTATTAGGTACTGCCCTTCGAATCATCGTTATGGTTTTGTTAAACTTATTAGTAGGTTTAACTATTTATTCGCCATTTCTTAATACTATAACACTAGAGTTTTTGGGTCTACCTGGAGTTACCGGTATAACGGCAATTATTATTGGAGCTCCGATAATTAATGCTTGGCAAAGTGCAATAGATTTGATAATTCCTTATATGCTTGTTTTTGGAACCAAACTTGACCAAAAGTATAAAATTTGGTAATTATTTTTATTTTTTTCTTTATTACTACCATTATTGATTTATTTTTAATCATAGCTAAAGTTATATTTAAATAGATGACAGTTTTTCATAAATCAAAGAAAGTTTTGATTAATATGAAAATAGATAAAGAAATTCAAGATTTTTTATTAAATGATGCCTTAGAACGATTTTTAAGGTATGTTAAAATCTGGACTACTTCAGATGAAAGCTCTACTTCGATACCTTCCACTCAAAATCAATTCGAATTAGCGAATATATTAGAACAAGAATTAAGAAGTCTTGGATTAGATGATGTGATCCAAGATGATTTAGGATTTGTTTATGCTTATATCCCACCAAGTAAAGGTTATGAAGATGTTCAACCTATAGGATTTTTAGCACATTTGGATACTTCTCCTGCTGTAAGTGGTAAAGATGTACGACCCGTTATTCATAGAAATTATGATGGAAAGGACATTAAATTCCTTCAAAATAAGGATTTACGATTAACTATTAATGATTCAGCTAATTTAGAGGAATATATTGGTCTAGATATAATAACCTCACAAGGTGATACCTTACTTGGAGCTGATGATAAAGCTGGAATTGCTGAAATTATGGCGGCCTGTGCTTGTTGGCAACAATTCTCCAATTTAAAACATGGACCAATTTTTATTTGTTTTTCACCCGATGAAGAATTAGGGAAATCTGTGATTCTTAAAGCTGATAGGAAAAGATTACCTGATATATGTTATACAATCGACGGGGGGGAAATGGGAGAATTAGAAATAGAATGTTTTGATGCTTGGCGAGCAACCATTGCTTTTAGAGGGTTGAGTTTTCATACTGGTTATGCAAAAAATAAAATGATAAATGCAGTTCATATTGCATGCAGATTTTTTAGTGAATTACCTGAAGCAGAATCTCCAGAACATACCGAAAATAGAGAAGGCTTTTTTCATCTTTCGAAATGTCAAGGAACGGCAGAAGAAGTTTTAGCCAGTATATTAATAAGAGATTTTGATTTAAAAGAAAACCAAAGAAGGATCGATTTCCTAAAAAACCTGAAAATATTATATGAAATTCGGTATCCTGGTTTAAAAATTAATCTAAATTTCGAACACCAATACCAGAATATGCAAAAATTTATAAAAAAGAATCCTCTAATAGTTGATCTAGCAAAAAATGCTATTAAACTTTCAGGATTAGAACCAAAAATACATATAATTAGAGGAGGCACAGATGGGGCTCAATTAAGTGCAGAAGGAATACTTACACCGAACTTATTCGCAGGAGGTATGTTAGTTCATTCAAGAAAAGAATATATCCCAACTCTTGCTTTACAGAAAGCTGCTGAAGTTATTCTTTATTTAGCAGAATTATGGACAACAGAAAAACTTTAAAAATATAATTATTTTGTTTCTTTTTTCTCAATGATTTTAGTAAAATCTGTAAGTGCAAAAATAATCATACAGATGCACAATAGAACTGAAATATATAAAAATGCCCAGAACTCTGAAAAGATATCATAAATGAATCCAAAAATAATGGATTCTGCCATACTAATAAAGCCAACTGAAAAATAATAATATCCATAAGCCCTTCCCCTTTTATCTTTCCCAACTAGATCAGCAATATATGCACGTGAAATAGGATCTACTGCGGCCATATAGAATCCATAAAATATGTATATAATAGTGATTAGGATGATTGAAAAAAGAGATTGAGTGATTGGAAACATTAAAATTACGCACGAGAGTAATAAGAGAGATAAGCCTGCTAAAATGACTGGTTTTCGACCAATTTTGTCTGAAAAAGATCCTGTTATCGGTGAAAAAATAGCATATACAATATTTAAAATGGCATATAATAAAGGAATAAGAAACACTAAATTGATTGGAACAAAGTCTGCGGCTCGGATAATCAAGAAAGAAATATTTAAACTAGCAAACTCAATGACACCTAAAATTATAATTAATTTGATGAAATTTTTATCAATCTTATTATAACTAGCTTTATTGTCGTTATCAATTGGTTGCTTGACTAGTTCTTGAGACGAGACGTCTTTTACAAATAGAACGAGAACTATTGCTATGATTCCCGGAAATATAGTAAAAAAGATAATATTTGAAAATGCCCAATTAAAAAACAGCAATATGACTGCAAGAAAAGAACCCGTTACAGCTCCTAATGTATCCATAGCGCGATGGATTCCAAAAGATTTCCCTTTTTCCACAGCATAATAGGAAATTAAAGCATCTCGAGATGAAGTTCGCAATCCTTTACCAATCCTATCGGTTGCTTTTAGTCCTAAAACAAATTCCCATGATGGGCTAAATCCAATAAAAGGTTTAGATATATTAGACAGAGAATATCCCAAGACTACGAAGGGTTTTCTTTTATTAATTTTATCACTAATCCAGCCAGTTATCCCCTTTAAAATATTAGCAATGGCATCAGAAACTCCAGAAATTAGACCTAATACTAACCCTGTACCACCAATTTCAAAAATAAACAAAGGGAGGATACTTTGAATTGTCTCACTTGAGATGTCCGTAAAAAAAGAAACTAATCCCATAAGAAAAACAGGGAACGAAACACCTAAAATGGTAGTTCTCCTTGAAATTAGTTTCTTACTTTCACTCATAATATCTTATAATTGATAATCTTATATTCTTATTAAATAATATTGAATTTTTATATAGGGAGCAAGGAGTTTAAAACAGTACTAATCCCTAATACGCTAGAAATGACTGTCGCAAAAAAGAATTGAATTATATTAAAGGAGCTGAGTATAGTCAAACTGAAACTTTTAGTATTTTCATATATATAGGTATTTTGAATGATTACTACAGTATAAACTGCATAAGTAAATATCACCGATGGAAAGAAAAACCATGAAAAGGTTTGCGAAATAAGAAATGTCTGAATAAAGAGTGAAATGGCGATGGTCCATAAAGATTTCTTCCTTTCATTTTTAAGGAAACTAAGTTGTGGATATATGATTTTCCTGTAAAAAATTTCTATAGAAAAATAAACTGGGAATACTACTTCAGCAATAACTATCTGAATAAAACTTGAAGGCCATACAAAGGCAAATGGATAAGAGAATGTAAAAAGTGTGTAAATACCGATAAAATAAAAACTGGCGAAAAGAGCAAAAATTACATGTTTTAATCGAAATTGTGATTTTAGTAATTCTTTAAATTGAGTTAACCCAAATTTAGCTTGATCACGCTTCAGTTTATCATAATATTTTAGTGCTTTTATTAAAATATATACCACGGTAATGTTTAAGGAAGCATAAAAAATTCCAATTAGCCCAAAAAATCGCTCAAAAATTAACCAATTAAGTAAAAACATAGTTGTAAAGATGACTATTTTAGCAATTTGATATGATTGACGTATTCGGGGATATTTTGACTGTTTATTATCCTTTTCAGTTTCAATTTTATCATTTTTATATGTAAAATATCGAGAAGTATAAGATGTTAGTAGAAGTACAATCAAAAACAATAAAAACATACAAAACAATAACGCAACATAATTGATTATAAATGTTATATGTATTGGTCCATTTATTGTCTCTGATCCAAAAAAGTATGTTTCGAACCATTTAATAGATTCAATTAAAACGATATCAGTGAAAAGCTGATGTCCTCCTCCAATTAATGGACCTGTGATTGGCAATACTGAGCAATTTGTCAATTCTTGGGCTTTTATTGCATTTTTAGTGAAATTAAGCATCTCATCTTCTATATGCATAATTACTAGAAGATTGTTAGTATTAGTGGCATTGATGAGGTTTACAGGGATATAATCATTGTAATATTCAGTTTGAATAATTCCTATTTGCTCTGGTTCGAAGTTAACCAAGGGTGCCCAAGTAACAGTGATATTGAATCGTGAATCGAGTGCTTGATTCATTAATACTACCATTCCACCCATAGAATGTCCTATTAAGCCAATCTGTGAGATATTCACATTAGAATAAAATGGCATTTTTTCTAAAGTATCTAATAAATCAGAACAAGCCTGAGCGACAGCAGGTCTTTTAGTTATAGGATTTATGTCTATCACAGTACCTCCACTCTCACCATGACCATGATAATCTAAAGAGACTAAATAAAAACCCCTCTTGGAAAATTCTATAGGAATTCGCAAATCAAAATCTCTTTGACTGCCTATACCATGACAATAAATCAATAATGGTCTTTTATCTTGAAAATCTATCACTTTAGTTGGATAATAGAGATTAGCATAAAGTAATGAGCCAGATGATGAAAACTGAACACGTTCGTATCTACTGTAGCTTTGGAGTTTGTTTACATGAAGATAGGTAAGAGAGATTGTTAAAAAGATTATTAGAATTATGATTCTCCTAAAAAATTTTATATCTTCCCTAGAAATATTATCCATAGATGAATGAACTCTTACAATATTAGTGATAATAGTATTATTCTTTCCCATATAAAATAATTTTGGGAAAGATATTGATTTTCATTAAATTTATATCGATTGATTTAAAAATATATATTGTGATTTCTAATGTCGGATGAAAGTACCCTTAATGTTATTGATGGAACTTTACGTTCTGTTGAAGAAAATTTTAAAAAGTTTATTGAAGTCCTTGAGACTGCCAAAAATGAGCTCATAATTTTGGAAAATGATAAAGCACAGCTCAGTCATGATAAGGATTTACTTCAAAAAGAAAAAGAGCAATTAGAACAAGCAACCAACATGTTAGAAAAAGATAAGAACAATTTAGAAAGGGAAAAACAATTATTAGAAACAGAAAAACAAAAATTAGAAAAAGAAAAAGAAGAAAAGGAGCAAAAGATTGGAGAATTAACCAGCGAACAGTTACGTTTGTTAGATGAATACAAGAATTTAAAAGTAGAACTAAAAAAATTCATGAAAATAGCACAAGACCAAGAAGAGTCAGAATTCAATTTTGAAAGAATAAAAGCTTTATTGTCAATAACAATGCTTCTTATTCAAGAGATCTGGCAAGGTCAACCTCATTACCGAATTTTGTTAACACTTCATGGAGAGAGGGAAGAAATGACTCGGGAACAACTTAAAAATACAACTGGAATTTCTGGAGCAATGGTTTTACGAGCGATTCATGAGTTAGTAAAGATAGATTTGGTGGAATATGATGAAGAGCGCTCACTTGTCAAATTAAAAAAGCGTTTATTTGAGAAAAAAGCCTTGGAAAAAAAAAGTTAATGTTATTTTACAATTACCATCTCGTGCAAAGCAGTTCCTTCGTCTTTATATTTTTTGCCATTATGAGTGAAGTTAATCTCAAATTTTGAATTAAATCTAAAATATCCTGGATTTAGTTTTAGAACTTTATTTGCTAGAAAGCGTAATATTGGATTGAAGTCAGAAAGTAAAAGCTCAGCATCAATAATTTTTTCAACATTGAGAGTGATTTCATTTTGTTCAGATAATATAAATTTTAATGATTTGGGATAATTATTTTTTATTTTTTCATTATATTGGAAACTATTTTCCAAGAAATCAAATTCGCCCGTGCTAAGAATTATTTCATCATTTTTTGCAAGCATAAAGACTTTAATATTGTAGTTATCCATCTTCTCATTACAGCTAATATAAGCATAGATGATAGTCAAGTTTTCTGAATAGATTCGTCCCCAATGCCAATATTTTACAACTTTAATAGCATTAAAGCTTATCCAGTTGTGATCATGATATCCAAACCCTTTCACTGGTATTATCCTATTATATACTTTAATTGTTCCTTCTACTTTTGCTCTTGGTAGAGGTACAACCCATCCAAATTCACCTATTTCACTAAATTGAACATATCCTCTACCCGGCATCCATCCAGGAACTTGAGCTGTGTATTTTAAATGAAGACCAAATTTACCCTCATCTAAAAATACTTCATATACAGGGAATTTTTCATTTGAATAGTCAACTTTTATATAATTATTATTAATCTGCAGATCTGCTAACTCATGAGAGACCTTTAGATCAGAACGACGATACTTATAGAAATTTTGTATTTTTGCCCCTTCAGGTGTATAGATAGTGATTTCTACACCTGTTTTCCCTGTACGTTGATGCTTTGCACAAAAAAATCCAACTACAGTATATCCATCTTCAAGATGAGCATCAAAATACCACCATTCAGAATTTCCTCTTTTTTTCATATCTATATGTATAGCATCATATTCGGGTTTAAATTTTGTTATATGCTCATCTTTTCTTCCTGGTCCAGACCATGCCTCAATTATTTTGAGTTTATTATTTTTCATTTTTCCCATCTTATTTTCACCATTCGTTTTATTTACTTTCAAAAATCCTATTTTTTTAGAAGTTCGAAAATCTTTAATAACGAGAGTAGTTTTAAAATACCCTTCATTTTCACTTCCCTTACTAACCATTTGGCAATTATATTTAATATTGTAATTTTATCCATCGCTAAAGCGAGAAATAGTTGAGAATTCATCGAGATGAAACCATCCCATCCAATTAGTTTCTTTTTTAAATTAGATGCAGGTTTATTTGGAACACTTTCGACCCTTAAAGAGCCCTCATTGATGGTTACCAGGGCAGCATGATTTAAATTAGATGCATTGATTAGATATTTTTTCTTAAAATTTTTGAATTTTTGTTTGAATTCTTGATTCTGATTTAGAGGATCCATTATTTTTTTAATAAGTCCTGCAAATCCTCTTGCTTCTGGATTTATCAATTCTTGTTCATTCATTTTTCTCATT
The DNA here is from genome assembly GCA_016840165.1 of Promethearchaeota archaeon. Taxonomy (GTDB): domain Archaea; phylum Asgardarchaeota; class Lokiarchaeia; order Sigyniarchaeales; family SOKP01; genus SOKP01. The sequence goes on from JAEOSU010000072.1 coordinate 226,360, forward strand.
CACACTCATAATGATAAAAAGTTTTATTTTGCAGAAATATAGAATCCCGAATCGGCGATGTTGTTTGGGTCAAAAGCTTTTTTTATCTTTCTTAGCCATTTATGATAATTCATCATATGCGGACCAAACATATTATGCATTCTATCACCCTCAACGAAAAATGGTGCTCCAAGATGCTTAACTAAGTCAAAATGATAATTTTCTTCCATGTTTTCAGCAAATCCTTTAACACTTTTTTCATCAGTTTGATCAAACATTGTAGGAGATTCAATATGAAAATAATGCCCTGATTCATATGATGTTATCCAGACCCCCTCTCCAAAATCATTTCCAATTACTCCTTTCTTTATATATTTTTTTTTTAAAGGTATACTCATTTTAGTAGTATTTAAACATAATCTAGCTGTATCACATTGACCTTTTGACGACTGAAAACCTCCAGTTACGATAAATCCATGAAGACCCAAATTCGAACGTAAGGCTTCAGCATAGAAGAGGCTATTGGGTGTGTATTTAGATCCAATTACATTTTCTAATTTAAATTCACTCATTAACATATTCATTACTTTTTGTTTATATTCAAATTCACGTTTAGTTCTTGCTGCAATAAGGACTAATAAAGGTGCTCGTATACTAACAATTGGTATTTTGTCCATTAACGATTCAATACTATTAGAAAAAATTGCTCCTAAACCATACCCAGATAAATGACTACAAATGAATGAGATTTCCTCCTCTTCGACTCTGTAAAAGACTTTTTCTAAATGTTTATAGTTCTTACAATCCATAACATATAATTTCATAAAGTCAGGAATCTCAAATTCATAATTAGGAGAATTGCCTTTTAATTTAAATTTGGTACTACAGGGATATGGAAAAAGTTTAAATGCAACTTTTGTAAACACACCTATGCCTGATTTTGCTCCTGCCCACCCACGCATTATCCCTCTTAAACTTGGACCTGGACCATCTCCATTATACCAATCTGGATCATTTTTCAAACCCGTTGAACCTAACCTTAAGATTTCTCCATCAGGTAAAACCCATTCAACACCTAATACATTTCGGGCACTATGACCAGTATGTGGAGAGGTAAATCCTGGTCCATTCATGCTAGTGGCACTAGCTAAAGGTGAAACTTGGGGTCCCGCTCCAGGCATATGGACTGTCAAACCATATTTCATGGTTTCTACTTGTAGTTGTGCTCCACTTACGTATGGTTCAACAACTGCATAAAGATTCTTATCATCAATTTTTACAATCTTATTCATCCTACGTAAGTCTAATATAATACTATTTTCTGATGACGGCTGGTTCCATGGCCCAAGCCCGGTAGATTGAGCTTTAAACTGAAGATTAAATTTATTGCAAATCTTAATAATTTGTTGAACTTCTTCTGAACTAGAAGGTAAGATTACAGCTTTTGGAACTGGAGAAAATGGAATAGCCTCTTTCTCTTCCATATAATTTACGAATTCGGTGCACCAATTATATGAATAGGCATTTGTCATTACTTCACTATCATCAATATTCTTTGATCCAACTACATTTTGAAATTCTTCTAATATCTGCTTCTTTAGCATATTTAAGCAACCTCTGCTAATACTTGCTTTAATTTTTCAGAATCTAACCCTAAAGCCATTAACAATAATTCACTAATATCAAAATATCTTAATTTTGAACCACTATCTTTTATCCCATCTTGTAAATTAGTTGAGCAAAATGGACAAGCAGAGACTAAAATATCAGCTCCAGTTTCCTCTGCTTCTTCTATTCTTATTTTTGCAGTATCAAGAGCCATCTCAGGGAATGCAGATTTGACTCCCGCTCCTGCCCCACAACAATAAGCATATTCTTTAATTCTTTCCATTTCTACAAGTTTCAACCCAGGAATTTTATTTAAGATAGCTCGAGGAGCATCATAAATTCCTTTTTTACCAGTTCTTTTAGGTTTTGGAGGGATATTAATTGAGACTAATGGCATTAATTGTACTTCATCTCCTTCCCATTGTTCATATCTCTCTGCGTTCCTTCCAAGATGACAAGGATCATGATAGGTTGCGGTTAGTGGTATTTCCTTAGTTAAATTCAGTTTATTTTCTTCAAGTAATCGATTAAAGAATTCCACCGTATGAAGCACTTCAAAATTGTAATCACGATATAAGGGATAATCTACCTTAAAAGTATCATAACATCCTGCACAACTGAATACAACTGTCTCTATACCTCTCGATTCAATAATTTCGATGTTTTTATTCAAAATTTCTTGAAAAGTAGGAATATCCCCAGTTCTTAATATTGGACTACCGCAGCAATATTCGTTATCTCCTAAGATATCAAATGGTATTCCTGCTGCATTCATAATTCTAGCTGCTGCTAATGCCATTTCCTGTCTCCTATATGAAGAAGTACATCCAATATAATAGAGTACTTTAGCATCATGATCAACTTCAATATCATCCGGAAGCCAATCCATTCTATTCTCATGAGGTTCATTATATGGATTGTTTACCTTCTTAGTTGCGGCAATATAAGCTTTCTGCTTTGGCATTGGCCCATAACCTGTTTCAACTAACTTCTCTCTTAATCTCATCATTATTTCAAGGGGTTCTAATGTATAAAGAAATTTACATGAAATAGCACAATTACCGCATTCAGTACATTTATAAACAATCTCTAATAATTCCTTGGATGGTTTAATTCTGCCCATTTCCAATGCTAATGCTAAAATAATTTTTCCACCTCCACTATAGGGATGATAATTATAGAGATCAATAGCAGGGCAAGCAGTTGCATATTTTTGACTTTTAATTTGAACTTGGGGAATCCATTTGCAAATTGAACAGCGCAAGCACCGCTTTATCATTTTTTGATATTCTTCTTCATTCATCTTGGTTCCTTTTGTTTTTTTCTTTATTCAATAAAATTCTTTTTAATTTATCATCAAAACAGAGAACCCCAGGATTTAATACGTTGTTTGGATCAAATATATCTTTAACTTTTTTCAAAGCTAGGGATGTTTGTTTATCATGTCTTGCATACATTTCTTTTGCCCAGAAACCATATGGGCGATTAAAGAAAGCTCCAGAATCCATTAAATCTGAACTAATTTCTAAAAATAACCTTTTTATTTCTTTAATTCTAATTTTTTCAATTGGATCATAAAAAAGGTCAAACTCACAATGATATGAACTCCCTTGATTTATAGGTTGAATATATACTCCCATCTCATCATTGTATTTCGATTCTACCATTAAAATATACTTTAAAATATTCTTAAAATTGCTAATAAAGAAAATATCTTGATATTGGCCTTTATACCTAGCTCTCCAGGGCTCTAAAGTAGAAATATTTACACATTTTAAAATATCATCAAAATTATTGAGATTAGATTTCTCTAAATGTTCAAAATTAGATGTTTCAATCAGGTCGTTTATATCTCCATCAAGATAATCTAGTTTATCTTTAGCCAATTCACCTCTTCCAGATATTATAAATACTAAGTTCCATTTTGAAAGAGCATCAGAAAATTTTTTTATTTCCTCTTTTTTCTCCTTGAGTAAACATGCTAAATTTAAATTATTTAAGATAAAGGTTTCATCGCATAATCTATATTTAACTAATTTTTGTTGAAAATCTAATAATTCTTCAATATTATTTGATTGATAATGAAATACTTTTTGAAGGGTAGGAATTAATTCTAATTTCAGTGTAGCCCACGAAACAATACCAAGACTACCTTGTGCTCCTTGTATCACTCTATAAGGACTAAATTGAGTAGGTCCCATGGGATTCACATGAGCTAATCCCTTTTTTCTTTGTTGTTTAATTGATCCTGAACCCGCAGCCGTTCCAGTCCTAAATAAATCTCCGGTTCCAAAAACAACTTCTATACATAACAATGGATCAGAACTATCCCAATGATATCGTGGAATTATAATAGGTTCTCGCTCAAGAGCACTTGTAATTACAGATTTCGTTCCAGTAGGGTAAAGAGGTAATAATAATTTTAAACCTTTTTTTTTAAGTATAGGAATTAGAGAAGCAAAATTTACCCCAGGTTCAATCTTAACCACTCTGTTTTTCCTATCAACGGATAGAATTCTGTTCATTTTGGACAAATTCATAATAATAGAATCTTCTTTTCTAGGAATCGTATCTCCATGATGTCTAAATTTAGAATTTGAACTTATAGGAACAACGGAAAAATTCATTTGGTTAGCAATTTTTAAGATTTTAATTATTTGCTGTACTTTATTAGGCCAAACTATAAATTTAGGCTTACTTCCTATTAAAAAGCTCTTATCAAAAGAATAATCTTCTAAAAGCACAGGATTATTTGAGATATTTTTAGAACCACAAATTTTAGATAGACTATGATATAAAGTGTCTTCATTTATCTTCATAAAATCAACTATAAAACACAATAAATAGCAACAATTTTTTAATCTATAAAGATGTTTTGATTAAGTGACTTTTAAATATGGATGAAATCTATTTTTTTTATTAATAAAAAAAAAGGGTGAAAAATTGAAAGCTTATGATATAATAATAGTGGGTGCCGGACCTGGTGGCTCTATGGCAGCTAAAATTGCAGCTGAAGAAGGGCTTAAAACAATCTTTTTTGAGAGAGGACGAAAACCAGGTGAAAAAAATTCTTCTGGTTGTGGATTAGGACCACGTATGTGGCAAACTTTCCCTGATTTAATGAAGTACTTGACCCCTGAGAAATGTCCTTCTATGAGGGCTGGATCAGCTTCTCGTAATTATTTTGTTAACGAAGAAGGTAGAGTAGTAGGGTATATTATGGCGCACCCTACTGAATCAGTGTCGTATGAACCTGCTAAAAGCTGGATTACGATGAACTGTTATCGAAGCGAATTTGATCCATGGATCGCCGAATTTGCTACTAAAGAAGGAGCTGAATTAAAAACTTCAAGATTAATTATTGATTTATTAAAGGAAGAGGGAAAAATTTGTGGAGTGGTTGATGAACGTGGAGAGAAATATAAAGCACCTATAGTAATTGGAGCAGATGGTGCGATATCATTGGTTGCTAAAAAGAGTGGTTTAAGAACAAAATGGGCTCAGGATCAAATTACAATTGTTCCTCAATATGATTTTCATGCTCCCTCAAGTAAAATCGATGATATAATGGGAGATGAAGCACTTGCGGTTTGGTGGTCTGCGATCTTCCCCGCATCGTATCAAGTTTTCTTTCATGATGGGTTTCATCAAGGTTTAGGTAATTGGTTGAATAAATGGGATAAGAATCCGTTATTTTTTCTAAATCGTGTTGTTAATCTCAAGTATTATCAACGGTTATTAAAGAATTTAGATGCTAAACCAAGAGAATTACAATCACATCTTCTTCCTTGGTTAAAATATCCATATAATACCCATACTGATGGGGTTATTTTAATTGGAGATGCTGGGGGATTTCCTTGCCCTCTTGAAGCAGAAGGAATTTATCCAGCAATGGTTACAGGAAAGGTAGCCGCAGAAGTTGCTGCTGAAGCAATCACATCTGAAGATGTTTCAAAAAATGCTCTTTCAAAATTTGATGAACAATGGAAAAAAACTAGTATTGGAGAAGAATTCGAAGCAGGAGAGGAACTATATAATATTTGGAAAGCATTGCCCTTTAGCCCTAAAGAAACAATGAGTTGGTTTATACCAATGTTTATGGACCTATTGGGAGGAATCTTTGATTGGTCACAGCCACACGCAAAACGCGTTCGGCAAATAGCTAGTCATGTCAAATCTTATATGCCACAAGCTTTACCATTTATTATGAAATATGTATTCCCTCTTGTTGCTAAAATTTTTGAAAATGATCTTGACAAAATGATGGACCCTCAAAAGTTAATGACAATGCTTCCAAAAATTATGGATCTCCTCCCAAAAAAGAAAAAACAAAGGAGGGATCAAGCATGAAGATTGAAATTGATGGATTAACGAAACATATTCCAGGAACGGGCGATTTTATTTCAATCGATAATAATAAATGTAATAATTGTGGGAGATGCATTCTTGTATGTTTGGTAAACTTGTGGTTTAGAAAAGACGATAAGATATATATATCTGAGGATTATAAAGAAAAATGCTTAGAATGTGCCGCTTGTTATCAAGTTTGCGATGCTAATGCTATAAAATTCCAATATCCAGCTGGAGGTACAGGAATAATTTATGAAAAAGGCTAATCCTTCTTTTATTTTTTTATTCTTTTAAGGATTTAAATATTAAAAAGAGGTACTTTAAATTTTATTTTTATAAGGAAATATTAAGTATTTTTTTTAATTCTTTATATCTTGAACGAAGGGTTACCTCAGTAACTCCAATTAAATCTGCTATTTGTTTTTGTGTGAAATTTTCATTTTTTATTTTAGAAGCTAAATAAATCGCTCCACCAACAATTCCTTTTGGATCTTTACCGCTTGTAACAAAATTGGACGTATAAGTATCCGCTATTTTAATAGCTAATTTTTCAATTTCTGAAGATAATCCTAATTTAGTTGTGTATCGTGGAATTAAAGCAATTGGATTTGTATTAGGTGCCTTTAAATTTAATTCACGAATTACTACTCCATAACATCTTCTTACATCCTTTCCATTTTCATTAGTTTCATCTAAAACTTCTTGTAGTGTTCTAGTTATTCTATATTTTTTTATTGCATAATAAATACACGCTGCAATCATAGAATTGATTGATCTACCACGCAATAATTTCCGCTTGAATACTTCTTTATAAAGGCTCATAGCTTCTTGCTTTACATGGTTAGGCAAATGTAAATTTGTACTAATTCTTTTTAGTTCCGTGGTAGCAATTAATATATTCCGTTTTTCCCAACTCATTCTAGTGTTCCATTTAGCTGCCCTTTTCAAGTCAGGATTGTTAATTTTATTTCGATCAATTACATTTGTTAATCCAATATCAGGTACCAACACAGATATAGGAGCCCCAGTTCGTTCTCTATTATTTTTTTCATTCACTGTAAAAGCTCTTCTTCCATCATGAGAAAGATCTAATCTTTTCTCTTCTAATACTAATCCGCATTGGTTACAGATCAAATCTCCCGTCTCTTTTAAGGCGATAATAGCACCTCCACATTCAGGACATACATTAGAGTCGCTCTGCACGTTATTAGTCTTAGTAATCATTCTAATCACTTCCTATTTTTCCAATTTTTTCAAAAGACAAACTTCCATTTTTTGCTACGTCGACTTTAATGATGTCCTCGTCCATAAAATCCCCTTCTAATAACTTGAGTGATAATGGATTTTGGATGAATTGCTGAATAGCTCTTTTTAAGGGACGTGCTCCATAATCGGGATCAAATCCCTTCTTAGCAAGCATCTCTTCTGCCGCTTCTGTTAATGTTATTTTGATATTGTGTTCAGCTAATACTTTATTTAGATTTTTTATTTGAATTTCAACAATTTGTTTAATCTGGGCTTCTTCTAAGAAGTTAAAGACAACTATTTCATCAACTCGATTTAAAAATTCAGGTTTAAAGTAGCCTCTTAGAATTTTAACAATCTCTTCTGCATTCAGATTACGATCTTTTTGACGAGCATCTAGTATGAATTGGCTTCCCACATTACTAGTCATAATAATGATTGAATTTTTAAAGTCGACGGTTCTTCCATGACCATCAGTTAAACGTCCGTCATCCATTATCTGGAGTAAGATGTTAAATACATCAGGGTGTGCTTTCTCAATTTCATCAAATAAAATGACAGAATAAGGTCGTCGTCTTACTGCTTCAGTTAAATATCCCCCCTCATCATAGCCTACATAACCCGGAGGTGCTCCTATTAATCGTGCTACGCTATGTTTTTCCATAAATTCGGACATATCAATCCGAATCATCGCATTCTCATCATCAAATAAGAATTCAGCCAGAGCCTTTGCAGTTTCTGTTTTACCTACACCAGTAGGTCCCATAAAGATAAAAGATCCGATTGGGCGGTTAGGATCTTGAATGCCAGCCCTAGCGCGCCTGATAGCATCCGATATAATTTTTATTGCCTCATCTTGACCAATTACACGTTCTTTAAGGCGCTGTTCCATTTTAAGCAATTTTTCTCGCTCTCCCTCTAACATTCGGGAAACTGGAATGCCAGTCCATTGAGATACAATCTTTGCAATATCTTCGGAATCAACCTCTTGTTTTAACATTGTCTTATTCTTTTGGATCTCAGCCAATTCATTATTATACTGATCTAAATCTTTTTTTAGTTGATTTAAAACACCATAAGTTAATTCTGCGGCTTTTCCAAGGTCGCCTCTTTTTTCTGCTCTCTCTGCCTCAATTCTTGTTTCCTCCATTTGTTTTTTAATATTGTTAATTTTCTGTATTAGATTTTTTTCATTATTCCATTGAATCTTCAATTTATCGCTCTCTTCTTTGAGATTTTCTAATTCTTCATCTATTTTTTTAATTTTTTCGGCGCATGATTTATCATTTTCTTTTTTTAAAGCTTCTTTTTGTATTTCTAATTGTATTCTTTTTCTCTCTATCTCATCAATTTCTGTCGGCATGCTATCAATTTCTATTCGCAATCGTGATGCAGCTTCATCCATTAAATCTATAGCTTTATCAGGTAAAAATCTATCCGCTATATATCGATGAGATAAGGTAACCGCACTAATAATTGCAGAATCTGTAATCCTTACTCCATGATGGATTTCATATTTCTCCTTTAAACCTCTTAAGATTGCAATTGAATCTTCTACTGATGGTTCTTCAACTAAAACTGTTTGAAATCGACGAGTTAAAGCTGCATCTTTTTCTATATATTTACGATATTCATCTAGCGTGGTAGCACCTACTGCCCGTAGTTCTCCCCTCGCCAATGCAGGTTTTAACATATTAGATGCATCTATCGCTCCTTGGGCAGCCCCAGCTCCAACTAAAGTATGTAATTCATCAATGAAAAGAATATATTTACCGGCACCTTTCTCAACTTCTTTTAAGAAAGCTTTTAACCGGTCTTCAAATTCACCACGATATTTAGCCCCAGCGACTAGAGCTGCTAAATCTAAGGCGATAATCTCTTTATTCTTTAAAGATCCTGGAACATCATCATTAGCAATTCGCTGGGCAAGTCCTTCTACTATTGCAGTTTTCCCGACACCTGCCTCTCCTATTAATACAGGATTATTTTTTGTTCTTCGAGATAGGATATGCATGACTCTTCGAATTTCGTCATCTCTCCCAATAACAGGATCTATTTTCCCTCTTCTAGCTAAATCTGTGAGATTTCGACTATATTTTTCTATAGCTCTATATTTTCCCTCGGGATCTTGATCTGTGACGTTTTGACTCCCACGAATGCTAGTAAGCGCTTGCATAATTCGGTCACTGGTAATACCATAACTTTTTAAAATACTATATTCCGATATCGAATCCATTTTCGAGAGTGCCAATAATAAATGTTCGGTACTTAAAAATTGATCTTTTAGAATTTCTGCTTCTTTCCAAGCTCTGTCGAATAATCTCCCAGAATTTGGGGATAGTAAGACATCGGTGGCTCCTGAACCTGTGACCTTTGGTAATCGATCGAGTTCTTTATTTAAATCAAATATTATCTTATTGATATTCACTCCTAATTTCTGGAAGAGAGGTTTTGTAATTCCATCTTCTTGTTCTATTAAACTAAGTAATAAATGGACTGGTTCAATCTGTTGGTTGTCATTAGTTTGTGCTAATGATCTTGCAGACATCATAGCTTCTTGAACTTTAATTGTAAACTTATCAAATTTCATCATATCTTTTAATCCCTCCTATAAACCTTCCGCTCTTAATTTTTCCATCAATTCCTTTTGCTTTCTACTTATTTTTTTTGGAACTTTAATTTTTATTCTGACTAATTGATTGCCTCGTTCTTCAGAATTTAGATTATAAAAACCTTTATTTTTTAATCTTAAAATAGTGGAATCTTTTGTTCCGGGAGGAACAGTAACTTTTGCTGAATTTTCTATTCCGGGGACTTGTATTTTACCACCAAGAACAGCAGTTGTAAAAGGAATTTCTTGCTCTATATAGATATCATCTCCATCTCTTTGAAATACATCATGATCAGATACATGAAGTATAATATAAAGATCACCAGAGGTTCCACCATTTTGACCGGGCATTCCCTTACCCTTTAATCTTAATTTTTGATCATCTCTGATACCTCGTGGTATCGTGACCGTGAGAGTTTTATTTTCTCCTGAAATAGGATCTCGATATTGAACTTTTTTCTTTCCACCATAAAAAGCATCCATAAAATTAATTTCCATATCATATCGTAAATCTTCACCTTCACGGGGATAATTCTGCGTTGTTTTTGACCTTGCTCTGGTGCTACCTCCAAAATTCGAAAATACATCAAAAATGTCTCCTAAATCGTTAAAAAAGTCATAATTTTGGGCTCTACCCTTTCCTCGCTTTGAGGAAGACCCAAAAATATCACTGAAATCAAATCCTCCTGGTCCTCCAGAAGTTGAATAATAATATGTGGTACCATCAGGTCCTTGATAGACCCTCTGTCCACCTGCTTGATTAGCATATTGTTGATAATTAAATGGCTCTCCATCTACTACACCAAATTTATCATACATTTCTCGCTTTTTATCATCATTTAAGACACTATATGCTTCATTAATTTCCTTAAACTTCTCACCCGACTTTGCCTCATCGGGATTCACATCAGGATGATACTTGCGAGCTAATTTCCGGAAAGCTCTCTTAATTTCCTCTTTTGAGGCTCCTTTCTCTATTCCTAAAATACTATAATAATCTTTTGGCATAATTTACAACCTCATAATAAATATTAAAAAATTTAAAAAAATATTATAAAAAAATTAAAAAATTTATTCGTAATCTGCATCAACTACTCCATCATCTTGACCTGTGGCTCTTCGAAACTGTTCTTCTTCGATTTCATCCTGTGTTTTTCCTTGTGTTCCATATCCAGCTCCGGGTGGCACTCCACCCATTCCTCCGGGTGGTGCTCCTTGAGTTCCTTGTTGTTGTCCGTAGATCCGGGATGAGACCTCATGTAATGAATTCTGTAATGCTTCGCTAGCTGCTTTAATTCTATTTAAATCATCAGCTTCAACAGCACTTCGTAATTCTGAGATTTTTTCGAGAATACGTGATTTTAAATCTCCAATTACTGCTTCATTTTCCTTGAGTAATTTCTCAGTTTGATAAATCAATGCTTCCGCTTGGTTTTTCGCTTCCTGTAATTCTTTAAATCTCCTATCTTCATCAGCGTGACTCTCCGCTTCTCGGATTTTCTGTTCAATTTCATCTTCTGACATTTTTGAAGAGGCGGTAATGGTAATAGATTGACTTTTTCCCGTTCCTTTATCTTTTGCTGATACATTAAGAATACCATTTTGATCGATATCAAAAGTCACCTCTATCTGTGGAACACCTCGTGGTGCAGGAGGGATTCCCGTCAAATGAAATTTACCTAATGAGATGTTATCTGCAGCTTTCGGTCGTTCTCCTTGTAATACATTGATCTCTACTGCTGGTTGATTATCTGCTGCGGTGGAGAATGTTTCCTTTTTCTTCGTTGGAATAGTGGTGTTTCTCTCGATTAACTTAGTGAACACTCCGCCTAATGTTTCAACTCCTAAGGATAATGGTGTGACATCAAGTAATAACAAATCTTCGACTTCACCAGTTAGTACACCACCTTGAACTGCGGCACCCATAGCGACACATTCCATTGGATCAATGCTTCTTTCAGGTTTTTTACCCAAGAAATGTTCGAACTTCTCTTGAACACTAGGCATCCGAGTTGGACCACCAACTAAAATTACCTTATCCACTTCACCTTTTTTAAGACCTGAATCTCGTAATGCCTTAATAATAGGTGCCTCTAAACGTTTCAATACCGGATCAATTAATTGTTCTAATTTAGCTCTTGTAAGATTCATATTCAGATGTTTTGGACCTGAGTCAGTAGCAGTGATATAAGGTAAGTTAAGATCTGTGGTTATTGATGTCGAAAGCTCTATTTTTGCCCTTTCGGCAGCTTCCCGTATTCTTTGCATAGCCATGGAATCCTTTCGCAGATCGACTCCTTCAGTTTTTTTGAACTCGTCAACGATATAATCTACTAAAAGTTTGTCCATATCTGTTCCGCCTAATTGAGTATCTCCTGCCGTAGAAATAACTTCAAAAACCTGATTGTCCATTTCCATGATGGTTACATCAAACGTACCTCCACCTAAATCTAATACCGCAATTTTTAGGCGGACATCCTTCTTATCCAATCCATAAGCTACTGCTGCGGCAGTGGGTTCGTTAATTAAACGTTTTACATCTAATCCCGCGATCCTTCCCGCGTCTTTAGTAGCTTGGCGTTGATTGTCATTGAAATATGCTGGCACAGTTATAATTGCTTCTGTTACTTCTTCTCCTAAGTAAGCGCTTGCATCTTCTTTAATCTTCCGCAATATCATCGCAGATATTTCTTGTGGTGTATATTCCTTACCATCAATTTCTACAGTGTAAGAAGTTCCCATTTTTCGTTTTATGGCAGTAATTGTTCTATCAGGGTTTGAAATCGCTTGTCTTCGCGCAGGTTCACCAACAATCCTCTGGCCATCCTTCGTGAATGCAACCACTGAAGGAAAGGCTTTACCACCTAAGGTATTTCCTTCGGCACTTGGAATAATTGTTGGTTTCCCACCAATTAATACTGCTGCTGCTGAATTGCTTGTACCAAGGTCAATTCCTATAATTTTTCCCATTTTGTTTCACTCCTTTATTTATTTTTATTTTTATTTTTATTCTTGATTTTTTATACTAAATTTTTTTTTTGATACTTTTACCCTTGCGGGTTTCAATACTTTGTTATTTAAATAATAACCTTTATCAATCACTTCAATAATAGTATTTTCTGGAAGATCGTCATTCTCCTCTACCATTACTGATTCATGTTTATATGGATCGAACTTTTCTCCTTTACAATTCATCGGAATTAGTCCCTCATCTTCAAGCATTTTTTGAAAGTTCCGAACAATCATCTTGAATCCATTTCTTATCGATTCATCACTGTTATTGATTTCCATAATTTGCTGAGCGCGTAATAAATCCTCGTAGTGATCTATTAGTTTTTTCATAATTCTTTCCTTCAAAATAGTGTTATATTGCTCTTTGTCTCGTTGTACCGATTTCTTATAGTTTTCAAAGTCTGCTCGCGCTCTTACCAGTGAATTCAAATATTTCTTTGTCTTTTCCTCTAAATCTTTTAATTGTCGTCCATCTTCTTTTAGGTTTTCAATTTGTTTATGTAGCGCTGATTTCTCTGTTTGGGCATGATCCAGCTTTTTAGCTAATGCCTCATATCTTTCGGCAGTCTCTCGTAACTTATTGTATTCTCTCTTGGAAATAGTTATTCTATCCCGTGGATCTTCCAATGCTCTTCTTTTATTAAAATAATTATCATAAAATTTTTCATATACCATGTTATCTATCATCTTATTTTTCAATGATTTTTTTTTGGCAATTGATTTTTGTCAATCAATTGTTTACTTGACAATCGTTAATTAACATAGATGAGTTTACATATTTAAATGTTTCTATTTTGAAAAATAATATAATGCGAAACTAAAGATGTAAAGGATTGGGATTTTAGACCCACTTTCAACTATTCTAATATTAGTTATTAACTAATCATACTCAAAGATTTAGAAAGAACTAGTAAAAACTTCTCAAATTAATAGATTATAAAATGCTAGTGGATAACTTTTATTTTTGTCTGAAAACGCCATCATTATCAAAAGAGGGTCGTAATTTGCTCCTAAAGACAATTGAATGTTCGATTTGGCCTGTAAAATGCTCATTCATTTACATAATGATAAAACATTAACTTTTTGATTGAAATTAATTTTTATATTATAATTTAAATGATATTTGCTATAAATAATTACACCTTAGCATAATGAAGTATAGAAAGATGGGAAACCTAGATTGGGAGGTTTCTGCGCTTGGTTTTGGATGTATGCGATTACCAACTAAAACCATTCTGGATAAAAGTTCAAATCAAAGTAAGCAAGTAGTTGATAGAGAGTATGCAATAAATATGATAAGGTATGGTATTGATCAGGGCATCAATTATATTGATACTGCTTGGACTTATCATGACGGTGAAAGCGAATTAGTAGTTGGAGATGCGCTTAAGGAAGGCTATAGGGAAAAGGTAAAGTTGGTTACTAAACTTCCAACGTGGTTAATAAAAAGCGAAGGAGATTTTGATGTATTTCTGAAGAAGCAACTTGAGAAGTTAAAGACCAATTATTTGGATGTTTATTTACTTCACTCATTAGGAAAAGATCTATTTGAAACTGTTAAAAAATTTAATTTAGTTAATAAAATGGAAGAAGCAAGAAAAAAAGGATTGATAAAGCACATTGGGTTTTCTTTCCATGATAATTTAAAGGTATTCAAAGAAATAATTGACTTTTATGATTGGGATGTAGCCCAAATTCAATATAATTATTTTGATCCAGATTATCAAGCAGGAGTTAAGGGTTTAAAATACGCTGCAGGCAAAGGAATTGCTATGATAATAATGGAACCATTATGGGGCGGAAAGTTAACGCAATCATTTTCAGAAGCGGAAGATATAATAAAAAAAGCACCTATTAAAAGATCATTAGCAGATTGGGCACTTCAATTTCTTTGGAATCAACCAGAAGTATCTGTTGTGTTATCTGGTATGGGTGAATTGTGGCAAGTCAAAGAAAATGTGGAAAGCGCCAATAATTCATCAATTAGATCTCTAAAAAAGGATGATATGAAAGTCATTTCAGAACTGCGTAAGGCTTATTCTAAATATATTACAATCCCTTGTACAAATTGTGAGTATTGTATGCCCTGCCCGAATTCAGTTGATATTCCCCAAAATATTCGATTTTTAAACGATTTTATCTGGTTTGGAGAGGGAGAGAGAGAGCGATTCGAGAGTATTTATGGGAAATTCTTAAAAAATAAAGAGGAACTCGAAGAATTAGGAGGAAAAGGAGCAGGAAATGCAAGCTTGTGCATAGAATGTGGAGAGTGCCTTGAAAAATGTCCCCAAAACATCCAGATTCCTGAAGTTCTCAAGAAAGTAGATGCAATTTTGGGCAAAAAACGAAAAATCTCGGACTTTTTTTAGAAAGTATTTCGAACTAATATGCCAGAAGATTTATAAATATGAATCAACATAATATTCAAAAAAATTATAGTGTAAAATTATGGGAAAATTTGATGGTCAGTATAAAGATATGAAACAAGCCTACAAGGCTTCTTCAAAGATTCTTGAAAAACGAATGCAAAAAGAAAGACCTTTAGATTTGGAAATTTTAAAGAAAATAGATGAGAGCGCCATCATCATTGTTGCGGGAGTCTATGATAAAATAGAATTGGTTTTAGATCTAATTAATATCCCTTATGTGTTGATTCAACCAAGAGATTTTGATAAAATTAATTTAAGACCAGATCAAATTTTAATTATTAATTGTCCTGGTAGTATTACTGAAGGCCTTACTAAAATTGAGAATTTTGTGAAAAAAGGAGGGTTTCTGTTCACAACAGATTGGGCTTTATTGAACGTCTTGGAGAAAATATTTCCAAATCTTGTGAAATATAATCAGAGACCCACCGGTGATGATTGTGTAAGAGTGGAAGTGGTAGACAAATCGAATAAATTTCTTGAGGGTCTATTTCAAGGGGAGGCAGATCCAATTTGGTGGCTAGAGAGTTCTTCATATCCAATAGAGATTCTTGATAAGAAGAAGGTAAAAGTATTAGTAACTAGTAGAGAGATGAAGGAAAAGTATGGTGAGGCGCCTATTGTCATAACATTTGATTATGGAGATGGTGGAACCGTACTCCACATGACTAGTCACTATTATCTTCAAAGATCTGAATTAAGAACAAAACGTCATAAAGCAACAGCAAAGGATTATTTAGTATCTGAAATGGGCTTTTCAAAAAAGGAAGCAGATGAAATCGAAGAACTTGAAGGACTTAGCTTAGGAGAAGCGGAAAATGCCTATTCTACAACTCAGTTTATCAGTAATGTGATCGTAGAACAGCAAAAAAAAGTTAAAAAACGAAAGGAACAGAAAAAGTAATAAAAGATGCAATTTAAACTCTTATTTGTAACCCTTAGAGGTCTCTTAAACTTTTTTTTATTTTTTTATAAATATTTTTCAAACCAAGATCATCAAGAAAAGAATCAAGCTTAGTTTTTGGTTCTGTCATGGTTTCTGTATGATTTTGAGTCTCATTGATTAAATCTGAACCACAATATTCACAGATTTTTTGATCTTTATCAAAATAATTTCCATTACAATTAGGGCATTTCATTTGAGCGAAATTAATACAGTTTTTTTAATTACAATAATAAATTAAAGATTTAAAAGTTTAAATTTAAAAAAAGAAAAAAAATATTAATTGCTCTTTTTCGAATTTAATTTAAGTTTCAACTTCAGGCTCAGGCTCAGGCTTAGGTTTTGGCTTAGCTTTAGGCTTAGATTTTGTTTCCTCGGTAGACCATTTAAATTCTTTAGGGCCTGCGAAAAGAAGTAACGCAGCGGGAATAAGAATTACTGCAGCAGCCCAGAAATACCAGTCAAATATTAATAACACAATACCCCATATTAGCATCCATGGTACGCGAAACGTTCCGAGAACGATTACCCAATCAAGGAGTCCGTCCCAATCTTGCTCAACGCATTTTGCAGAAAATTTGGGTTTAATGATGAAGAAGCCAATCACTATAACGATGACCCCTGATATAATATCCCAAATCCCAGTAAAACCAAATGGAACTGGATAAGGAATTAATGGAACGATAAGACTCCATTGTACAGCTGATATGGCATATCTTATCAATGGGTCTATTATTTGTATTATTCCGTTTAAAATGACAATAATCCAAGCCCATTTCCCAATTTTTGAAACTATCGATGCATGTTTCCAATTTTCACTCATTATATAATTACCTCAGTCCTTAGTTTATTTGCGAATCATAGAGAATTTCACAATAATCTATATGAAATCTTCTTATATTTATTAATTTTTAGGTTTAATTTAAAATTAATTATAATCTCTTAGGCAATGTAGAAAATTAATGGAAAAAATGAAGACTAAAAGTCATTATTCTTCAGGTGAAAGAATCTCACCGACGTAATATAATCCTACAAGATTCCCTCTTTTTTGGAACTTTCTGGAAACTAAAAGTATTACAACATGTTCATTTTCATCGAGGTATCCGGTTTCAACACCATATTTAACGGATTGTTCAATTAAACTCTCTGCATCGAGTTGAAAAAAATCAATACTCTCAATATGAATAGGTTGTACTCCCCAAATTAATTGTAATTCTCTGGCTGTTCTTTTAAACGGTGTCATAGCAATTATCGGTAAGGGAGGACGAAATTTAGAGATCATTCTTGCACCATAACCCCTTCTAGTGATAACAAGAATTTTCCCCCGGAAGTTTAATTCTTCCATCTCTTTCGCGAGAGAATGGATAGCATGTCCTAAGGTCTGAGTGTGAGTTAATCTATCTGAATCATAATCATCAGGGTGACGTATAGGCGCATGTTCACTAGCAGTAGAAGCAATTTTATTCATATATTCCACAGAATTGATCGGGTATTTTCCAACAGCTGTTTCAGCTGAAAGCATAACAGAATCTGTTCCATCGATAACAGCATTATAAATATCATTTGCTTCTGCCCTTGTGGGTACAGGTGTGTTTGTCATAGATTCAAGCATTTGTGTTGCAACTATAACTGGTTTTCCTTCTTTATTGCACTTGTAAATAAGTTCTTTTTGTCGTATTGGAACCTGATCTGGAGAGATTTCAACTCCTAGATCGCCTCTCGCGATCATTATACCATCAGATACTTCAAGGATTTGATCAAAATTATCAAGAGCGATAGGTCTTTCAATTTTAGAAATTAATTTAATATCGTTGTTACCATAATTCTCAAGAAGCTTTTTCACTGTAAGGACATCATCCCCGCTAGATACAAATGATATAGCGACATATTCAGGATCCAGATCTGCAATGAATTCCAGATCTTTGATATCTTTTTCCGTAGGTACTTTTTGTTCTAAATCTCCAGAGGGAATATTCACTCCTTTATTATTACTTATTAATCCTCCGGCGATTACTTCTCCAATAAGATGATCTCTTTCTCTACTTTTCACTTTTATCTTTATTATACCATCATTCACATAAAAAAAGTCGCCTTTTTTCATTGATTTCACAAAACCAGGTAATGGGATTGCAAATTTTTTATCATCCCCACCACCTTCTATCTCATGTTCAAAAACATCAATAGTTTGTCCAACATTCAAAATATAGGCTTGATCATCTCTAAATTTTCCCACTCTTATTTTTGGTCCTTGAATATCAGCTAGTATGCTTATGTAATCATTAACTTCGCGGATTTTTTCAACTAATTCTCTTTTTTCTTCATGTGTCCCATGAGAGAAATTAAGTCTAAACACATCTGCTCCAGTATCAATTAGTTTTTTAAGGACTGATTTTGAATCTGAAGCGGGGCCTAAAGTAGCAATAATCTTAATTGGATTTTCACGAATTGTCATTCACATCTTTTCTTTAATTTCTTTTAATTTATGCTTAAAAGTATTATTGATAATTTTATTAAGAAGTTCATTTTTTTTCATTTCTTTCTATGGTATTAATTATACTTCTTATATTAATTTATGATATTGTTTAATTTCATAAGGAAATTAGTTCTTAGTTTGTTTAGTTTATTCTTTAATTCATCTATGTCCATAAATTCTTCCAGTTCTCTTAAAAAAGCTAAACTAACGCGAAAGTGTTCTGGATGGAATGGAAACTGAATTAGCTGTATATGTTCTTTATCTGAAATTAATTTTCTGGCAATTTTTGCTAATAAATCTGAACTCTGAACAGCTACTACAAGCGCAAGATAATATTTCTTTACTTTATGTTTATCTTTGAGCTTAGTGATAATAAGATAAAAATTTCGATAATCTTCTTTTAGTTGGAATATTTTTTCAATTTTCTGGACTCTTAGTTTACCATCACTTCTTTCTGATATTGGAGGATATTTATTTTTTAATTTAGTTGCTTTAGCAAGTAAATCACGCTTAATTTTTTCTTTTAATTCCATATTTTTAATCCTTATTATCGATTGTATATAAATTATATTAATTCATATAAATCGTTGATCACATAATCCAAGTCAAGATTGCTTAAAGTTTTTATCAATGGATATCCATTTTCAGGATTCCATCCAATTTCTTGACAAAAAAGCTCATAAAATTTTTTATATTCGATGGTGACCCCTTTATTTGGACCTTTCGTATCTGGTGGATCACCAATTATCCTTCCACTCAATTCATTTGTATGTATTTTAACCCCTTCTCTAATATTGAAGGCTTGCCTAAGGGTTTGGATCCTTATTCCAGTTGTTATAAGTTCTTCAATACTCACATTCCACCCTGTTAATGAATTGATTAAACCTAAAAGAGGATAATTACCAAATTGAGAAGAGAATAAACACAATCCTAAACAGCTAATTACCTGATGAATAGCGGTTACTTTTCTTTGGGCTTTTTGTTTCCTTTTAGCACTCCATTTCCACCCAAAAGGAAATTTTAATTCCTTGATAAAGGTATTCATATTACCAATATCAAAAAAATCAATACTTGCCGTGGTATGGCGTCCCGGTGTAGGATCATAGGCATATGAGAAGGCTAATGATTCTATTACTCTAGGATTATGCATTGGAATTTCAGAACCTAAAGAAGTAATTGCATACTTCTCGCTTCCATTTCCTATTTTTTCAGATGCTATTTTACATCCATCAGCTAATAAATCACCAAACCCTTCCCTATTAATTATTTTTTTTGTTAAAGAAACGATAGCATCTGCATTACCCCATGTTAATTCTAATCCATCAGTATCCTTTTTCGTTAATATCCCATTTTCATAACATTCAATGGCAAATCCTATTGTTACACCGGTAGAAATTGTATCTATGGCTGCGCGATTACAAAGATCATTAATTTTTATAATTGACAATAAATCATCATTGAGTAGAAATGGACCAAATGCTGCACAGGTTTCATATTCTGGTTGGTGTGTCTCTTCAATACCTAACTCAGGAACTTTCAATATCGCTCCACATTGAATAGGACAGCTAAAACATCCATAATCTCTTACTTTATATGTTATAATATTTGTTGATGAGAGTTTGATAGACTTTTCAAATGGAAAATCGTACATCCCAATACCTTTCCAATTTTTTATCGGAGTATCTCCATTTTCTGCAGAAATTGTATTCCCAGCAATAGTTCCAAGATGTCTATAAACCGATCTAATAATATTACTGGGTCCAGACATCCCAATATTGAGTTTTCTTAACATTTTTGCCATATTAGGGAGTTGATAAAGAATATATTTCATGGTTAGACCTGGATCTTTTGGTACGGCATTTTTATTGTACTTTTTTACATGTCCCATAAATTTTGATTTATCAGATATGTTAACTTTTCTATTACCATCTAAAATTAGAGACTTAAGTTTTTTAGACCCCATTATTGCACCTAAACCTGCCCTTGCGGCGATTCGACCATGATCATTGGTAATGCCAGATATTTTAGATAAATTTTCACCGGCTTTTCCGATTGAGGCGATTCGAACACTTGTTCCGAACTTTTCTTTTAATAACTTTTCTGTTAATACAATATCCTTACCCCAATAATCAGTACCATCCAGAATTTGCCTTTCGGATTGTTTAATTAAGATAATTTTAGGTGAGTTCGACTTTCCCTCAATTAAAATTCCGTCATAACCACATTTTTTGATTGCAGGTCCAAAAGTTCCTCCTGCATTAGCATCTCCCCATGTATTGGTTAGTGGAGATTTACCTACTACCATAAACCTTCCCGTGAGAGGCGCTGCAGTACCAGTTAAGAGTCCAGGAAAAAATCCTAATATTGAATCCTCTTCGAATGGAGATGTATGAACAGGCATGTTTCTATAAATTAATTCACAACCTAAACCATAACCTCCAAGATAGGATCTATAGCTTGTTTCTGGAATATTTTGCTCTCGAAAGGTTTCCGTTGATAAATCAACCCATAAAACCTTCCCAAAAAACCCTTTATTCATTTAGTTAAGAGAAAAATTGCTTTTTAATTTGTTAATATCTAATTTATATGATGAAAGATAAATCTAAATCTTATTTAAATTACATCAGAAAAATACAAAAAAAATCAATAAAACGTATTATACTCATTAAGGGAGAACAGTTTCTACCTTCTTATCGGGATAAAGCGAAACATATAAATATGTCGTTTATCAGTAATATATTGATCGCGAAAAGTACGGAATGAATCACGTAAATACTGTTTTCTTATAGTATCTCAATGAGTTAAGGGAGATCTACATAGCGTTAAGCAAGTGCCGATTGATAGATTATCAATCATAAGTTTTAAAATTTTTATAGGAGGAAAATTATGGAAATACTGTCAAAGATAAAAAAGGAAGAGAAAGATATTACTATGTTTATTGATTGGGATAAATATAAAAATAGATTCTATAATAACTTATATTTGGAAGATTTTAAGTTTGTAATCAAGATGCCTTTAATTGAAAATGAAGATTTAGATATAAAAATTAAAAAATTTGATTTGACAGAATATACTTATTTAATTTCTTATGATTAATTGAATATTTATTGTATTAAATTTCTACTTCTTAGATCCTCATTCCAACACGCAAAACACATATATTCATGTTCGTTTAATTTTACCAGATCTTTTATAGAGCGGATCATTCCACATTTCTTGCATTTTTTCTTCATATAATATTTAATCCTCTTCTATCAACTTTAATTATTTAGTTTAATTGGATTTTTCTGTATTTCTCTGGAATCAAGACTTTTATTTCTGAATTTTCCAATAAGCTTTCAAAAAAATGTGGATATTCTGTGTGGATTGGAATCAGTGTAGTTGGATTTACGTTGATTATGAACTTATATAAATCATGAGGCATAATATGTCCAGAAGCATGTATTTGATAAGAAGGAATGCCTAATTGCATCAATTTTCGACTAATTGAATGATTATCGTCAACATATTCTTCCGTATAAGGATCTAAATATGAGGAAATAAATACGCCTTTAAATTTTTTGTTTAGTTTTTCAATTAATTTTATGGGTAATCGAGTTAAATATAATAGGAATTTTTTATTCAAATTACTAATATCTTTAGTTTTAAGAAGTCTATTTCCCTTTCCTTCTTTATAGAGTTTGGTCCGAATAGTCTCTTGCCATTTAAACCTTACATCACCATTGGTAATGATTAGAATATGATCGTCATTTAATATGTTCGGATGACGCATTGATTCGTATATTTTGTCTTTATTCATTAAATAGTAAAAGTAGGCATCTTTTTCTGAAATTATATAGTTAAAATCATTCATTTTTGCTATAACCGAATATGTTCTAAATCGATCCCAGTTTAACCGGTCGTATTTTACCAATGCATAATCATAGGGCATTTGTTTAAAAAGCTGCTTCAGATTCCGTTTTACTTTTTTTTCGGACTCAAAATGACCTTGATTGACATGAGTGCCCTCACAAATTAAGGTATTCACTTTATATTCCTTAATTTTTTTCACAAAATCATAAGACATCCATGATAATGGTCCATGCATTCGAAAATCACCAGTATATACACAATTTCCTGCTGATGTTTTTATTATAAAACCATAAGATGCGGGTATCGAATGATCAACATGACATGGGATTATCTCCAATCCATTTATATGAATAATATCGCCTGTTCGAAACAATTTCCATTTAATACCTTCAAAATTGTTGATAATTGAACGTTTAGTACATTTATAGTATGCTGAAATGATTTTTTGAGTGAATTCTCCTGCATAAACCGGAATATTTCGGTTAATGAAGGACAATGCTAAAAAATGATCTCTATGTGGATGGGAGATTATGATTGCATCTAGTTTTGAGGATGCGTTTGAAGGGTTGTATTTAATTTTCACTGACTCTCTTTGATATAAATTTAAAAATCCTATTTCTGCTTCATCTGGTAGTAATCCTAACCGTATAAGCTCTTCCACAGATTTGGGAAACTGGAGGTATTCATAATGATTGTTATAAGATTTTATGTTAATACCAAAATCGATGAATAACTTAACGTTATGGATGTGATCTTCTAATAAAAGCGCGTTTCCCCCAACTTCATTTATGCCCCCACAAAAAGTCAAATCAACTTTAGATTCCAATCGAGATCTTCTTTTAAGGTGGAATTTTTACACTTTATGTCTTTACAATAAGAGAATATGCTTAACTTATAAAAATTTAAGCAAATTGATTATGGGAATGTTTTTTTCTAATTGAAATACTTGCTTTTATCGGCCAATATAGAGAATATTATTATAAATTAATGCCAATTTTTTATAATAATTAAATAGTAAAAACTTATATGAGAATACAACAATAAAACCTATTTAAAAGGAAAAGGTGAAAGGCTCCGTAATCTGAGCTAATTTTTTTAAGGGATAGAGAGAATTATACGCTATTCTAAGCGCATAATAGAGGGCGAAATCCAATGTTAAGCTCAAATTTTGGAATCCTTCAGTGTTACTAAATATACTATTTTTAAGCTATTTAATAATTATAGGGTCCAATTTTAATTTGTAGCACTAGTACGGAAATGTAAAAATTTACCGACAAAATTCATCTTAAAAGACAAATAGAGTTCCCGATGATAACATTTATTTCTAGTTATCAATTATAAATAGAGTTCGAGAAATTATTATCATTTTAAGGTGTAGTAATTTATTTTCTCAATAAAATATAAAACGAACTTACATAATCGGTCTTTTAGATTATATTATAGGGATTGAAATGTATGAAAAAGAAATGGTTATGAATGGATATAATGTAATTGCGAATGATTATTATACTCACAGAGATTTGAATAAATTTAATGGAGAACTGGAGAATTTTTCGAATCTGATTCCTGAAGGAGGCAGAGTTCTAGATGTTGGATGCGGTGCGGGAATACCAACTGCTAGATATTTGGTAAAAAAAGGTTTAAAAGTAACCGGTATTGATATTTCAGAGAAAATGCTTCAAATGGCACGAAAGAACGTCCCTGAGGCCGACTTTTTCAAGAAAGATATGATGCTGCTTGATTTCGATGATAATAAATTCGATGGTATTATTTCTGTATATGCTCTCTTTCATGTTCCTAAGCAAGAACAATTTAAAATATTTCAAAATTTTTATCGGATCTTAAAACCCGCAGGAATTCTATTGATTAATACTGGAATCTCGGAATCTGAAGGAGTGAGTAGTTTTTTTGGCGTTCCGATGTTCTGGAGTAATAATAAACCTGAGAAGACCTTAGAATCTATTAAAAAGTCTGGTTTTTCAATCATTTTCGATGGAGTACTCCAAAGAGGGGGAGAGTTTCAATACTGGATAATCGCTAAAAAATAAAATAATATTTGTTCTTTTCAATTATCTTAAAAAAAATTTAAAATAAGTTTGATAGTTTAGTTCCTAAAGCCTTAGTAAAAGTTTGAAATTTAAAAAAAAGATTTGATTAAGATTTCTAATCTCTGAAACCATAATAGATATTTATTAGTAAAAGTAATACTCTTCTTATAGAAATACTAATGATTCCAAAAGAAAGTATTGGATCTTGACCAATTGTGAAGAGAAACAACGCAATCATTATTGCTATGAAAACTAGTATTGAGAAGAGACTTTTTTGTATTGAGAAGAGTCATTTTCATTTTTTTATGATTTTATTTGGATAAAAAATAATAAGAAAATAATAACTGATATATTTATTCTTATTCCTAAATTGTTGAAGAACTATCTTTATTATATATAGTATATATTTAATATGTGTTTTTTAGTCTAGTTGTATTCGCCTAATATTATCTGAAAGCTTATCATCATCAATTTTTTGAGATTCTTTCCCGCGTTCTAAATAGTAGAACCTAGAATGTTCTGGTTGGAATTTTTCTTTTAGGATCTTCATAACATTTAATCCTTTTGAATATTCATCACAAACAAAAATATCGATGCTGATATAGCCATGTTCTGGCCAAGTATGGATAGCGGCATGACTAGATTTTAAGATCGCTATAGCAGTATAACCATATGGATGAAATGCATATTTAAAAACATCATGAACTATTATTCCAGTGGAAAATAAAGATTCAAGAAAGATGCGATGGATTTCTTCATTTTTCATTAAAATTTGCTGGTTTTTAAATTGTATCTCTCCCACAAAATGATGCCCTATCGGTCGAAATGGGATATCAACTCCACGTTTTAATTGACTTGTATAAATTTTTGGGTATTTCAATCGCAATTGACCCTCATCTTCATGGATCTCACTTAAAGTAAGATAATAAAGATCGCTAAACTGTCCTATGATACTTGCTCCTTCGTAGCGGTTAAAATCAGGAAGCATCTCTTTGATCACAAAGCCATGATCCAGTATCGACATTTGAATTTTCTGCATTTCTTTTGGTGGTTTGTTGCCAAAACAGAGGATACACTTTTTACCAATCGAAATGTATTGCTTTTTCTCAATTTGAATTGATGTTCTTAGAACTTGTTTTGCTCGTTTTAAAAACAGACGCAGTCCTTGATTGGTATAAGGAGGGTCCATGATGACAACGTCATAATTATTTAAAAAATTAGATGGAAGAGGTTCTCTTAAATCGTGCTTAAGAAAGCCAATATTTTTGATCGAATTAAGCTCTGCAACATCTGAAAGATAATTTAATATCTTATCATCTACATCAATAACAGTAATTAGATCAGCAAGATTGGTTAATCCTACTAAAATAGAAGTTGCATCATCATCGCCAAGAAAAATTAGTTTTCTTCCTTCGATATCCCCTTTTTTCGCAAGATAGAGAGTTCTTTCAACGACAGTGGGAATAGTTGCATGAGCTTGATCATAGGAATAATTTGGTTCCGGTCTACTTTCAAGATAGTTAGTACTATCTTTTAAAAATTCGAAGAGTTTGGGAAGGTTCTCAAATGGAAAATCAAAATCTTTCGGGAGAGGATCAAAATCAAATTGGAGATGCAAATTTTCTTTTACCCATTCTTGTCCCTTCAGTCCGAGCCTATTCCTTTTTTCAATAACTCCTGCTTTTACTAATTCTGACCTGACTGCTGCTAATGCGGGAATTGCGATTCCTGTTTTTTGAGCCAATTTCTTGTTTTTAAGCGTAGGAAAACGATACATATAGAGAAGGATGGAACGAATCCCCTCCAAACCTTCTGCTAGGTCAGCTTTTTCGGCAATAAGGGTTAGAATAACTTCTGCATTTTCATTCATTAATAATATAAAATCTTGCTTTGCTTTTGTTTTTTAACCATCTAAATCTAACATGGATTAAGAAGAATATAAAGGAAATAAATTCAATTCTAATTGTTTTTTCTTTTTTTCTTCTTACTGATAATATCGTAAAATTCGAGATTTATTTGATCTTCACTTGTAAAGAATTGTTTAGTAAAGAGATAATTGGTGACAATGCTTGTAAAAAATGCTGCTGTCAATAACATCATAAATACTATAATTTGATTTACTGCGGCCTCTATAGGAGAAGCTCCACCGATAATCATACCAGACATTAATCCTGGAATAGTAACTATTCCTAAAACAGCTACTCGATTGATAGTAGGGACAAGACTAGCTCGAAAGGAATCACGTAATAAACCTCTAATTGATCTAATTGGAGTTGCCCCTAGTGCTAAGGCGGCTTCAATTTCTCCCTTAGATTTTAATAAATCTGACTTTAAACGCTCGAGGGCTACACCAGATTCTCTCATTGCAAAAAATATCACCATACTTCCCACTGGTATAACAAAACTTCCAAGAGATGAACCTGCAGTTTCGGTAGGGTGATAGATAATACCATCAAAATTTGGAATCGCAGTGGAAAAAATAGCAAACGTCATGATAATCATGACACTCATTGTAATAGCTATAAAGTTAAATGCAAATATCTTAGGATAAGGATAAGAACGCCAATTAGTAAATGCCGCAAAGAAGCACATGAACAAAAGTATAATATATAATAGCCAGATCTCATTTATTCCAAAGATCAGAAGTAGAATTGAACCGAGAAGCACAATTTGAACCAAACCACGTAAAAAACTCCAGAATATCTTTTTTTCCAAATAAGTTTTTTGCCAGAGAGAGAAAAGTATCAAAACTACTAGTAAAATACTTGCAAGGGCAAGTCGAATCCAAATGTTAGGATTTGACAGGGTTAGGACGATTTCACTAAATATATCTATGATATCTGTCATTTTTTTTCCTCCGTTATTTTTTCTTTGAAAAAGGAATGAATTTCATTTATATCATATTTAGAGAAAAAATTATCCGTACTAATCTTTTCAATCAACTTCCCTTCACGTAAAAATAAGATTGATTCTGTTAATCGCTCAGTCTGTTCTAAAGAATGTGTGACAATAATAATTTTAATTCCTTCTTGATTCAATTGCTTGAGTGTCGTCTCAATAATCTCTTCTGAATTGATATCAAGAGAACTTGTTGGTTCATCAAGAAGAAGCACGTATGGCCTGTTTGCTAAACTTCGTGCTAAACTTACTCTCTGTTGTTCGCCTCCTGACAACCCTTCCACCTGTCTATTGAGAAATTCCTTCCCTAACGCGACTTTTTGGAGTAATTGAATTAAATCGTTATCTGAATATTCGATAGCCCATATTTTTGGTCCATAGAGTATATTTTCTTTTATCGTCCCATTAAATAAGAATGGACGTTGCTGGACTAACCCAATTTCTTTTCGAATGATTTGGGGGGGTATATCTTTGGTATCTTGAGTTTTATAAAAGATTTTGCCTTCTGAGGGAGATATTAATTTGTTTAATAATCGCAGAAAGGTGCTTTTTCCCGCACCAGAAGGTCCAATAATACCAGTAATACCACTTGAGTTAATATCAGCTGTAATGTCATTTAAAATCTTGTTCTCTCCAACTTGAAAAGCAATATTAACTAATTTAAACAATTCATTATTCTTTTCTATATTAGGAGTAGTCATAATTATAACTGTAGAAGAAGAAATAGTAAAAAAAAGTTCTCTACATAGTTTATAATTTTTTTGCGATTATGATATAAAAGGATCATAGAGCAAAGTTGTTAGTCCCATATATCCGTATTTATTTTATAAAACTAACTTTTAAATATAATTTCCCTAATATTGAGATAAATTATTCAAGATAGAGTTAATATGGGTTTACACACAAAATATGCTCCAGCGGAACGAGCGAATCCTGAAAAACTAAAGAAGCAATCAAAATATTTTGAAAATAATAATCTCCTCGATAATTTTTTAAGAAATATTCCTGCCATATTTATCATTATCAATGAACAGAGACAGATTGTATACCTAAATAATGGAGCGTTAGAATTTTCAGGTTTAAGTGAAGCAGCTCCAGCAATTGGAAAAAGACCGGGAGAATTGATAGGATGTATTCATTCAGATGAAGAGGAAGGGGGATGTGGTACCTCAGAATCTTGCACTTATTGTGGTGCTGTTAATGCTGTATTAGAAAGTCAAAGGACTAGTGAGAAAGCAGTAATGGATTGCAGATTAATTGTTGGTCCAGAAGAAAATGCTTATGATTTGCGAGTATGGGCGACACCATTAGCCTTTAAAAATGAAAAATTTACAATGGTTACTATCCAGGATATTCGGAATGAAAAATGGCGAGGATTCTTAGAACGCATATTTTTCCATGATCTATTAAATATCATGACAGCTCTTCTCGGAAATATAGAACTTTACAAACTAGAAAATCAAAATTCTAAGAATAATGATCACATTCACCATATTGATACTATAGCAGGATATTTGTTGCAAGAAATAGAAAGTCAAAGGTTAATAATGAATGCTGAAAATGATTTATTAAAAATTAATCCAGAATTAGTTAATTCTAAAGATATTTTGAGTGAACTTATTGAATTATATCGCAATAATCAATTAATTAATGGAAAGAGGATTAAAGTCTCTCCGAATTCAGAGTTTATTGATATGTTAACGGATAAAATTATTCTCAGGAGGATATTAGGAAACATTTTGAAGAATGCTCTTGAAGCAACTCCTGAAGGAGGTTTAGTGACAATTGGGTGTTTGAAGAAAAATTCAATGATGAACTTCTGGGTACATAACTCAGGATTTATCCCAAGAGACGTACAAATACAGATTTTTACGCGATCTTTCTCAACAAAGGGAAATGGAAGGGGTTTAGGATGTTATTCAATGAAATTATTAAGTCGTTTTCTCGATGGAGAGGTCTCTTTTTCTACTTCTAAAGAGAAAGGAACTATATTTAAGATAGATCTTCCGTTAAAATAAGAATATTTCACAAATTTTGTTTTAGAGGAAAACCATTATTTTATATTTTTAACTCCCATAATTGCATTATGTAAAAATCCAAGCCCTCGAGGAGTTGCTTTCCATCCACTTTTTGTATTGATGATGTAAAATAGTTGTTCTAGCATAGATAAATGATATTTAATTTGCTCCTCTTCTTCCTGAAATTTAATTTTTATTTCTTCAAATGTTCTCGCGTTATTTCCAATGAATTTTAGCAAATCTCTCCTCGTCTGATTCATCATTGTTCTATAAGCAAGATAATGATCTTTTTTAGGATTAGTATGTTTTGTTAGTTCTAAATATTTCTTCATTTCCTCGTCATCTAATTGACAAATTTCTAATATTTCTTTCATATCCATCGTAGATTCACTTTTTATTCATATTATTTTCATTTATTTACTCTACCACTTGATTTTTAAAATTAAATATCCAATAAATAATCATTTTTTTGAGAAATTGACATTGAAATACATTTTTAAAAACTTTTAAAAAAATATCGATATCTTTATATAGGATTTTTAATATATTCCTACATGGGATTATTCCTATATGAGACTATTATAATGGATTAAAAAATGACAGCTAATACTCAAAAAGGAATGGAAATTGAGTTAAATCATAATCAATTTACTTTATTAGGGTTAGTTTCTGAAGGAGAGCCAGAATATCAGTATCAAGCAACATATCCATACATGATAAATAAAAAAATAAAGGAGAGAGGTATGGAGGCATGGACAAATATAGGAGAAATGGGCAGATCGTCTATTTACCGAATTTTAAAAGAATTAGAATCATTGAAACTTATTACTCACTATACTGAAGAAGTAGATAATAGAAGGCGTAAAGTGTATTCTATTACAGAAAAGGGAATTACTCTTTTAAAGAAAAGAATATACGAGGTTATAAGTAACTTTATAGGAAAAAACGATGAAGATTTTTATGTTGCATTTTCCATGCTTCCACTCTTGAGTCAAGAACAACAAATTGAAGCATTCACTAAATCAATTGAAAAGATAACAAATCATATAGAGGAATTAGAAGAAATGCTAAAACAAAATGCTCAATTCCCTCTTAATGTTACTGGATTATTTATGCATCCTATTGAAATCCTTAAAACGGATGCTAAATTTCTCAGATGGGTATTAGAAGAATTAAAAAAAGGAAAAGGAAAAGTAAGGTTTAGTGATTATAATAAATAACAGAGCAAATTGATATATAATAATATAGATTAGGTGATTTTAAGATGAAATATATTATAAAGGATTTTGTTCATAGAATAGGACAGCACTGTGAGTCATCTTCGATGCGTGATTTATTCGAATACTACGGATTTCCTATGTCCGAGGCAATGGCATTTGGTCTTGACGGAACTATGGGATTTGGATTTTTCGATAGCACAGGTCAAAGTTCATTTATTCCAAATACTGAAGTTCCCTTTTTTATTGGGGGAAAACAAGGAACGATAGAGCCTAATAGCCTAGCGTGTCGATTATTAGGAATTAGTTTAAGGAAACAATCGTTTACAAGTACTAATAAAGCGTGGGAGGAATCCATAAAATTAATAGATCAAGATACGCCTCTCCTTATAAGAGTCGATATTGCTTATATGCCATATGAAGATTTTGATACAGAACTTGAGGTAGCTCATTTTGGTGGGCATGCTGTCACGTTGGGGGGATATAATGACCAGAAGGAAATAGCATATATTGGTGATACCGAATTTGAGGGATTTCAAGAAGTTCCAGTGAAAGTTCTCAAGGAAGCAAGAAGTTCAACTCATGGACCTAAATTTTTACATCCCAAAAATACACAATTTTCTATGACTCCTCGACCTGATGGAAAACATCCCCCATTAGCAGCAGGTATAAAATTAGCGATCCAACAAGTTGTTAATAATATGCTACGACCATCAATGAACTTTAATGGAATCCAAGGATTAAAAGGATTTGCCAAATCAATTCTTACATGGGGGGAAAAACTTAAAAAAAGTATCATAGATTCTAAAAGTGAACATATTTCTTTAGCTCATCTGATGTTTGAGCTTATATATGGATATATTGAAACCTGGGGTACAGGAGGAGGTTCATTCCGTAGACTCTATAAAGACTTCTTAGTTGAACTAAATCAGCATTCTGAGCTTAGAGAAGGTTCTAGAGCGTGGAGTTCTGATGAATTTAGCATTCTTGAAGAAGTTATCCCATTAATTGGTGATTCTGCCGATAAGTGGACTTATATCGCAGAAATTCTGAAGAAATCGGTGGATGAATATAAAGATGACTGTTTAAATCATGTTGATTTCGGTCAATTACACAATATAGCAATTGATATCTTAACTAAAGAAGAGGAAGCATTCAAAAAATTATCAAAACTTAAAATTTAGGTGTGCAATAAATGGAAAATAATAACTTAGCAGCACCATGTGGAATGTATTGTGGGATGTGCCGACAATACTTAGCTTTAAAAAAAGGACTATTAGAAGAGAAAGGTTTGAAATTAGGTTGTCAAGGATGTCGAATACGAAATAAAAATTGTGTATTTATAAGGAGAGACTGTTCCAAATTAAGAAAGAAGGAAATTGAGTATTGCTATGAATGCGAGGAAATGCCTTGCAATAACCTCAAGAAAATTGATAAAATATACATAGATAGGTATTCTCTAAGTTTCATAAAAAACTTAAGAAGAATTGAAGAGATTGGAGTAAAGTCATGGCTTCAAGAGCAAAAAGAACTCTACACTTGCCCAGAATGTGGAGGGGAAATTTGTATTCATGATGGGGAGTGCTATGATTGTGGTTTAAAAATAAATCCAAATATAGGGTAAGAGTAAGAAATGATAGAGGAAAAAGTAAGTTATTGTGGTTTATATTGTGGAGCATGCCCTTCTTTTCATAAAGGAACGTGTTTAGGATGTAGATCAGAGGATAAAAATCAGAGTAGAAAATCCAAGTGGAGTTGTAAAATTCGAAAATGTTGTATTGAGGTAAAAAAGATTGAACATTGTGGTCAATGTGAAGATTTCCCGTGCAAAGAAATGAATCGAAAGCTCATTAATTCGCATCAAAATGATCCTAGATTTGAATATCGCCATAAAATACCTCAAAATATGAAAGCTCTTAATAAGTTGGGTCTCAGAGAATGGGCTCAAGCTCAAGCAAAATTATGGTGTTGTATAGATTGTGGAAAACCCATAATTTTTTATTATAATAAATGTAGTGTATGTGGAAAAGAAAAGAATAAAAATGTCTGAAAAAATATTAAAAGAATTGGATGCTGAGGGGCTTCGAAATGTTTTTCTTAAATACACGAGAAAGGCATTTAAAAGTCTCCCAAAGATCGATAATCCTCGCATTCTTGATGTTGGATGTGGTACAGGTCAACCGAGTCTAGAGTTGCTCAAATTAAGTGATGGTGAGATCTATGGAATTGACATTGATCAGGGCGCATTAGATAAATTAAAATTTAAAATTAAACAAAAAGGACTATCGGATAGGCTGAGAATTTATAATTATTCTATATATAATACCCAATTTGATGATGACATGTTTGACATAATATGGGAAGAAGGAGTATTGCATTTGCTTAAAATTGAAAAAGCTTTAGCTGAATGTAAGAGAGTGTTAAAATTCAATGGATTCATGGTTACAGGGGAAACAACTAGCTGGGCAGGGAAAAGTCTTAAAATATTCCCTAAATTTGGTTTTAAATTAATAAAAGAAATAAAATGGGAAAGAGAATGTTGGTGGACAGAATATTACGCTCCTTTAGAAAAAAAAATAAAAATCTTGAAAAATAAATATGGAAATATTGAAAGGATTGAGCAAATTAGACGACATCTTAGGGAAATAGAAATGGTTAAAAAAAATCCCTCAAAATTTGATTGTACAACTTATATAATGCAAAAAATTAAATAGAGGATGAGTGAATAAATGGATTTTATAAAAGTAAGAGGCGCAAGAATTCATAATTTAAAAAATGTAGATGTAGATATTCCCAAAGGAAAATTGATTCTTATAACCGGCGTATCTGGCTCAGGGAAGTCTAGTTTAGCATTTGATATCATATTTGATGAGGGGATGAATCGTTATCTGCAATCAATCGGCTTCCCACCTAAATTTGAGGATGAAAAACCGTTTGATATGATTGATGGGTTAAGTCCTACGGTTGCTGTAGAACAAAGAACAACAAGAGTATTTAATCCTCGTTCGACAGTTGGAACTAAAACAGGTCTTTATGCCCTCCTACGTATGTTATATGCCACAGAGGGAATCTTAATTTGCCCAATTTGTAAAGAACCAGTCAATCAAGCTACTTTGGAATGCGAATTATGTGGAATGGTAGTTGATCGAAAACAAATAAAACATTTTTCCTTCAATGAACCATCAGGAATGTGTTTAGAATGCAAAGGGAGAGGCTATAAAATGTTTTTAACAGAAGATATGATTGTTCAAGATTATAATCGGAATCTAATAGAAATCACTAAAGCTGGATCTGCTGTATTTGCAGATCAAATTAGATTTGTAGAACAATTACCAAGATTTTATAATTTTGACATTAATACTCCCTATAAAGACTTGCCAGATGAAATAAAACAAATTTTCTTATATGGAAGTGGAAAAAAACTGAAGTTTCAATGGGAGTCGAAAACATTCTCTGGAGAATTGGAACGAGAATTTGAAGGCGTTATCCCTCATATTAAGCGAGCTTTAAGTGAGAGTAAGAGTGCATATCGACGACACAAGATTCATAGTAATTACATGGCAAAAAGGAAATGTGATGAATGTGATGGATATAGAATAAATAAAGAAGCACAAGAGATAAAGATTGAGGGCAAACATATTGGTGAATTAGCAGAAATGCCTATTGATGATTTGATTGGCTATTTGGATAAATTACCAAGAAGTAATTTTAATAGCCCACAAGGCTCATCAGTTCTAGATTTAATCCTAGTAAGTCTTAATCGCATGGTGAGGGTTGGATTAAAATATCTACATTTAAATCGAACATTACCAACTCTAAGCGGGGGAGAATTACAAAGATTATCACTAATGACTCATTTAGATGGAGGGCTAGATTCATTAATATACATATTAGATGAACCAAGTATGAGTTTGCATGAGCGTGAAAAGGATTCTTTAGTAGTTATATTGGAGGAACTAAAAGATTTGGGGAATTCTGTAATAATTGTTGAACATGATAGACGATTTATTAATATTGCTGATGAAATTATTGACATTGGTCCTGGAGCAGGTGTGAATGGTGGTCGAGTTGTATTCCAAGGAAATATAAAAAAGATTAAGGAAATTGAAGAGTCTTATACTGGTCAGTTTCTCGCAGATAAAATCCACTTGCCAATTAAATTAGAAGATGACCGAAAATCAATTGATAGCGAGACCAGATATCTCACAATTAAAAATGCAACAACTAATAATCTTCAAAACATAACTGTTAATATCCCATTAGGAATGATGGTAGGTATTGCAGGAGTTTCTGGATCTGGTAAGAGTTCACTTATATTAGATACCCTTGTCCCACTACTAAAACCCCTCTTCAAACGAGGAAGTAATAGCAATAAAAAAGAAAAAAATGATAATGGAACCAACGAAGAGGATGAGGAAGATCTATTAGAATATTCTGGAACTTTAGAAGGTTGGGATAACTTAGATAATGTAGTGGTTATTAATCAAAAACCGATATCCCGAGTAAAAACCTCTACTCCTTGTTCTTATATAGGAATTTGGGGTAAAATAAGAAGCATTTTTGCTAAAACTACAGAAGCAAAGAAAAGGAAATATACACCTGGTCACTTCTCTTATAACTCCGAAAGTGGAAGGTGTCCGATATGCAAAGGAAGCGGGGAACAAGATTTACAAATATCATTTATTAGCAGTTTCTCGATTCCTTGTAAGGAATGTAAAGGATCACGGTATAAACCAGAAATTTTAGATATAACTTTCAAGGGCAAAAATGTTGCTGAAGTACTTGATATAACCGTAAGTGAAGCGCTAGATTTATTCAAGTCTCAAAAAAGTATCTACAATGTTCTCAAGATCTTAGATGATATTGGTATGGGTTATATGGCTTTAGGACAACCTGCACCAACTCTTAGTGGCGGTGAAGCTCAGCGAGTTAAACTTGCGAAGGAACTTGGAAAACTTCGGAAAGGAAACTCACTGTATATTCTTGATGAGCCTACGGTAGGTTTAGCATTTTATGATGCTATTAAACTTGTAGAGCTATTAGAGAAACTTGTTCAAGAAGGGAATAGTGTGATTATTATTGAACATGATCCAGAGATTCTCTCCTATACGGATTATATTATTGAATTGGGACCAGAAGGGGGACCAAAAGGAGGAGAGATAATTGCAGAGGGCCCACCAATTAAAATTAAGTCAAATGAGTATTCAAATACTGGTCCATATTTAAACTAAGTTTAAGTATAGTAGGATTATAGAGAATATGATTATTCAAATTATAGGTGTCAAAGAGAATAATCTCAAAAATATTTATGTATCCATTAAAGATTAGGAAAGCTCAAATATATAGAAAAACTGAAAATATCATGGAAAACCTCAAAAAAAAGGATTTTGTACCTGAGAGTCTTGTTAATGAATCAATATCAAATCCAGAAATTCTAAAAGAATTAGTAAATAATCTACTCAAAAAGGAGGATACAATCAGGTATAATAGCCATAAAGTATTACTGTTAGTGAGCGAAGCTAATCCTGAGATCCTATATCCTGAATGGGTTTTCTTCGTTAATCTATTAAAGAGTAAAAATAATTTTCATAAAGTAATTGGTATTCAAATTTTAGCAAATCTTTCTAAAGTTGATACTCTAAACAAATTTGAAAATATTTATGATGACTACTGTGATTTACTTGATGCGAAAAGCGTGATGACGACAGCACATTTAGCAGCGAATATAGGTAAGATAGCTAAGAATAAACCAAACTTAAGAGAGAAGTTAACTCAAGTATTATTAGATATAGATAAAACTCATCATGAAATTGGTCGAAAAGATTTAATTAAAGCGTCAGTTATTGACTCTTTTACGGAATATTTCAATGAGATAAAAAATAAAGAAGAAATAATAAGATTTGTAGATGCGCAATTGAAGAGTAAAAGTCCTAAAACGAAAAAAAAAGCTGAAGAATTTCTTAAAAAATTTAAGTAAATAGAGCGATATATACTAATAATAAATAATTATAGTCAAATAAAAAAAAAGGAGATAGGGAATTTATGAGAAATTCGCTACACCATGCCCATCTATTTGCGACCAATGTTGATGAAAGCATTAAATTTTACAAAGAAATGTTTGGAGCTAAGTTATTATTCGATTTGGAAATGGCAGGAGCTCGAAATATAATGATTCAGATTGGAACATCAAAAATCAATTTCTATGATCAACCCCCTAAAGATCTAGGGCGAGGTACGATCCATCATTTAGGAATTGAAACTGATAATTTAGAAGCTCTCGTAGAACATATGAAGAGTAAGGGTTTTCAATTTAGGAAAGATATAAGAAGTTTTGGTCCTATGAAATATGTTATGGCAGGAGCTCCTGATAATGTACTTTTAGAGCTTTTTGAGGTAGTTAAAGATAAATTACCACAAGATCAATATGAATTAATATCATCATTGGACTAATTATAAGTGAGACTATTCTAATAAGAAATATTCAAATCAATACTATTTATAACTAATTTTCTAATTTAAAAATATCACAAAAACAATTATTACACCTCTAAAATGTTATATTGTAAAAATTAGGATTTTTGTGAATAATTATTCATGTGTCACATCATTGTGACAGGATTGTGACAACATTTAAATATTATAATTAGTTTTATCTTATTAAAATCAAATGCTGGAATAAATCTTTAGTTATTAATGTATTAAACAAGATCAGAGAAATTACAGGATATGTTGATTTAATTAAAACTTAATAGCCTAATGAGAAATTGTAGCATTATACCAACAATAAGTAAAGTCATGGAGAATTATGATATGAAAGATATTAATTTTAAGAAAGCAATTATAATAGATAATGGAACAGGAATCTCTAAGAATGGTTTTGGTGGTGAAGATCAACCGAGATCAGTTTTTCCAACTATGATGGGAACTCCAAAATACGGAACAGTAATGCCTGATGTAAAACATTTCTCAAGAGAGCATTATATTGGAGAGGAAGCAATGGAACTGAAAGGTCTATTGAATCTTAAATTTCCAATTGAACACGGGATTGTGGAAGATTGGCCTGCAATGGAAAGACTTTGGCATTATACTTTTTATACAGATTTAAGGGTTGATCCTTCAGAGTATCCAGTTCTTCTTACTGAAGCACCATTAAATCCTCGCCAAAATAGAGAAAAAATGGCTGAAATTATGTTCGAAACATTCAATGTTCCTGCGTTATATATTGCTATGCAAGCAGTCTTATCATTATATGCTTCAGGAAGAACTACAGGGACAGTAATAGATATAGGAGATGGAGTTTCTCACATCGTTCCAATTTATGAAGGATTTGCTTTAAGTCATGCGATAGAAAGGATTGATTTAGCTGGACGGGATGTAACAAAATATATGAAAAGATTATTGCGTCAGAATGGTTATTCATTTACCACTAGTGCAGAAACAGAAATTGTAAGAGATATTAAAGAGAAGTTGTGTTATGTTGCAATTGATCCTGAAAAAGAACTTTTACTTTCAAAGAAAGTTAGCGGTATGAATAAACATTACATGTTACCAGATGGAGAGACCGTGAGTCTAGGCATTGAAAGATTTTTAGCACCTGAGTGTTTCTTTAATCCCTCAGTTATTGGAAAAGAATTAGAACCTATTGATGAACTTATTGTCAGTGCAATAACTGAGTGTGATGTTGATCTTCGAAGAGATCTTTATAGCAATATTGTTCTGTCTGGTGGATCTACAATGTTTCCTGGTATTAAAGAAAGAATAATTAAAGAAATAAAAGAAATGATCTCTGAATCTGTGGATGTTAGGATCATCAGCCCACCCGAACGAATGTATTCCGTTTGGATTGGAGGTTCGATTTTGGGCTCATTAAAGACCTTTCATAGAATGTGGATCACAAGGCGAGAATACAAGGAATTTGGACCAACGATAATTCATCGTTGTTTCTAATAAAAGTATTATTTTTTTAATTTCCCTTAACGAGGAAAATAAAAATATGGAAAATGTAAGGAATAAAATTGAAAAATATCTTGATTCAGAATCGAGAATAATCTCTACCACAATTATTGAAGAGAGAAATAAAATAGTATACACTTCAGATAATTGGGACATATCTGATGATTTAGACTCAATCAATTCCTTATGGGAGTTAGAGAAGCATGGAGAATTGATAGTTAATAAAATTAAATATAAAATTATACAAATGTCCTCTGAAAAATTAGTGGCTATGAATTTGGAAGGTAAAGGGAGTCTTATTGGTTTTAAAGATGATGAACGTAGAATTATCTCTAGAGTGGAACCAGGTGATGCTGCTTTTATAGGGTTAATGGAATCTTCGAGGACATTGGGAAGGCTTCGTAAAAAGGATCCTTATCTCGATCCTAATACTAAGTTAGGTAAAATAAACGATGTTATATGGGCAACACCAAAAGTGTTACTTAATGACACCTATAATTTACAGAGATTAGGATTATTAAAAGTTGGATTAACCCTGGATGAGGCAAAAGTCTATTTAGCTTTACTACAAAGTGGTGAAGATGGAGAAAAAGTTGGAAATCTAAATAAACAATTGGAAATAAAGAGAACAACAATATACCGAATAATAGATCGATTAATAAACAAGGGATGGGTATATAAGTTAATGGAAAGACCAACAGGTACAACATTATATATAGCTAAGCCACTAAATGAATTTATCGATGACATTATCGAGGAAAAAGAAGAAGAACTAAGAATACTAAAGAGCTTCCGATTTGTGATGGGAGAAAGTTCAGAAAATGGTTGGATTGACTTTTCCAGAGAGAATGATACATTGGGATTGATTGGACTAGAGAAAGATTGTGGTCTGATTGTATTCGAATATGATGAGATTGTTAAGGAAAAAGTGATTATTCAGGCTGCTTTACAATTATCCTATGAAAGATTAAAGAAACATTTACAACTGGATTCAAATGAAAAAAAAAATATTAATCAGGACATTGAGGATATCAAAATTACGAATATTAATATAAATGAGTATTTTGGAGCTAATATGTATATTAGATTTAAAGAAGGGACAAAAAGCGCGAATAATGTGGGCAATGACTGGATTTTATTGACAAAACATGTCGCGATTCCTATTGAAGATAAAATTTATGTAATTTGGGGTTCTGAGGAAAAATTTCCAATATTATTAAGCATAATTTTAAAGATAAGATAACTAAAAAATAAGGATTTCAGGATGCTTTTTCGCTTCCTCATAGATAGGTCCCGAAGTAATAAACCCAAGAGCTAAACCACTACCTCTTGCAACTAAAAGTTTTTTATTTATCTTAATATTGAAAGCATCTAGCAAATTTTCTGTTAGCTTAATAGATTTCTCCTTCTTTATATTTACCCAAGAGAATATCCTGTTATTAATTTTTTTTATCGCTCCCTCATTTATCTTATAATTTAATAAATCAGGGTATTTGGTTAATAAATTTCCTATTGGTGTGTCTGCTAAAAGACGTTTAGAACTCAATCCAAAGCCACCTGATTTTTTACTCCCAGACATTAGAATGGCTTTTTCATCATTAATGAAACCATATTCCAAGTAAGCTTCATCAGGTATGAATATATCTCTATTAATTCTAACTATTGTCCATCCAAATACGTATTTTCCACCTTTAACAAGTTGAGGCATAAAATTATATCTCTTATATATTTAGTTTTCAATTTATTATATTAATTTACCAGAGTTAGTATTTCAATTCTACCCAATTTTCCAACTCAAGATAAAGCTTTTTTAGATTGTTAATTTGATCATCATTCGCTTCCCAATAACCCCTATTATTCGCTTGAAGCATATTTTTTATGATGTCCATCATCGCAAAACGGTTATTTTCTTCTAATAAATCTCTCAACTCTGCATTTTCTATGTATTGATCATAAGCTTTATCCCAAATCCAGTTATCTACTTTATGTGTCGTGGCAGATAGCCCTAGAAAATTCTCCACACGCTCTGCAACTTTTTGCCCACCATGGTATTTATGCTTTAGGAGAGTTTTAATCCACTTAGGGTTTAATGAACGAGTTATTGCTCCTTCCTTGATGCTCTCTTCAAGGCGTTGTACTTTTATTTTTTTAGAAGAAGAATCTGCGATATAAATATTTGCTTCCTTCCCACTTAGTTCCTTATAAGTACGTGCTAAACCACCAGTGAATTCATAGTAATGATCTAAGTCTGTAATAGAATATTCGCTCGAATCGCGAATTTGACTCATGATTTCAACTTCATTAATAGTTTGAGAAAAATTTTCAACCAACTGCTTTACTTTTTGGTTTTTCATATAAGCAAAACTCATGTTTCTTATATAATCCTCCGCTAATTCTTTTTCATCTCCCCATTTTCCAGCAGAGATAATCTCAGTTAAATTGGTATTGTATTTGCCTGGAGGTGGACCAAACACTCGAGCTTTCGCATTCTCTAATCCTTTTTGTTGCATTGTTAAGACTGATTTCTTTACGAAGTTCTGATTAACATCCTCATCTAATTCTGCTACTAATTCTATTGCTTTATTGATTAACTCTAAATGATAGGGAAAAGTATCACGAAAAATTCCGCATATTGTGATAAGAACATTTATTCGTGGATGCAGCATCTCCTCTAAAGGTATAACTTCTAATTCAGTAGTCCAGATGGATTTATTCTTGACGGGTCTTACACCTAAATAATTAAAGATCTGACCTATAGTCTCTCCTCCAGTTTTCATGGTTTCAAAAGCCCAAAGCACAACACTCACGGACTTGGGCCATTCTTTATTATTATTTTGATAATCTTGGAGGAGTTTTTCTGCTATCTCATTACCACGAGTTAATGCTGTCGAATTAGGAATGAGCCGGGGGTCAAATCCATAAGAATTTTTCCCAGTTGGAAAAATATGTGGTGAACGAATAGGATCACCCCCTAACCCTGGTTCAATATATCCACCTTCCAAAGCATGGATAATATTATCCAATTCTAACGTATCATCGATTTTAAATATTAACTCTCGCATCCAATCAATCGTATACTCTATTAAGTCATCCTTGGTGTCAATGTAAGAAGTCAATTCATTTTTAATATCATTAAAGGACTTGTCTAAAGATAAAAATTCATAAGATTCATCTATAAATCTATCAAGCAATTCAGTGTCAAGAATATGATTATCAATTTTGAAATAGAATAAAAAATCTTCTATATATGAGGGTTTCTCCGTAGAATGAAGGATAATGTTTTTTAGAAGATCTTTTTTCTGATCATCTGTATAGTGAATTCCTAAAGAATGCAATCCCATAGGAATTATTTCTTGTTTGTAATTATAGAGTTTATCCTCTAATTCAGAAATAGTACTATATTCAATATTCATTTGCTTAGCCAATTCTCTGATCTCCTGACTTAAGTCACCAATCCTAACATCATTTTGTTCGAATTTAGGATTATTTTCTGAATTAAAGGAGATTCTTTGATATTCAGAGATTAATTCTTCTAATTTCTCAAATTCATCATAAAGACCCGATTCTTGAAATGTGGGTCCCGCATGGTTAATAATAAGTGCATTCCCTCTTCTCTTGGCAATCGCAGACTCACTAGTATTAGTTATGTGATAATAATATATATTGGGAAGAGTTCCTATTAATTTCAAATTAAAGTCATGAATCCAGCCAGCACATTCTTTCCCCGGGAGAAATTCTTCAGTTCCATGAGTTCCTACATGGATTAGGACATCGACGTCTAAATTCTTTTCAAGATAATGATAGAAAGCTAAATATTGATGGTGAGGGGGCAAATTTTTATCATGGTATTCATTACTATCTCCCGAAACTCTACTTCTTGATGGTTGGATACAGAGATATATATTACCAAAAGAAATTATTGGCAATCTAATATGAGAATTAGCAAGCATTATATCTCCCGGTGGTTCACCCCAAAATTGAATAACTTCTTGTTGTTGCTCTAAAGGAAGAGTATGAAAGTAATGAATATAATCTTGAAGATTTAGCTCTGCACCTTTGTAATCCTTAACATTAGTATATTTTGGTAAATTTACTACCCCATAATTCACTAATAATTCCATAAGATTATGTTCAATAGAAAAATCTTCGATGTAATATCCTTCCTGAATCATTTTTGTTATTAATTGCTTAATTGATTCTGAAACGTCTAGATATGCAGCATTTCCAATTTTATCTTCTCCTGGAGGGTAATTATATACAATAATCGCGATTTTTTTGTCTTGATTTTTTTTTATTCTTAGTTGCAGCCATTTTTTAATTCTTTCGCAATATAATGCAATACTTTCTTCTAATGGTTTGACTTCAAGAATATTAGAATTTATTTTCTCCGAAAAACCTAAATCCTCAAGTAACCCAACAGTAGTCATTTCTATTCGACCATCTAATTCAGGCATGACTATGGCTATAACTTGATTGATAGGAATAATGCCCTCCTTTGATTTAAAGTACTCTTCAAATGTAATATCATATTGAATAATTGGATTAAATTGGGGAATATCCATTTTCTTAAATAAATCGAGAGTAGTTATACCATTACCACCAAAGGGTCCACCATTCAATTGAAAATATTGAAGATTAATAACTGCACTGACTAAACATCTTCCATTGGTAAAGAATAAGGTTTCATAAGCATCAATATTTGTTAATACATCAGAAAAAATGGGAAGTAAATTGAATTCGGATAAGTTCCTCATAAATTCTTTCACGATAGGAAGAGATTGTTCAAAATACAAACCTCCATAATAAAATATACCAACAGTTTGTTTTTTGGGGTCATAATTAATTTTTTGAAAATATTCTTCAGAAGTTTGAAAATATTCGCTTAGGAGGGGATCGTAAATACCATATGGTGGAATTTTTTTTGGTTTCTCAACTTGAAGGTTCTTATATCCAAGATAGTGTTTTAAAAGGAAGAGTATCATATTTTTATGGTTTACCGCAATACCACCTAAACCATGTACCCAGTAATCCATCATCATAACCCAATATCGAGCATGTCTTAAAGTCTTTACAGGAAAAACTTTACCTAAAAAACCTAAGAATTTCGTCATTCTTTGACCAAATCGTACTGCTTTGGTCAAATCAGGAATTTCATCGATATTGTATCCATCACTACTTGGGGAGGGAATTTTTCGTGCTTGAAATGATCCCATTTTAGTTAGACCTCTTATTTCACTATTCCCCCCGACTAACGCAACAATTTCTTTAGTTTCAAATAAATTAGGATTTTCTTCCTCCATCTTTCTATAAGTTTTAACCAAGATTTCAACTGTAGGAGAATTTCCACGAATATCTAATAACATTATATCAGATTTATAGATGGAGGTAATTAATTCCTCTTCTGGAATCTTTCCAGAGTCCAAATCATTTAAGAAATAAATTTTAAATTCGAAAAGTTTACCTAATTCTTTATATAGTTCATCAATTGCTTCAGTTAACCACTTTAAAAAAACAGACGTTGTAATTAAGGATATTTGAGGCAATTGTTTAGTATTTGGATTCGTTGAATTCATTATTATTCACGCTTATTATGAACTAATCCTTCACTTTCCAACACACTACTCACGTTTTCTTGATTCATGTTGCTTATG
Organism: Promethearchaeota archaeon; assembly: GCA_016840165.1. Classification (GTDB taxonomy): domain Archaea; phylum Asgardarchaeota; class Lokiarchaeia; order Sigyniarchaeales; family SOKP01; genus SOKP01. Next base: position 270,644 of record JAEOSU010000072.1, read on the forward strand.
TGATAGTACAATGCATTGGACGCTTCTGCAAATTTTTTATTGATTCCAAGTTTCACATCTGTCGCTTCCGTATCAATTATTATCATATCGATGCCATTTTTTGTTATTTCCTTGCCAATATTCATTATATCTTTAATTGGATCTTTAAAAAATACATTTCCTCGGGCATCAGAAATAAGAATAATCAATGGGATATATCCTGTACTCTTTCTCTTTTCTTCAAGAGCAATATTTAAGGCTTTACTTAAACCTGTGACCAATGGGGTTGTACCCCCCGTTGGGACCTCTTTTAATAACTTATATGCTAAATCAGTACTTCTTGTTGGAGGTAGAATTACTTCAGCATCATCTCCTCGGAAAACCACCAAAGATACTTTATCACGGTATACATAATTAGATTGGAGTAGAGAAAAAATTACCCCTTTTACAGCTTGCATTCTATCGTTTGCACCCATTGAACCGGAAGCGTCGACACAAAAAATAATTAAGTAGCTAGATTTCCCAATCCTTCTTTTAACGTGTATATGCTCTTCTCTAACTTTTAATTTGTCACCATTTTTAACTGCTTCTTTATTCTCAGATTCTAATGCTGCTGTGTTAAGAGTTTGTAATACTGCGATGTCTGCAGAACTTGTAAAATTGAAATTTTTAGGCTTTTGACCACTAATATATTTTCCTTTCTTATCTTGGGTAGGATGGAGTAATCTTTGTCCGGAAGTATTCATTTGCTTTTTCATTCTTTTCTTTTCCAAAACTCTATCTGCATTAATGGATGTATCGATGTCAAAAGTTCGTTCTTTTATATTATTAATCATTTTTTCATTAATTTCCTTTGAATCAGGGGGAAGAGTAGCTTGTTCTTCTAGTTGCTGCTCCTCATTAAACATCTTATCGATTTCCTCTTCATCGATAACATTTTCTTCAAAGGGAAGTTTTCTTAAACGGTGAGCTAAAGCTAACTTAGCTGCAATTTTAATGTCATCATCAACTACTTCTTTCCTTCCATTAAAGGCCGCAATTGTTTTAGCAGTTATGTTAATGGTAATATCTGCGCGATGACTATCAATCTCTAATTGTACAGAAAGTTGAGCGATTTTCTTTAGTTGCTCTTCTGAAATTTGAACATTATCAATAATTTTGCGAGCATTCACAATTTTTTCTCTCAAAATTTTTTGCTCATGCTCGAATCTATCGTGGAACTCATGAGGATCAATGTGATATTGCTCAGAATATTTAATTATTAGAACGCGCTTATCAATATCTAATATTGGTTTTGCTTCTACACTTAGACCAAATCGATCTAAAAGCTGGGGTCGTAAATTTCCTTCTTCGGGATTCATTGTTCCAACTAAAATAAAGTTGGAGGGATGATGAATACTTATTCCTTCACGTTCAATTATGTTTATCCCCATGGCGGCACTGTCTAATAACACATCTGCAACATTATCCGCAAGCAAGTTAACTTCGTCAATATAGAGAATATTCCTATTCGCTTCAGCTAAAATTCCTGGTTCAAGAGCTTTTAATCCCTCTTCTAAAGCTTTTTTTATATCTATAGTTCCAACCACTCTATCTTCGGTTGCATTAATAGGGAGATTGATTACTCTCATCTTTCGTGATTCTATGTCACTTTCATCTAATTTATTTTCGATAATTTTATGTTGACACGCATGACATGATTCTTTTAAATTATCAGGATTACAATTGAAAGGACAATCTTTAATAATTTTGATTTCGGGGAGTAAATCTGCCAATGCTCTGACTGCAGTTGATTTTGCTGTTCCTTTCGTTCCTTTAATTAGTACACCTCCAATTTTAGGATTGATCGCATTTAAAATCAGCGCAAGTTTCATTAAATCTTGTCCTACTATTGCAGTAAAAGGATATGTTTTAAAGTGAGTCATTTTTAATCGTTTTGACTTATAGATTCAAACTTAATATTTTTTTATTATTTTTTCATACTCTATAAAAATTAGCAAATAATCGTTAAAAAAATTACTTTTTTTAAAATATAATTTTACATAATCTATGTTCTTTCCATCTTCAGCTCATTTTTGAGCTCTTGATAAAATCGATCTATAATCTCATGTCGTTTTTGAGCAAACTCTTTTGATATATCTAAAAAAAGTTGTTCTATTAGTATCAGAATCTTATTCTCAAGATGCTTAAGGACATCTTGAATCGTTCCATCCATTCTTGTTGTATAACCTATGGTTCTATATAAACCAATCGCTCCGAGGGCATCTAATTTATCCACATCTGACAAAATTTTAGCTTCGAGGGTTTTTGGGAGTTTCTGACTTGAAAAGGAGTGAGCATGAATACAATGAATTATATTCTCAAAGTCAGTTTTGATAAATATAAAATCTATAGTTTGAAGGTATTTTGATGCTAAATTTGCCGAAATCTCAGCATGATTTTTATTTCTATGTTTAAAATCCTCAGAAAATCTGCCAATATCATGTAAAAGGGCAGCAATTTCTAAGACAAACAAGTTTGCACCCAACTTTTTGCCAATTTCGATGCACATATGATGCACACGTTCAGTATGACCATAACCGTGAATATCATCATAAGGAATGTGTTTAAGAGTATAGTTCTTAATCTCTTCTAAGAGTTCTTGTTGATTCATTGATCTTAATTAGTAAATTGTTAATCAATTTGAATAGTTAATATAAAAAATAAAAGTAAAATAGATTAAATAAAGCTAGAATTTATTTTTAATCTTAAAAGAAATGGTTTAAACTTCTTCTCCTCTTCTTCTCGCTTCTATCTCCTTAAGATCTTTCCTTAAAACTTTACCTACTAATGTTTCAGGAAGTTCTTTTCTAAATTCTATGAATTTAGGAATTTTATAAGGTGCTAAGACTTGACGGCAAAATTCCTTTATCTCTGCCTTCATTTCATCAGATTCTTTATACCCATCCTTAAGTACAATATAGGCTTTCACTTTTTCGCTCCCAGGAAGGTTGGGATCGGGAAGTCCAATAACTGCTGCGTTCTCTATAGCTTCATTTTCAAATAGGACATCTTCAAGTTCTCTTGGATATACCTTGAATCCACTAACATTTATCATGTCTTTCTTTCTGTCAACAATGTAGAAATATCCGTCCTCGTCCATTTTAGCAATGTCTCCAGTCAATAACCAACGATTTTTAATCTGGTTATCAGTTTCATCTGGTTTATTCCAATATCCTTTCATTACTTGAGGTCCCTTTATAATAATTTCTCCAGCTTCTCCAAGAGGAACAGATTGAGTATAATCATCAATTTTAACAATTTTAACCTCAGTGTCGGGAATTGGCATACCCACAGAACCTACTTTTCGTTCTCCCTTAAATGGATTAGTATGGGTAACCGGTGAGGATTCAGTCATTCCATATCCCTCAAGAATTATTGCCCCAGTTCTTTCTTCAAATTCTTTCAATACTTCAGGAGGCATAGGTGCCGCACCAGTATTACAAACCCGAATAGATCTTAAATCTTTCGCATAATCTTCAAGATCATCCCTTTCTAATAATCGCATATACATTGTAGGAACTCCAGGAAACATCGTTGCATTTGTAGTTTTAATTATTTCGAAGAGAGACTTTTGATCCCGAGGATCTGGGTTAAGTGCGATAGTAGAGCCTATTAATACATGCAGATTCATACACACGGTTTGTCCATATATATGAAAAAGTGGAAGATTTGTTAGAATGGTTTCCTTTCCCTCTCGTAATTCACCTACTCCCCATACATTGACAGCAACTGCATTTGATACAAGATTGTAATGAGTGAGCATCGCGCCTTTAGGTAAACCAGTAGTTCCACCTGTATATTGTAAGCATGCTATATCTTCTTTAGCGTTAGTTGTAAAAGCTGGGGGATTTGGTTTAGTTTCGTCAATTAGGTTTAATAACTGTTTTGTACCGGATATTTCAGGCGGATTTCTTTTTGACATAGGAGAGTAATCTAGTACATTGGTAATTATTACGTGCCTTAATCGAGTTCTGTCTCTAATTTTACTGATTTTTTCAATTTGATTATCCCATGCAATTATAACTTCTGCTCCGGAATCATTCAATTGGTAGGCCAACTCATGTTCTGTATGTAGAACACTACAAGCTGTGACTATCGCACCTGCTTTTAATATTCCATAATAACTTATAATAAATTGAGGAAAATTTGGGATCATTATTGCCACGACATCCCCGTGTTTTACCCCGAGGTCTATTAAAGCAGTCGCCAATCTATCAGTAATATCATCTAATTTTTTATATGTAATTTTATTCTTCATAAACCAAATAGCAGTTCGGCCACCAAATTTATTTGCGGAATTCTTTAAGAATTCATATATATTAATCTCAGGATATTCAATGTGCGCTGGAACACCCTCATCATAGTTTTTTAACCATGGTTTTTGAGAATAAATATCTTCACTCATATTTTATTCACTTTATATGTCTTTATTTTTAATATAAAACGTATATTATCTTATTAATTTTATTTTAAATCAAAAAAAGATAAAAAGAAATTTTATTACTAACTTAAGTTTCTTTTATATTATCAATGGCTAATTCTGCAGCTTCACAAACATAATCACATTCATCATGAATCATTCCTTGTAATGCAGAAAGAACCTCAGTAGAGTCTACTCCAAGCATTCCCAATGCTTCGGTGGCTCGCCATCGTACATCTTTATTTTTGTCGGATAAAGCTCTAATTAAGGACGGAATTGCCTTAGTAGCAAATAATCCTAATTTACCAATAGCAAGCGCTGCTTCTCTACGTACATTAGCTTTCTTATCAAGTAAAGCACCTTCTAAAGCATTAAGAGCAGCATTGGATTCCACTCCAATCTTTCCTAAAGTCCTCGCAACTTCTAGTCGTATATAATTTTTTTTACTATTCAATTGCGTGATAATGAAATTTATAGGTTCATCTTTGTTTATACCAATTCCACCAATAGATGCAATTAATAGTACTTTTTGCTTGTTATTTAAATCGAATAACTTATGGAACCATAAATAATACCCCAAACTAAGATATATGATATCTATTATTATAAATATTGCATATATTATTGAATAAAAAAACGATATAAAAGCAAAAATAGTCCCTAGACCCCCTAAATTCATTAAAACAAAAAGTAGGGGTAATCCTGGTGTAAATAGATAAATCATACTTAAAACTAATAAAACCCAAAAAATTGGAAATCGAATAGTTTGTTTACTAAAAAGAGGAATGTGAAACTCATCATAAGCTTTTATTATGGATGGGATAGCAGTTTCCCCGATGCTTCGCAGCGCATCAGTGGCTATACCTCGAACAGATTCTACTTTATCGTCTAATAAACCAGAGATTTTTTCTAAAACCTCGGGACTGGATATTTTTAATTCACCTAAAGTTTCAACCGCACATCTTCTAACGATAGCATTCTTATGCTTTAAGGAATCTAATAAATAAGGTAGGGTAGGTTCGCCAATTTGAGCAAGTGTAGATATTACCCTATTTCTTACCCTCCAATCATCATCACTAAGAGCATGAATGAGAGTAGGAATAGATTTTATAGTATTTTTTCCAATTCCACTTATTGCTTCTGCTGATGCGGTTCTTACAGTCCAATTCGGATCTCTCATGCTTTTTGTTAAATCAGGAATAACCTCAAAAGCATCAGGACCTAATAAACCTAATGATTTCGCAGATTCAGTGCGAACACTCTCATCTTTATCCTTTAATCCATTTTTTAATATATCTATACATTCTTCAGTAGCAACACAGATTCTTCCTAATGAATTAACCACTGAACTACGAATAGAAACTTCTTTCTCATTTATAAGATCAGCTAATCTTGGAATGGATGGAGACGCTATATGCCCGATTTTACCCAGAGACCGAGCTGCCTCACGTCTTACGCTCCAATCTTCATCATTAAGATATTTGGTTATTTTTGAAACTGCTTTTGGCCCAGCTTTTTCACCAAGCTCTCCGAGAACGAATATAGAATTAAAACGAATAGATCTTATTTCATTATCAACTTGCGTAACCACATCATCAATAACGGAAGGATCTTTTTCTATTCTTCCGAGAACTAGATCAATCCTTGCATCTCTTAATAATTGTTCTAAAGAAGCAGACATTTTGATTCACCTTATATTCCTAAATAAACTTTTTTAATTCTTGGCTCTTTTACTAATTGCTCTTTTGTACCTCTCATCTCAATTTTGCCCTCTTCGAGCACATGGATATTTTCACCTACCTCCATAGCGAGAGCTGCGTCTTGTTCAATCAATAGAGTTGTTGTACCTTCTTCTTTAATCTTATTTATCGCCTGAAAAATAGTGTCTTTAATTTTTGGAGCTAATCCCAATGAGGGTTCATCTAATAATAAGAGTTTAGGATTAGCCATTAACGATCTTGCAATTGCGAGCATCTGTTGTTCACCGCCACTCAGAGTACCTGCTCTTTGTTTTTTTCTTTCTTTTAGTCGAGGGAATATTTCAAATATAAATTCCAGTAATTCATTATACTTTTGTTTGTCTTTAAGAGTATTAGCCCCTAAGTCAATATTTTCCATAACTGTCATATCATAGAATAATCTCCGTCGTTCAGGACAGTGAGCTATCCCTCTCTTTGCTATTTTATGAGGTTTCATACCATCAATTCGCTCTCCTAAAAATTCAATTTTACCACGATCAGGTTCTTCTAGTCCAGAAATTACTTTTAGAAGAGTAGATTTTCCGGCACCATTCGGACCTATTACGGCATCAAGAGCTTTTTCTTCAACTTTTAAGTTTATTTCTTCCAGTGCTCGTGCTTTTTCATAATAATGATATATTTTTTTCAATTCAAGCAAATCCTTCACCTCTTCCTAAATATGCTTCTAACACAATTTTGTTATTTGCAACTTCTTGGGGTGGGCCTTCGGCTATATATTTTCCTTGATGCATTGCTATCACCCTTGGAACTAAGTGCATCAATTCCCGTAATACATGTCCCGTCATAAAAACAGTTACTCCATCATCGTGCAATTTATTGATCAAATCAGTAATTCCTTCTTGTTCTTCATGGGAAAGTCCGCTAAATGGTTCATCAAGCAAAAGAAATTGGGGATTAGTCCCAAGAGCTTTAGATATTTGTAGTTTTCGTAGATCTCCATGGGGAAGTATAATTGGAGGAATTCTAGCCTTATCAACTAAACCAGTTGATGCAAGTATTGTACTGGCATATTCCTCCACTCCATATTGTTTTGAGGCTTTTCGACTTCTCTTCGACAAGCAAGGAACGACTACATTATCGAGTAAAGTCATATAACGAAAATATCGCACTATTTGAAAGGTTCTAGCAATACCTAAATTTACAATCTTAAATGGCTTCATACCAGTTATGTCTTGACCATTAAATCTAATAGATCCTGAAGATGGCTTTTCTAAGCCAGAGATCATGTTAAAGATTGTTGTCTTTCCTGCTCCATTTGGTCCAATAAGCCCAACAAACTCTCCACGATGTATTTCAAAGCTCATATCATTAACCGCTGTGAGTCCTGAGAATTTCTTAGTTAAATTCTTAACTTCTAATATAATTCCTATTTTTTTTCACCTCATCTTCCTAATAAAACTAACCAAAAATCTCTAAGGTGTTCTAATGCTGGTTTTAAAACTCCTTCAGATGCAAATCGAATGATTAAAATAAGTAGAATTGAAAAAATAAAGAGAGGTTCAGCAAAATCTACTAAAAATGCAAAAAATGGTATATTCGACAAAAACTCAGATATAAATACCAAAGCTTCACTTAAAAAAACAAATATAAAAGCTCCAAGAGCACCACCGGATATTGTGGCTAGACCACCTAAAGCTACCATAATTAATGCATAAAATGAATATAATGGTTGATATATTAAAGGATTTATCGCATTATTATACATAGCCCAAAGCGCTCCTGCTAAACCTGCAAATAAAGCACTTATCATAAATGCTATCACTTTATATTTAGTTGTATTAATACCTGAAGATTCTGATCCTCTCTCGTCATCTCGGATTGATTTTAAAATAGTCCCTAAATTTGATTTTGTTAAACGGATCATGATAATTATTGATACGATCATAAAAATGAATACTACATAATATGAGACCGTAGCAATCGGCGATATACTTGGCACACCAGGTATTCCCTCATCACCATGTAAAATGGGTTTTAAATCCCATAATCCGAACACCTGCCGGAATATAATGCCAATAACTAGTGTTGCTAAGGCTAAATAAGGTCCTTTCATTCTTAATGTCATATAACCAATAGCTAATCCTAATAATACAGCAACCAGAAGACTAATCCATATTGCAATTGCCCAATGAAGATGATATGTCACTAAAAGTTCAGCAATAACATATCCAGAAATACCAAGAAAGATAGCATGCCCAAAACTTACTTTCCCTGTGAAACCAGCTAATAAATCCCAACTTGCGGCATAAATAGAATAAATCATGGCAAGCATGAATACTTTTAGGACATATGTATTAGTACTTACTAAGGGAAACAATGATAGTCCTATCACGCAAAAAATTGTTAGACCCCCTTTAAATTCTCGCGCCCAACTTGCAAAATATTTTGGAAATCCAGATATTTTTTCCCGAACCTTATTAGTTTTATTCGACATAAATTTTTCTACACTTTAATATTGATTTTTCTAATCAATTTCTTTTTTACCAAAAAGACCCCTTGGACGTATTATTAAAATTATAATTAGAACTATTATTGGCATTAGAGTGGATATAACAGGATTAAGAAAGTAAGCTGTAAAAATTCTCACATACCCCAGAATAAAGGCACCAATTAAACTACCTTTAAGACTGCCCATGCCACCCAAAATAACTATAGCAATCGAATCTGTTAATACAACCCACCCAAGATAAGGAGCCACTCTATCTAATGGTGTATAAAGTATTGCTGCTAACCCGGCTAAAAAAGCAGAGATCATAACCGTATACATTACAATTCTATCGACATTTATGCCCATCAAGCTTGCAGCTTCACGATCCTGGGAGACTGCTCTGACAGCCTTTCCTAATTTGCTTTTGCTAATAAAGAGCATTACAAGAGATATTATCACTATTGAAGAAACAATTAATATGATTTGGTGGAGTTGAATTGTAACATCAAAAAAATTAAAACTCATATCCCAGATGGTTGAAATATGTTTAGTTTCAGGTTCAAAAAGAACACCTACTAATTGTTCTGCAAAAAATGCAAGAGCAAATGTACCAATCATAACACTTACTTCGTTTTCATGCAAGGGTTTTATCAATAGCAAATAGGTCAACATCCCAATTATAATAATGAAAACTATTGCTATACCCATTCCTAATAAAAATGCAGTATCACCAAGATTGGGAGTAAGGGTTGACCATATCCAATAAAAAATATAACTAGCTAGAAGATAAAAGGCTCCTTGGGCCAAGTTCAAAATACGTCCAACTCCGTAAACCAATGAATAACCCAAAGAATATAAAGCATATATTAAGCTTTGAATTAAACCGAAGAATAAAAAATCTACAATGATCACGTTAATTTATCAACTCGATAATTGATGTAATCAAAAGATTTAAACAAAATGTCCCATCTAATGACCATTTAATATTAAAAATATTTGTTTTTATCCTATAAAAAGATTACTTTATTCTAGTTTGCTTCTAAACAATTTTTACAAATTGTGCCAATATTTAAATACATCCTTATCAAAACTAGTTAATATCCAAAATTTATTTACAAAAATTTGTGAGAATTTAATATGGAACAATTAACAAAAAGAATATTAGCAATCGTACTGATTGCGGTAATAGGAGTTGCTATAGGATTTACAGTTTGGATCTTTGTTGCCCCTTATGTTTGGAGCAATGTAGATGTGCCTGGGATGGAAAATGAAGCTGCTATCCCTGAAGATCGAATAATCAAAATTGGAGTTGCGGGTGATACTAAAAGAATTCATGGTCGAGGCCAATATCAAGGAGCGTATTTAGCAGCATATGAAATCAATACTGGAACTGGAGCAATCGGATCGAAATATTTCCCTGGGGGAGGTATTACCATTGGCGGTCAAAAATATTATATTGGTATAACCTCGGAGGATACTGATGAAGCTAATCCACAACTAGATACTGCTAAAGGTACCGTTGCGGCAGATAGGTTAGTATATTATAAAAACGTGCAATTTGCTTTGGGAGGATTTAGGACAGAATCTCTTTTAGCATACCGAGAAGTTTTTATGGAGAATGCTATTCCTTTTATCAATACAGGTTCTGCAACAGATAGTTTCTGCGAAGATGTAAAAGACAATTATGCAAGATATAAATATTTCTTCCAAGACAATCCAATTAAGGGCTCGGATTTAGCATCAGAACTTATTAGACTGCTTATGACATCTTCAGTAATATTTTCAGCCTTTCCACCCTCTTTAGGAGGTGCTGGTCAACCTGTAATACGGTTTTCGATTGTACGAGAACAGCTAGAATGGACGGAAGGTTTCAAAGATGCAATCGTTGCTGTGTTAACAAATCTAACAGGTACTAACCCCTTAATAGAAATGGTATTTACAGGGTTAGACATTACGATTCCTCAAAACATTGGAGAAACTGAGATGCGAGCTCATTGGTTAAACCTTGATGGTAACAATACTCAAATTGTAGTACCTATTATATCTGGTGAGGCAGGTAGTACATTTACTACTACTTATGGCGATATAAATCCAGGTATTATTCCCATAGGAATAAATGTTATGTCGCAAGCTGGGGACTATTGGACCACCACAGGTGGTAGATGTGAATACGGTGTAACCTTAGAATCAGTATTAAGAACAAACAAAACTACGCTAACACAACCAGTATGGGATGCATATCTTGCGAGATGGTTAGAAAGTCCAATCTATACAGCAGTTGGAGCGATTGATGCTGTGCTCCATTATGCATGGGCGATTAATGCTTCACAATCCCTTAATCCGGACACAATCGTAGCACAGCTTGAAACATTAGACAAGGCTAATGCCATTGAATGTACTGCTGGATGGATAGCGTATGATGATGGTTCTACTGGAGCTACTAGACATTGTACAACAGAAGGTTGGCCTTATGGTGCTGCTCTTGCAGTACAATGGTATAATGGTTTTAAGAGATTAGTACCTGGTGCTTTGATTTATCCAAGTGATCCTTGGTCAAGTGCCATTCATCCCTTATATACCCCTCCCTATGGCTACCTTGAAGGCATGAACTATACAGTACTTCCACCGGGATTAAATCCACCTACTCCTCCTTAAGAAATTAAATAAATTTTTTTTTTTCTATTTCTATTTATTTTTAAAATTAGAGTATAAGATACATTCAGTTTTTTGTTGAAAATCCATTTTTTAAGCTGAGAATTCGATTTGAGCTTTTATCAAATTGGATGTTTATTGAATAAAAAGAACCAGAAAAATAACTTTCAGAAAGAAGTAAATAAAGTGTAAATTCTTTCTCGCTTTCTTTAAATTGAGGAAGTATGTATTCCCATTTAAGGAAAAAAGTATATTTTTTACAAATACCTAAGGCTTGCTTGTAGATTATTTCTTTTTGTGAATTTTTTTCTATCGTTGTCTCATATAAAGTAGTGCTTTTCTCTTTGAATTGTATTTTTTTAGTTAATTTAAATGTTATTTTATCCTCATTAGATTGGTTTTGATAAACTAAATAGGTAAAAGGAAATATACCTGGTATATAATGGGCATAATTGGGCAATCTTAATTGAACCCAGACTTTTGTAATAATTCTATAGGAGAAATAAAAGAGATAAAACCCAAGGATGAAATAAATTATAGGTGAGAAATATAAAGAAGGCCATAAGAAAAATACCACAAAATAGAAAAGAATTATTGAACCTGAAACCGTTGCTAAAGCGATATTGATGGCTCTATCGATAAAAAATCTCACTCTTTTTTTATAAAATGGATAAAAAAGGGGAATTTTAGAGGCAGATAAGAAATCTAATGTTAAATGCAAGCTATAAAATAGAAATCCAACTACCCATACTAAGAGAAAGGGTTCTTGTAAAAGAAATGATGAAAATATTCCGATTAACCCTGAAAATAAGAAGGCAAAGAAGTAGGAATGAGAAACTCCTTTATGAGAGAGGAGAGGGGTGTCTTTTATTCTTTTTAATGGCTCTAAGATTATGTCAAAGTCAGCTATCACAGCCATAATAATGCCATACAATACAATACTGAAATTAAATGAATTCAGTGTGAATAAGCTCAACAGAATCCCCATTAAAAAATGAGTAAAAAAGTCCATATTCCTTAAATAAGAAATTTTAATGTATATTTTAAGTTTAATATTTTTATTTATAATTTCTATAATAATGAGTTTAATCATAAATAAAAATTCTTAATTTACTAAACTTAAAGGAGGCATTCCTTTTGTTCCTCTTTCACAAACATTTCTTGAAAGAGTTCATTCCAAGCTTAGTTCTATTTCGTTTGAAAATAATGGGCAAAATATTCATTATCTTTACCGAATTTCTTTCTAATCACTATTTTAAAAGAACTTATTTCAAACCGATTTTTCACTTTTTCTCATCAACATCCAACATCTGGTTGTAATTGAATATAACTGTCAGGATAGACATTAAATTCAATTTTATCCCGAATGGGATTGAATTTTTGCATCAATCCGTTCTCATCTGGAGCATAAGCATAGATTCCAACATCATCATAAATGCTATTTGTTTTAAAATCGACAAGCAATTGCATGTAATTGTGAATATAGCCCTCATTTATAGGAAAAATTGTTTTTTGTGTATCCTTTGCTTCTATTTTATCAACCATCGCAAGACATTCCAAGAACGTAGCATCTTCTTTTATTGTAAGATTGTATTTCTTTCCGTGTTGAAGCCCCTTAATCGGTAAACTAATCTCAAAAGTTATTTTTTTAATAATATTCCCTCCATTGTTTAAATTAAATATTTATGCTTAAATTAACCCTTTTTGTTTCAATATATTTGGTAATTCTTTTTTTAATAAATATGAAGCTGTAAAGATCCTATTATTATCCACTACCGCACATTTACTATGAAGATTTAGATTACGTGCCTCTTCAGAATTCAAGTTTTTAGTATCGTAATCTATATATTTTATATAAGGAGTAAGTGCTTCAAAAATTCTATTTACAAATTTGTCCCATTCGCAAGCACACGCATCTAATGGAACATATATATTTACTGTTAATTTTTCATTCGATTTTTCCATTACTTATTATAGCACCTTTTTATTATTAACATTTTATGGGCAGTTACAGCTTTTTTGTACGCTTTTAGCAACACTTCTAGCATTCCACAAACATCCACAACCTTTCTGCTCATTTAAAATAATGGCGTTGACAGGGCAGTTTCGCTGACAAGCACTACATTCTGTGCATAATTCTGGATGGGTTATCTCGAACTTCCCATTCTCCTTTTCGTGGGGTAATCCAAATGGACAGAGTTCGGCACAAAGCCCACAACCAGTACATTCTGGCTCTTTTATCATTATTTTTATACCTAAAACACGTAAAATGTTATCTAAAGAATTTGTATTACAACAAGCGTTCTGATTTATATCTACCATATTATCTATTCCTCCTTTTATTATATTATGTTAAAAAAATTAATTATATTTAATCCTAAGAACAAAAAAACAATGATTATTAATATTATATTGATTCTTCTGAAAATTGGATACTCTAACTGTATTTCTCTTGGACTAGTCGCCATCGTGTATCCACTGAAAGACATCGTTGAGAAGAAACTTAGCCAAAAAATAATTACACTCTGTAAAAAAACATAGAGCACTGAGTAATGAATAAACCATGTAAATAGGCTTAGAATAAAGAGAGTAATACCTCCAAAAAATATTGCTTTTAGAACAAATTTTCTTGTAAATTTTGAAAGTGGGAAGAAAATGGATATTATAGCGTTTGATAAAATTACCCAGATTGCCAACTCCCCAACCCAAAATAGATATTTTGCTTTACTTAAAGCTAGAAGTAGGATTAATAGTCCTAAAAGAGGTAACCAAAATATTTTGCGAAATAAAAAAGTAATATGTGTTATTCCCGCACGGATTCTTTGAGTAAAGGTAAATTTCGCAAGTTTCATAGAATCTGGTTTTTTAGTAGGTTTATTCTTGACATATTCCTTTATTTTATTCGACCATACTGGTCCATATTTTATTTTAAAAGGAAAATTTTTAGGAAGCTGTGGGATTGATATTCCACCTGCAGATAATTGAGGGAGAATCAGAGTTTTTGTGTTTGTAATCTGTTTAATTCCAGTAGCATTGATTGCATTTAAGAGTTGTATATTTCCAAAGTCTCCGCCTCTCGCAGCACACCATACATTTATGCCGTTAGAATCTATACATAAAACCCAAGCGTCAATATCTTTTAAATCTCGCATTACTTTTATATATGTATAGTCATAATTAGCAGTCACAATAATAGGAGAGTGCTCATCTGGATTTCCTGACCTATAAATACCCGGTTCGATTGCAACTCTATCCACTTGCCCAGTAAATAAACATCGGTATATTCTAAACTGAGATTTTATTCCTTTAAAGTTTCGTAATTTCGGTCTATAGTATCCTGGTTCGTTTTCGGTGTTGACTGTAATTTTTTGTAATTCTATAGCTCTAATAGCCCCATGAGCCCATTCCTTTTTTGTAAGAATTTTGAATCCTATAGAACTTAAAAAACCTAAAAAGTAATTATTAGTATGAGTACCTCCCAATCTTAATTTCCGTAATTTTTTTTTATACCACCATCTTTTTAACCTAAATTGTATCTTCCAGAAACCTGAAGGGATAAACTCTGCCGCTATTATTAGCCTTCCATCAGGTTTCAAAGCTCTCCAAACATTTCTCAAAAAAATTTGTTGTTCTAAAGGTTTAAGCTCAGAAAGCATAAATGTACTCAATATAAGATCTTGTGAGCTATTGTCAACTTCTAAGTCCTTATAAGAACCGACTTGGTATAAAAGCTCTACTTCTTTTTCAGTTGGATAATTATCCATAGCATATTTAATCATATTCAAGTTATTATCTATTGCTTTAACAATATTCTCTTTTAAAGCAGCATTTTTTGCTAAAGTACCAGTGCCACATCCAATATCTAAGATAGTACTGTTTTTTTTAATCTTTTCCAATATCCACTCTTGAACTTTATTATTTACGCCCTTAGTTAAAGATGTGAATTCTGAATCATATGATTTCGGAACTTCCTCTAATTTTTTCATATATACTACTGCCATTCAACACCAACTTATTTGGATTTCCAAAACCCAATTTTTCCCAAATATCTCCCTAAATAGACAATTGAGAGCATAATAGGCACTTCCCAGAACAACCCCATGGTAGTACCTAATGCGGCATAAGAACCAATCCCATACATCGCTATTGCTGTTGCGATCGCGATCTCAAAATGACTAGACGAACCAATGATGACTGTAATTACTGCCTCTTTATATTTCAATTTAAGCAATTTTGTGACTATAACATTATAACTAACAACAATTACAAATCCCACCAATAGGGGAATAGATACTATTAATAAAAGATCAGGATTAGTAATTAGTACATTACCATTTAGCGAAAATAGTACAACAAGAGTTATCAATAAAGCTATAATCGATACTTTTCCGACGAATGGACGATATTTTTCATCGAACCAAACTTTACCTTTAGAAGATATTATTAATTTCTTGCTTAAGATCCCCAGAAGCAAAGGTAAACCAATAAAAAATATTAAAGAAACAAGTAATAGTAAAATATCTATAGGAATATTTTTAATTCCTGATAATAATGAGACCATTCCAACATAGCCAAAAATTATTGTAATTGTATTAAGACTTGTATTAAGGACATTTTGTTCCTGATTTCCTTTAGCCATCCAACCCCAAACCAAAACCATAGCAGTACAGGGTGAACTAGATAATAAAATAATTGCAAATCCCAATTGTCTCACTATTTCTGAATCTCCCGGTAAAAATATGTTTACCATCAACAAACCAACGAAGGGTGCCACTAACCAGTTAGAGATTAAAGTTAAAATTATAGGTTTGGGATTCTTTCCAAGTTTTTTTAATTCCGATGCTTGAAGATTTAACATCGCAGGATACATCATTAAAAATAAACAAATACCAATTGGTATAGAAATGTTTCCAATAGTGAAAGAATTGATTAAAATACTAATTTCTGGAAGAAATTGGGAAATTAAAATCCCTAAGATTATGCAAATTCCTACCCAGATTGGTAATAATCTTTCAAAATAGTTGATTTTTCTCGATTTTTGTTTATCTGGTTCATCAAAACTCTCTAATAATTCCTGTTCAAACTCTTCTTCAGCCATAATTCTCAAATTATATTTAATGTGTTTTTATTCATATTATTAAATGAAATTGTAATTTCATCTAATTAGAGTCTGAGATATAGTTATTTTGGCTCAAATAAAAACATTTCGATTTGAATCGAAACAAATTTATCTGAATAAATTTTTTATACTTTAATAGCTTCTAGATACATAAGAATTTACCAATCCTTAAATAAAATGGTGGTTTATTATTAAAACCAATAGAAAAGCGGAAGTTAAAGAAATGTTATGCTCATGTGATGTATGTGGAGATAGTGAGACTCTTTTCATTAATTTGCAACAATTAGGAAAAAATCTTAGGTATGATGAGCAAATTAATAAAGCTATTAATTTTTTAAATGTTTTAGGAAATATTGAAAGACTAATAATTATTAATGTTTTGAAGGAAAAGGATAGATGTGTCTGTGAATTAGAAGCTATTTTAGATAAATCTCAACCATCAATCTCTCACCATTTAAGGGAATTGGAAAAGCTTAATTTAATCCAAGGATTAAAAAAAGGAAAATTTACCTATTATTCCCTCAATAAGGATGCTTTAATATCTAGTTTAACCTATATTATAAACCAATTAAATGTTAAATAATTCTATGCATCTTGTCCAAATTTTAAACCTAATAAACTCAAAGAATATGTTGATTTCTATTTTTATGGAATTAATGGTAAAAGGTAAAAAAGAATGTATTTATTATTTTGGTTTTAATGTTTGTTTAGACTCGAGATTTTCTGAAATAGCTTCTTTTGTAAAGAGATAGGGAATATACTTTCCTTTCACCCAAAGTTTAATTAAATCTTTATAATGTTTATGAAAGGGAAGACCAGATTGACCACCAGGAAGGGCTCCTATAGAATTATCCCAGTTTGAGAGATCATGAATCTGACGATAAGATGGCCCAGAGAGCACATCGAATCCTTCAGAAGGATCATAAGAGCCCGGATTTAAAGTATTTCCATCTCCTCCAATTTTAAAAGGACCAGCGTTTAGGATTTTTGCTTGTTCGTTAGCTTGTGAAAAGGGATGCGTCAATGTGAGTGTATGAAGTCTCCCCCACATCCATTTATCGGATCTAGAACCAAAAAGGTTAGATAGGTAATCTAAAGCTCTTTCTAAAGCCTTAAGTAGTAATTTTGAGATCTCTGCTTCCTTGTTTCTATACAAGGATTCAAAAATTTGTTTCAAATTGAAAGGTCGACTTCCAAGAGCCATATGAGCCACCTTTGTACCTAGTATAGATTCTAATACAGATTTTTGAGTCTCACTATACCAGACTTTAAATATAGTTCCGGCAATAGTTGTTTTTGTCAAAAAATAGTTCCATTTTTCTAAGTAAGAAATAGAATCTTGAACATTCGATAAATCTTTGTTCTCTTTTAAATATTGAAGCATAATGGGTAATAGTTCTGCGGCCTCTTCTGTAAATCTATCGAGCTGGAAAGCCTTAAAATCCTCAATCGATAATTTTTCTTTGGATTGAAGTAGCTTCTTTAATCTTAATTGTCTATATGGAGCGATTCTATCTTCTGCGATTAATAATCCATTTGGTGCTTTTTCTACGTTGTAATTTGCAGTATAAACAAAACCTCGTTCTGGGTTATAGAGGGAATATAATTTATCAAATTCAGAGATCCCTTCCCAGTCATATTTTTCATCATCCCCAGGACTTATACTTGCTCCGTTTCCATATTTTCTTACAGGTATTTTTCCTCCATGTTGATGTCCAATATTACCAGCGATATCTCCATAAATGAAGTTTTGTGGATTTATTGTTATAAGAGATAAGGCCTCTCTGAATTCTTGCCAACTTGAAGCTTTATTGATTCCTTTAAATCCTTTTAGATTATTAATAAGATCCGCATTATAACTAGACCATTTTAATGCGTATTTACCTTCTATAAAAAAGGGATATATCTGATTATAATTCTCAAAGTAATTAATTACAGGTCCGAATCTACTGCGATAGACAGGATATTTTAGTGGTTTTGATTCACCTTTGATATGGATTACTTCTTCATCAATTTCAAAATCTACCCATTTACCATTATAGCGATATTGCTTTTCATCATTTGGATTTATAGTTAATTTAAATAAATCTGTTGTATCAGCCATAACATTAGTTAAGCCCCAAGCAATTGATTCATTATGACCTATTACAACTGCAGGTACTCCAGGAAGAGAAGTACCTAGGACATTAAGATCGGGACAATTTAAATGAATTAAGAACCATAATGCTGGGTTGGTTAGTGGTAGATGGGGATCATTAGCTAATAATACAGATCCACTTTGAGATTTTTTCGGGCTTACCGCCCACGAGTTGCTCCCAACAGATTCATCAACCAACATTTCAGAGTTAAAAGGTATAATTAAGTTAGCTGTTTTCTTTCCATTTTTAATTGTTATATACTCTCTTAGGATTTCATATGGATAATTCCAACTACTTAATGACCATTCGATCATACTAATGATTTTAAAACAATCCTCTAATTTCCATGCATCAGGTTTAAAATTTAATACATGATATTCAATAGGTAAACTATTTTCTATTATTTGGATTCTTGTATTTACACCTTTTATATAAGAGTCCATAAATTTAAAATCTTCAGAATTTTTCTTTCTTTCGAGATCTCGAGCACATCTTTGAGCAATATGGTATAAACCGATTTCTCTATAATGCTTATCACTGGCTATTGAACCCTTTCCAGTGATTTCAGAAAGAGTCCCGGAAATTAATCTTCTAAAGGTTTCCATTTGCCATAATCTATGACCTGCATGGATATATCCTTGCGTAAAATATAGATCATATATATCGTTAGCAAAAACATGTGGTATACCCCATTTATCCCACAGTATTTCTACACTAGCATTTAAACCTTTAACAGTTTCTTCTCCTTGCATCAATGGAAATGATTTTTTGGCAATTTCTAACATTTCTTCCATAATTATCACGGTTAATTAGTAAATTACGATGGTATAATGTTATATATTATGTCCTTTTAAAATTTAAAGATATAGAAGAATAACGTATATCTCAATAAGATTTTTTAGAATAAGGATTAAACAAAAATTTATGATTTCCATCAATCGCTAAATATATATGCCTCAATTACCATGTAGATAATATTCATAATTTTTCCAGAGGAAGTTGTTAAAGATCGCATAATGGATGATTTAGAATCAAATTTGAAGATAGATAAATTCTATGGTATTTTACGTTCGGTTGATATAGAAATTGAACAAGAGGATATCTTTTATAGAAGTAAATATAATGATATAATGAATTATTTTAAGATGATTTTAACCCATAATGAGAATTCTTTACTTTACGATTACTCCAAAATTGTTTCTCCACATGGATTACTTTTAGTAAAAATTAATCAGAATAGCGATATTAATGATTTTTTAAAACTAATAAGCAAAAACTATTTTTTAGACGTTATAGAGTTGAATTATGAGGAGATATTTTTCAGAGCCACTGATTTTTTTGAACATTTTCAAGAAATTGTTCAGGATATGATAAGCGCGGAAAATGATATTAATAGCACTGAGATAAATGATAAGAATCCTGGAGAGAAAATTTTGAATACTTCTATAAAGAAAATCCTTATAATCGATGAAGGCCAACTAAATTTTAATTTAAGTATACCAACGAATCTTTTAGAGGTTTTTATTAATTCTAAACTGAATAAGACAAATTTTATTGAAAAGAGTAGCTTATTGATTTGGATAACGAATAAATTTAACAATATATCTATGAATTCACAGAAAATTTTTGATATATTCGATCTTTTTATTAATATCCCTTCTTTTGATGGCAGTGAAAGAGAAGCAGTTCTTAAGCACTTTTCAGAGTTATTTCCAAAAATTGTATTTGATGTAGAAACTATTGCAAATTATACAAAATTATGGGAGGTTAATGATTTTAAACATTTATTAAAATTCGGAATTTTTAATCATTATCTTAAATCGGAATTAAACCAAAAATCGAATGAAATTACAGATGTCTTAATTGAGTTAATCGAGACAAGGGAATTTATACCTTCCATTAATTCAGAGATCCAAGATGATCAAGAAGATATAAGTGAGAATAATATTACTCAAATCAAAGGAGTGGATTTGAGAGCTTATGAAAATTTAAAAGCATATCGAAAAGAAATTCAAGAGGAAAATATTTCAGATTTTATGCGTAATCAGTTATATGAACATGCAGCTTCAAAACATTATAAAGAGCTACAGATCATTATCGAGAAAATAATCAAACATGAAGCACTTGAAGTCAATGATAGAGAAATATTGGCAAAATATCCCTTTATATTGAGTGAAAGTCCTCAGAAGGCGCTAATAGCACTGGAAAAAGCGAAGAAAAATATTAATCGAATTAACCAGATGTATAAAGATACGTGGAGAGCTCAAAATTAAAAATTATGTTGATAGGGGATTAAAGTTTCAAACGCTAACAATTCAATATTCATAAGAAAATTGATCTTAGAAAATTTTTTATCATTCCAGAAAGATGAGGTTGATTTTTTAGATAATTCCCAATCACAATTTCCCAAATTAATCTTAATAGTTGGTCCTAATTGGTCAGGAAAGACATCAATATTTCAAGCAATCAAATTTGTATTAGGGAGCAACGAACGTGACGAAAGATATAAGAAATGGTCTGATTTTATTCGGAATGGCCAAGATCATACTATGGTGCATATTGAAATTCAAAATCGCGATGATGTAATTAAACTTAGAAGATACGTAATCCGAGGGCAATCTCCCTACTTTGAATTGCAAAAATCAAATGAATCAAAATTTAAAAGAGTACAAGCTAAAACTGTTCAAAGAATCGTTAAAGAATTAAAAGTTAATCCAGATAATCATTTTGCTTTTGTTAGTCAAGGAAAAATCGATAGTATCAAAAATCTAAAGCCATATGAATTAAGTAGTTTTTTAGAAGAGGGAATTGGACTGAAAGGATTAAGAGAAGAAATTTTAGGGGAAAAAAACTCAATCTCTAATTTAAACCAGGACTTTCAGTCGCTTACTGTAAAAGAAAATTCATTAAAACTCAATTTAGAACTTCTTACTCCAAAACTAAAAAGACTTGAAGAGAAAAAAAAGATATTAGATATTAGAAAAAAGGTAAACGACGAGTTATTATGGGCAAATAAGGAAAAAATACAAAAAGATATTGACAATCTTATTGCTAAGAGTTATGAAATTGAGGACTCAATTAGCTCACTTAAATCGGAATTAGCTAATTTTAACGTCTTATTGGCAGAAAAGGAGGAAAAAATCGCTGATATTGAGAAGGAGATAAATCAATTATCAAAGAAATTTGGCGAATTAGATTACCAAAAAAAAGAGCTAGTTGCACAGATTCAAGAGTGGCAACAAGAGAAAATAAAAGCAAAGCAAGAACTAGATAATATGGCAAAAGTTATATATCAAGAAAAAACAGAGTTTGAAAATCTACAAAATAAAAAGAAAAGCATTGAAAAAGAAAATCAGTTGCTTGCTAATGAACTCGCTAAATTTAATGACCAATTAAACAATTTAATTAAGGAACAAAAAGATATATCCGTTAAGATTACTCAAAATAAAGAATTTTTAGTACAATATAATAAGTTAGTGCAGACAAAAGAAGATTTCATGCAAAAGATTAAAGAGAATGCGACTAAAAAAGATGAAATCAACCTTGATATTGAAGAGATTTTTCAAAGTTTACAAGATATTGATCATAAATTAAATACAAATAATTGGTTTTTAGAAAATCCTTCTCAAGATTTAGTAAAGCAGCTTGATCTGCAAATAAAGGAGATTTCACGAAAAATTTTCGAACTTGAATCAGAAAATGAGCGGATTCGTTATGATCAAGCTAAGAGTATAGACGAATTTAAAAAGCTTCAAAAATCTATTCAAGAAAGACGGATATTACTCCCTTCTAGTATTATTTTACTAAAGGAAGAGATTAAGAAACGAGGTTTAGAATATAAAGTTAAAGGTCCTATTATTGAATATTTAAAATATAATGATACTTTAAGCTATGCTATCGAATCGGTGTTAGGTGAACGTTTACTTTATAGTTTTGTAGTAAATGACTGGGATTCTCTAAGTTTGTTGAATCGATTAAAAAATAAAATCAATGCCTACTGTAATATATATATCACAAAAAATCTCACAGTCTCATCATATCCTCCATTCTCCGCTGATGGTTTAATTGGGTACTTAGTTGATTTAATTACTATACTAAATGATGATATTGATATTAAAAAAGTAATCTATTCGAAAGTAAGAAATTGTGTTGTTGTAGAAAATTACCATGCAGGTCAAGAGCTTTATATAAAACAAAATTTTAAGGGAAAATGTGTGACTTTAAAAGGAGAGCAGATTGTTTCATATAAATACGCATACGAGACACCCTATCTTAAGAAACTCAAAGGATTTTTTAGTATTGGAACACAGAAAGAACGGGCTCGAAATTTGGAGTCTCTAATTGAATCGTTAAACGAAAAAACTAGGGAAAAAAGGATAAAATTGTCCCAATTAGACGTCCAACAAAAAGAATTATATCACAAAAAAGATGCCTTTAATGATCTATTGTATAATTTCAATCAAAAGCAGCGGTTAACAGGAAAGAAAAATAATCTATACAAGCTAAGTTATTCATTGGAACAAGAAAACGAGGATTTTCGAAAAGAGTTAGACATTTTAGAAGAGAAGATTGAGAACTTTAAAACTCAACGGGATCCCGAATTTTTTCACTGGAATGAACGGCTAAAAACGATTCCAATCGAAATTGATGAGTTAAATGATAAAATAAATATCTTGAATTCTGAATATAATGAAAATAATGTAATTTTAGATACACTCAAAGAAAAAATAGATGAATTTCAGAATGCGATACTGCTTAAATCATCTGAATATGAACAAAAGCAAGAAATATTTCGCAAGGCTGATAAAAAAGCGTTTAGAATTTATCAGGATTTAGATAAAGTTGAAGATGAGATAAAAAGTATAGAAACATCTATTTTAAAGTCTCAAGAAGATAAGAAAATGTTCCAACAACAAAAACTCGAAATAGAAAAAGAAACACTCAATTATAAAATAGAATTTGAACAACAAAATATCAAGTTAAAAACGCTTAAGCAGGAGTTAAATATTAAAAACCAGAATCTTGAGCGTATAAAATCAGAAATCGATCCCTTATTCTCTTCACAAGAGATGCAAATAAGGCCAATTGAAGAGATAAAGAAAGATATGGAAAAAATAGAAAGAGATTTGCTCAATTATGTCGACATCGATGACAGGATTTTAATTGAAAAAGAAGAGATCATAAACAACTTATCACAGATTAAAAAAAATCAAAAGCTTCTCGAACAAGACATTAATGCAGCGATAGCGACTGAGAAAAAAATAGAACAAACATATTATAATAAATTTAGTGAAGTGCTAACAACTCTACAAGAAAAAATCAATCATAAATTTGAGTTAGCAAAAATTAAAGCATATTGTTCACTCGAATTAATGGGTGATTTTGAAGAGCTAGGTATTAATATTAAGGCTGCAACCTCAAAAGATCAATTAAAATCATGTACTGCTTTAAGTGGTGGACAGATTTCTATGATTTCTATTTGTTTAATTCTTTCTCTACAGGAAATTAAACCATCTCCTTTATGCATGTTTGATGAAGCAGGTATGTTTCTTGACGACAAGAATTCTGAGGCGTCTTATCAAATGATTAAAGCAACTTTAGAGCATAATCCAATTCAATTACTAATGTTTTTACCCAAATCATCCAATATTTTATTTTTATTAGCAGATAAATTAATAGGAGTTGCCAGGGTAGGGAAACGTGAAGCTTCTACAATATTTCATCCAAAAATTATTAGAGGAGAGTAAATGTCGAATTCCACTATCATACCCCTAAAAGTACGAGATAAATTAATTAAAATTAGGCAAGATATCTTATCAGGTAAAATTTCATTATTAAAACTAGAATTAAATCCTATATTTCAAGAAATTATTGATTCAGTCAATATAACTAATATATTTCATTATTCTCCTCTTTACAAAGAAACAAATGAAATTTTATATCAAAAGTTTGAGGAATTAAAAAAACTCCTCATACGCATGGATGATGAGCATAGGTATATACAGTTTTTAAAAAAATCTCCTACTGATTCTGCGATTGCTGCATTATTTAACGGATGTTGGAGGAAATCCTTTCAGATTGAGAGTATATCATTTGAATTTTTGCAGGACAGTCAACAAAAATTATTAGCTGCACATAGGGAGCCGATAAATATTAAGGAATTATCACGAATTCCTAGTAAAGAACAATTTATTTTAGAGATACCCAAAAAAAAGTTTACTGAAAAGATGAATCACTATTTTATATCGATAGTTGATAAGCTACCATGTAATTTAGACGAAATATTTGACATGGAGACCGATCAATTGGTAATTTATGAACATTTTATTTATCTTTTACATCTGCTCCAATTAGGGCGGGTTAAATATCAAAAAGAAACAAATACATTATACTTATGAGGGAATATAATAATGAATGAGTTATCAGTTTTAATGCATCTATTAAGTCGACGAGTTAATAAGGTCCAGCTTGGTGCGACTGAGGAAGAAATATGTGATATATTAAATATTTCAGGAAAGCAACAGAAAAGCTCGTTTAGCCAATTAATTATAAATTTATCTCGTTATATCGAAATTTTAGGACTAAATATCAGTTATAATCCAGTTGATACACATTGGTATATCACTTATGAGCCTGAGATTTCAGATATCGTGAAAGCCAATCCTTTTGAAGATAAGCCTCGATTAGCAGCTAGCCTATTTACTGTTCTTGTTAGTTGTATGGCGAATCTTGGATCATCAACCGTTTCTGAAATTGCTAAATTAAGGAAAAAGAAAGGAATTTTATCCGATTTGAGAGAATTGGAAAATCAAGGATATATTAAATTAAATAAGGACTCGGGAGAGATATCCCTCACACCTTTGATAGGTTATGAATTGGATTTCAATCGTCTTTTAACTAATTTAGCTTTGCAAATGAAAGAAGATGAAACCTAAAAGATATCTTGTTTTTTGGTTGGTATATAATATAGCTCAGACTGCAATGATACTGTTTATGGATGAGACTTACAAGTATTATAATTTAAGAATAAAAAATTAGAATTTCCTGAACCTTGTATTAAATTTGAATGTTTCCTTAACTTAATGGGTTGTAGTGATTTGTAAAATCATTTCTGCAACGCGATCATTATATTTTTCAATATCGATAAAATTGTCAATTTTCTCTCCACAAGTCAGGTAAGTATCAACAATATTAATCTTTCTTGTTGTAAAAAAGTCATTAATCTTTTTTTTCATATCTTCAAGTTTTTTCTCTCGATCTCCTTCTAATAGATCAATTTTATTAATACATACAAAGATTTTATCGGGGAAGAATCGTACATCGTTAAAGAAGTCAAATTGAACATCTAATTCACGATCACAACTAAATATTGCTATGATTTGGGTTGCTATTCTACTAATAGTTATTATGCCCATTTTCACTACAGCACGCTTCCTATCGCCTCCAGGTGCAAATATCGTATGAGCTCTTCCAGAATCAATCTCTCGAAAAACTACTCGATTAGGATGGATGGTTTTCGTTTCTTTTTCATTAAGAGTGTCTTCTTTATTCCCTGTGGGTACAGTTGCCTCACCAGAAAAATCAGTTTTTAAAACACTACATTTCTTTCCGCCTTCTACTTTTTCAATATCTCCCTTGTTTAAATATTTCACAAACAGGCGAAGAATAGAAGTCTTCCCTGCACTCACATCTCCAAGAAGTCCAATATTAACCATTATGACTCACCTTCCAATAATTTGTTTAGGAGTAATTCATAATCAGGAATCAAAAACTGTTCTAAATATGCATTATTGTGAGATTCAATAAGCGCAATTAAAATTTCTTTTAAATTTTTTGCTTTCTCCGCATAATTGATTAAGTTTTCAGGAGATGGCTCAGCATCAAAACTTTTTGCCTTCTCTTCAAAACCTAATTTAGAACGATCAGGTAAACTATCAAAAAATCCAAAAGCGGAATAACCTTCATGTTGAAAAAATACAAAAAATCGCGTTTTAATTGAATTTATAATTTTTGTAAGATAGGCGGAGGGATAAATCTCTCCCAGAGTAAGCTCTTCATCTTGTTCGATAACAAAATAAGGAGATATAGGAGAGACTTGATTTCCATACATCTCTTTTGGAGGTAATGAGATAAATGGAAGCTTTTCTGCTACGATTGTCCATAAATCTTCTCGCTTTTTATCCAATAATATATCTTTTATCTCATCATATGCAAAATAGAAATCAGATTGTAAGGCTAAAAGTGAACTTAGATATACTGATAAGGACGCAAAAGTGGCTTCTAAGAGAGGTCTTCGTCCTTCATCGCTAGCTGAAGGTTTAACAGCTCCTTTCCATGCTCTAAGCCCCGTATACACAAAACCCTTAATATCAAAGAAGCTTCCTGAAAGAAATATAAAAGAAGGAATGAACCCTTTTTCTTTTATGAGAAAATCTCGCGATTTATTAATCAAAACTTCCTCGAGAGTTTTATCATTGTACTTAGAATGAACAACTGGCATTATCAGCCATTTTTTTCCTTTTGGCAAAGTTATGTCACATTAAATGTTATTTAAGAATATTATAAAAATACTGAATAATTAATTTTTTCCATTTTTATTAAACAATATGATATACTAATATAATTTATGCGAATAGATCTGTGATTATTTATTCCAAATTAATTACAGTGCATTAATTAGTAGATTTTTCGCAAGCTAATAATTCACGTATCTTTTCAGTAATTAAATCATAATCTTTTATTGAGTGTAAATTGGAAATGTGGATATATTCGATTTTATCAGTATTTTTGTAAAAGCTATAGCTCACACTCAAATTAGGATTATTTTCTTTGATTTTAATCAAAGCTCCTCGTAAAAAAAGATTAATGAAACTTTCAGAAGTTTCTTTTATAGCCCTTGATTCGGGATCTATGAACTTGATTTCAACTTTTTTAAAATCATACAAGTTTAGGATACATAGAAGATTCTCTTCCTTCTGCTTTTTATCGGAAAAAATTTTCCTCTTGACATTTGTACCTTTAAATTTATCTTCTGAAACATCCTCCTTAAAATAATCCTCAACCAAGATATTATTTTTTTTTAATACGTCTGGAAACATCTCATCTGCAGTAGAAAAGGATTTAGTGGTAATAATTGAATTGAGATAATTCAAAATTGAATGAATTTCAGAAATCTCATTCTGTAGTTCTTCTAGTTGATCTTTTTTCTTATAATAAAGATTTTGAAGCATAGAGAGCATTTGCGTTAATTTTTCTGTTTCCGTTTCCTTACCAGTCTTGTCCGAGGGCGTCATATATATTTTTAAAGACATTTATTTTATTTATTTATTTAGTATTACTTGTGTTATTCAATATTTGTTAAGAGGAAAAATCATGCATACTATGATCATAACTCCAAAACCTAAAGACCATGAGGTAACTATTCTCACGAAAGAATTTAATAAAAGGGGGTATAGTGTTGAATTTTTTATCCCTGAAAAAGTAAAGGTTAAGATAGGTTCGAATTATTTTGGGAATCTTTTTGATTCATTAGAACCTAGGGCGGCATTAGTGAGAGGTTTTGGGGCTGCGGAGACTCAGAAAATCTTTTTTAGGCTCGATTTATTGAGTGCAATGGAAGAATATGGAATAAAACTTATAAATTCCAGAAATTCTTTGGAAATTTCAAGTGATAAATTTTTAACCTCCTTATATTTAGAACACCATAACATTTCTACACCAAAGACTGTCGTATGTGAAGATCCAGATGAAGCACTTGCTTCTTTTGAAGAGCTTGGAGGTGATGTTGTGATAAAACCCCTATATGGATCAAAAGGGATAGGAATTACGCGATTGACGGATATAGGCTTCGCAGAAAACGTGATTTATTCCTTAGCCGAACTGAATCAAATTTTCTATCTTCAAGAATTTGTCGAGCATCAAAATCGGGATATTCGCATCTTAGTAATAGGGGATAAGGCTATAGCAGGAATGTATAGAGTTAGCGATAATTGGAAGACAAATATTCATGCAGGAGCACATATGGAGCCAATAGAGCTAACGAAGGAGTTGAGAACGATTGCATTAAAATCGGCAAAAGTTACAAAAACAGAAATTGCGGGAGTTGATATTATAGAGACTGAGAAAGGGCTACAGGTGCTTGAAGTAAATTCAATTCCTGGTTTTACAGCGTTACAAAAAGTTACGGATATCGACCTTGCTGCTGAGATTATATCATATTTTCTTGATAAAACAAAATCATAAAAAAAAGAATTATTTGATTAATTTGTTAAAATTTTTTTACAAATCTTCAATAAGTCCAATTAACGCAGCGATAACTAGTAGAACACAAGCCCAAATACCTGCTTGAAATATTACTAATAAAATACCTAAGATGAGTAATACCAACCAATGAAATGGAAGTGGTTTATCTGGTTTTATTCCAACTAATAATGTAAGAATAACTATTACAAGTCCAATTATTAATGTTAGAAATCTTTCCAGGGGCAAGAAATCAGGCACGATTATTGGAACAAATCCAGATCCCGCTAAACTAGCAAATCCAGAAATTATCCAGACAAGACCGACTATACCACCAAGTATGGTTAAAAACTTCATTATTCCTTCATTTTTATAATGTTTTGCCATTTTTAATCGACCATTAAGTATTAATTATTAATTATAAGATAATGAGAGATAAAAATGTATTATATTTTATTATAAAGAATCTATTTTATACAGCAAGGTCGAAAACCCTAACATTTTCAATAAGATCACAATAATATCTGGATATTTCCAATTTTTAAATAAGTTTTATTCTGCAAGAACTATGTGATTGAAGATAAACTATCTAAATTTAGATACGAATTAGCAATTGCGAATAAATTAATGAAGAATCAATATGCAGATCTCGATTATTATGAGGAAATCATATCTCACCTTAAAAAGATGATCCTCTTTTATGAGAGATTAAAAGTTTGGAAGGACATTAGTAAAGTTTAGATAGTGAAAAAAAAAATTTAAAGCGCTAATAAATTCAAATTAAATTCATTTTTTAATGCTTGATATATTTTATGCATCGGTAAGCCTACAACATTAGAGGGAGAGCCTTTAATTTCCCTAATAAGCATACTCGCTTTATCATTGACGGAATAGGCTCCAGCTCTTCCCTCCCATTCTCCAAGATCAATATAATCTCGAATTTCTTTATCAGATAATTCCATAAACATTACTTTAGTTTGATCGAAATCTCTAATTATTTTTGCATTATTGATCTGAGTTATTGCGATACCAGTTATTAAATTATGGGTTTTATTATTCAAAGTTTTTAATATATCAAATGCTTCATCTTTATTTTTAGCCTTACCAATTATTTTACCTTCAAATTCCACAATTGTATCGGCAGCAATAATAATAGCACCAGCATAATCATTTTTAGTTCTAAGTAAATTGTTAGCTTTAATTACTTTAATTTCAGCTAAATTTATAGCCAATTCAATAGGATCTTTAAATTTATTTTTATATTCGTCTTCATTGACGTTCGTAATAAGAATTTCAAATGGAATAGCTAATCGTTCAAATAATTCTCTTCGATCAGCAGATCTTGAAGCAAGAATTATCTTTTTCATGTCATATATACGGTTTATAGTCGAATAATAATAAATAATAGGATGAAATGAATTGTAAATGTTTCGAGATAAATAAAAAGTAGATAAACTATTTTAATTAAGATCCTTAATTAAAATTAAGAGAATAGAAATAATTGGATAATGGGATAATGTAATATGGTCTACTTTACACTAATTTTTATTTTGATATTAGTTTCCTATTTTAGTGTTATCTATGCTTATTCACATTATTCAAATAAACATGACGTTATGAATAATCTGATTGGATTTATAGCTCTTCTTACGGTCTTTTTTCACATCTTATTATTAGAAATCTTAATGTATCAAGATTTTACACTTCATCTTGATTTAGTGCCAGGATTCTTATTTGGATTTAGTTTTCCAATTGCAATAAATCTTTTATTAATTTTGAGCACATCATTTCTAGTAATTCTATTTAAGAAATGCTTTAAATCTAAAGATCTCAAGAAGTTCCAATCAAGGATGGAGTTAAAATTAGCAGAAAGGAGTAAGGCGAGAAGTGATACATACCGTAAGATACCACATATTCTAATTTTTATTGGATTATTGGTATTATGGCTAATTGGGGCTGTCTTTGTGAATAATATGAGTGGATCGACCGAAGGAATGATTCCCGTTGAAAATAACATGTTTAAACTCTACATTCAATTAATAACTACATCAGCAAATACGAAAGATGTACTCTTCTCTTTAGGTTGGTTTTATTATTTGTTATTCTTTTTTTTTTACATCTTCTGTATTTTTATGCTATTTAATGAATTAACCCGAAAATCGAAAAGAGTATCTTATCCTTTTAACTTCTTTTGTTCAATGTTTTTATGTGAAGATGAAAGAAATAGCTATGGGACATATCTTCATTTTTCGATTGGTTTAATGTTCACTTCATTAATTACTCCCCCAATGGTATTACTTTCAATTTTAGGGATATGCTCAATTTCAGATTTAATGACTAGTCAAATCGGAATTCGGTTTGGTAAAAACCATATCAAATGGAACCAAGATAAAACCTGGGAAGGTGCTGTTGCGGGAATATTATCTGCATTCATAATTTGCTTTATATTCGTCGGACCGGTATGGGCATTAATTTTTACAGCAGTTTTTTTTGTATTTGATATTTTTACTATGAAGCCACTAAAAGTTTCAGACAATCTAATTGTACCGATTGCGTGTGGCATTTTTTATTTATTTATTAGATTCTTTTTTAATTTAGACTATGTAATTACATTTATGGAATTATTTGGAATTTAAAATGATTAAAATTAACAAAAATAGATATTGCGACTAAAAATTTTTATTTCATTCAACTTTAATGATTAAAAACATGTTATTTCTGCCAACTACCATCATTTATTGTACATTTTCAATCGCTACATTAGTCTATACCCTTAAAAACCGAAAGTTAAAGATTCAAAACCATAATTTCTTTAATGAACTACTTATCATCATACTACTACTAAATGCTGGAATTTTTTTCCCTTTTATGTATCAATATCATACGCCAGATATTCCATCAAATGTATTAGAAATGCTATGGTTATACTCATCCTTATTATTTATTATAGAAATGACTGTATGGTTTCTAATGTTAACATATAACACAGTAAAGTCAATTAGAAATCCATCTCTTATTGTAAATCGTGATTATGAGAGATATAAAGAAGAAATACTGAATAGTTGGAGTGATAATATAAAAGATGAATTTGGGAGAAAAATCCTACACATATTTACTTGTTCGGTAGTTTTTATCTTTTGGATAATTGGAATGGTTCTTGAACAAATAGGATTTTTGGAAACAATCAAATTAGACATATATAATTTTTCTTACTGGTGGATAATCACCATTGGTTATGCATTTGTTTTTATGTTTCAAATTGCTGATCTTGCCCGCCTTAACTATTTCTATAGTCTACCAAAATGGGCGAAAAAATGGTATTTATCAATGAGACCTCGTGAATTAGATACATTTATTGCCTCTACTCCATTAGTTTTATCATTTGTACCGTTTGTTTTTGCCCCTTTTCCTATTTTTGGCTCTGTTGCATTAATTGCTACGGTTGCGGATGCTGCAGCCTGCTTAGTTGGTAAGAAATTTGGGAAACATGCTCTTAAAAAAGGATCGGATAAAACAATTGAGGGTTTTATTGCGGGAGGAGGGTCAACATTTATAATTGTATTGATAATGATGATCTTATTTAATCAATATATTAATGTTGATATGGTTAAAATCTTTTTTATGGCCATAGTTGCGACTATTCTATTCCTTATAGTAGATTATTTTATAGTTCATATATCGGATAATATATTAAATCCCTTATTAACGGGTTTTGGGATGTGGATAATATATTTGCTCTAAATGTCTTATCCTCCAAAATAAAGATAGAGAAGAGTAACATCATCTTCATTTTTTAATATCATATCTAAAAAATTGTCGCCTCGAAAACTCCTTCCATTGATAATAATTGAGAGAAATGAACTAAACTCACCTTTTTTTTTCTTATCCCAAATAAGAGCATAAAACTGTTCTCCATACTCATTTTTAAGAGATTCTAATAATTCTCGTACCGTAATTTCCTTTTCAAAATTATACTTTTTATGAAGAGTTTTTGTTAATTCATTAAATGGAGGTTCAAATGAAAGAGAAATTGAAATCAATGTATTAAATTCTCATTTTAGTATTTAATCTTAAGTCTATTGAATTAGGGGGGGTTTAAATTTTTGATGATTATTTTATATACGCCATTAAATAATATAGTAAAGTAAAAACTCTATAATGAGCATAATCTAGTTATGACATTCAAGGCAATAAGAGTGATATAAATTGGTTTTTGTTAAAGTTTTAACAATTATATTATAAAGAGAGTAAAGATGTATTGTTTAATGAAAAGTTTAGGGAAATATTATGGCTCAAGTAATTTTTATCTCAAGTAATAGTGTGCGGGATGCATGGCTTTCTGCTTTAGTTCAAGTTTTGTATAATGGGGATGATATTAAAACTGAATATGATAAAGATAGTGATCCTCCTTCTAAAGATGCTTCAGTTCTTATAGAAATTAAGAACCCTTTACATGATCCGATAATGCGAAGGGATAAAATTATGAAAATTAAATCAAAATATGGAAATTTATATGAA
Source organism: Promethearchaeota archaeon (assembly GCA_016840165.1). Taxonomy (GTDB): domain Archaea; phylum Asgardarchaeota; class Lokiarchaeia; order Sigyniarchaeales; family SOKP01; genus SOKP01. The sequence goes on from JAEOSU010000072.1 coordinate 303,939, forward strand.
GTATATGGGTGCATAGCTGATACTTATTTAATCGGTTCAATTCAAAGTGGTTATATCGAAGAAATCTTAGAAGGAGTCAATGATCATTATATATGGGATTCTGGTGTGAGCTTCCCATACTCATACCACGACCGAATATTCAATTATGCTCCATTCTCGTTGGAAGACACCATTCATGTAAATTATGATTTAGAAATTGTTGATAAAGATTTTGTCAAGAATCACCAGAAATTAATCCATTCCCAAAAAATTATTAATACAGATGAAGGATTAACATGGAAGCTAAAAAACCTTGTTGATTATAATCTTGATAAAGAAATCTCACAGCAATTACAAATTGATAAAATCCCGATTGGTGTAGTAAATTTTCCAAAAATCAACCAAATAGAATATATTATACAAAAACTAAAAGAAAAACCTTATTCTCGCAGAGCACAAGCGATTACTTGGAGACCACTTGTAGATCCATTTCATTCCGATCCACCTTGTCTTCAACGAATTTACATGCGAGTTAAAGATGAGCAACTTATTATGCAAACAACGTGGCGGAGCCGAGATTTATTTCGAGCATGGGAAGCCAATGTAAATGGAATGATCAGAATACAAAAGTATGTAGCCGATCAACTAAATGTAGAAGTAGGACATTATTTAGATTTCAGCAACTCTTTACATATATATGGAAATACAATTGATGAGCTCAAGGATATGTTAAAACGTATGAAGAATAAGGGGGAATATTTTCCAGAAGAGATTAAAGATTTGATTGAAACGGAAATCAAATAATACTCCTATCCCGAAGAGAAAATACGAGGAAAGACATTTTTCGTATTCTCTAAGATTCTTTCCTCTACGTCTTCATTATTAATTTTTTTTATTGAAGAGATGTGGTTTACAACATCTTTAATCATAGACGGAGTTCCAATTTCCCCAGAGAATTTGACAGGGCCATCACTTTCTAATAATAAATGATCTATATCTACTAATGAGACCGTTTTTTTCACAGCGGGAGAATATATGATTGCGGGTGTTATTGAAAAATAATATCCTCTATCTATCCCAACTTTGAGATATTTTTCCGGACCAGAATACCAGTGAATGTTAACTTTAGGGATCTCATAAGAAGAAAGAGTATCAAAGATTAATTTTTCAGCGCCTTTACTATGAAGATTAACCGGTAATTGTAATTTTTGGGCGAGTAAAAGCATAGAAATAAAAATTTCTGTTTGAAGTGGATATAATTCTTTATCTTTAATAAAATGATGATCTAAACCAATCTCACCGATGGCGCATATTTTAGACTGATTTGAATTTATTAAATCAACAACAGATTCAAGTTCTGTTTCTAGATTTTCATTCATTCTGACTTCTTCAGGATGAATCCCTAGAGCAGGATATATAGAAGCATATTGTTCTGAAATCTCTAATATTCTCTTCTGACTTAATGCACTCATCGCAACTGCTATTATTTTTTTAACTCCAGCCTGGTTTGCTTCATGAATGACCTCATCAATATTCAAATATAAGTTCATATGGCAATGAACATCAATTAACAAATCGAAAACCCTTTTTAAACAGTTTATAGAATATATTAAGATATTTATTTAAAGCTGACTTATCTCCTCTCTTAATTTAACAATTTTCATTACAAGTTTAAATTTACCATGGGGATACTCTTGGTTCTCTAAATAATCCTTTAACGTTTCTAATTCTTTCAATAAATAATTTTTGATATCTTCTTTAGTAACAAAACCCAAAATTTTAGGAAGAGGTTTAAATTTTTCTACCCTTTTTACTCGAAGGTCTGATATGGTTTTTGCAAGCTGCGCTTGAAAGCCCTTTGCTTCAGAAATATCGGTTCCGTCTAGCATATCTAAAGAAGTTTGTAAACCGTCGATAAATGCTTCTAAGTCTTTAATATCGACTTTTTTATCATTCATAATCATCACCAGTGAAATTTTAATAAATCAGCTTGAGTTATAATGAGTTTTTTGTATTCATATTTTTTAATTAATTATTGATAATATAGATTACTATTGTCAATCATGTAATAAATTAATTGAATTAAACTCTTTAAAAATTGTTTCAGCTAACGATTTCAATACCAATGTTTTCAAATTCTCATTATGAATACGAATCCTATCAGAAAATTCAATTTGCATAGCTTGGCTATTTTTAATATTACTCGCACCATATTTTTTTGTTATATATCCTCCAGAAAGGACATATTCGCGTCTTCTCTGATGACCTGGAGCAATTGGTATTTCTAGTTCTAAAAACTTCTTAACAATCTCCCCTCGAATATTTTTACTCCAATCTTTTTTTTTAAGTGCCTTTGCATATAGAGATTTAAGGTTATTAGTACCAATTATAATATCTACGTCACGAAATCCTTTGGGACGGCTTTTAGTTTCAAATCCGTGAATATCTAATATTAATGATCTATTAAAGGTTTCAATATTATAATTAATATATTTTCTTAGAGTACCATGATAAAATTGATAAACATTTTTAGCTAATACCGAACTTTGGTCAAATGCTTTCTCTATAGGTCGGTTTAAATCTATTTTATTTCGTGCAATATTGCAGTATATGATAGATGGTTTTTCTATTTGATAATTTCTATCGCGATAGGTATTTTGAATGTGTTCTATTAACTTTTGAGCCAGTGATATTGTATTTTTATCAATCCCAAGTATACCACTGGAACGTGTAGGGATCTCCTTACAAAATACCTCCCCACCATGAGGTACCGATAAAATGAGAGGTATAGATCCTTTTTTATGGATTATATATTTACTTAAATCCTCCATCTTTAGATCATAATTAGTTCTTAGTTCATTGAATTACATATTTTAAAAAAAATTAAAAAAAAGATATTAGGAACCAAAATATACAGCACGAAGGATAATAAAAACACCTAACCATAATCCAAAACCTATAATTCCGAAGATATAATAGGCCCAAATGTGCTTTCCTTTCGTAAAGATTAAATGACAAAAAAGCCAAGAACTTAATGCCCCAATTACCCCAATTATAATGTCAGTTGTAATGTTTTGCCAACTATCCAGTCTTCCTTCAAATTTCCACCCAATTTGAATAAATAATAGATTTTCCAATAATTCCCAAGCAATTAATATGATAAAGGTTAGGATAAAAACAAAAAGTAGGGAAAAAATTGGTGTGTGGCCCTTGTTTTTCGGAATTGTATAAAATAGGCTAAAAAAGAGAAAGACCCCGATTCCAAAACAGAGGTGACCGATTGAATAAAAATCTAGCCAGCTAACACCTACTTCCTCAATTGTTTCAGCAATAAACTCATTTAATAACATAATTTTTCACGTTTTCCTTAAAATATCTTTTTAGATAACTTATAAATTTAATTTTGAGAGTATATTAAATATAAAATATTAGTCTTTTAAATTTAACATTATTTAGTGTCTATCGTTGACCGAAGAAATTGCTTTTGTTGCTTTTTATCAGAAGGAAAATATCTATAGTTTTAATGCATTAATAGGAGCAATTGAAATCGATGAGGATCTAAAAGATATTGTTATATATTATGTACGTGGTAAGCAAGATTTATTTAAAGAGTTAAGAGAGATTAAGAAAAAGCATCAATTAGTGGTTTTGGGTATTTCATTTTTTACTACCCAATTGTGGGAGATAAATACTCTGGTTAAAGCCCTGAGGAAAGAGTTCTCACAAAAAATTATAATTATAGCAGGAGGACCTCATCCCACAGGGGATCCATTAGGCACCCTCTTAATGGGTTTTGATTTGGTTGTGGTAGGTGAGGGGGAGGAGACTATATGCGATTTACTTAAAACTATGAAAAATGATAAAGATTTTGACCAAGTTAAAGGAATTGGTTATTTAAGTTCAGAGGGAGAATATAACTATACAGGTAAGAGAGCAATAATCGATTTGGATATGTTTCCCCCATTTCCCCTTATAAATACTCAGTTTGGTGCTATTGAAATCACACGAGGATGTCCATATATTTGCTATTACTGTCAAACACCATACATTATGGGTACTCAGCCAAGACATCGAAGTGTTGCAGCTATATGTAAATATGTTAAAATAATGAAACGAGAAAATTTAACTGATATCCGTTTTATTTCTCCAAATGCATTTTCTTATGGATCGAAGGATGGAAAGACTATTGATATCAAAAAAGTCGAAGAATTATTACTTAATGTAAGAAAAATCATAAATAAATCGGGGAGGTTATTTTTTGGATCATTTCCATCAGAAGTGAGACCGGAGCATGTCACAAAAGATACTATAGAATTAATATTAAAATTTGCCGACAATGATAATATCATTATAGGAGCTCAATCTGGGAGCCAGAGAATGCTAGATCTATGTCATCGAGAGCATTCTATAGAGGATGTGATTAATGCTGTGGAAATATCAGTCGATGCAGGTCTTAAGATAAACGTTGATTTTATTTTTGGATTACCTAATGAAAATGAAGATGATATAAAGAAAACGATTGAAATGATGGAAATTATAACCAAAAAAGGAGCTAAAATCCATACTCACGCTTTTATACCCTTACCTCAAACTCCATTTGCCCGGAAAAAAGCAACACCTATAAATGAAAAATTTAAAAAAGTAATTAGTGATCTAAATTCAAGAGGTTTAGCATTTGGTGAGTGGAAAAAACAAGAAAAATTAGCTATCAAGATTTCTCAATATCTCAGACAAATAAGACGGTTATGAGATTTCGTTTATGAGATAAAGACTTTCCCTTCTTCAATCTTTAAAAACCCTTCTTTTTCTAACTGAGTTAAGATTTTATGAATTGACTGCGAATTTATTTTTAATTTTTCTGAGAGATTTGAAATAAGGCTTTCGGAATTTTTAAGGAGATATCTAAGAATCTTACCCCGCAGCTCTCGAGTAGAACCTTTAAATTTTGATTGTTTTCGATAATGGACACTTCTTTTATTTAATTCAGGGTGAGTCTTTTTTAACATTACTCCATAATCCATGAGTGCATAATACCATTCACGTGGTTTTTCAAAATCCAAAGTTTTCTTAATAATAGGTAATATGTACTCATCAGAAACAGAATTGGAACCAGGGAAGAAGAAATAGATATAGACACGCCGTATATTGGTTTCGATAAAATAAGTTGGGAGATTATATGCAAAGGTTTTTATAGAACAGGCGGTATTATAGCCAATTTGGGGAAAAGATTTTAAAATCTCTATATCCGCGGGGAGTTTGCCTTCATATTCTTCAACTACCTTTTTTGCGATATTTTTTAACGCAATCGCTCGTTTATTGTATCCTAAACCTTGCCACTTATTTAAAACTTTCTCTAAAGGTGCATTCATAAGTGTTTTAAAATCAGGAAATGCCGAAATAAATTCGGTAAATTTTTCTGAAACTCGGTTTGTTTGAGTTTGTTGAAGCATAATTTCTGATACTAATACATTATAGGGGCTAATATTTCTTCTAAATGGAAAATCTCGTTTATTATTTTTATAATAAGAGTAAATTAGTTCTTGAAATGTCCCAATAACTTCCTTATTTAGGTTTTTAGCCCGATATAGCTTATGAAAATCAGTAATGAACATTTTGAAACCACCAGATATATTACTTCTAAAGATAATTAAGAAATGATAAAGAATTTAATTGATATAAAAAATAAACGGAGATATTCAAAAAAAGAGAATTATTTTGCGATGTTAAAAGCGAATTCTGTAACTCCACCCTCAATTTTCTTTAAGTTCAATTTATAACCTGAAGTGTCAATAATATGTAACATTGGACGATTTTCAAGAAGAATTGAGCCTCCAAACGTCTTATAATTTAGTTCTCTTCCTATTTTAACTAAATAATTGAGTAAAAACCGAGTAATACCTAACCCACGCCAATCCTTATGGACTACAAAGGCTAACTCTGCAAGAGAAGGCTTTATTGTTTTAAAAAATGCTCCGATGGCTACTATCTTATCTTCTCCTCCTTCACTATAAATCACTACTAATATCATATCAGTAGAATAATCGATATTTACCATTGGTTGGATCTTTTTATGACGAAAATCTTGTACCGGTGAGAAGAATCTAAGGTACCTATCCTTTTCATCTAAGGAATAGTGGAGTTCTTGCATCATTCTTTCATCAGTAGGTTTAACAGGTCGAATTTTGACCTTTTTTCCATTTTTCAAGGTAAGAGATGTTTCATATTTTTCTGGATAAATGCTTATACGCCCATCTATCGAAATAGGTAACTTTTGATCTGAATATATGTAATTCCATTTCTTTGCATGCTCTAAAAGCTCTTCTCGAAAGTCTGGATGAGCAATATTTATCATTTCTAGTACTCTTTCTCTTATACTTTTTCCATAGAGATATGCTAAGCCCCATTCCGTTGCAACATAATGTATATCCCCTCTAGTAATCACTACACCTGATCCAGGTTGGAGATATGGTACGATTCTTGAAACAATAGTTCCATCTTTCAATGTTGCTGTTGATGGTAAAACCATTATGGGTTTTCCCTCTTTTGCTCTTCCCGCTCCTCTTACGAAGTCTACTTGTCCACCTATTCCACTGTAGAATTGGTGACCTAATGAGTCCGAATTAACTTGTCCTGTTAAATCTACAGAAAGAGCAGCATTGATTGCTACTTGCTTTTTATTCTGGCTGATGATATATGGATCATTTGTATAATCACAGGGATGAAATTCAACCATAGGATTATCATCTACGAAATTGTATAATTTTCTTGATCCCATAACAAACGAGCAAATGATTTTATCTTTATGAATAGTCTTCTTTTTGCATGTCACTACACCTTCTTCGACTAAGTCCACTATCCCATCTGAAAAAACCTCACTATGAACTCCCAGATCTTTCTTTTTCATTAATTCTTGAGTAACTGCATTTGGTATTTCCCCAATTCCCATTTGAATAGTAGATTCATCCTCAATTAATGAGGAGACAAATCTAGCAATCTTTCTTGAGTTCTCATTTGGCTCGCCATAGGAAAAGTCTATAACATTATGCGTTGTGGAAACATAAGCATCTATGTCGTCCATGTGTATAAAAGAATCACCTAAAGTCCGAGGCATATTTGGATTAATTTCAGCGATTACATAATCAGCTGCTTCAGCAATTGGCTTAACAATGTCTACATTAATCCCATAACTACAAAAGCCATACCTGTCAGGAGGGCTTACTTGGATGAGAGCAGTGTCTAAATGCATTTTTCCTAATTTAAATAACCACGGGATTTCTGATAACAACATCGGGGTGTAATCTGCTTGTCCGTCCCTTATATATTTTCGGAGTGATTTGCCAATAAAGAATGCATTATGTCTAAATAGATCCTCTATCCCTCCTGCTGTTTCATAATAGTCTAGATCACTTAGACTGAGAAAATGCAATATCTCAATATCAGGTAGCTCGGGTCCGAGTTCAATTAACTTTCTTGTTAAATCAATTGGTTCTGCACAACCAGAATCAATAAAAATTCTGTCTCCGGGCTTGATATATTTTTTTATTGCGTTTGTTAAAGACACTTCCTTCTTTTTATAGTTTTGTAAGGGTTTTAAGATGTCATCATTTTTATAGGAGCACATAATCATTTCTCATAAATAATTATCAATCAACTAGGGATAGGTTTTTACCAATTTTAAATGAAACGATTACAAATTCTAGGATATTAGAGATTATTACCTTCCTAAGAAGAGATGGTAGCGAATTCGTGTTTTTCTAGCGCTTTTAGAATTAATTTTACTGTTTTATTGATATATTTGCCTTTTTGAATCTTACATGTTTGAGCCACTTTTCTAAAGTTAAAGGATTCTGCCAATCCATCTAAATATGAAAGATTATATAAAATAGAGATATTTTTATTATTTCGCATGGATAATTTATCTAATTCTCTTTTAATTTCGTTGTTGGATATTCCATTGTTTTTGCTTTTTACTCTTTTGACTACTTCGTCAATACTGTCTTTAAATTGGATATCTCGCATCTTAGATATTAATGAGCTCAATACAATTGTATACAATATTAACACATCAAACTTCGTTCCTTGCATTGTAGCAAGTTTTATTTGGATATCTTGTAAAATTTCTTGAATATAATTTTCATCCATACCTTTTATTTTCTTAAAAGGTGCGAAAAATTTGGAATATTTCTCCTCTAAAAATAGATGAAGGTTCTTATAAAATAAAGTTTTAAAACGTTTTATCACTAAACCGGAATTTTTGATACGTACTGAAATCTCAGGAGTTCTACCTAATATTGTATCAGCCCCTGCTTTATAGAATTGCTGTTCTATAAGATTATCGGTCGCAATAACTAATCGCTTCATAACCATTGATATTAGAAAACCCCTAAAAGATCCTATTTATCATTCTAAATTGACTCTAACCAATAATAAAATTACTTGGATTTAATATTTTGCAAATAGAAAAATCATGAATAAGTTATTTAGGTGAGAGAGATTTTACTTGATTTATAGGAAATTAATTATCAAATGAAACAAATAGTTCTACAAAATAAAATTTATTACTAAGATTATCATGTATATCATAACCAATATATTAAAAAAGTTATAGACTTTAAATAAATTTTTAATAAATATAAACGAGGTTGTCATTAGTGGGATTAAAATTAGCAACAACGTTTGCTATTATGTTTCTTTTTGCTCTAGTGTATGCCGTGGTTTTTGCGATCGGTATTTGGTTCCTTCCCGCGGATCTATTTGGATTATTAATAATGGTGGGATTCACTCTTTTAATTGTTCTTTTCCAATATGGTATTTCCCCTTATATAATTCAGTGGATATATCGAATCGATTGGATTCCTTATGAAAATTTTGAACGACAATATCCCCATCTTTCTGAAGCTGTCGATAAGGTAGTGGCATTACAAGGAATCAAACATCCAAGAATGGGTATTATTCATGATGGGAATCCTAATGCTTTTACTTTCGGACACACTAAAAATAACGCAAGAATCGTAATAACTGATGGAATTTTACAATTTTTAGATGAGGAAGAACAGACGGCAGTTGTAGCTCATGAATTAGGGCATGTGGTGCATAATGATTTTATAATTATGACGGTAGTTTTTGCTATACCATTAATTTTATTAACCATTGCTCGATGGTCGTATTATGCAGCACGGTTTTCTGGGAGGAGATCTGGTGATCGTGACGAAGGAGGAAATATTGCGTTATTATTGCTTGCAATTGCGGTTCTGTCATTCATCTCTTATTATATTGGGTATTTAATATCATTAGTTGTCAGTAGAATTAGAGAATATTATGCGGACGAACATTCAGCAGAATTGACGGAAGATCCTAATACTTTATCTACTGCCTTGGTAAAAATAGCATACGGATTACTTGTTGGAGGCTCCGAAGTAGAAATTAAAGAAAGAAATAAATCTAAAGTAAGAGCCCTTCGGGGGTTAGGTATATTTGATCCTAAAAAGGCAAGTCACTTTGCTGTGGAAGGAGTAGGAAAAGCAGGTACAATTTCAAATGACGCAATTCAGAAAGCAGCTGGCTGGGATCTATTTAATCCTTGGGCTAAGTACTTTCAAATATTCAGTACTCACCCTTTACCTGCTAAACGTATACAAAGATTAAATGAGCAATGTGAAACTTACGGAAAATCTGCAGAGATTGATTTTTCCGGGGCGAGAGAATTGAAAAAACTTCAAGTGGGAAAATCTATGGCCGGAGAATTCTTAACGGATGTAATCGTGAAGATATTACCTTCTATAATATTTGTCTTATTACTCATTTTCACAGGTCTTTGGGTTTTTGGATTTTTCTTTTCGACCCCGTTCAGTACATTAACCACTCTTCAAAATTTATTGCTTCTTTGGGCGGTTGGCTTTGTCATCATAGGTTTAGGATACATCATACGAACCTCCTACATGTATCGAGGCGGTTTTGAGCCAAAATCAGTATTAGATTTAGTAACAGTGATAAACGTATCACCCGTTCGTCCTGTGCCCGCGATAATTGAGGGAAAAATAATTGGAAAAGGCATACCCGGATATTATTTTAGCGATGATCTCTTTTTCCAAGACGAAACAGGCTTGTTATATATTGATTATCGATTCGGATTGAGTATTATGGACTTTTTTTGGGCAATCGCAAGAGTTAATCGGTTAATAGGGCAAAAAGTAAGAATTCGAGGGTGGTACCGAAGAGGTCCAAGCCCCTACTTACAAATAGACAGGTTAGAAACAGAAAGCGGAAAAACGTATCGCAATTATTCTAAACACCTAACTTATATAGGAGCCGTGATATTCTTTTTAATCGGAGCTGCGCTTTTCTATTTCTGGTTCACATTACCATTTTAATTAATATTTTTTTATTTCATTTATTTAATTAATACTAACATATAATTTATTAAAATCATGAACAATAATAATAAAGTTGAATTAATGGCTCCTTTGAAGAATCTGAAGTCTTTAAAAGCAGTAATTCCTTATGCCGATGCCGTTTATTTTGGAGTAGAGTCTTTTAATATGAGAATGTTCAGCGATAATATTCAATTACACAATTTAAGTGAGGTTACTAAGATTTGCCACAAAAATAACATAAAAGCTTATCTTACAACAAATATCATAATATATGAAAATGAGTTTGAAGTCCTTGATAATGTCCTAGAAGAAGCGAAAAGCGCGGAAATTGACGCAGTTATTATACATGATATAGGAGCAATTGAACTAACGAAGGAGAAGGGATTACCATTTCATATCTCAACCCAAGCAAATGTTTCAAATTCGCGATCTGCACGGTTTTATGAAAATCTAGGTGCTTCTCGACTGATCCTTGCTCGAGAGTTAAGTTTAAAACAAATAACAGAGATTGGAAACTCACTGAATTCTGTTGAAATTGAAACTTTTGTTCATGGTGCTCAATGCACCTCTATTTCTGGGCGCTGCTATTTCTCTGCGGAAATTTGCAAAACTCAAGAATATTCCGCGAATCGAGGGAAATGCATTCAACCCTGCCGTCGAAGATGGAGAGTTTATGATGATCAATCTAATGAGTTCCTCTATGATGGGGTCTTCTTCATCAATGCAAAAGATCTATGTATGATAGAGTATATTCCAGAGCTAATCGAAGCAAAAATTGATGCATTTAAGATTGAAGGACGAATGAGAGATCCTATCTATATAGAAGAGACCACTTCTTGTTATAAAGAGGCAATAGAGGCATATAATAATAATGATTTTACAAAAGAAAGGGTCCAAAACTGGCTTAAACGATTAAGTAAAGTATACAATAGAGGTTTTTCTACGGGCTTTTATTTCGGGACTCCTCTGGGAAGCGAAATTCAGCAAGATTATGATGGTAATGTCTCTGAATATAAAAAGGTGGAAATTGGAAAGGTTCTATCTTATTTTCCCGAGAAGAAAGCAGCTAAAATTCTATTAACTAAAGGACAGTTAAAGATTGATGATGAGATTTTTATTATCGGTACAAATACCGACACCTATCTTAAACAGAAAATTTCTTCGCTCCAAATTAAACAAAAACAGAACTTAACCGAAACACCATTCGTGAGTTCTAAAGATAAACGATTAACTGTTGGAATCTTAGTAGATAAAACAGTAAAAAAAAATGATAAAATTTTCAGATTTCAAAAGGAACTTAATATAAATTCAAAAGAGACTAATAAGTGAATTTAAATAGAAAATAAAAAAAAATTAGGAAAGATTTTGCGAAAGATTTGGAGTTAATTAAAGATATAGATTATCTTATAAATCTTCTGCTAAATCTTCATATGCTTCCAAGGCTAATTCAATAATTTCTTGGAAAGCCATGGCATCTTGAAGATTTCCTTCGACTGTGATGTCACCGGCCATATAAGCACTCGTTGCATCAACCTCGCCGAAGAGCATTCCTGCTCCGACTTCTTTCGTTGCTGAAAATGTAAAGGATGGACTATCAATTTCGCCTTCACCAAATTCTAATGTTCCATCATGGGCTTTTAGCCAAAACTTCGCATCAGCGTCTGTGGTAATCATCTGAATGGCGATATCCATATCTTCTAATTCTTCTTTTAAATCTTCATTTTCTTCAGCAATTTGCTTGAAAAGCTCAAACATTTTTAAAGTATCCTTGACATCGGCTGCGGCAGCACCCGCGTCAATTTTGACTTTTACTTCTTTTATTAAGCCTTCATCAACCATTTTGATTTTTCAACCTATTTTTTATATTTTTGTTCTTAATTAATTTCATAGATAAATAAATACTATTAATTATAACTTTTTAATATATAAAAAGATTTTATTTCTTCCTATATATTCATATGCAATATTTGAAGCATAGCTTTTTTAATTAACTGTTTTTTACGACATTAATAGTAATTTTATATTGGGAGAGGCATAATTTTTGTCGAGTCCGTGCTATTGGAGCATGGGAGTAAAATTAAGAAAATTAAATCATATAGTTATGAAAATTAGAGATATAGAAATGGCGCCCACACCGGGATTTGAACCCGGGTCGCAGGAGTGACAGTCCCGAATGCTGGACCGGACTACACTATGTGGGCTTAGGTGCCTTATGAGGGTCTAATAAATCTTGATAGTATAACAAAAGAAAGAAAGAACCCTATAAAAATTTTATTCTCAATTGAAAAGAGAATTTATGCGATTAGATATTTTATAAATTGAAAAAAAATTTAAGTTAGTTTTTAGATTATTAAATTAAAGGTATAAGATTTAGAGAGAATTGGTTTTTTTATAAGTAAATTTTAGCGATGATAGACAGAAGCTCATTAAATTCAATATTCAATGGACTTTTAGATGATAATGAGAAATTTGTTTCAGTGATTGATAGGATAATCAATGCAGGGGTAAAACTTATCAATAAAACCGAAGAATTAAGGGAGGGATTGGTGGGATTCAATGGAATATATCAAACATACATTGAAGATGCTGATTTTAATTATTGGTTCAAAGTTTCTGATAATAAGTTAGAATATGAAAAAGGAGAGCACCCTGATGCGCCATTCAGCTGTTACTTTACTAAAGAGTTATTCATTAAAATATTAAAGAGGGAAAGGAGTGGTACTGAGGAGTTTTTAAAAGGAAGACTCAGAGTTGGCGGAGATCTTTCTCAAGGATTAAAATATGTGAAATTTCATCGTATGTTTTTTAAGTATTTACAATTGAAGAATGGAAACAATAAAAATAATTAAGGCAATTATTATCGCTATATTATATGGAATTTTAAACTATCTCTCTTTAATATGATTATAATTTATTTTCTTTAATAGAAATCATTTAACTATGAAAGAACAGGAGTTTTCCCTTCTCGATGATGATAGACTCTAATAGAATCTCAATAATGCTGCAGTCGCTAGAATCGACAGATGAGCAATTTAAAGCTAATATTGACAAAATAATTAAGATTGGATTAGAAATAGCGAATAATACTATAGAATTCAAGGATGAGATGATTTGTTATGGAGATTTCATATGTCACGTCTATATAAAAGATTTGGACTTTAACATCTGGGTTAATAGTTATCAAGGCAAATTATCCTATAATACTAATTATTACGAGAGTCACAGTAATGATAAAACGATTATTCATTTTATTCTAAAAAAAGACATTTTAAAGAAAATAATTAATCAGAAAATGTATCCCTCAGAAGCTTACATGAAAGGATTAGTCGAAATAGAAGGGAGTCTCGCGGATGCAATGAAAATCAAGAATTTAGTCCGCTATTTTTTCAAACTTCTACGCTATCTTGTTGATAAATAAAATCCCTAAAATTTTTATTGTCATTATCCTTTATTATTAAAAGAACCTATCATATTTACTAATTAGGTACCAGTTTCCTAGGGCCTATAATCTAGTCTGGATTATGAGACTCGTGTTTACGGTCTGATCCGGAGAGGGTGCCCGGCTTCGGACTGGGATTTTAATTCCGATTAGGTATTAACCCAAAGTCGCAGGTTCGAATCCTGCTAGGCCCATTATTTATATTTTGCTGGATGTTATTTCAATAAAGAAAAATTTAGTTCCACCTAATTAATAACTTATAAAGATTAGACTTATATGTGAAATTGGGATAATTCTATAAATAGAAGATGTTGAGATTCTTCATATAAGGTGCTCGAATATGCATGTCCTTTTGGTCTATAAATCACGTAGTTCTTTTTTATGGTTAGTATTTAGAAAAAACGGAGTAATGATAAAAAATTATCGCCTTGATACCGGTAAAGAATCAATTTTTCTATCTTATCCCGATTTCGAAGAATATAGAGCTATTTTTTTGAAAGAAAATAAGAAAAAAAGAACTTCAAGAATTACCCCCTAATTAAAATTTTAATCTCAACATCTTCCTTCGCCTAATATTTTCAATAAAGCTTTTTTTGTGGTAAAAATTAATTTTTGAGTACATCTTAATATATAACAAAAGAATGACATAAAAGTGAATAAATTATTAAGAATAAATTTTCAAGGAAATCGCGTGAAAAAGAAAACATTTAAATATATGCAAAAACATTTTAGTTATTAGCACAAATTATTTAGTTTATACACAAACACAAACTTTTTATAATTTTTTACCACAAAATGATTGTTTTAGAAAATGATCTTATTCAAGAGGAAATAAATGGTTCAAATTCAGTGAACCTCCTTGGAATAGGTTTAGTCTCAATTTCAGGTAATAGAGCTAATACAATCTATAAAAAGGGAATTGGGAACGGATTATTAAAAACTTTAGTAAAATTCTATAAAGACCAAATTATTAAAAAACGTGAAGGAAAGATAATTGATTTGTTAGGATCGTATACAATATATATCCACTTTTTTGATATTAAGTCAGATATCTTCACGATTTTTTATGTGAATGAAAAAGATAAGCTAATCCGTTATGATAATTTATGTTTAATTTCTAATTTGCTCTTGAAAAGCTTTTGTAAGAATAGTTCAGAAGCAAAGATTAATATTGTATGCGAACGTGTCATCCCGAAAGTTTCTGGAGTAACAGCATTATTTATCATAAGTCAAGCAGGACATGCTCTATTTACAAGGATCAATAAAGAAAAGAAATTTCTTATAGAGAATTATATTCAAATTGGGGGATTTCTTTCTGCAATCACAGCATTTTCGCAAGAGGTCATCGGAAAAGAATCAGGAGAAAATTTAGAAGCAATCAACTTTCAGAATCAACAATTTATCCTTAAAGTCAAAGAACAATTAATTTTTGCTTATCTATTGGAAAATAATATGAATCTGGATCACGTTAATAGATTTATGGAATTAGTAGCAGAAGAATTTTTTGATTTATATCACAATCAGATAAATAATTTTAATGGCGATATTGAACCTTTTACTTCTTTTAAAAGTATAGTAGACAAATATTTTATAATTTAAATCTTCAATTCTTATACTAGACCTAAAGAATATATACGAGATACGAGAAGAGACATTATATAATTACAAAATTATTTATAAATAAATTTCATAATGTATTTGGGAATGACTGTTTTATTAGATTTAGATTTAATTATGAATAATTTAATTGAATCCTTAGGTACATCAGTTTATTTCATTTTGATTACAAGTCAAAATGGGGCGGTGATTAAATCATATATTAATGAGGAAGAGTTTAACAAAGCTTCAATTTCATTGAACATTTCTCAACTTTATGAATTAGCAGAAGAGACAGCGGAGGCCATAGGTCTTCATAGTCCAGATTTTAATATTATTCATTCTGAAAATTATTATATTTTATCCATTAAAATTTTGGATAATATCGTCATTTTATTAACAGTGGACCAGATTGAAGTGAAAGATGTATTCCAAACTATAAATAAGTCTGTAAATATGAATGAAATATGAAAAAATAGGCTAATTTTTTCTCAAATGATTTATTAACATGCTTTTTTTAATGTTATACATTTTCAAATAAAATATTGGACTCACTAAATCCTTTATTTATTCATTACATTTAATAACATAATACTAAAAAAATAATAAAATACAAAGAAATACAGAGCTGATTATAAATGCATTATGAAAGGAATCAATATTCAGAAGGATTCTCTATATGTGGCTTGATTATTGCCGGTGCGTTCCTATATTGGGGATTCAACACACTTACGACTGGATTTTTCTCTATTTTCAGTTTATGGTGGTTAGGCTTTATCTGGATCGGTATTGGCATCGCAATAATCTCTGGGCAAATCTATGCTCTAGCAAACAGGAATAATCTAAGAAACGTAGTAAAGTATGAGTTTGAAGATAATCCTAACGCTACAATAGAGGAGATATCGGCTAAAACAGGCATCACATTAAAAGATGTACGTGCCATTGTTTTAGACTTAAAGGCACGTGGAGAACTCAAGGGGAAATTCTCTTCAAAAACTGGAGAAATGAAGTATACCCAAGTTTCACAATCCTCTCAACCTATAGTTGAAGAAATAGAGAAAGAAGAGAAGAAAGGAGAATATTGCCCGAACTGCGGTACTCCCATTAAAAAGGGGGATGCAATGTATTGTTCCTATTGCGGATCGAAGTTATAGAGTAAGTAAATATATATTATTTTACTTTTTTTTTAAAAGTAGAAAAGATTTAAAAATTGGACTCTTAAACTAATAAATAATATCCTTAATTTTTACTATTTAATGAATTAATATAGTTGATTAATATGAAATATAAACGAGATCAATACACTAATGGATTTTCAATATGTGCACTTATTATTGCGGGCATGTTTTTTTATTGGGGGGTTTCTTCCTTTTTTGATAATTCATGGCACTTTACATTTAGTTTGTGGGGTCTTTTTTGGATTGGAATAGGTGCTGCAATTTTATCATCCCAGTTTGCTATAATTGGGAATAGAAGTAAACTAAAAAATGTGGTCCTTCATGAATTTCAGTCAAATCCCAATATATCTGTCGAGGAAATAAGTGCTAATACAGGTATTTCAGTTAGAGATGCGCGTGCCGTTATATTAGACTTAAAAGCAGCAGGAAAGCTCAGAGGAGGCTTCTCTACAACCACTGGAGAGGCAGAATCTATGAAAACTATGAGCATTTCTCCTGCGGAGCAACAAGTAGTCGAAGAGAAAGCTTTTTATTGTCCAAGTTGTGGTACGGAAATAAAAAGAGACCACGCAGAATATTGTTCATATTGTGGAGCAAAACTTTAAACGAAAAATAATTTTTATTTTCTTTCCTTTATATTATTATCATTGATTAAAGCATTACTTTCCTTTATTTTAAGTTAATTTAAGTTAGTTAAAATTAAAAAAAAAAGATTTTTAAGTGTAATTATGGAGGGTATCTAAGCTCATAAATACTTTTTCCTCCATTTAACGGGCCTTTAATATATGGTTCTATTTCTTTTGGATCCCTCTGGGTAATTCCCTCAACTGGAGGTAAAGTCCCCGGAGGAAAGGTAGTTAAAATATCCTCGACTAATTTTTTTAAATAGTCTAAAAATGCCTCCATTCCTGGACGACCTTTTTCAAAAGTAGCTTTACTAGGACATCCTACATGGCCTTCGGGATAGGCGGTCACCTCAATTGGTCCAAATCCTACTTGTCCATACCATCTTATTGGCTTTTGATAAACATTTCCAGCTTTGTCTACATGCCCCTCTGGCATCCAACCAACAACTTCATTATCATTGCAGGCGTCTATTTCTTTAAGTAATTCAGGAAATAAAGTCATCGAAAAAGAGGTTTCGGCTTCATCAGCATGAATAAAAGGAGTCTCAAAGGGACCTCCATGTTCTTTGTCTTTACAGTATTCTGGAATGGCATGATACCAGTTTAAATTACAAATAACCGCGGGAAGCTGATAATTTTTTGCCCATTCATGAATTGCACTAGGTATAACATATTCATGTCCATGCCCATTAAGCAAAATCATCTTTCTAAATCCCATATTCCAGCAACCGGCCATTATTGACCGCAATAACCCTTTAAAAGTCTCTTCTGGGACAATAATCGTCCCTGGCATACCAACATGATGATAAGGATGAGAACCATACCACGTAGGTTGTGCAACCGTGCAACCCGTTTTCTGGGCTACCAATTCTGCCATTCTAGTGACTAGAAACGTGTCTTCTCCAATACATGCTGCTGGTCCATGGTTTTCTGTCGATCCGATGGGGATTATTATGACATCATTTTTTTTTACTCGTTCTTTAATTTCAGTGATACTTAGATTTTGGAGGTAGATACCATCAGGTAAGTCCATATGTCCGGATTTAGGGGGAAGATTCCAATCAGTCATTTTATCATCTCATTTTAATATTTGTTAATTAATAATATTATTAAGCCACTATATATGTTAAATTTTTTAACGATTGAAAATACTTTGCTAAGTAATGAAATTAAGTATTGTTTCTGGGCTTAATGAATCCAATATAAAACAGGAAGAGGTTTATAGCAAATTTTCTAATATTTGTGAACTTATTTCCGAATTTAATTATGATGGTATAGAGTTAAGTCTGCTGGAACCAGAAAAACTTGATGTGAACAAACTTAATGAAATTATACAGTCTTTTGATATGGCGATTCCTGCAATAGGGACTGGTAGCACTTTTATTCGTTTCGGATTTTCATTGGGGCATCATGATGAGTATCTTAGAAAGAAATCAATTGAGAGATTAGATAAATATATTAGCTTTGCTAATGAATTAAATTCAAAAGTGGTAATAGGGTTAATCCGAGGGCGATATAGTAATCTGAGTAGTCTGAAAAGAGAAAAATTGAATATTAAGACTTCCTTGAAATTATGTTGCCAGATTGCAGAGAATAATGATGTAATATTAGTATTTGAACCGATTAATCGATTTGAAATTGATTCCTACAATACTATCGCGGAATCTATAGATCTTCTTGAAGAAATTGGCTCTGATAATTTGCGATTACTCATTGATACTTTTCATACCCATTTAGAGGAAGATCCGGTGCTTATTTGGGATTATCTTCCTGAAATAGCATCATCCGTAGCACATATTCACTTAGCCGATTGTACAAGAAGAGCCCCTGGTACGGGTCATTTTGATTTTCGTGAATTTCTAAATATTTTTAAAGATGCTGGATACAACGAATACGTTTCAGTTGAGACTATCATGAAACCTTCTTTTGAAGAAGTTGCAAAAGAGACCGCTCATTATCTAAGTGTAATACTTTAATAGCTCATGAGAGAAATTTAAGAGAAAAAAGAAGACGGACTATAATTTCGCTGAGATTTTACAATTTTCGCGATCGGTTTGTAGAAGCTTTATATTTTCTGGCACCTCCTCTAAAGTTATCTGTTTGGTTATCATAGGAGTCATATCCATGCCAGCAGCCATCGAACTTATTACATTTGGAAAGGTACCATGTCCCGAATGTCCTTGTGCTCCTACAATCCGAGCTCTCCTTACTTGAAAATATTCTCCGCAAACGGGCATATTCTGTTCTGCTCTTGCTACAATAACTACGGTGCTATTAACCGCCTTACATTCCCAGATACTATTTTGGATATCAGAAGTCACAACTTGGGGTAATCCTGTTGCCTCTAAATAGAGTGCGGCTCCATCATTATCAGTTAGTTCTTTTAATTGTTCGACAAAATTTTCTTTTGATGGATTAATAACGTAATCAGCACCCATTTTTTTAGCAAGATCTGCTCGATGTTCTTCTGGCTCAGATACAATAACCATAGCTGCTCCAGCAGTTTTTAAAATTTTAGTTGCTGCTAAACCAATTGGTCCCGCCCCTAATATGACCGCATTCTCTCCAGGTCGTATGCCTCCCCCTCTTTCAATTACTGCATTATATGCAACTGAAGTTGGTTCAACTAGACTTCCAATTTTATAGATATCTTTATAGCGATCCTCTAATTTTTTAAGGCTCCAACATAATTTAGAAGGAACAGAAATAAACTCTGCAAAAGCTCCATTAATAGAAAATCCAATCTCTTGCAATCGTTCACAATGATTTGGATACCCATCACAGCAAGGTTTGCATTCACCACACCATACCATTTCCTCAACCGTTACGGGTTCTCCTGGTTCATATTTTTTCGCAGTTCGCTTATTTATGGCCCGTTCCCCAACTTCTATAATTTCACCAGAAAATTCATGCCCTAGAGTAACAGGAAAAGCAGTTAAACCAGGATAATAGATGTAACCATCATCATACGTCTGATTCATATGCACATCTGAACCACATATACCACATCTCTTAACTTTAATAAGAACTTCATTGGATTTAAGCTTAGGCTTTTCTTTATCTACTAATTTTGCTACGGGATTACGCCATACTTGTGAGCCTAAATATGTTAGTTTTCCTTCAATATCCTTTGAGCCTAATTTAAATCCTGGTTTTGGATTCCATTCCGCATCAATTTCTACGGCTTTCATAAGTTTAATTACTATCTAAAAATAGTTATTATGATAATAAAGCATTTTAATAAATTAAAACAAATGGAAAAAAAGAAAAAAGAAAAAATTAATTTGATTTTTCTTTCAAAAAGAATACCAAAATTAATGCGCCCAAAAGGAATATTGATTCCAAAAGCAAAGCAGGAAAATAATCACCTCCAAGAGTAAAACCCTCAAAAAAGAGAATGAAAATTATCCCTCCAATTTGACCGACCATCATCAGCATTCCATTTGATGTTGCTTCTGGGACAGGTTTCGTCAAATCTACAGCAAACTCAAGCGCTACTGGTCCAGCAGAAAGAATTCCAAATCCTAAGAGGAAATTAAAGAGATATAAAAGAATTGGATCTGTTGTAATAGGTGGAGTTATAATAAACAAGGAAATAGTGGCTATAATAATTGAAATAATTAGCAATAGCTTCCTTTTCTTAAATTTATCGGATAATGCAGACATCACTACACAACCAACGATTCCACCGATAAGTAAAAGTCCTCCTATAATACCAGCGTCAGTAGCATCGAATCCTCTTGGAGCTAAAATCAATTCAATGTATGAAGTAATAAAGTTAAAAATTCCTAAACCAAAAAAGAAAGTGATAAACAGAATTATAAAGCCCTTATTTTTAAATAGAGACTTTAGTCCCTTGCCCATCAAAACTTTCTCTCTTAACTCCTCTTTTGACGGAGGACTGGGAGGTTTAGTTTTTACAAAAATGATAAACAATACTCCAGAAATTAAGGATAAAATCCCATAAATCAATAAAGTCATTTCGATATTAACTGCTGCATAAAGGAAGGGAGTAATTAATACTCCTAATAGAATACCGATAAACTGAGATATTAAAGATAGTCCGGTTGCGGAGGTTCTTTCTGATTCTGGAAACCAATTCGCTGATAACCTTGTTATACTATTTAAAACAAATGGTTGACCGATTGCGATTCCTATCTGAAAAATAAATAATAGCATGTAATCGGTTCCCGCAAAAAATCGTAAAAAACCAAAAATCCCAGCTAATAACGCTCCAATACCTGCTCCAATTCTAAAATCATACTTATCGATTATCCAAGAAGCCAAGAACGTGACTGGTATATATGCTATCATGAAAATTAAAGATAGGAAAAGTATTTCCAATTGTGCGACCCCATAGAAAGTAGCAGCTTCAATAGTTATTGATGCAAATGTTATCCATAGTATTTGTAAGGTTATATTCATAAACATAAATAAAACTAATACTAACCAGCGGTATCCATAGACTTGTATTTTTTCTTCACTCATTTCTAACTAACACTTTTATTAAAATTTTAATTTATTAATTCAATTTAAATTAAGATAAATATAAATCTATTATTCTTCTTAAAAAATCATAAAAATCATAAATTTTAACAAGGTTGTAGTGATAAAAATTGGATAAATCCTTCACTGTTGGATTAATAGGGATTGGGAGAATTGGGAAAATTCATATTGAAAATCTATTGCACAGGATACCTAATGTAAATTTGAAACTTGCTGCTGATATTAAATTAGATGAAGATTTGAAAAAATGGGTCAAAGAGAGGGGAGTCACAAATTTAACCGATGATCCCTATGAAATTTTCAATGATCCAGAAATTGAAATCGTACTTATATGCTCTCCTACGGATACACATGCAAATTTTATTCAGGAAGCCGCTAAGGTAAAGAAACAAATATTTTGTGAAAAACCAATAGATATCGAAGTAAATCGGATTAAAAAAACACTTAAAATAGTGGAAGAAAATGGAGTAAAGCTCATGATTGGGTTCAATCGACGTTTTGATCGCAATTTTAAGCGAATCCATGAATTAATTGTATCAGGAGAGATAGGGACTCCCCAAATTGTTAAAATTACTTCTCGTGATCCCTCTCCTCCTCCAATCGATTATATTAAAGTTTCTGGTGGGATATTTTTAGATATGACAATTCATGATTGGGATATGGCAAGGTTCCAATGTCATAGCGATGTGGAGGAGGTTTATGCAACAGGAGCGGTACTTGTGGATCCAAAAATTGGAGAAGCAGGAGATATCGATACAGCAGCAGCTATTTTAAAATTTAAAAATGGTGCTTTAGGAATAATTGATAATACACGTCAAGCGGTTTACGGATACGATCAACGAGTTGAAGTTTTTGGGTCGAAAGGATGTTTGATTGCGGACAATGAGGCTACAAACACCGTTAGAATTTATAATGCAGAATGTACTTCAGTCGATAAAATTCCCTCCTTTTTCATGGAGCGATACATGAATTCCTATTACTCTGAACTAAAGTATTTTTTTGATTGTATTGCTAAGAATGGAGATCCTAAGCCTAATGGAGAGGATGGTCTAAAAAATGTTCTTGTGGCTTTAGCAGCTCAAAAATCTTTAGAAGAGAACCGCCCCATAAAGATAGCAGATTTGAAATTTTAAAAAAAATATGGTAAATCCTTTAATAAAACCAAATCAAGGATTAATTGTTGCAAAAGAATTATAAAGAATTATTTATACCTCATTCTTAGAATTATAAGGTTGTGTAATCGTGTCTTATGATATTTCCGCTCTGAAGGTGTTAATAAAGAAGATCTTTCCTCCGAAATCCTCAGTATACACAGTTGATACAACTGGAGATAAAAATGCTGATGCAATTCTTATTAAGGCATTGAATGTACTTATGCCGATAGAAATTCCGGATGAGATAGAATTAGGAGGTTTTAGTACTAAGGATTTTGATTTAAATACATTTGACGTATCGGAATATGGAAAAATATTTCTTGATGATGAGAGAATAACAATATCTAAGGATGATTTTGAAGTTGATAAGCTAAAAGCACGCTTCATAATCCATCATAAAGACGAAAAGTTTACTATCGATGATATTTTAGAAGGCAAATTAGGCGGAAGACTTATTGCACTAGGCGACACGATAGATGTCATTATAAGATTAGATAACCAAGCCCTAAAAAAGTTTACTGAAGGAAAACATAAGTTCAAATTGGAATCAGAGTTAATTCCTGTTTTGGAGTTTAACTTCGAATTGAATAATGATAATATGAATCAAACCTATAAACTTTAAGACTCCATAAAATTCAATTCATTAAATCTCATACCTCTCTCTCTTTAAGTTTCAATTATGCTATAGAATTTTATATTGTAGTTTAAATTCTTTAATTGAAATTAATTTTAGGTGAGAAAATATGGCGATTATAAATGAAAATCTGAATCCTAATCTGATTGAACTTAACGAATATTCTGAAGTAAAAGTATCTTGCCCTGTATGTAAGACTGAAAAAGTACTCAAATTTCCGAGATCAGTAATTAATCAAGCAAAACAATTGACAACGATTTCACTTCCAAAAGGTTTAGTTTGTGACCATCATTTTCAAGCATTTGTTGACAAAAATTTCGTGGTTAGAGGATACCAAAAGGTAGATTTTGAATTTGCTTATGACATACTAAAAAACAGTGATTCAGAAGTATTTAGGGATTTAGAAAAAAAAGAGCATGATTTTTATGAGAACTTAATCCTTGAAGGAAATTTTGTTGAGTATCACTTGAACAAAAAGGATATTTCGATGGAGAGTAAAAAGTCAAAACCTAAGTCAAAAAAAATGACGTTAGAAGAGATCTATAAAGAGTTCTGGGAATATATTGATGAAGATAATCAAGAATTTAAAGAATTTATCCAGAAAGATACTCGAAGGCAATAAAAGTAAAAGTTGAATGGCAAGAGGGGGATTTGAACCCCCGATACCCAGATCTTCAGTATCACCTTTATCGGAAGCTCCGATAGATCTGGTGCGTTCCCGGGCTACGCCATCTTGCCATTGAATAGAATTCTAAACTGATTCTTATTTCAAAATTCGTGATTTAAAAAGTATGAAATCTCATATAAAGTTTTTTAGATATTAAAAATAAAAATGAAAGGTTATCTTAAAACCTTTAAAATTAATGATTGATTGAATTAAAAAGGGGCATCCCTTTTTCTCAACCTCGCTTCCTCAGGTTTACAGCGTGGCTTCATTGATTTAGTTCCTAAATATTATTTTTAATTTTCTGATGTAAATAATCACTGAAATACCAATTAAAAATGATAGAACAGGTATTATTAACCAAATCGGAGTATTTTCTTCTTGGGGTCTATTAGTAATTATAACTTTATTATAAGAGTCTATAAAAGTTATCTGATTGATAAGAGCAACCTTACGTGTTATGTTAACTTCTTTTGAGATTCGCTCAGATTTATAGTCATAGAGGTAACCATAAATTTTCTCAGCAACGAGAATACCGGTATTATTATCAAAGTAATAATCGACATTTATGTAAAATGATTTTCAATAATCTCCTTCAGACCATATGATATGTTGAGCGTTGAAGTGGTGTGTCGTGAAGTTATAAGCCGAGTTTGTGTTTATAGTTTCAATTCCTATATAATGAAAGGTCACATCACTTCTAATTGAATCAGAAGATTGATATTCTTTGAAATAATTGGAAAAAGTTAAGGTCTCATCAATACGAAATTTTTGGGAGCTATTAAAACTCGATATATTTAATAAAAGTTCAGTGTGAGTACCCTTAATATAAGCATCATATTCCATATTACTCACTTCAATAATCCTTCGAGAGGATTGGGAAATTATGTATGAAAGATTATCCCTTAAATATGTTAAATCTAGATCTTCATAGAAAGCTGATACTTTGGTATAGTTTTCTCCACCTATTTCATAATTTTCGAGATTTAAAGCATATTTGGTGGTTGAATAGTGATCCTTTGTAGGTGCGAATAGTATAAGATATTCCAGATGATATATTTCACTAAAATCGCTAGGCAAGTTCTCGTCATTTGCTCTGACAATAGTGCTATTTGAAATGATAGGTATAATCAAAATGAATGAGATTAATAGAAGAATTTTCAGTTGAATGGATTTTGTTCATTTTCTAATTTTGATCATCACCTTAAGTTTTTCAAGTAATAAATTAATAATAATGGGGTTTAAAAAAAAATCTAATTCTTAACAATTATAATCCATGCTATTAAAAAATAGAGAAAATTTAGAAGGAATATGTATTCCAATGATCATCAAGAATAGTTATTTCATTAATACTTTAGTTCTTTTCTCTTCCGGTAATTTCTCACTGGCATATCTCAAAATTAGACGAGATAGTCTATCCTTATTCTGCATTAAGTAATTAAAAATGAGACTTGGTTTGATATTTGAACAAGTCTTAAGTAGCCAACCGATACTTTTCTCGATATAATTGTTAGTAGAGTATTTTAGCATTTCTTCTATTTTGCTAAAAACGTAATCTTTGTCAAAATCTTTATGGACCATTACTATTTTAAGAAGTATGACTATTGAAGCTCGTTTAATCCATAATAAATCATCAGTACTCCAGCTATCAATAGTTTTTATTGCTAATTGATGATTTTGTTTTTTTGCCAGAAATGGACCAATTACTCTAATACAACAACTATCACAAGTGCTCCAGGTATGACAAAAAGGAAAATATTCAAATCGAAACAAATCCGGCGTTTTTTCATCAAATTGATTTTTATATCTATTTAAAAAAAAGAATGCGAAAAATTTATACTCCTCAACGTTAGCCCTTGCCAATTGTTTAAAAATTTCTTTAGCTTGATTAAATGTGGGATTATATTGATTTTGAATCTTTCTTACTTCATTTTCAATATCTGAGGTTTTAATCCCTAAAATGACATAATTCTCAATATCAGGATTTATAATTTTATACATTCGATCTTTTTTATCTTCAGATAAAATAGGTTTTAATTTATCTAAATTAGATTTAACATCGGACACAATATCTATTTTCATTTCAATTTCTCCTATGAATTTGAATCATTATATTTTATAAAAAATCCTCTATTCCCGTCTTTAAACTATAATCTTTACTATTTTTTAATATTGGATCAACCAACTGAACAATTTCAGAATTGAAATTAGGTAATTTAGACAGTTCATCTCGTTTACTTACTTCGATAATTGATTCAGTAAGGTTATTTAAATTTAATCCCGCCCATTTCAAGTTATTATTAGATTTTCCTGTTGTAACAAATTCGGTATATTCTTTATTTAGTAGAAGTTCTGAAATTTTGTAATTCCATTTCCTATAATCTTTTGGAATCCATCTTTTAATTCTAATAGGAATATCATAATCTTTACATAATTTTAAGAGTTTGGAGTGAACTTTTTTAACATAATTTGTAGGGGGATACGTTTTACCTTTGAATAGATCAAGGAGGGATGGTAAAACATTTTTATAACTACTGTTTTTTATTTTATTTATAAAGAAAAGAGCTTGAGAATCACGTAAGGTTAATCCAGGTGAGAATAAGATGAAATCGGCTCCATTTTTCTTTGATTGCTTGATCACATCTTCTAAATTTTCATCATTATCTTCTAAATAAGGAATAATTGGCATGAAATACGTCCCTACCTGAATTTGAGGTCCTTTTTCTTTAATTTCTTTTATCGCTTTTAAACGATCTTTCGGAGGAGATGAATAGGGCTCTAAAAAACTCGCTAACTCCTCATCAGTGGTTGTAATTGAAAATCCAACGGTACACCAGGTATCATTTGCAATCTCATGGAGTAGAGAAATATCACGTTTAATTAAACTTGATTTTGTTGCAATATTAATAGGAAATTTATATTTCTGAAAGATTTTAAGAATTTTATATGTATTTTTTTGTTCAAGTTCAATGGGTTGATACGCATCATTAACTCCTCCAGGAGCCACCACATCAGGTAAGAGGGATCGTGCGTTTTTTATCCTTGTTTCTAAATTTTTATCAATATCAATCTTAACGATAACTTCATTTTCAAAATCTTGGTCCAAATAATAACGATCACTTCGCGCATCACAATAAATACATGCATGAGCACATCCAGAATAAGGGTTAATAGTGTATCGCCCCCAGAACCAAGAATCAGGGTATTTAAGTTTATTAAGCGCCGTTTTATATTCCTTATAGATAATTCTAACTTCGTTAACCATTATAATCGTATAGCTTTAGTAAATTCTAATAATAATCTAAGAATTTTAAGATTGTTGATATATGAAAAAGATAATAATTGAGTGAAAAAACGCCCTTTTTAATATTTTCAAGCGATTAAAAAATGGAAATGGAAATAAAAAACTTGTTGCTAGAGCGTTTTTTCAAATATAACATACAATTATGTAAATATATTTGTTTTGTTTGTTGATCATAAATGGTTAATAATTGTATAAATGAAATTTGATAAAACCATCAAAAGTTTTAGATCTTTCGATATAGGTAGCGATCAAATGCCGCAAATTCAACTTTTTTTGATTTTAGATTCCTTATAAAATGAATCTTCTGTTTTATGGGAGGAAGAGTGCCACATACTATAAAGTCTAACGTATCAAAATCCTTTAATAATATAGGGTAACTAATTGGACCATCATCAACTTCAATATCTGCAGTAAGGATTCCTTTTTTTAGAGTTATTTGCATGTTATAGAGATCATGAGAGGATTTATAGTTTCCTTCAATGTCGTTTACAATCTTTTCCAGTTTTAGTTCATCTACTTCTCTCATAGGATCAAATCCGAGTAAAATAGATAAAGCTGCTTTTATAACAATATTGGGATTTGCATTACACGAATTCTGTCCAACTATTACTCCTACCTTATGATCTGGCACTAAAGCAAAATATGCACAACTGGTTCCTAATCCTCCTCCATGGTGTATAATTTCAGTCGAAAGGTAATCATCACTTTTAACCCACCCTAAACAGTAATATGGATGTTCTCCAAATCCATAGGAACAGGGAATTATTGGGGTCCACAACTCTTTGATGGAATTTTCAGAAATCAAACGTTTGCCATTGTATAGACCTTTTTTCAGTAAACACTGCCCATAGTGGGTCATTTCCTCCATTGATACGTATAATCCTCCAGGTGCATTCAGATATTCATATAGTGGAACAGGATTTTTTTTAGGTATGAGAATTTCTCCCTTTTTTTCAGTAATGTATCCTGTAATTTTATTGTTCAAAGGATCATTATTAAAATCATTTTTTGAGAAGACCGCCCTATTCATTTCCAATGGTTCAAGAATTTCTTTTCGAATAAAATCAACGTAGACTTGACCCGAGATCTGAGAAATTATAAAACCCAAGCAAGTGTAAATATCATTATTATAAAAAAATTTCTTACCGGCATCAAATATGATATAATCCTCCGGATCACCAATATGAGCGATGAAATCTTCATAATTAGTTGCAGGATATACGCGTGTATAATCATCAAAAAGGTAAAATAGGGAGGATAAACCCGCATCTGCAGCAGGAATGCCTGTGGTATGTGAAAGCATATGCTTTATCGTAATATCTTGATGGATGTTAAAAGGTGCAAAATTCAAATATTTGGAAACAGAATCTTCAAGACTAATTTTACCCTGTTCAACAAGCTTCATAATTGCAAATGCTGTTATTGATTTAGTGATGCTTCCAATTCCAATAAGTGTTTGTGGTGTCATAGGAAGAAATTTTTCTAAATCTCTTGCACCAAATCCCTTTGAGTATGTTATTTGGTCTTTATGAAATATAGAAATCGAAAGTCCAGGAATTCGATGCTTTCTCATATAACTTCTTATGATTTTTTCTAATGATTTAAATTTATCTTCTACCATTCTTGCTCACATACAATTTTCTACAATTTCTTCTAGGTTATTTTACTTAAATTATTTTTCTGCAATTTGTTAAATAGAATTCTTTGAATTCTTGAAGTTTAGTAGTAAATATTATCAAGATTTACTTTTCCATTGTCCGCAAATTTTATACCTTCAAATTCCAATAATTTGCATTTCATGGCACTTCCTCCTTGAAACCCTCCAATCTCTCCATTTGATTTGATTGCTCTATGGCAAGGAATAATAATAGGAAATGGATTCTTTGCAAGTGCGTTTCCAACAACCCTAGCACTTTTTGGATGATTAATAGCTATCGCGATTCGTTTATAAGTACTAACCCAACCCCTAGGTATTTTTGCTTCTGCTTCTAATACATTTTTTTGAATAGCAGAACAAACTCTGAAATCTAATAGGTTTT
Source organism: Promethearchaeota archaeon (assembly GCA_016840165.1). GTDB lineage: Archaea > Asgardarchaeota > Lokiarchaeia > Sigyniarchaeales > SOKP01 > SOKP01. The sequence continues at coordinate 333,431 of JAEOSU010000072.1, forward strand.
GGTCAAATTTTTGTGCCTTACCATTTAAGAATTCTTGAATCTTTTTACCTAGTAAATCAATTACAGCTGAAGATTTTTGCTTTATATTCTGGAAAGCATTGTGAGCTATAATCTCAGATTTATATTGAGGATTACTGAGAAAAATGCGATGAATATGTATATTATCATTTTTTTCTTTCCAAATGATGGTGAAAGTATTAAATGGAGAAGAAAAAGTAGTATAAAATTTACTTTCCATGCCTTAATACCATTTTTAAAAGAATTTAAGCTTTTATTTTGTATATATGATTTATTTCTTATGTTTTTATCACATAATTTATTAAAAAAGAAGTTATAAAGAAAGCTGTGGAGTAGGAGGAAATTCTCTCAAATGTTGAGAACGAGATAGAAGTTCTCGGACATGATTAATTTGCTCGTCCTCTGTATTACACTCCGAAGATATTATTAAATTATCCCATCCCTTTTCAATACAGAACAGAATTGCATCTAATTTTCTATATTCAATTCCCAACGCGATCTCATCAACAATACCAGGGATTAAATCAGGTGATGGTGCTTTATCAATTATTTTTTGGCTCACACCTACGTATTTAGCTAATTGCCAGACTTGTGTTTTATATAAAGGAAGGATTGGTTCAATATCAGCTACATTGTCTCCCCACTTAACAACAAATCCGGTAAGGGCCTCACTTTTATTTGTAGTTCCTAATACCATTCTATTTTCTAAATCTGCGAAATAATAAAGCGTAACAAGTCTCATGCGATGTTTAACTCGAGTATAAGCATTTCCCGCATCTATTAGGTTTTTAGAATGACCCAAGTTTTTAGTGCCTAGTAATCCTGCTCTAAAAGGCATTTCTCCTATTTCTTTTTTTTGATTTTCATGTTGCTTTTTCACCACAGTTTCTTTAAAAGTCCGGAGGCCTAAAATTTTAAGCGGGACTAACCGATAAATGCCAAATTTCTTTAGAAAAGGAGTTAAACCAATCTCTCTATATTCAATCCCTAATCTATCGATTTCTAATAATGCGTCTTTCTTGCTAGATGAGCTTGAGTCTCTTTCAGGAAGGAGTAATGCTAATACTTTATCAGAACCTAAAGCCCTAACTGCTAAGGATGCCACTAAAGAGGAGTC
>JAEOSU010000073.1 GCA_016840165.1 Promethearchaeota archaeon
CCTCGACAGAATGATGAGTATTTACGATTCTTGGGAATAAGAAGCAAGGAAGGGCGTAATAATTTATTCTTTAGCAATGAAAGATTTAAATATCTTTTAGAATTGGCCAATAATTTAGATTATATTGCTACAGGTATCTTAGGCGGACAACTTGATAAGATGCTACTTATCTCTGGAAATGATGTTAAAGAGAAATGTCAGTTTCTAGTTCGCGATAATTTAATTTATGTAGTATTTGGTATTTTTCCTGATAAAAAAGGAAAATGGATTCTTGAGCAGATGGCAAAATATTATTCTGAAATTGTGGGAAAAAGAGATGTAGATAATTTAACAGAGGCTGAGAGATATGATTTCGAAAAAAAATTTATTGGACCTGCAAATTTTATAATTAAAGAGTATAAACGTCTACAAGAAGTATTTACCGACAAGGAGATTCCCTATTTAGAAGATTGGATGAGAATTGATTATTTAGGACTATCTTCTATGTCAATCGGTGTAATTTCTTTGCTTTTAGACATTGATAATAACTTGAATGTGGATGTTCCAGGTGAATTTGAAAATGAATTTGAAGAGATTGAAATGAAAGAATCATTATTAACTGCCAAAATTGAAGCAATCGCCGCCAATACTCTTGGAAATACTGGTTCTTATCCACGGTGGATCGCAGTTAAATTAGGTTTTCAAAGGTATCGCTTTTTAACTTTTAAAAAGTATCAAAATGACTACTTTCTCTCTTTACTTTCTGAGGGAAATCTGCAAAAACTCGATAAAATTGAGAGTAAGGTTGAACCTTATCTGTACCATGGAATTGATAAACCATTTTCGGGAAATTTGCGCCCCTTTAATAAGCTTAAAACTACAATAAAAGACTTGATTGATAAATTTCCAGAACATAAAATATCTTAAGATAGTAGCTCTTTATTTTTGAGAAAATATTTATTGATTTAATATATTCTGTAATATTACTACTTTGGATTATAAAAATGCTGGCTGTAATACAAGATACGGCTAATGTTGTCGAATTGTCTAATGGGAAAATTACTATTAGATTCTATAAAAATGGATCTTCAAAAGGTTTTTTTGATGTATTCTTTATTGATAATAATAGCTTAAAGGACTGTTATTGTAATATTATATTTCATAGCGATGACTTTGAAAAATTAATAGAAATAAAATCAACACAAACCTCGTATATAAGCTCTTTAGCTAAAATCGAGAAAGAGGATGAAAGTGGATTTAAGTTAATTCTCCATCCTTCGCAAGCAGATAAATTACAGGTTTCATTTAAGATTCAAATTATACTCTATGAAAATCAAGACTATTTTCTTATAAAATTAATAGATATAAAAGACAACTCAGAAGCTAAAAGAAAAGTACATAGTATTTCTCCTTTAACTATAAAAAATAGTAATTTATGGTTAAATGGATTTAAATCGCCCACAAATTTAGACCAAATAACTTGGTTTAAAAATGGTTTTCAAAGCTGGAGCCCCTGTAATCTATTTTTTGGCACTGAAAAAGACGTTATGGGGCCTTCTACTGAGGTTTTAAATTTAACTCATGACAATCAAGATTATCATATCCAAGGACGATTTTATAGTGAATATACCACTGTAATTACTGATTTAAATTCTCAAAATTCCCTTATCATAGGATTTGTTACCCATAGGGATCAATTTACTCGGATTATTATGGATTATGAGAATTCTATTGATCTGAAATTACTTTCTGCATTTGGATGCATGGATGGAGTCAAATTTGATCAATCAACCATTGATGCCTCAGAGACTCTCTTTGTTGGTTTTAAAACTCAAAATCAGGGATACTATGGGCTTATTGATTACTCTAAGGAAGTAAAATCTTTTATAAAAAAATCACTTATCACTGAAATTCCAGTAGGATGGTGTAGCTGGTATTATTACTATACAGATATAACTGAAACTGATATGATTGAGAATTTGAATTTCTTTAAAACTAATAAAGATATTCCAATTGATTTTTTACAATTAGACGATGGTTATTTCACTAAAATTGGAGATTATCTCACTATTAATGAGGAAAAATTCCCAAAAGGGTTGGAATATTTATTCTCTCAAATTAAAAAGAGTGGTTTTAAATCAGGTATATGGACAGCTCCATTTTTTGCAGTTAGAACTTCACAACTATTTAAAAACCACCGAGAATGGTTTCTCACAAGAAATCATAAACTTTTAAAGGTTCAATTTAACTGGAATTCCTTTCAATATGCTTTAGACTTAACGCAAGATCAAGTTCTGAACTATTTAACTGAGTTATATTCTAATTTTTACCAGATAAATACTAATTTAAGAATGGATTTTTTCAAAATAGATTTTCTTCATGCTGCCGTCCCGTATGGGGCCGATTATAGTAAAAAATCTCTTACCAGAGCCCAAATTTTATACCAAGGAATTAAGAAAATTAGAGAAACGATTACTCCCAAATCATTCTTGCTAGGTTGCGGTGCTCCTCTTGGTCCATGTATTGGATTAGTTGATGGGATGAGAATAAGTGAAGATACCGCACCTATATGGGACGCGGGGTACACAGAGCAATATTCTAATAATAAAGGAATAGAAAATGTCTCGCTAAAGGCTGCGCTAATTAGCGTTTTATACCGATCATTTATGCATAAATATTTTTGGATTAATGATCCCGACTGCTTGATGATAAGACGTAAAAATACAAAATTGTCTTTAGATGAAATCCGACTTCAAATGACCATATTTGGCTTGTCAGGAGGACAACTTTTAATTTCAGATGATATGACAAAACTTACTAAAGATGAAATAAACGATGCTAAATTATTATTACC
>JAEOSU010000074.1 GCA_016840165.1 Promethearchaeota archaeon
AAAAGATGAGGAGGGAGTGAATACTTTCGAAAACCTCGGGAAGAATTTTGCCTTTCTTCTCAAAAAAATCAAAAACCAATAAAACAGATTTGATAAAACATCATTAAATATTTTTTCTATTTTTTTTTTCAAAATTTTATCACGTATGAAATTATAAGACAATTATTTAAATTAACTAAATCCCACTATGAGTATAAGGATTGGGTTAAAGTAGAATTTAGTAGTAATTATCATTTTTAAAAATTATGCTAAATAAAAATTTCAGATTGTCACTGATATTTGTGCTGCTAAGTACGGTTTTTTTAAGTTTTTTCATTAATATTGTTTTAGTTAGAGCTCATATCGATACAGCATCACATACAGAATATCTGTCGTATCCTTATTTTCAATTCATAGAAACTAATGGAGAGATCATAAATGGAACCGAAATTGAGATGTCTCTTCCTTCATCTAATTGGAATCTTACTCATTTTGAAGCGAACTTTACCAATATTTTCTTAAATGAGGAGTTAATTTCTATTGAGGATAACCCTACGAACTTTTATATTCTAAATAAACAGTACAATTCCAAACTTGCAGTTCAAATTAATATTACAGAACCCACCATCATCTATTCAGTTGAGATATATGCTTCCCGAAGCATATTTACAGCTCCTGTTTATATTCAGATTAATGGATACGATATAGCGACTCAAAAACCGAATAATACAGTCATATACGAACCTATAGAATTAAATGTTTCCTCTTCTGAAGAAGGATGGTATACCCAAACATTTACGAATCCCTCAACCCTCAATCAAGGATATTATACTTTAATTATTGATGGTTCGGAATTAGAAAAAATTCCCCAATCCTCTTATTTTTGGTATAATAATATTGTGAACGCAAGCAATCCCGATTTAATGATTTGGACCAATGATGGTAGTTCTTGGAGTACTGGAATTGAAAATCAAACTTTTTTACATAAATTTAATCAAAAAACTACTAAAGTTATTAATCCAGAAGATTTGGATATGCAATTAGAGTTGAATGGAGATGTGTATACGATATATAATGGAACAGCTCCAGGGACAGGAAATATCATAATTAGTAATATTAATCTCAGTCCTTTGGGTGATATATTAAATATCCCAATTAGAGTTAATAAAATGGTTGACGTAATATTTAATTGCAATTATCAAATAGAACTTAAAAACCAATATATGACTTCTGGTACTGTTCTCATCGACTATGATAACGAAAATATGTGGAATTTTTCATTTACCATAGATAAAGTATTATCAAACAATTCGATAGTCTTTTATTATCCCTCTAATTGGCAAAATATATCAATATTCCAAAATGATGCAAATATAAACTCTTTAGTATCTTTTAATTATATTGAACATTCAATTTCTATCACCGATGATACCCTTATAGATGGTACAGAAATAAAAATTGAAGCAAATTCTTTAAAATATGATTTTAACTTAGATATTCGTTCGGAAGAGTTCAGTCTCGGGCAAGAATTAAAATTTTCTATTGATTCTCCATCTTCAGGAAATTATACAATCATTCTATATGATAGTCTAGGTTATCCATTGGATAACTCAATCCAAATGATTACTTTACCTGATGATCCCAATCTATACACTTATTATATACCTGAAAACGCAAAAGAGGGAGAGTATCATGCTTATGTTTACTTTTTTGATGGATTTAATGCTGGTATCGAAGTGGCGAGTTTTAATATTCAGATTCCACTTATTATAACTTTATCTATAATTTTAATTAGTTCTGCTGTGGGTATATCAACTGTCGCATCAGGTTATGTAATCATTAAAAAGCATAAAAAGAAAAAGGAAGCAAGAAAAAAAGCAGTTTATGATAAATTTAATGATATCCTCAATTTAACTCATGTAATGATCTCTGAAAGAAAATCATCATTAAACGTATACGAACAAACCTTTACGGCAAAAACCGTAGATACAACTCTAATTACTGGATTTTTATCTGCAATTCGATCATTTGGTATTGAATTGACAAATGTTGAAGATACTACTCAAACTATTAAACTGGAATATAAAAATTCTAAAATTCTTATGTCTGAATTCAAAGATTTTCGAATCGTACTGATCATGAATTATATACCCTCTGCTCAATTCTTAGAAGCGATAAACAAACTTTCCCGTGATATTGAAACAAGGTACGGTAAATTGTTAGAAAATTTTAAAGGAAATATCCAACCATTCACCGGGATTGAGGACTTACTAAAAACTCACTTATATACCTCGTTTCTTTATCCTCTAAAAATTGTAAAGACTGGAAAGGCAAAGATTAACCAATTAGAAAAAAATATATTAGTACAAGCACAAAACGTCATGAAAAAACGAAATGTAAGCTATTTCTATATCACATATTTAATGGATAACAAATCGTGGGGTCCAAAAGATATTGAAGTGCTCTTTGGTCTTATAGACAAGAAGGTTTTTCAACCCGTTATTTAAAACATATATATTAACTTTTAAATGTGTTAAAATGGTATTATGAGTATATATCTCAGAATCAGTTTTATTGAAGAAACTTTTTTTAAGAGGATTATATATGAGCGAGAAGATGAATGTAATACTGTTTATAACTGATGCTCTACGAGGTGATCATTTAGGATGTGCAGGAAATAAGATAGTAAAAACACCTAATATTGACCGAATCGCAAGTGAGGGGGTAAGATTTACTAACCATTACTGTGCAAATCCTATATGTATGCCAAACCGAGCTTCTTTAGCAACTGGAGTATACCCTAATGTTCATGGAATTAGGAGTAATGGGATAAATTTAAGAGAGGATATCCCAACTATCGCACAAACTTTAAGTAAGAGAGGGTGGTACACCGCAAGTATTGGAAAGATTCATCATCAATATTGGCTCGGACCATTCCGTCATAAAAGTAGATCCGCAGAAAGTATCGTAGACTGGGCAATGCCTCGGGATGAAACATACCCAGTTCGAGAAAATTTCCCTTTACCTTATTATGGTTATAAAGAGGTCGAAGTGATTTCGGGAAATGGTACTGTATGCTCTGGGCACTATTCACAATGGTTGGAGGAAAGAGCTCCAGAAATAGCAAAAAAAATACAGCAACGAGTACAAAATTATGATAATTTATTTAGCCTTTATTGCGAAGATATTCCTGAGGAATTATATAACACCACATGGGTCAAAGAACGTACAATTACCTTTCTTGAGAGGTACGCCAGTGGAAAGTATAGTGATAAACCCTTTTACTTGCAGTGTTCTTTTCCAGACCCCCATTATCCTTTAGCACCCCCAAAACAATTTCAAGATATGTATGATCCAGATTCTATTGAACTACCACCCAGTTTTAATGATATTACTCATCTTTATAATCATGAATATCTTGGATATCATTTGAAAAATCCTCCATTCAAACGCGCGTTTCTACGTGAATCTACAGCAGAAGAGGTACGTAAAATAACTGCACTAACCTATGCTGCAATATCCTATGTTGATAATTGTATCGGAAAAATCTTGGCGTCTTTAGAGAAATTAGGATTAGCCAATAACACAATGGTTATCTTTATGAGTGATCATGGGGATCTTATGGGCGATCATGGTCTTCTATTCAAAGGACCCTGCCCGTTTAAAGGAGTACTTCATATTCCTTTGATTTGGAAAGTTCCTGGTTTGACTAAATCAAGTGTGTGTGAATCACTCGTTTCTACCGTTGACATCCCTAAAACTGTATTGAGCCTTTTAGATATAAAAGAACGATATCATCCTCCTGATATGCAAGGCTATGATCTTACTCCAGTTCTCAAAAATCCAAATAAAAAAGTAAGAGATTGCGTGTTAATTGAAAATGATGAGGAAATTGGAACTTTAAAAGCCAGATTAAGACACCTAGTTACTGAAAACTATAAATTGACTATTTATGAAGGACTCGATAATTTCGGGGATCTTTATGATAGAAAAAATGATCCACAGGAGCTAAAAAATCTATGGCATGATGAAAGATATAAAGAGATTCGCTTTCAACTGGTAAATAAGCTACTGAATGAAAATCTAAAGGTTCAATCAAAATATCCGAAGAGAATAGCTGGAACTTAAGAAAATTATCTACTTATTAGTTTGTACCACTTTATTCTGCAGTTGGGTTTTTATCCATACAACAAACTCCAAACTGACAAAATGCACATCCTACAGGATAACTTTCTTCAGTCCATTCATTATTAATTCTGCGAAAATGAGGTTTAAGATAAGTTTGGAGGCGGGGAACCATCTTTCTTGAGATTTTTAATCGATAATTATTACACAATGTTTTATTATGTCCATCTTCGGTAATTGCATTCGCAGGGCATTTTTCTATGCATTCTCTACAATTACCATTAACATAGAATAAACAATTAGAATAAGGGGCATCATTTTTTCTCGGAGTAATATATAAGGGGCAGTCAGTAATAATGGAACCTAATCGTACATTGCATCCCACCTCCGTAATTAGTCCTTCATGTAAACTGAAAGTACCTAATCCTGCTGCAAATGCAATATGACGTTCTGACCAATTAGAATATAAATTTCTTTTAGTAAAAACTGTGAATTGGTTGCTCAATACTCCTGCTACTCCATCAAATCCTTCATTCTCAATAAATTTAATTAACTTTTCCATTGATGTGGTAATAAATTCATTTGCGTAATTTCTTGCAATAGAGTAATATTCAGACGGGATCAATATTCTCTTTAATTTGATGGGTTTTAAACTCTCTTCACGAATTTTCTGAGTGAATGGAAAAATGATTGACAAAATTCTTAATTGGTTTGAAGGCACTTTCTTTTTTATATTCAAATTCCACATTTCCTGTGGTGTATAATGCTCTGGACCAACAACTTCTTTAAATTTTAAAAAAATAGGGTCATCTCCTTTAGCTACTCCAATTAATGGAGAAGAAAAGATTTTATATCCACCAAATTGTTTTGGGAGGTGATTTAACTTACTATTAATAAAAAGATGTTCCAAATATTCTTTCACGGCAGTATTGAGCATATTTAACTAACTGTATTGTTATAATTTACATATTTTCATTTATAATGAATGCCACGCAGATTTTAAGTGCATTTTCTAAAGTTCCTTTTTGGATTTTATCAGGAGTATCTGTTGATTGGTGATAATACGCCGCTCTATTTTTCCAATCCGCGGAATTTATAAAACCTGCTTTTATACCAGTTTTTGAAAAAGCGGCAGCATCAGAACCCCCACTTAGTCTCCCAACTGTTTTTTCTAATCTCCCTGTTCCAAAACGCTTAGCGTTAACATTTACCATGCTAGCTGCCTTTAAAAGCTTTTCAACAACCTCTTTGGAATGATGTGTTCTGGTTGTGGGTTCAAATTCGATAATTAAAAAACCATCTGGTGTTTCTAATCCATCCATATTTACTACAATCGCATCTTTTTCAATTAATTCCTTAAAATGGCTCTCAGTATATCGAAATGCCCCTCGTAACCCACTTTCTTCGCAACCAAAACTGATTAAACGAATTTCTGTATCATCGGAGATAATTTCTCTATGATTTTTTAAATAACGAGCTAAACCAGTTATAACAGCACAACTACTTAAATTGTCTACTGCTCCTGGAACTACATTTCCCTTATCTCCTAGTGGAACAAAGAAGTATAATCCAATAAAACATGGTATTCCAATTAAAAATAATACTAAAGTGGTGATTAAGAAGAAAGATTTAAGACTAATAATGCCAATTACCATTAATATTAAATGAACAAATGA
>JAEOSU010000075.1 GCA_016840165.1 Promethearchaeota archaeon
AGCCCATACTTTAAGGTTTCTCTTGCAAGCCTAACAAAAGTAACCCCTGCTTCTGCAATACACATCCTTGTATCCGCGTTTATCTCAATAATGTCTGTAAGTGACCTCACGTCTATCGGCTTGTCACTATATCTCGGGTTATCCGGCTGTGGAGCTATATGGGAAACGCTCGCCTTTTTTAGAGAGAAATATTCCCCCGGCTTCGCGTTATCGTACGCGTTTCTAACCATTTCAGAGATCGCTTCTACTTTTCTTTTATGTATTACTAGTTTTTCTTCGCTCATGTCATACACAGGGTTGGGATTATTGCACGAAACGATTATTGCACGCCTCTTTTCGCTTTCTTTTTTCCAGCGAAAAGAAAGATTATTCATAAAAATAAAAATCAATTTAAGTAATAAATTTTCTGAATATATTTAGTAAGTAAATTAAATGAACTAACAGAATTTTTTCTTACTTGCGATATTTTTTCTTTAAAACGTTAAATAGATTTATCTTATAATTCTATTTTTAATCTTTACGATAAAGTCTCCATAAACAGAGAGATTTTTTCTTTAAAGGTATTGAGGGAGGTCATACGTGCATCACCCGCATCAAACTCTATAAGCAACATAGGAATGCCTAATTCTTCCTTCAATGCCTCTCTTAATAACTGAGGAACGGAACCAAATTGTTTACACGCAATACTTTGAGTATAAATGAAGCAATCAGCGGAAAATTGACGAGCGAAATCAACGCAGTATTCGATGAATGGATCAAAAAACTCAGTAGACTGCCGAACCATCGGAAGGTGCATGCCTTTCTTTGCCATTCCCAAAAACATTGTGTCCAAATCTGATTTTGTATTAATTGGTTCAGTAAAATTATAATTGAAGATATCAAATAACACGCTCAAACCTAATTTTCTATCTAACCATTCTAGTAAATCAATAGAGAAGAATGTAATCATGTAAGGCCATATTGACCGGAATTTTTCCGGAATTCCATGATGTAGTTTTTTACTATATCTTTGTTTGGTAATTTCTAACATTTTTTTATAGAAAGCAAGACTTTCAGGAGTGCCTGAGATGAATATTAGCGCACCTGCCGATACAGCATTAAAAATATTTTCAATTGGACTGGGGATACCTTTTATCAAATCGAAAATTTCAAGTTTGAGTTGATTAACGTGATTTTCTATCTCAATTGCTTTTTTAAGTTTGTTAAAATCTGGTTTTTGCCCGATAATCTTTCCAAGTTCTTCTAATCCTAGCTTCAACTGATCAGCATAATAATCATAGCTTTTTGGAGCGTGAAGATAGGGTAAATCTAGCATCACCATGGGAAATAGTTTCTTATATTTAAAAAAAGGATAGGATGCAATTGTGCAGTCACAAGGAGCAGTTGGGGTAATAATCGCATCGAATTTGAATAGGCCGTCCAATGTCATGCCCATCGTCCCTCTCTGACTCGAACATGTATGAAACGGATGTCCCCAGCTATGCATAGCATCGTAATAGTTTTCAATACCACCCTTAAGTAAAGCTGCGAGGAAATAAGAAGTCCCCTCAATACAAACGGGTACACAATCAAAGCATTGGAGATACTCTGCGGGGAACGAGAAATGATAACCAATAATCGGAAGCCCTTCTCTTGCTTTCTTAATATAACTTTTTATTACCGGCTCAAGATATTCCAATCCTAGTTTTAAAGAGGGTATACCATTCACAGGAAGGATACGTTCTACTAATTCTCTTGTGGAAGATAATGTCTTTAGCAGCATCTCGTATGGGATGACTTTCCGACCATTTGTTATAGTATTTTTCAATCCTTCCTCTCCCAAATTATAAGATTTTATATCATTTCAAGGAAGGCTTCAATCCTTGTTTGAAGCCGAGTAGTATCACTTTGGTAGAATTCACGATCGATATTTAACACAGGAATTTCCAACTCTTTTAGTTCATGAGAAAAAAGCATATTATCACATCCATGAAGATCACAATTATTGATTCGCTGAAGAAGAACTCCTTCGATATTAGCTCGTTTGATTTCATCTTTCAAAAAGTCTAGGCGTCGATTATGATCATCCATCATTCTGGGACATGAAAGCCTATAGTAAAGGCGTTCGGTAATCGCATCTAAGGGATCTTCATTTGGTTTTACCTTGATATCATCCATCATATTTCGGGTCCCAAAACAGAGAAAATCCGAGGCTATGTACGCACCAGAATTCTCAAGAAGCTGGGTAAACTCGATATTATCAACCACGCTTCCAACTAATAATATCCTCTTTTTATTTGAGGTATCAATAGGCTCACTTTCTTTTAAGAGTTGGACAATTCGCTCCAACTCCTGATTAGCAAAATCTTTTCTCACCGAAGAATTTGCCATTTGTATTTGTAAGGCTTCACTTCCAGTTAGTTTCGGGGAGTTACTGATGCGCATCTCGTGAATATTCCTCAATAAGGCTCTATTTTTATTATATACTTCAATCGCATCTTCAAGCTTCTCAGATGAGATTTCTTGTAAATTAAATGCTTCTTCTAGTTCTGTTTTTAATTCTTGGATTTCTTGTTTATACCATTCAAATCCTTCCTTAGTAATGGTATGAGGTAAAGCAAGATAAAATTCGGGGACTTTTTTCGTAATTCTTTCTTGATTAAAAACTTTTAGTGAAAATAGTTCAAACATCCTTCGACTATGATCACAGCTATTACACACTAAAAATCCATCTAAGAAATCATAAGATCCTTTCAGTGCCAAATCTAGTGTAGCTCTTACAAAGGAACAGGTAAACCGCACCATATAAATATCGCCTAAATCAGTATCTTGATTACCTGTTGCCCGTATTCTGAATGGAAGTAAGTTTGCTGCATGGAGTAATTCTTCGGGAATATATGTACAATAAAATCCTGCAACTTTCTTTCCTTTACTCTGCCAATCTTTAATGTGATCATTATAAATCGAAGTTGCTAGGTTTAAGAATTGATCAGATTGTAAGCTCATAATTTTACGCCCTCTTTATTTTGTTTATACACCTCATTCTTTCCGATCATTAAACAACGGACTAATTTTATTGCTGCTTTATATGAGCCCTTTATTATCGCTTTTCGAGGTATAATATATTTTAATAATTTGATGATTCCAAAAATGTTGCTTTTTGAACGAATAATATTGCTTATGACTTTGATTATGTTCTCTTCTTTTACCATTATAATAATTTTTGCTAGGGGTTTATTTGCTTGTTCCGCCCGGCATTCAAATTTTTGTCTATCGGAAGTCAAAATGAAAGTTATATAACCATCTAAATTACGTAAATATAGTTCTACTTCCTGACCTTCTAAATCTTTACCAATCTTTTCAAACGGCTCATCTAATCCGAATAAATCCACGAGCATGGTGGCTAATCTCGCAATATTAAGAACTTTTGTTTCTCTAACAAGATTTTCTGCTCTGATATTTCGATCAATTTCGGGAACTCCAGCCATTTTAAAGGTACCTTTAGAATGAAATCATTATATTGTAAATAATATTAGTTTGAATGGTTAATAAACTTGAAGTTAAATTAAAGAATCCTAAATAAAAGGTTTATATACGACGAAACTGTATAATTTCATTCGATTAGTTTGTTATTCATTTTTTTCTTTCACATCAGATTTAGGTTTTATTGAATCCACAATTACATCCAAATCGCT
>JAEOSU010000076.1 GCA_016840165.1 Promethearchaeota archaeon
AAAGGTATATTTTATATTGTATTTCTAAAAATTTAGATTTTCAAATTAATTGAAATTCTTCTTTTTAAAAAATGATAAAACTTTTTTTCTGAGAATAATTTATTATAGTAATCTACCATTTGCGCTCGTAGTATAGACGTAGACATAATTAATAGGCGTAAAATCGCGGCCTTCCAAGCCGTGGACGCGGGTTCAAAAGATTATGTGAAATTATCACGACTCTGGGTTTCCCGCCGAGCGCATCTAATAATTCTAAAATCCATTATGGAAAAGCATTAGGCTTGTAAAACTCATAACTACTGTACAATTTACGAAATTTCTCGTAGCATTCTTCACAGTACCACATTTTGTCTTTAGGGTTAAAGATATGGTCATTTTCTCGATCGCTACACGAAGAGCACTTACCAATAAATTCTCTCAAATCCTTTCGTAATCTGTTTTCTTCTTCTATTAGCTTTTTGTGTCTCTTATCGTTGAATTTTATACCGTGGTTTTCTTTAAAGAGAAGTCTTCGTTTTTGGATCAAATTTAAGATTTCATTGTCCACAACACTAATGAGCAACTGCCTTAACCCAAATCGAATCTTGCGTAGCTTAGGATCTTTAAGTCGGACAACCCGCTTCTTATTCATCCTTAGTAACCAATTCTAGTTCATTTTTAGAACTCTTTTCTTCTTTCATACCAACTCCATCTAAATTGAATTTAGATTATATTATTAATGATTTCATAGAAGTTTATGATTTTATTTACCACTATTGAAGCATCTAATGAATATTTTGAAATTGAAATCAATTCCTTGCTTAAATCTAAAATATTTTGAGAGAAAAAAGCTTTTTGAAAACCACCAATGATCACTACTTCATTTTTCAAGGATTCTTCTGGAAAGATAGTAAGGTGATGCTGGATTAATTTACCTTTTGAGGTTAATAGTTTGATATTTTTCTTTTTTATACTTCTTATAAAGGTTGCAAACGGTTGCTTTATTTCAGATATAAGATTTTTCCCTTCGAAAGAGATTGAGCCATCAATTAACAGTTTAGCCATCAGTCCCTTGAATCGATTGTAATTTTTAGTAATATTTATTTCTGGATGGAACTGAAAGATTCTATTATGAATCGTGTGGATATAAATTGATAATAAACCATTCTTATTACAAGGGGAACCTAATGCATGAAGCAAACAATTATGTATAATGTCGGGCCGCCCTCTTTTTTCTCTATTCTGCAGCTTTAACATCGCAGAATGGTGTATTGCATTATCTAACAATAAAGAAGAATAATTATTCTTTACTACATTGTTCCTAACGGCAGGATGGTTCTGAATTTGCTTAGGGATTAATTCTAAGCCGCATTCAACAAGAAATATTATTAATGGCAAATAATTTCAACTTTTTAATTATTATTTTTTGATTATATATCTGGTTGTTTTATTACATTCCAAGCAGGTCATGGAAATGTGGGATGTATTATTGCTCGAATGAATCCTAAATCTACAATTGACACCTGGATAAAGGAATTTCTTACATTTATGGCATATTCTTTTTCTCCATTCAAAGGGTATTTTAACTTTAGCTCTTTGGGCATAAATTCTCGCTAAACTAACATATCTATTAGATAAATCTTTATTTTCTATGAAAATATCGTCCGCTTTTTGAAATAGATATATTATTCGTCGTTTCGCTATTGTTTTTACGAGCTTTTTATGTTTCGAGCTATATCTAGTCATTTTCTTTAAGTTAAGAATGAAATAAAAAATCAAATTTTCGTTTTCAATTTGGAAAGAATTACCATTCTTCCACGGACGTCAATTAGATGGGAATTGGTTTCATTTGAGATTTGTTTCGCTAAATTTTTAATATTTGATTGAGAGATTGCTGATTTAAGAACTTTAATTTTAATAATTTTGTATTTCTTCAACAATTTAGACACATGGGTGATAAATTCTTCAGAAATTCCTTTTTTGCCCAAAATACAGTGCGGTTGCGATATTAGTGCCCTTTTATATTCATTTTGATAATCCATTGTCCCAGAATACTAAAAATACCAAAAAATTTTTAATTTATTTAATCTTTTAATTTACAATATATTAAATTAAAGAACTATTCAATTAAAGATTACTATGTCTATCTATGTTGTTGAACCTCAGAGATTGATAAGAACGATCGCAGAAAAGTTAAGAGAATTTCCAGAGATCAAACCACCAGAAGGCATTGAGTTTTGGAAAACAGCTCACTTTAAAGAATTAGCACCCGCAGATTCTGAAAGTTTTTGGTATATGAGATGTGCCTCCATTTTAAGGAAAATTAGAAAATTTGGTCCAATAGGCGTTAATAGGTTGAGAAAGCATTATGGTGGTAGAAATAGAAAAGGATCCGGATTAAGTCACAGCTCAAAAGGAAGTGGAAAGATTATCAGAATTGCTTTACAACAACTAGAAAACGCAAATTTAATTGTAAAATTAGAAAAGAAAGGAAGAATTCTTTCTAATGATGGGATTAGCTTTTTAGAAAGAACTGCTCATGATTTATTAAGAAAGTAATATATTTAATGGTAATATCATTTGTTATAGGCGTTTAGCTTGAGTGACGAAGAAGAAATAGAAAGAATAAAGAAAAAAAAATTACAAGAAATAAAGCAACAAGCACTCCAGCAACAAATAGCTGAACAACAACAACAAGATTACAAAACCAAGAAATACCAAATTATGCGTTTAATTTTAGCTCAAGAAGCACGACAGAGACTTGAAAACATAAGGATGGTCAAACCTCAATTCGCAGAACAAGTTGAATTACAATTGATTCAACTCTACCAAGCAGGTAGATTGAGAGGAGCAACTCCATTAGAAGATAGAGCCTTTAAAAAATTATTAGAGCAAATAACTTCTTCAGGTAAGAAAGAATTTAAAATTAAGAAATGAGAATAAAGAAAATGGCACGCAATAAAGATTTACCATCAAAATTAAGAAGAGGAAAAAAGTTAAGACAAAATCAATCGGTTCCAAGCTGGATCATCAAAAAGACGGGGGGAAAGGTCAGATATAGTCCGTATTCGAGAAGAGAGTGGAGAAATTCCCGCTTGAAGAAAGATTAAATGGGGATGTGATAAAGAATGGCTAAAAAAAAATCAAAAGAAATCAGTTTGGATGAATTGGAAGAGGAACTCGTAGAAGAGGAGGAAGAAGAAGAATCAATTGAAGAAATCGATGAATTTAGCATCGAAGAAATTCCTGAAGAAGAAGAGATCAGCGAAATATTTGAAGAAGAACTCGAAGGCTATGAAGAAGAAGTAGAAGAAGCTCCTGAAGCGGAAATAATTGATGAGCGTATTTATATAGTCCCTTTAGCAAAAGCTCGTAGAGGTCCAAGAAACAAGTACAGTAAAAAGGCTGTGCGATACTTAAGAGAATATATGGAAAGACATTTCAAACCTGAATCATTAGTTATTTCTCAAGAAGTAAATGAAGCTATATGGGCTCGTGGAATTCAGAAACCACCCAGAAAAATTAAAATTCGAGCTACTAAGAACATTGATGGGCTCGTAGTTTGCTATTTAGCGAAATAATACAATTATTACTATTTTTTAAAGATTTTAAAAGATTATTAATATTTAATCTTATTAAGGGTTCTTTTCGTTGATGAGAATGAATTACTAATAGAATTAAAGAAAAAAAATATTTTTTAATATGATACATGAGTAGAATCCATATTAATCAAGCGAGGTAAAATTATACTCGAGTTATATGCTGGACCAACTAATAATGTGTTATTGGCTAAATAATAATTTAAGTAATTTGTTGCTAATGGCGCACCAGTATTCGGATTAAGACCATAACGTGGATAATTTGAACTTGAAATAGCAACTCGAATTTTATGTCCAGGAGCAAATGTATATGCGCTCGACCAACAATCAATTAGAAGCTCATACACATCGTTTGTATCCCCAGACATAAATGCTTCGGAGGTATAATTGAAACGGTGCCTCACAGTCAATGATCCGTCAGTTATAAGCATGGATCTATTGTCAGGATAGACATCAGTTAATTTAATACTAAAATCGGTGTCAGTACAATTAGATGTCACCCATAGATGTCCAAAGATACGTCCAACTACTTCAACGGCCTCAGTTAATGGCGGAGTTTCAAATAGAATCACATCGGAGCGATCTTCAATTGGTGTTTGATCCATCGGACCATTTAGATCAAATGGTTGATTTTGACCTCCTAAGTTTGCTACGGGATTTCGAGGATCATAAATATAGCTAAAATTCTTATTTGTAGCCCCAGGTGAGGTTTTATCCAATCCTCCACCTGCCGTAAAATACCATGTATCATTAACATGATCCAAGGGCCAATCATATGCATATCTCCAATAATTCCACGTATCTGAATATGTATCTACATCACCCATCATATAATATGCCACCCTTGCTCCAGACCAATCAGTGGGGATGCTTAAAAGAGCTTCATCAAAAACTTCAGTTTCCCAGTTAAGAATTAAATCAAATCCATTAGAATTTTCTGGATATACCAATTCACCTTGTTTCCCACCATATACAGAGCCATGTGTCCAAGGACCCATTATAAGTTTTTGATGACCTTTTGCTCTTGAAGTTCCATTATTATCATATCCTACATAACCATCGATCGTTCCTTGAAGAAAATGATCATACCAACCCCCAACGTGTATTCCGTAGACGGAAACATTAGAATAATGAGGTCCTAGATGAATAGAAAGCGACGTAGAATTATATAGAGTCTCATTTTTTGGATAAAATTGAAAGATCATATCTAACTGATGTTGCCAGTTATTAGGAGCAGTGCTTGTGACCCATGTTTCCACAGAGGATTTATGGTAAGAACCTTGGTAGATAGCATGATCAAATAGTTCTGGGGTTCCAAACCATAGTTGTTGAGCTTTTAATCCACTTGGACCCATTCCTGCATAAAAATATTGATTAATACATAAAGCTGAGACACCTGCACTAGCAATATCACCGTTACAAAAGCTCTGGTTCAATATCCAATTGAGTGTATCTACACCATCCTCGTATGATTTTGTAAAGAGCAGAAAATTATTTCCCCCCTCAGAGTCGTGAGTCCCTCTGAGATCCTGGATTATTATATGATAATCTTGTATAAAATATACTTGAGAATATAAATCATAGGCCCAACCATCTTTCCCATAGGGAGTTCTTATAAGAATTACTGGTCTTGGGCCTCCATAAGAACCAGGAGCATAGTACACATCAGTAGCTAAACGAATTCCATCGCGCATTTCTACCATAAAAGTTTGTTTGGATTGGGGATTATATATTGCGGTTGTAATAATAATAGAGCTAGGGAAAGCTATAAGAAAGATGATTAAAATATATTTTAGAATTGTTGGTAACTTCTCTAACCGACGCCCGGAATATTTTTTCATAAGTGCCGTTAACGATAAAGAAGAATTTTTCAAACCATAAACTAAAAAGATTAATAAACTTATTGCAATAGCAGAAAGGACATAATAATCAAGATTTAGAAAGAGAAACCAAAGGATTCCGATAAACGGAGTCAAAATTTTAAAGAGATTTCCAAAGATAATTAAGATTTTATGATTTGTAGCCTTTCCAATGTTTATAAGATAAGCAGCGAACATTAATAACGAATAAAAGGAGATAAAAATCGTTATGGGAAAATAAATCATCCCAAATAGCACTAATATAATCTGTTTCATTCCATAGTAGATAGTTTCTTTATTGGAAAATAACTTTTCTCCGTCTGAAGATCTTTTACTATACTTCCCATAGTAAAGAACATATCCAAAAACATATATGCCTCTACAGAGTACAACAATAATCAAGTTGTTAATAAGCATGTTTTCGATGTCTAAAAATCCGAGAGTCCCTAAAAAGTAAAAAATTGCGGTTATCCAATTTATCATAAATAATATTTGGGATATACTTATTTATTAAATTTATAAAGATCCTATCGAATTTTTCCTTGGCATTTAAAATGAACGAAAAATCAAATGTTTTTATTTTTACTTTGACTTATGTTTTTGATTAATGCTATTAGGAATTTCCAAATTCTCTCAACACTACTAATTTTTAGTCGTTCATTAGGAGTATGAACATTCTCAATAGTAGCTCCAATCGCTATCATTTCCATGTCTAGATAATACTGTCTAAATTCTCCACATTCGCATCCAGCATGAACAGCTAGAATTTCAATATCTTTATTGTATAATTCTATAAAAGTATTTTTTGCAAAAATTATTAAATTAGAGTCATAATCCGGAGTCCAGCAAGGACTTTTAGCGAGTTGTATCATCTCTGAATCTAAATCAATATATCTAAATAATAACTTAATTTTTTCATCAATTATCTCCAATTCATAATCCGACATACTTCGATGGAAAAATTCTATCTCAACAAAATCTTCTGTTGATTTTAATATCCCTAGATTTGTTGATGTAAGTACTAACTCCTTATCTTTTGGATGAAATGATATTGGTCCAGAGGGATAAACATATAATAAATCCAATAATGAATTCTTTGTCATCTCAGGGAAAACAGAGATTTCTTTGAAATTTTCTAATTGATCTATAGATATTTTAAGGTTTGACTCAATATCTTTAAAATTGTTTTTAATGTCAGTTATCATTTCTTTTATTTCGTTAAATATGCCATCAACATCTTGAATTTTAGTAAGAATTATTGCTTGAGATGCTCCAGGGATACTGTTGATGGAGGCGCCACCATCGATTGAATTGATATACAGTTCATATTTATTATTTAATTTCCATAGTACTTGAATGAGAAGTTTTATAGCATTTGCTCGACCTTTATGAATATCCAATCCGGAGTGTCCTCCTACCAACCCTGAAATTGATAGCTTTATTGGCATCAAATTATACTCATCTTGGTTTAATGAAATTCTATTAATTTTCACTTTACTTTTATACATAATGCCACCTGCAGAACCAATTACTGCTTTATCCTCTTCTTCTAAATCAAGGTTTATCAGATAACCTCCACCAATTAAGCTTCTATCCATTAAGGTAACACCAAATGGTGGATATTCTTCGCTGGTAGTAAACAATAAATCAAATTCTAAAGGACCAAAATTCAATTCACCACTAAAAATCTTTTTCATGAAGGTTAATTGATATGCTATTCCAACTCCATTATCTGCTCCTAATGTTGTGCCATCAGCAGTTAGCCATCTTTCATTATGATGCTCGATAATTTTTAATCTTAATGGATCCTTCGAAAAATCATGTTGTGAATTCGACTCCTTTTCGCAAACCATATCCATATGGCTTTGTAAAACAATTCTTATTTTTTTTTTATTATTGTTTATACTTGGTCTAATCCTAATAACAAGATTTTTAGGATTATCTATTTCTGTTGAATAACCACACTTTTCAGCTTCAGTTTTTATAAAATTTCGTATTTGATCTTCATTTTGAGAGCATCGAGGGATTTTGGAGATTTTAAAGAAATAGTCCCAAAATTCTACTGGTGAACCCATCTCATCAAGATTTTGCATAATTTATCACTCATACTTTATTGGATTAAATTATATATAATATCTTTTACTTTTCAGTGAAAAAAACCTTTTTTTCAATCTATATTATTCCTTCACTTTTTGGCTATTTAATACTTTAAATAAAGTATTAAGGATTATAATGGGTGGTTCTCCTATTATAGTCTTGGTTCATATATTCAATCATAGAATCAAATCACAATTAATTTTATATCTCACAAACAGAAAAAAATAAAAAAAAAATACAATTTTATTTATTTACGTGAGCTCTAAGATTATGTTGGTACTGGAAGTGTTATATATGAGGGATAATCTGGACCGACCAAAATTGAATTATTAGCAATAAATCTTTGTAGGTATTGATAGGAATATGCCCTTGGCGTTTCCCCAGTATTTGGATTCACACCAAATCGGGGATAATTCGAACTGGATATCGCAATCCTCATTTTATGTCCCACGTTGAATTGATATGCAGTAGCCCATAAATCAATATCTAATTCAACATATTCGACGCTATCTAAAGGATCAGCGGTAGTATTAAATCCATCTCTTCTCATAGCATTGATAATACCGTCACTTATAAGGATAGAACGTCCATCAGGATAGACATCACTTATTTTCACAGTAAAATCGGTATTAGTACAGTTAGACTTTACATAAAGATGAGCCCACATATTCCCTATAATCTCATAAGGTTGAGTAAAAACTGGAGAATCAAAGATTAACACATCGTCTCTACTCTCTAAAGAACTTTGATCATATGGTCCAGATGCAATTACCAAATTTGTACCACCTAAAGTAGGGACAGGATCTCGTGGATCAAATTGATACGTAAAATTATAACTTTGAATTCCAGGTCCAGTTAAATTTAACTCATTATTCGCCATGAAATACCAAGTATCATTTGTATGGAGGATAGGCCAATCCTTTGCATAGCGATAGTCATTAGCATCTACAGAAGCATTATCCACATCACCCATCATATAATATGCTACTCGGTTTCCTTCCCAATCAAATGGAATATCTAATAGAGCATAATCAAAAAGTTTCTGCTCCCAGTCTAGATAAAGTTCATACCCACTCACAGATTTTGTAGGAAAGAATAATTCACCCTGCTTTCCCTCACCTGGAAAACCATGGGTGAACGGTCCCATAATTAAAAGCTGTTTTCCTCTTGCAGAGGGTAAACCCCAGTCATCATAGCCTATATAGCCATCTAATGTGCCTTTTTGAAATGTATCATACCATCCACCAATATGAATTCCCGCAACACTTACATTTTTAAATGTTGGGCCAATATCCATAAAAAGTGAAGTGGAATTATAAAAAATATCTTTCATAGGGTGAGCAATTAATTGATCAAGCTGATATTCATAATTATCAGGTGCGGTCATCATTACCCATTGAGTTGCTGTACTTTCTTTAAATGCACCACCTTGGTAGATCGAAGTTTTATATAGATCAGGAGTTGCGATCATAAGTGATTGGGCTAATAATCCTGATGGATTCATACCAGCATAATAATATTGACTAATACCAAGCGCTGATGCTCCAGCAGAGGCAATCTTTCCATTACACCAAGGTTGTTTGAGTATCCACTCAATAGTATCAACACCATCTTTATATGCTTCTATAAATAACATATAATGCTCGCCTGCAGGTGAATCAAAAGTACCACGACAATCTTGAACTACGAGATGATAATTCTGGGTGGAATATAACATACCATATAGTCCTCCCATTCCTGATTTTCCATAGGTAGTACGTACCAAAATCACAGGACGAGGAGCTCCAAACGAACCTGGAGCAAGATATACATCAGTTGCTAATTCAACATCATCTCGCATAGGGACCATAAATGTAATAATATCTGGCGGGGAGTATACAGTAGTTGTTATTAAAAAAGAGGTGGGAAAAGCTATTAAAATAAATAATAAGATGTATTGTAGAATCTGGGGTAATTTATGGATTCTACGGTTAGCATATTTATCGATTAGTTGTTTTAATGAATATTTTGCAGTTTTCAGTCCATATTGGAGAAAAACAATGAGGCTGATTCCGATAGCTCCAATAGAGTAATAGTCAATATCGATAAAAGTAAACCATAAAATACTTAGTAAAGGTGTGAGGAATGTTATTAGAAACCCTAATATTTTAAAGATTCTTTCTTTCGACCTAAAATTCCACTTTTTTATATACGAGCCACTAATCATTAATGAATAAACTGAAATAAATACTGTCAATGGAAAAAACAATATACCGAACAATATCAAACTGATTTGTTTGATACTAAAATATGTCATTTCTTTTCTAGAAAGAATAAACGATCCCGTTCTTTCGTTGCTTTCAGCCTTTTTATAATAGTTAAGTAAGTATATAAGAATATAGATTCCTCTACTTAAGAGAAGGGTTATTAAGTTTGTAGTAAAGATTTGTTCTATTTTTACCAAGCCAAGATTATCAACAAAGTAAAAAAAAGCAATGATAAAATCAATCATAAATAATTATTGAGCATTATTCATTAATAAACATTACATCCTAAGTTAAGGAATCTATATTTTTATATAAGAAAAGTGCTCTTGGTGTAGGGTTTGGGCGCTTTTATAATGCTTCTGTATTAATAAAATATTTATGGTTTAAAATGTTATACTAATAAAGAAGTTTGATTTTAAATCTATATAATGTCAATTTTAAAGTACCAAATTTTCGGAAGGGATACTGTCGGGGTTTACTTAGAAGTTAATAATCTTTATGGGTTATATCCACCAACTTTATTGAAAAGTACTTTAAAAGAATTTAAGAAAGTATTTAGTGAACCGCTCTTTCCTCTCTCGATAAATAATTCTCCTCTTATAGGGGTTTATCTTAGTAGCAATAAGAATGGAATAATAGTACCACATATCGTAAGAGATGATGAGTTAGAAAAGCTTAAATCCTATTTGAAAACAATAGACGAATCAATTAACATCGGTATATTAAATTCAATTGATAATGCTTATGGGAATCTAATTTTATGTAACGATAAGGGAGCAATTATTAGTTCTTTTTTAAAGGATTATCGAAATAAAATTGAAGATATATTAAATGTTGAAACTATAGTATATGAATTTGCGGATCTTAATCTCCCTGGTTCTATTTCATTGGCGAACAACAAAGGATGTGTAGTACATCCTCTCAGTACGGATGATGATGTAGAGTATATTGGCTCAATCTTAAAGGTAAATGAAATTGATGTGTCTACCGTAAATAGAGGAATCCCGTATATATCCTCTGGAGCAGTTGCGAATGATAAAAGTGGAATATTTGGTTTAGCCTGTACGGGACCTGAAATGATGCGTTTAACTAATGTTTTAGGATTATAAGTATATTTATCTTACAAATGGTTAATTTTTTTTAGAAAAAAAGGAAAAATTTAATATTTTTATATAAATTATCTATTTTAATTTCATTGAGACTAAACACTTGATCTTTTATGTCAGAGATAAAAATTTTTCGAATTATTGGCACATATACAAAGCAGTATAAAAAATATCTATTTCGAAAGGAAGTTCGAGCTTTAAAAGAGGAGGACGCTTTAGAGAAAGCTATAAGCCAAATAACCTCTATAGGAATATACCGAAGACAAATTAAAATCAAAGAGATTAAAGAGATCTCACCAGAAGAGTGCCAAGATTATCTTATTCGTGAGTTATCTCAATAATTTATTAAAAATTGTTTTAGGAAATATATCATGGAAAATTCTCAAAATTTTGAAAGACAATTATATCAATTTAGATATCTAAAAGAACAACGCGATATGCTTCAAGGTCAATTAGAAATCGTAAATGCATCATTAAGCAATTTAATAACTACTAGGAATACCTTGGAAAATTTGAAAGATGGTGTAACCAAGGACGATGAAATTTTAGTGCCTATAGGCGGTTTAGTGAATATTAAAGCATCTATAAAGGATACTGAGAGAGTATTGCTTTTTATAAATCAGGATACGGTAATTGAAAAGAATGTAGCAGAATCGATCGAATTTATTGATAAATTGATGTCCCAACATAATGAACAAATAAAATTTTTAACAGAAAGAATTCAACTTATCGAATTAAATTTACAAGGGATGTCTCAAGAACTCCAAAACAGAATGGATCAAAGGAAGACTTAATGCTTGAAAAATTAAAATCTACTTTCTCAACTTTCGTCAAAAAAACTCTTTCAGAAGAGAATATGGAAAAAACTTTAGCTAACTTAAATTTATTACTTATCAGCAATGATGTCGCAACAGAAACAGCTGATCACATAACGTCAAAAATTAGAGAATCTCTCAAAAATGAGCAGATTGGCTTATTATCTTCAAAAAAAAAATATTTATTTGATATTTTAAAAGCTGTGATTACCGAGATTTTAACACCTGAAAGAGAAATTGATTTAATTGAAGAGATTAAGAAAAAAAATCAACAAGGACTTCCCTATGTTATGGTATTTCTGGGTGTAAATGGAACAGGGAAAACAACAACTATCGCAAAATTAGCATACTTTTTAAAAAAGCATAAAATTTCCTCAGTGGCTTCTGCATCAGACACATTCCGAGCCGCTGCAATTGAACAACTTAGTTATCATATGAATAATGTAGGTATAAGAGTTATAAAGCATGAATACAAGTCAGATCCAGCAAGCGTAGCCTATGATGCCATAAATCATGCATCTGCAAAAAATATCAACGTAGTTTTAGTAGATACTGCGGGTAGACAAGTAAGTAATAAAAACCTAATGATTGAGATGCAGAAAATTGTTAGAGTTTCAAACCCAGATTTAGTAATATTTGTTGGAGATAGCTTAGCAGGTAATGACGCATTAAACCAAGCAAAAGAATTTCATCGCAATGTTGGAATAGATGCTAATATTTTAACTAAATTAGATGCTGATAGTAAAGGAGGATCAGCTTTATCCATATCTTATGAGACAAAAAAACCCATTATTTTTGTAGGAACGGGGCAAACTTATGATGACCTTAAACCATTTAATCGTGAATTCTTCATTTCAAATATATTAGGTACCAATGATAGGTAATGAATCTAATTTAGAACAGTTAAATTTTTTAAATATATATATTTAATTTATTTGTGTCTAATTCATACCCTAAATATGAAAAATATTCAACCTACGATAAAAAGAAAAAATTATCGTTATATGAGAGAATAGGAGTCTTTTTTCAGAATACTAAAAGAATCATCAAAATAGCGAACAAACCATCGAGAAAAGATTATTTTACTATTTTTAAGATCTGCATTATCGGTTTAGCCCTATTAGGCGGAGTATCGTACGTTATTCAGCTTATATTTACAATAGTTAATAATGCTCTGAATATTGGATTTGGATAAGGGCTTATAAATATCTATTATATCAAAAACTTTTTAATTCCCTTTTTATAGAATTATTGTATGAAAATCACATTAGATTATCAAGGAAATCAACAATTCAAAGCTAATGCGAGACATTTTAAAGGGATTATTATCGATGAACCTGAGGCATTCCATGGGGATAATCAAGGGCCAAGTCCAATAGAATATTTTTTAATTGGAACAGGCAGTTGTATAGCTTCTTCGCTCATTTTTTGTCTAAATAAAAATAACGCTAATTTTTATGATTTTGAAGTCGTCATAGATGGAATATTAAAACATAAGGGGCCTAAAATGCTCTTAAAATTAGTAAAGATTATAGTCACAATAAAATTTCGAATTAAAGATGAAGAATCAAAAGAAAAAGTTGTTGAGAAATGTAAATCTATTTTTCAAGCCCATTGCCCATTATCTGATTCTATTATAAATGGCATTCCTATTGAATTAAAAATTAATGAATAAAAAAAAAGAGTCATTTGAATTTTTAAATATGTGATTAAAAGGAATATACAAATATCTGATTAGGAATTTTTAAATCCTCTTCCTTATTTTTGCATGCAATAAATTTAATTTTCATATCCAAAGCGAGGGAGATTAATCTATTGGTTAATATTCCATGAATAATGAGATATTGGATATCCTTAAATTCAGACAGATTATCATATAATTCTCCAACGGGAAGATTTAATAGTATTTCGGAATTTTTATTAAATCCTATACAGTGTCCTGGCTCTATTTCTTTAAGACTTTTAACTATAGGTTCTTGATTTTTTATTTTTAGTTTTTTTAAAGATTTTTCTAAGAATGTATCCACTTTTTTATCAGGCTTCTTTTCTTCTTCTATATAGGATTCTTCACTATAACTTTCTGCAGGCTTCTTATTCTGTAATGCCTTTATCAACTGCTTTCTTGTCAACTCTTCTACTTCATAACCTTCAGGAGCTCTAGCGATGAAATCAAGTTTAGTTAATTGCTTTAATTCATTTAAAATAATAGTTCCACCCCTATCACCATCAAGAAATGCGATTACTGTGGATTTTTTTTCTGCTAAATCAATAACAGATTTAGGAACTTGTGTTCCTTGTACAGCGATAGAGTTTTTAATTCCAATTCGTAATAGATTTAACACATCAGCCCTTCCTTCTACGATAATTAGTTCAGGATTAGAATCAACCTCTGGACCAGCAGGTAACCCATCAGAACCCCATGAGATAATTTCTCCTAATTTAATATCTGTTTCTATTCTTTCTTCGATTTCACTGGGTTCTAACGATTTTTGATCCCATTCTTTTAATAATTCAGCGGCTCTCTCTATTATCTTCTTACGTTTTGTTTCTCTAACGTCTTTAATCCCAAGCAGTTTGATTTCTGCCTCACAGGGACCGACCCTAGTAACAGTTTCGACTGTTGCAGCAAGAAGAGCTGTTTCTTTTCGTGTTAGGCTACTTGGTATACTAATGAATCCCTCAGAAATTCCTTCTTTGGATTCATTCTCAACCTCTATTCTTCCTATACGCCCCGATTTTTGTAAATCTCTTAAATCGAGATCTAATAGAAGACCTTCAGTTTAGCCGATTATGCCGATTAGGCCTTTAAGTATTTTATAATCTCTGGCCAAAAATAGCCCCAACGATATCGCTCTTCTCAACCACACCCTTAATTTTAAATTTAGTTTCAATTATATATTTAGTTGTAAAATCAGTTTGATTATTTGTAATCTTGATCACTTCCAAATTCATATTTTTCTAATAATTTAATAAATTTAACAAGAATGATATTATAATTTGATTTAAGTTGATTAGATCTTTTTATGGTAAATTCGAATTAAATGAATCATCTTTTTATGTTTATATGTTAAAATCATCTTTTAGAGATGATTGAGTATATGAAATATTTCATTCCATTTATTTTTTAGTAATCTCTAAAAATCGCGAAAATAAAGATAAAAATATATATTATCCCCATGAGATTTCTTTTTTTAAATCCCGCATTGATATAATCGATGATGAGTCTTTATTGGAATAATAAATTACTGAAAAAAATTTTTAATAATCAGAATAAAACAAAAATTAAATACCGGATAATAACAGATCTCGGAAGATTTTACTTTTATTTTGAAAAAGACCCTTCCATTAAGAACGGAAACTTTTCTGGTAAATTATTGTTCTTTCCAAAAAAAAGCACTAATTTTGATGATTAAATTGTAATTTAATTATTTCTATTTGTAAAGATATTTTATTATTGGATAATTTGTTTATTTTACTAGAATATTTTATTTTTAACTGTACAATTATGATTGAGTCAATCATTGTATTCGGTGGAAAAGGTGGTGTCGGTAAGTCTTCCATTAGCGCTGCGACTGCTGTTAAGTTAGCGAATGATCTTCCTAATAAAAAAGTATTGTTGATCTCATTTGATATTGCTCATAATATAAGTGATTTGTTTTCCATGGATGTAGGAAATAAGATAACACCATTAACAAGTAATTTATGGGCAATTGAACCCGATCCTAATGTCTATGCCGAGGAATATACAAAGGAATTAATAGAAAAAATGAAAATCTTAATGAAGCAAATGCCAATAGTAGGTATGATCCCCCAAATCGAAAAATTCATAGATACCACCTTTACAGCAGAAAGTATTCCATTAGCTTTAAAGAATGCAATGTTCTTTCAAAAAATTTTAGATGCAGAAGATATTAACAGTCAAGATATTCAGTTTGACATAATAGTGGCAGATTTTCCTCCAACGGGTAATATGGTGGCATTATTTGAAATTCCAGAGGATCAAGTGAAGGTAGTTTTAAAATATTCCTTGAATTTCTATAATTCTGTTAAGGGTGCCATTCGGAATTTTTCTAAAGTTTTTAGGCAATTTATTAAACCATTTGATGATTATGAAAAAAGAAAAGAATTAGGCAGAGAAATATTCAATATGATTGTAGAACTTGAGAAACGTGGAGAAAGAATCACTGAGCTTATTCATAATGTCGGATCACTCCGATTGGTATCAATTGCAGAAAAACCAAGTTTCGAGGAAATCAAAAGAGCCAGAGATTTGACAGAGAGATATATTACTCTTGATGCAGTTCACATTAACATGCTAATTCCTAAAAAATATGCTAAGAAATGTAAATTCTGCGCCCAAGTTTCTTCAATCCAACAGAAATATCTAATTGATATTAAAAATGAATTTCAAGGATTTAAAGTTTGGGAATCTAACAGGTTAGAGCAAGAACCTATTGGTTTTAAAGGATTGGCGAATTTGGCAACAGAAATCTACGAAAATACCAAGGTTTCAGAAATTTTACGTCCAAATCCATAGTAAATTCATATTTTGACTTAATCCCTCGAAATTAATATTTTTTAATTCTTTTTCTTTATCTCATTTAATTAGTAATAATTTTAATAAGTGAAAATAATGCTGAATAACAATTCTCTTATAGAATTAGCAAAAATAAAACCAGATGTTAAAAGAAAAAGAATCTCTAGTTATGATAAAACTGGAGCTAATAATGATTTTGTTATATTAAAGGCAAATTCTAAATATGAAATCTGCGATATTAAAAGTGCGGGTTGTATCAAGCATATTTGGATGACACCAACATCATTAGAGCCTTACTATTTAAGAAAAGTTTTAATGCGAATGTGGTGGGATGATGAAAAAGATCCTTCGGTTGAAGTTCCACTCGGGGATTTTTTTGGAGTAGGACATGGAAAAACAGTAAATTTTTCGAGCACACCTCTTTCAATGGGACCTGAAGAAGGTAAGAGTTTTAATTGTTTTTTCCCTATGCCTTTCTCTAAAAGAGCTAAAATTGAAATTGAAAGCGAATCCGACCGTGGAATGGGGTGTTATTTTTATATTGACTATGAGGAATATCCCGAATTAAACGATGGATATGGAAGATTTCATGCAACTTGGAATAGAGAAAATCCTTGTAAAGGTAATAATTATAATCTAGGAAGGAAAGTAGAATTAATTATGAAAAAAAATAAATCTCATGAAGCAGATTATCTTATACTTGAAGCGGAAGGAGAAGGACATTACGTTGGATGTCACTTAGATATTCATAACCTATTAACCTCCGAGCATGTGCATAGAAAGGATAGTTATTGGCCTGGTGAAGGAGATGATTATATAGAAATTGACGATGGAGAAACAATATTATACGGAACTGGTACAGAGGATTATTTCTGTGGGGCTCATTGTCCAACGCAATTTTTTTGTTCCCCCAATTTTGGAATTACTTTACCGGGAGGAAAGAATTGGAGTGGAAAAATATCTTATTATAGGTATCATATAGAAGATCCTATTTATTTTCATAAAAATATCAAAGTAAAGATAGAACATGGTCATGCAAATCAGCGTTCTGATGATTGGTCTTCAACGGCTTATTGGTATCAGATTGAACCTCATAAAACTTTTAAACCAATTCTTCCAGTTAGCAAGAGATTGCCAAGAGAAGATCATAGTGAATAAGAAGAATTTACTTTTTTGGAAAAAAATTAATAATTAGCAATAAAAATCCATGAATAAAATTATTATCTGACAAACTGCGTTATTATGATTTTTAACCTAAAGGTTTTTTAAGAAAATTTACATTCATAACATTATGACGTTAGCAAAAAAAGATGCTCCTAAGAGCTTTATTCCAACTTTTATGATATGGATTGCTCTTTGTAATATTGTGGCTATAATTTTGGCAGTCTTATGGTATATTTATTTCCCTGAGAGCTTTTTCTTTAATGCGATGATCTCAATGATAATCATAATTGCGATAAATGTTCTTAGCATCATATTGTTATATCCAGTGCCAATTAGGGATCCTATAAGACCATTTTTAAAAAGCGCAATAATTTGGTATATCGTGATTTCAATAATATATATTATTTTAGGTGGTTTCATCGCACTAATCCCTGGAACTATACAATTATTTGGAGATCTTTGGTTTCATTGGAAGCTGAATAAGTTGACAGGATGATTATCAAGAGATATCATCTTTATTGGATAAAGAGCCGTATTTATAGGCTTTAATCATAAAGAATTAAAGAGTTTTTTTAAGCCAATATGCTAGCTATATTTTTAAAGAACAAATTTGGATTAATAAATTAAAAAAATAAATAAAAAATAATTATTTAAGTACCTTCTTCATATCCATGGATATAATTATATTGTTCTTCAGTTAACTCGTCAATTTCGATACCCATAGATTTCAACTTTAAATAGCCTACTTGATCATCGATATCCACAGGGATTTCCATTATACCAGGTTTAAATTGGGTCCTATTCTTAACTATATATTCCGACATGAGAGATTGTAAAGCAAAGGACATATCCATAACTTCACTTGGATGACCTTCAGAAAGAACAAGATTAGCGAGTCGTCCTTTTGCGAGTAAATAGATTTTCTTCCCATCAGGAAAAATTAACTCCTCGACATTACTTCTTATAGGTTTAATCTCTTTTGCATATTCATAGAGTTGTTTAGTAGGAATTTCAATATCAAAATGCCCGAGATTACCCAGAATTGCTCCCTCCTTTAAAAGGTTAAATGCTTCTTCAGTAGGTGGGATAACATGTTTACATCCTGTCGCAGTAAGTATAATATCGGCAATGGGTAGCGCTTCTTTAATCGGCATCACTTGATATCCAACAAACCGAGCTTGAAGTGCTTTTATAGGATCCACTTCAGTAACTATTACATCTGCTCCAAGACCTTTTGCTCTTAAAGCCATTCCGGAGCTACAATGCCCATAGCCTCCAATTACTACTGTTTTTCCAGCAAAAAGGACATGCATCCCATAAATTGCGGATATCACACCTTGACCGGTTCCTAACTCATTATCAAATTGATTCTTACATTTCGCGTTATTTACAGGAAACAAGGGAACTTTTAAAACACCCTTCTTGTCCATTGCTATAAATCTTTTTATTCCAGTAGTTGTTTCTTCTTGGCATCCAAATATTGTGCCATTAGCCAGTAGATCAGGATATTCTTGATGAGCAGTGACAATCATGTCTGCTCCATCATCAATTAAAATATTAGGTTTGGCATCTAAACATTGTCGAATACACCAATAAAATTCATCATCAGTATTACCGTGCCAAGCAAAGACATTTATATCTTCTTCTACTAAAGCCGCAGAAACGTCATCTTGAGTTGATAATGGATTGCTTCCACATAGATACACTTCAGCGCCACCTGCTTTTAAAGTTCGAGCGAGATTCCCTGTCTCTTTTGTTACATGGAGACATCCTGCGATTGTAATTCCTTGTAGAGGTTTTTCTTTAGCAAATCTGTCCCGAATTACCTTTGCGGTGACTGGCATTTTATTTTCTGCTATATATAATGCCTCTCTACCTTTTTCTGCTAATGAAATATCAGCAACTTTATAATTTACCATTTTTATATTCTCACATTTTTGTGAATATTAGGATTTTTAATTTTGAGTTAAATATAAATATTTTTCTGAAAATATGTATATCATAGCTTATCTTTTTTAAGCAATTTACCAGTAAAAATTTCCTCAAATAAATCATGCCCCAAAATAAACTTATATCTCCGCCTAAAATAATAAAAAAGCTAGAAAATACTTCCAAAATAAAATTTTCAAAAGTAGCAGAAGATTTAGATATTACAAGAGTAACTCTCCAAAATAGAATGACTAATCTAAGAGAAAAACAAATTATTTCTGATTTTACAATTACTATTAATCCAAATATTCGACCAAACTTAAAATACGTATTTATGGAAATAAAAACAAATCCGAAAGAACCATTTTTAGTAAATGAATTATTTGAAATACCTCAGTTGAAGATATTAGATGGGATTCTTGGGGAATTCTCTTTAATTGCGATGTTTATTTTCAAGGATTTAGGAGATTTCAATAATTCACTTAGCAAAATCGATTCTGTAATGGCGTACTCTTATTTTAAGAAATATCAATTTATTGAAACAATTAAAATATACAAAATAAATAGCTTTCGATTAAATACGGTAAAATCAATTCTAAAGGATCTTGATGAAAACGATTTTCTTATTTTAAAAATTTTACAGGACAAGCAAACTTCAAAATTACTTTCTACCTATGAGATTAAAGAAATTTTTAAGAAAGATTATAAAATTACAATTTCTCAATCAACAATTCATAAAAGAATAAAAGATATGGAGCAGGAGGGAGTAATTCTAAATTATTCCATTAGATTTAATCCAAAGTTGATTGGTTATAAGGGAAAGTTTTATGTGAGAATAAAACCAAAAAATCCTGCAAAGTATGATACAATCGCTGAAAACTTAGAAAATAGTGAATATATCACGGATCTATTCAGAATTGGAGAACAATATGGATTACTAGCTATAGTTAGAGTGAAAGAAATAGACGATTATGGAACATTTATAAAAAATATTTATGACACTGAAGATATAGAAGACACATTCACAAATTTCGCCTTAGATGAGCTTAAACCATTTACTAACTTCACCCTTTTTTAATTCTGAGTGAAAAAATGACATTACATGAATTTATTTAATATTGAATAATTTCTTCATTTGTAGAGAATGGACTTATTTTTTGATCTCAAAAGGAAAAAAATTGGATATTCCCGGATTGGGCGAATACATCTATCATCTAAGATTAAAACCTATTTTAAAACCCCCAACTTAGTCATTCCGATGACAAATACCTTAATTAGCAATATGAATTTCTTAGAATATTTCGAAACTCATGAGGTCTTTTTTATTACTAAACAGATCTTCTTAAAAATTGGATTTCTACGCGACAAATTCAAAAATACAAGCTTTATATATTCCCATAACGGTACGATCGCAAAGTTTAAACAAATTCTAAATAAAAATCCAAATATTTTTACCCAAGATAATGTAATCTCGATTATTCCTTTTAATGTACCGACCACATCAATCGAAAAAGATTTTGCTACGCAAGAAATCGGAATTTATCTCAATCATGTGAAAAGTGTATTAGAGGCATACCCTAATAGCAATTTTGGATTTACTATCAGGATTTTTGATTATTCCGAGTTAATAGATTTGTATATTCCATTAATAAAAGCAAATAATAATATTAAAATATTAAATTTTGCTGATTTGTTTGATAGTTTTAAAAATTTTAGGGCAATTCTTAGAATTATTAATAATGTTAAGCTCGAACTCAACAATAATCTCGTTTTAATGGCTTCAGGCCGATTAATTCCTAAGTATTACCCATTCTTAATATATTTGGGATTTGATCTGATTGATAGTTCTTATATGATGTACCTTTCCGCAGAGAATTTTTATAATACAACTGAAGATTTATTACCTATATATAAACTTAAAGATTTACCTTGTCCGTGTATTGCATGTTCAGGAAAATTAAAAAATCTCTTACAGGATAAATATTCGCAAGAGAAGATATTACTACTTACACTCCACAATTTAATTTCGGCAAAAATATATATGAATAAAATTAAGCAATTTTTAGATACTGAAGATTATAGGTCATTCTTAGAAAAGACAACTCATGATGATACTTTATTATATTCAAGTTTAAAGACATTAGATAAAGAGTTTTTTGAAAGTCTCAGATTAGAGACTCCATTATTATCAACAAGCACACTAGTTAAATGTATTGGTCCAATTTCATATCATAGACCCGATTTTAAGGAGTTTAGAGACAGAGTTGTAAATAACTTCATACCAGAGCCATGGACGAAATTAATAATAATTTTACCGTGTTCTGCGAAAAAACCTTATTCTGAGTCTAAGTCGCATAAAAAATTTTATAAGGTTATAAGAAAATTTCCTGAATTTCCTGATTTTCAAGAATTTATTTTAACTTCTCCTTTAGGAGCAATTCCAAGGCAATTAGAAAACATATACCCTGTCAACTCTTATGATATTCCGGTTACAGGAGATTGGGATCAAGAGGAGATATATATTTCCGCAGAGATGTTAACCAGCTTATTAAAGAAATACGATAATGCAATCCCAATAATCTGTCACTTAAAGGAAGGAGGATATTCCTCAATTATAGAAGAAGTAATCAAAAAAGTTGATCACAAGTTTTATTTTACTGAATCTGATGATAATCTTACCTCTAAGAATGCTTTAAAATCATTAGAAGAGAAGATAGAAACTTTAAAAAATAGCAAAATTGATGTCTTAAATCCTTCAACTCTCCAGCCTCTTATTACCAATTCATGGACAAGAAAATTTATTAAAATTGCGGATTATCAGTACGGGGCAGACTCTGGTATGAAACTTTTTGCCAATGGAGTAAAAATGAGAAGAAATCGGGCTAAAACGAAAATTGAAATCATCGATCAAAAAAGTAATGAATCTATCGGGAAATTTGACTTGAATAAGGGTCAAATTGAATTGACAATAGCTGGTGCTGAACAATTATTCCCGTATAGAAGTGATGGTAATTATCTCGTGTTTGATGGTGAAAAAGTTAAAGGAAGTAATCTATTTAGACCAGGAGTAATTGAATTTAGTCCTAATATATTACCCCAAAGTAACATTGCTATATTAGACAAAAATAAACAAAAAATCATAGCCGTTGGAAATGCAATTATTGGTTCGAATAATATTAGAAATATTAAAAAAGGATTAGTAGCTGAAATCTATGAGAAGCTCTAATGAGAATGATTCATTAATCGTGAAGATTAAACAAAATAGAAAGAAATTTATTCAAAATAGAACCAAATCGTCAAGCATAGTACTCGATAAACCCGTCAGTTTTTGGATCAAAGAGGACCGATTATTAAATAAGAAAGGTAAAGAATTTACAATAATATTACGAACCAGAGGTTGCAGTTGGGCTTTAGGAGATTCGGGGGGGTGTTCGATGTGTGGATATATAGGAGATTCGAACATTGATCCAGTCGATCCTGAGCAAATTCTCCATCAGTTTGAATATGCTATGAAAGCTAAAGAACATGAAATTATTTCATCCAAGGATGATTTTGTGCTTAAAATTTTTAACTCAGGCAGTTTTTTCGATGATGAGGAGATTCCAGAGAATATTAGAGCCAAAATATATGATAAGATTAAAAATTACGATAAAATTAAGGAAGTTGTTATCGAATCTCGTGCTGAATATTTAACAGAATCTAAATTAGATGCTATACAGAATGCTTTGCAAGATAAATATGTGGAAGTAGCAATTGGTCTTGAAAGTGTTGATGATCATATTCGAAATAATTATATTAATAAAGGATTACTATACGATGATTTTTTAAAAGCAGTAGAGTTATGTAAAGAATTTAATTTAGGGATAAGAGTTTATTTACTTTTTAAACCACCATTTCTCAACGAACAAGCAGCTATTGATGACTGTATCAATTCGGTAAATACTTTAATCAATCTACACGTGAACACTATCTCAATTAATCCAGTAAATATCCAAAAAGGATCATATGTAGAATATCTTTGGTACCAAAACCGATATCGACCACCCTGGTTTTATTCTCTTATCAAAGCTTTAAAAAAAATACTTTTAAGTAGAAGAGATGAAATTTCTACTCGTATTATTTCTGATCCGTCTGGAGCAGGCACAAAGCGAGGGATTCATAACTGCCTCAAGAGAGAATGTAATGAAAATATGCTATCCTTATTAAGAAACTTTGTTATCACTCAAAATGTTGAAGATTTATTAAAAGACGTTCCTAAATGTGATTGTAAATTAGAATATAAATTAAAAAAATTGTATATGTGATCCATTGATAAAGAAACACTTGATATTTTTTTGGCTTTTATAAAGAATGTCTAAAATTTAACATCAAATTAACGAATATAATAAAAAATTCTTGAATAATATTCTAATCTGAGCATTTGGTTATCAAATTTTACACTAAGAAGAAAAATTTTGTCAATTCTTGCTCAATCGCATTCAAAAATGTAAAATACACATGGAAAAAAGTTATATTTAAATAGTAGGTTTCAATGTTCTATTTTAAATTTTAATAATTAGTTAGGGTAAACCTTGAAAAACTGGGTCAAATTAAGCTTGTTCTACCTCGGGGACTCTAAAAAGAACCGTATTTTTAGAGCGAAAAGATGGAATAAAAATCTTGAAAAAGTAACTCATAAACCCATTTTTACCGAGGAATATGAAGAAATCGGTATAATAAAAGAGATTTTTGGTCCTATTAATTTACCATTTATTTCAGTTAAAGCTCATCATAAGACCCAGATAAATTCTAATAGTAATTATTATGTAAAAATTCACTAAGAATTATTGAATTCCCCGATAACCATTCTAAGGTGAAAAATATTTCAAGCTGGAATGATATAAAATTAATCCCACCCGAAAGAATAAAGAGTGAAAATAATATTTGTTCTGAATGTGGAAAAAATATTCTTTTCGATGAAAATAGAGGGTTATTGGTATGTGAAGAGTGTGGTTTGGTGCATTCAGAAAATCATATTGATCATGGCCCTGAATGGCGAGCTTTTGATGCGGATCAGAAGAAAAAACGAACCCGAACAGGAGCCCCAATGACATATATGATCCATGATAAGGGCTTATCAACCATGATCGATTGGAAAAACAGAGATATTTTTGGTAAAGAGATTCCTGCAAAATTGCGAGGGCAGATCTATCGACTTCGTAAGTGGCAGAGTCGAATTAGAGTTTCCGATGCTACTGAACGTAATCTTACTTTTGCTTTGAGTGAATTAGATAGAATGGCCTCAAATTTAGATCTGCATAAAAATATTCGTGAATGCTCAGCAAAGATATATAGAGACGCAGTAGAAGCTCATTTAATCCGTGGTAGAAGTATTGAAGGAGTAGCTGCAGCAAGTCTATATGCTGCCTGTCGCATGTATAAAATTCCTCGTACTCTCAATGAAATTGCTGAAGTAGCAAGAGTAGATAAAAAAGAAATTGGTAGATCATTTCGATTCATTTCCAATGAATTAATGCTTAATCTAAATCCCACAAAAGCCTTAGATTTTCTTACACGATTTATTTCTGAGCTTGAATTATCTCCATATTGCCATAAAATGGCTAAAAAAGTAATTAAGATGGCTGAATTACGTGGCTTAACCTCGGGTAGAGGCCCCACGGGAGTGTGTGCAGCAGCAATTTATGCCGCTTCGATTTTAACAAAAGAGAGAAGAACTCAACGAAAAATTGCGAAAATTAGTCAAGTCACAGAAGTGACTGTGAGAAATAGATTTTCTGAATTAATTGATAATTTGGATTTAGGGATAAAAAGTAAATAACCCAAATATTCTTTTTTTTTATTTAATACTTTTATAAATTCTCTTGCCAAAACGATAATATTATCTACTAAGAATAAGAGCAGTAATAATATCTTCATATCACACCATTTAAAGATTGCATTTTTATTCATTTATTTTATCTATTATTCAATTTGATAGGTTAAATCATATGAAGTCAGAAAGCCCAAGATTGATTAATCAGACGGACGTTAATTATTTTTTGCATCGTGTTAAAAAAAATTTTCCGAATTTTGTGGCGGGAGTGATTACAGATCGTAATGGATTTCCAATAGGATCTCATATCTCGAAACGACTTTGGGTTCATGAAAATACTTTAGCACTCTGGGCAATTTCTAAAAATAAAGAGTTGGTGATAAGAGAACCCAATTTAGTCCAGTTGAAGTTTGATATTGATAAGAGGAAGAAATATAAACTTTATATATTAATTGAAAAATCAAAAAACCATAAAGCAAAACTGAAAGTACTAAAGCAGATGATTAAATCTCAAGAGTTATTCTAGTGAGAATTGGGTAGTCTTTATGTAATATTTCAAATTATTAGGATAACCTTAAATTAATTAATGTGTCTCATTAAATTTTTATAGATAAAAGGTTATTTTTATACTATATTCGCTATTATTTGTTGAAGATTTTGAATATAATATGTGGATTCATTGAGAAAATTGGTGAACCTATTGAGTTATTCTGAAGATGAGGCAAAATTAAAGGGAATTATTAAGGAGATTATCAATAGCACCCCAGGGTTAAAAAACGTTATAATCATCGATGATACAGGTATCACCATTTTGAGTGAGTCAAAATTCAATTTTCCCTCGGATGATGATATTTCTGTAGAAAAGATCGGAGCTATTGGAGGTGCTGTATTTACTGCGGGTCAGGAACAAGGACACATTTTAGGGTATGGAAATATAAGTCTGCAAATCACCGAATATGATAAGGGATTTTTGTTTTCATTAAAAATTGGAAAAGGAGTTCTATGTATTGCTACTGATACAAATATTCAGATTGGGTATATTCGAGCATTAATGAAAAGATGGGCACCAATAATCGCTAAAATCTTAAATAGTTATCTCCAAACAAATCAAGAAGATATAAACAAGGAACTAAAAGATTTATTTAGTTCCGATACTATTGGCATGTATTGATGGAATTTAGAGGAAATTCAGCATATATTGTAGCCTAAAACACTAACTCCTTTTGTTCATTTTTTGGTTACACCATTAAAATCAAAAAAGTTCTCTCGTGTTAGGCAATAATTTCTATGCCTTTTTGGGAACATAATCATGTCTTCCATCTGGGTACTGACTCTGACTTCATCGCTTTGGTATTCACCTTTGCTAAATCAAGAGCCCATTTGTCTGGAAATGTGTTGATTATTAAATTCTGGATGTAAGCATTATTTTGCACAATTACTCATCGATTTTCATAATTGTCCTCGAAAATGCTCTGGTTATTCCTTCATCATTTTCCCAGTATTATTATATAATATCTTATTAAAAATTTTTACCATTTGGTAAAATATGCAATAAATTTCTACAGAATTCGATAATGGGAAAAAATTAATATAAAAAAGAAAAGAAAAAAATAATTATTTTGTATTTAATCTAATTGAAATTACACTTAATATAGTTGCAGTTATAAATTAATTATATCTTCATCTGGAAATTAACACAAGTTTAGGTTAATCTAAATAAAATAGAGAAGGTTTTTTAGGGTCAATATAATGAGTATCGTATTTATTATCCAATCTAGCACAATAGAACTTAAAAACTATACTATTAAGGATATTCCTGGTTCTTCTGGCAGATTAGATGTTATTTCAAGAGCAATTTTAGCAGCACTCATGGGAGAGAATGGAATAGAGCAAAATGTTGAAATATGGGTATTTTTAGATAATTATGGTACTTTTATATTTAAATCAAATAATTTAGATGAAAATACCTTTCCTAAAAATGAAATTTTACTCTCAGATTACTTTGTAAAGATTATTCTGAAAGGTAGTGATCCAAAATCTCTAGATAAAAATCCATTAAATATGGTTGAGCATGTACATCTAAATGTAATTGATGCAATCGAGAATTTTAAGGAATGTAATTACCAGATATTAATATTACATGAGGAGGGGGAAGATTTTTATCCTTTGTTTACTAATCTTGATAAGCAAAGTAAATTGCTATTTATTATCGGAAATCAAATTGGTGAGATGTTAAATTCAGAAGATCTGATGCACTTTGACTTTAAAAGAATTAGTTTAGGAAAGCAAAAATATTTAGCATCCTCGGTTATTCGGTTATTAAAGCTGAATTTAAGGTTAATATTATGAAAAGTTTTTTATTACTAAACATTTTACCTTTATAATATCACTAGCGTTGAAATCTGCGATAACTTTGAGTGAAAAAGAAGAAATAAACGAGAAGAGAGAGAATCAGAGGAAATTTTTATTAAAATTTATCGACTTACCGGTCAATTATTTAATAAAACACAATGTTTCTCCTAATCTTCTTTCATTATTCGGTTTAATGTGTTCACTTATACTTGCATTTTTAATTGCAATCAATGGATTACATTTTCCTATTTGGTTAGCTTGGATAGTCCCCTTTTTTCTATTCTGGGCAGGGGCATTTGATGTTTTTGATGGAGAAGTTGCGCGAAGAACTCATCAAATTTCAAAAGCGGGAGCATTTTTAGATTCAAACTTAGATAGGCTTTCTGACGCAGTTATAATTATTGGTTTAATTTTAGGCAATTATATTGATTATTATATAGGCTATTTGCTTTTATTTCTAATAATTATGATTTCTTATATACGAGCTAAAGCGGAAAAAGAAAATATAGAAATGAAAGGTGTAGGATTTATGGAGAGAGCTGAAAGATTGATAATATTATGGTTTGCATTTATTATTGAATTTTGGGTTTATTACTTATCAAATTTATTTTTTGGAATTAGTATAAACTTTTTTTTCCCCGCTTTT
This sequence comes from Promethearchaeota archaeon, assembly GCA_016840165.1. Classification (GTDB taxonomy): domain Archaea; phylum Asgardarchaeota; class Lokiarchaeia; order Sigyniarchaeales; family SOKP01; genus SOKP01. The sequence goes on from JAEOSU010000076.1 coordinate 28,142, forward strand.
ATCGTTCTCTATATTTTCTTGTTATTATTAACCATAATACAGAGAATAACTTTTTCTGTTAAATGTTTAAGGAAGATAGATACTCAAGAAAACAGTTAAGGTAAAAAAAAGTAGACTATAAATGAAATCTAATGCATAAGTTCAGTTTAAATGTTATTAAGAATAAATTTTTTAAGGTTTGTATTATTTAAATATTTTGATTTAAAGAATAGACTTAAAAAATATAATTAAAAGCTGATTTTTATTCCAAAGAAAAGAAAAAGTGGCGGAAAAAGCGGTTCTAGTAAAGGCCATTATTCCAGAGTTCAATGTGCTAAATGTGGAAGGTTTGTTCCTCGAAGTAAGGCAAAAGCTGTCACAAAAAAGGTTTCATTAGTGGATGGACGCATGTATTCGGAGTTAAAGAAATCAGGAACAATTATCCAGGCACCTGTTAAAACAAAATATTATTGTATTAGCTGTGCAGTTCATGGTCATCAAATTAGCCAAAGAGATAAGAGTTTAAGAAAAGGGTAACTCTTATTTTAATTTAAGATTGTTAAATATTAAGAGTTTTGAAAAAGGAAGGCAGAGAATATATTACTTCACATCCATTCTTATTAGTTATTTCGATTATTGCTCTAATCAAATAAATATCCTTTAAGTCTTCACTTGGTTTATATATTTTTACTTTAGATGTGGGTTTTAATTTTAATGTATAATTTTCTGCTATGCCTGTTATATTCTCGTCTGTAGTTAATTTAATACCTAATAATCCTAATTCATAATGCGAGACAATAAAGAGATACTCATCTACTTTCTTATCTTTTAGTTTCTCGAAATGGACGACCTCTAAGGAATCATTCTGAAGCTCCTTTGGTAATTTTGAAAAGGGAATAACTTTCTTTTTTCCTGAAATATAAGGAAAATCGGTATAAAAGAGTAAATTGAAACTAGAAATTTTTTTAATTTGTTCATTATATTTTTCAACATCTTTAACAGAATAAGCCTTATCAAGTAAAATATCCAATTTATCGACCATAATATCTTCAGCAGAATAACCATTTAGCACTGTAGCGATATAAGCTCGCTTTAGTTTTTCAATTAATATATCACTTCTAACTTTTAGATTATAATCAATACTCAATTCAAGAGCTTCATTATAAAGATTTGCTGCTATTTGAGAGTGCCCTAAAGCCAAGAAATAATCACCTAGCTCACTAAAAACAACAATCGCATCCAAGAAATCTTTTTCAAAGTTCAGATTTGAAATCTCTTCCATAATTGCGATGGCAGTTTCAGTTTCTTTACCCTGAATATATAAAGAAATAGCTTTTCCTATTAGACATTTCAATTTGAGCTTATCATCATGATATATATCAGATAATTCTTCTGTAAAATTGTAGGCCATAATCGCACTATCGTAAAGTCCATGAAAGAGTAAAATCAACGCTTTTACATAATTAAGAGTTAGGCATGTTTGTCGATTGAGAATGATGGTAGAAAATAGAGCCGCTCTTTCAATTGAATCTATTGCTGAATTCACTCTTCCTAAGGATACTAAAATGAATGCTCGAAGAAATTCCATCTTACTAATTTCCGAACATATTAATTTCTCGACGATTTCATAATTTTTTTTATTTGTTAATTGTCCTGCAGCTAATTGAAGTAAAGAAATTAAAAATCCATTTCCTTTTTTTAAAAATTTAGCAGCATCCTTAGGATCATTTTTAATGATGGACTCACGGGCTCTTTTTAAATATTCACGAGAGATTTTTAAATTTTCAAGAAAGTTTGTAAGATCTTGAATAAGTTCCTCTTCTTTTGAGGAGAGCATTTTCTCTTCTATGTAATTATCTGCAATCCTGATTTCTTTTTCATATTTTTTTATCCCTACTTGAAATTTAACTTTAGTCGATTTTTCATCTATGGTATGAGCATCTTTAGTTAGAATAGAACTCTCTGTAACGCTAATAGCTTTTTCAAGTAACCAAGTGATCTTTGATTCAGCAGGATAGATTTTTGACCTTTGGAGCATATAGGAAAGGGTATAATTTAGACTTTTTTTCCATAAATTGTTAAAATAGTTCCTTAATTGTTTATTAGGAACAGATCTTTGGATTTTTAATAGAAAACTTGAAAGAGAGAGGGTTTCTACTTTTCCACTGAATATAAGATTTGTATTCTTTATAAGTTTAAAATCATCAGATACCAAAAAAATAGATTTATCTTCATTATCCATTAAACGATCTGCAAGTACGATAAGTGATAAATCAGGGTCTTGAGCGGGGAATCGTATATTATGGTCTATAAGTTCTGATTTAATATTGTCAATTTCAGAATTAAGTATCTTTTCAACGTTTATTATTTTTGCTAATTTTTCTTTGTATGTATGGGGTGCTTTTATTTCATTAAACACTACTTCAGAAATGTAATATTCAAAACCAAGTTGCTCAGCAACTTTTTCTAAATTATCTATTGTATGCCGTACTCTAACAGATAGTAGCATTATGAAGAAGTTGGCATCGAAAATAATTGATTCTTTCTTTTTAGACATTTTTTTCTTTCATTAGTACGTTAGTAGTTCTATTATTAGATGGATACGATTTATTTGCTTATATTATATTTTTATTATTTTTATTGTTTTGTTAATTAATATCGATTATACAAAATCTATAACTTTAGGATTATTATAGACCCATATCTTAATTAATTATAGCGAAAATGAATTTTAACTTTTAAACTGGTATATAATGAAATTAATAAGCCTTATCGGATATTCTGGTTCCGGAAAAACACATTTTATTACTAGCGCGATAAAGAAATTGAAATCAGAGTTAGACCTTACTATTTTAGTAATTAAAAATGTAGACACTCATAATATTGATACTGAGGGAAAAGATTCATTTGAATTCTCTAAAGCAGGAGCAGATTTTTCAATTATAAAAAATAAATATCATGAAGTAGCTGTTTATTTCAAAAAAGAGTTAGATTTTGATGAATTAATAGATTGGATTTCAAAATTTTCCGAAAATATTGATTTAGCATTTATTGAAGGATTTCGAGGTCTTGAAGTTCCAGAAATCCTCTGTGTTGAGAATTTTAAGGATATAACCCCCCAATTAGATTTAAATATTAAAATGATCTCTGGTATCATTTCTACCAAGACTGAAAAAGATACAAGCGTAAAAGATATACCCATTATTAATATCGAAAAGCAGTTTCAAAGATTTTTAGAAATTTTTGATATTCGATAAAAATGATTTAAAATATTTTAATTACTTATTCTTCATGAAAAATAGAGCTAATTGGCGTAAGGTGAGTTCCAATTTTTCATTCAATTCTTTTTTAATATTTGTGCTTAAGAAATATTGATTTAAAACTTTTAAGATGTCATCAAGAGAGGCTTCCTTATCAACAGATTTTCGAATTGAATTTAAAAATTTTGTGAGTGGAACGATGATTTCAGTAATTAACCATTCCTCAAAGAGTTGTTGATCACTAGATGACTTAAAATTATAGGTAACAACAAACCTTATAATATCATGAAAACCATAAAAATACTTGTCTGGAATATTTACGTTATATGGTTCTAGTTCCTTTCTTAAGGCATCTTTTTGAAGGCTTATAAGGTAATCTGGCCATACATCATCAGAAACATTTAAATCTTGAAAGATGAATAACTCTAAGACTCTTAACGCAATATTTTTACCAATATATCGGCTTCTGGGGTCAATAAAATTACTAGATGCTTGTTCTGGCATTTTTCTGATGAAAATTTTATCAATTAAGGTATATAACATACGACATATATGATCAATTATTACATTGAAAGTAAGAGGGGTATTTTTAGGATTTTCAGATAAAATTTCATTCTCTTTTTCTATAAGCATTGAGAGATTTAAATTAAGACTATGTAAAAATGTTTTAAAAAAATCATAATTAACGTGAGGTAGTTCTAAACGAAAAATCTTTTCAAAAATTATATTTAAAACTTCCATATTTGATATGAACGAAAAATTGTCCATGAAATTTTGGATATCTTTAATTGAATTTGCGTTAATCTCGATATCGGAAGTTTTATTATGATTATTTAATACGCTCTTAAATTTTTCAGGTATTAATAATAATTCTCCCACTTCCAAGTTTTCAAGACTTCCTCCACCAAAATAATATTTCATATATAATAGAAAGAGATTAAATTGATTTTTAGTCGTTGGTAAGTTATTAGCTTGGAATGTTGAATACAAAGTAGATTTCCTGTCTAATACATCAAAAAATCTGAGTAAAGAATTTTTCTTTTCCTCAGTATAATTGAAATTAGCTAAAAATTCTTTTTTAATAACCTCTAATTTTGAATAAATAGAATCCTCAACCCGTGAACAGACAAAGTTAAGAAAGTCTAAGATTGGAGAGAAGTTTTGTAATAGATTACACTTTTTATAAAAATAATACAATAAATCTACAAGTTTTTCTTTTGCGAATGGATATTGCTCTAATGCTAATTGATATAGTTTTTCTCTACCTAGTAATAATTTTTCATTATAATTGTCTGGAATATTCTTAAAGATTTTAAGAAAGTAAAAAAGAAACATGTAATAATAATTTTGAAAAGTTTCATCCTTGCTATTTTTAATAACAATGAAAAAACTAATGGTTTTTCCTTCCTCTCCATTGTTAACAACTGCTCCGTCTAATATGATGAATAATTTTTCTTGTAATAATTTTCTGATTATCACCCCTAAAATTGATATAATCAAATATAGGTAGCCAAAAGGAGAGGTGATTCCATTGAGTTTATCTCCTAGGGCTTTTGAAAAGATTTCAAATTGTGATATTTCTTCATTGGATAAATAATAAATATATTCAAAAAATAAATTATCATCAGATATTTTCTCTCGATTCAACAATTCTAACTGTTCTGAATTAAATCCACAAAACTCATTGATATAATTCTCAAAATATTTGTGAAACGTCTGGTAAAAAAAGGTAGTATATGATTTCTTTATTAATCGTTTGTTATTTTTATTTTGGAATTCTTGCCATTCTGATATTATAATACTCTTAAATTTACTGAAGTTAATACTATTTTCATTTAAAATTTCAAAAAAGATGTTAGAATTAAATTTTAGCGTTAAACCATTATTTTTTGCCGTATTACCTATAATATCTAAGACATCTTTAAGATTCTTCTTGACCACAATAATTCCTACATGCTTTAATTGAAATTATAACCTTGTTCTAAAAAACCCTATTATTCTTAAATACAGATATATATTTAATTAAATTGAGGAAATAAAAATATTAGCTACAATTTAATAATTTTTCAAAAATTTGCTTATATAGAAAAAAATTACCTTATTGATGATGACCCGTCAGAAAATCTTTATGATTTCGTCTTTTTCTGAGTAGATCAACGGTTTAATCTTTCCATTCTTATCTTTCACCAGTAGATTTTCATGATTTGTAATAGTTCCAATTTTTTCACATACAATTTTATTTTTTCTCAAGTATTCTAATAACTCTAAACAATTATTATTCTCTATTGTTATTATTAATGACCCTGATGAGATTGTATTCATTGGATTCAGTTTAAATATATTACTTAATTCAAGGGGTTCTGGTAATATTGTAATCTTTTGTTGATCTATAGTCGCTCCATGTTTTGAGGCAATACATATTTCTGCAATTCCGCAATATAGCCCTCCTTCAGTAGGATCATGCATAGAGTGAATATCAAATTTAGAATTAGCTAGATCGGCTTCTTTGTAAACACTTATACCAGGATCAAAGAGATAGTTCTTACATTTATCAATAAAAGCCGAATCATAACCCATTTTAAAGAGAAAATCTTCTTTTTCTCGGCCAATAATTGATGTACCTTCTATAAAAATTCCCTTTGTAAGGATTATTGCATCTCCTGCTCTTGCTCCTGATGTTAGAACCAGTTTATCCTTCTCTACTTCACCCATTAATGATCCTACGACAATTGGTCTATTTAATCCACTTGTGACCTCTGTATGCCCCCCAATTACGCTTATACCATATTCTCTACAGGTATCATGGATGTTTTTAAATATTGATTCTATTAATTCATCGTTTGTGTCCTTCTCAGGTAATAAAATCGTTGACTGAAACCATTTCGGTTTCGCTCCCATACAAATAACGTCATTGACATTAACATTGACTACATAATATCCAATAGAATCTGTTGCAAAGGTGATAGGATCGGTCTTACTGACGAGATACTTATCTCCCATATCAATAACTGCTGCATCTTCTCCGATTTTAGAACCTTGTATTACTCGTGAATCTTTTATTTCCAGATCAGAAATATAATTTTCTATGATTTTCGCTATTTTGTCGTGTCTGAGTTTTCCAACTTTAAAATTTTGATCTTTCTGGTTATTCATACTCTTCAATAATGGGCTAATTATTACTGAATATTCGAAATAATTATAAAAAAATGACTTAAACTTAATAACTTTAAATATCTTTAAATAAATAATCTTTTCTAGTATATACATAAGAATAGAAAAATAAGAATTTTAACAACTATTACCGAGTTTGAAAAAAATGGGATTTGGAAAAGCATTTGGATTTAGTTTAGTTACGTTTATTGGTATAAATTTCCTTTTTGTGATAATTACAGAGACAATCACGGGTGATCTTAATACTTTATTTTCGGATATCACAACCAATCCATTAGTTTTATTCTTTGTCTTTTTTGGTCCAATTGTTTATATGCCTGGGCAGGTTGTGCAGTTAATTTATTTTTCACTTTCTGGTGGTGTATATGATATCAACTTTATTGGATTGATTCTAACACTCATCGGAAGTATCATTGCACCATTAATAGCTTCCTTGATAGCGGGGAAAACGGGTGAAAATAAAATGGGAAGTTTAGGGGGATGGTTTCTTACGGCAATTGTTTCTGGTTTGGCTATTGGTTTATTAGTATTTATTAATCCTGCGGTTTTAGCATATTATGGTTTGGCACCTACGATAGATACTTTTGTTCTTTCTTTACTAGGCGGTGTTGTGAACGGCATATTCTATGGAACATTCGCTTTGCTATTTGCGAGTATAGAACCTTATTAAAAACCATCTAAATATAAACTTTTTTTATTTCCTTTTTTAAAATCGATTTAGTACTATTTATTAGGAGACTTATATTTGTGAGCAAAAATGCTATATATACCAAATAAAAGTGTGAAGAACATAAAGATTAAAAATAAACCCGCTTCTTGAAATAGTAGAAAATCATTTATATCTGCTTTATCAAATATTTTTGACACTTGAACATATAATTTCATAATAATTAAAAAAATCGTAATCGTGTCAGCTCGAAATAATTTTAATTTCTTCTTCAAATAATCTACCTTATCATAGATTGAGCCAATAATATAGAAAAATAAAAAGAGATCGAGAAAAAAGGATCCAATCACATAGAGTGGGGCTTCGGATTCAGTACCATAGAGTTTACCAAATAAAAAGTCAAAAATAATATAGATTACATAGAAAAAAGTTAATAGGAAAAACAAAGTAATATATGCAGAAAATTTTTTAGTAACTAACAATCTCACTATAACAATTATTATTAAAAAGATATTAGTCCATAGGATAATGCGTAAGATATTAATTGCTACTTGGGTAAAGGGAGTAATGTTGATAGTGAAAAAGCGCACAAATAATACTCCTATTATCCAATAAATTAAACCGAACAATAAGAATCCGAGAACTCTAAGAACTTTACCTATTTTTTTTTTGGAGTATAAATAATCATCTACTTTAGTGGAAGAATCCATACATAGCTTAAATGCGAAAAAAGCAGTGAAAAAAAGATTCACATTAATGGAGATCAAATAAAATAAAGTAAAAGTTGGAAGAAATATGGATTCTCTAAAGAAAACAGCAATTAAAAGAGCGAGAATGAGGGCAACAATAAAATAGATTTTCTTTATTTTTTCAAATGGTTTAAAAAAGGAGAAAATGAATAAGATTATGTTAAATCCAATCAATAAAGCCCCAAAAAAGACTAATATGTTGCTTAAAATGAGATTATGGATCATTTCTCTCTCAAGCAGAATACCAATCCATATAGTGATAAATGAAAAAATGATGATTATATAAATTGGGCGTTTAAAAATCCCTTTTAATCCTGAGATAAAGCTCAAAATCATTTCCTTTTTTTTTTATTAAATTGAATATTTGCTAAATTCTATTTTAATCTTTTCTTCTTTTTAATAATCTAATATTACAGCTTGGTATTAAGGGGTTAATAATTATAAAACTCCCAGTTTAATAATAGAAAAATAATACTATATGTAAAATTTGAGAAAGAAGCTGGAAATACTCTCAAAAATGTATAAAAAACCGTAAGATATTGCTATTTTCGACAAAATTATAAGAGGATAGCTAAGATCGGGAACTTTAAATATATAATTTAATGGAACAAAATCAGTTTACGAGATTAAGAAATTGAGCTCTGGAAAATTAGATTTTAGTGCAAGTGTGAGAAATGATAAATTTAATTCAACTTTAGTTTATTCAGATATCCCTTATCCAATAATTGATTTGGAAGCTACTTGGGATCCAATTTTTACCAATTTCATGCGAATAAACCATGAACTTAATGAATTCTACTATAAAGCTGTTAAAATTCATTTATTGTTATTAAGAAATGAAAATTTATCAAATCAGGAAAAACTGGAGTTATGTAAAATTGAAAGAAATTATATTAAATTATATTTAAAAGCGATAATGAAGAAAAATTATATCTAAGCTGTAATTATAGTTTCCTTATTTTATGTAAGAAATCAGCATAATCACAAAACAATGATAAACTCTTAGCTGCATCTCTCAAATTGAAATAATAAAGAATTCTGTCTTTATGTAAATGCTTTTTAGCTGTAGAAAATCTTTGAGCAAGTTCAATAGAGTCTGAGATACTGGGTATACATATAATGAGTGGTTTTTGGGTTGTTTTCTGTAACTCTGCTAACCTTTTAAATACATGGCTATAAATGAAGTGAGGCCATAAAGGAAGGATAATAATATCAATATTTGGATCTTCTTTAACAACGTTAATACAATCCACAAACACATCTACCACAAATCCTAATGCCCCTAAATCTACGGGATTTCTAATATTTACATTTTCATAGGGTAAAATTTGGCTAATTTTTTCTTGTGATTCTTTACTCAGTTCAGGAACGATTAATTGATGAGAATTGAATAAATCCGTGGTATTTACGGAAGACCCGCCTCCAGGAGTTACAATACCGAATCTTCTATCATTTGGTAAATACTTTGGATAAAGTAACTCAAAAGTTTTTATTGTATTCCAAAATTCCTCATTATCTCTGACAATCACAGCTCCAGTTTGTTTTATCATGCTATTCCATAAACGCAAATCACTAGAGATTGCGCCCGTATGGGAAAAAGCAGCACGCAATCCATCTTTAGTATAACCACCTTTCCAAATAATAACTGGCTTGAGTCTAGTGGTTTTTTTAAGTTCATTATAAAATTCATACCCACTACCAGAACCAAAAGATTCCAAATAAGCTGCTATAACTTTTGTTTGTTCATCTTTTCGATATAATTTCAGAAAATCAATAGCATTCAAATCAATTTGGTTTCCAAATGAAATACCATATCTGAATCGGATATCACGTTTAAATCCTGCATCTATTAATTGATTTAAATGTCCTCCGGATTGAGACATGAAAGAAACATTTCCTGGTATTCCTTTAAAAGTGTTAAAAGAAAAAGCCATCCCGGTTGATCCATTAAAAGGGCCTAAGCAATTAGGACCAATTACTCGTGTTTTAGAATTCTTGATGATATCTTTTATGACACCTTCTAATCTTAACCCTTCCTCATCTCCTGTCTCAGAAAAACCAGAAGAGAAAATAATAACCCATTTAATATTTTTCTCGACACATTCCTTAAGGACTTGAGGGATAAATTCAGTTTTAACAGAGATATAGGCAGTATCTACGGAATAAGGAATATCCAAAACTGAAGGATAACATTTCCAATCGAGTATGAAGTCATATTTAGGATTTACTGGGTAAAATGTATTTGCCCAGATCGATTCTTTGAATGCTGGAAGATAAAGCATTGCTCCAAATCTAGATTTCTCAGATGCTCCTATAAAAGCAATGTGTTTTGGATGAAAAAGGGAATCAAAATCAGATAATATAGTATCCATTATTTTAGAAAATATGAGAGTTATTATATGTTTTTTGAAATGAATTCTCTGAGAAAAACGACATATATGGCTATTCTTAAAAAAGTAATTTATCTCCTTTCACAAATTTTTAATGTAAAATACAATTAGACTATTTATAATTATATTAAACAATTTAGTATTTAGGAGAATTTGAAATGGCTAGACCAAGCCCGTTAGAAATTTATGCGCTTCTTGATAAATCTAATTGTAAAGACTGCGGTTATGATACTTGTATGGCTTTTGCTACAGATCTTCTCGAAAGAAAAATAAAAGTAACGGATTGTACTCATTTAATGCAAGAGCCGAAACAGGCAAAAAACCGAGAGAAACTCAAAAAAATTACTATGCCTCCTCAAAAGCCAGTTGTAATAGGGGTGGGAGATCGTGCATGCACTGTTGGAGGAGAAGAAGTCCTTTATCGCCATCAGCTTACTTATTATAATGAAACAGCTATCTTCGTCGAATTAGAGGATGATGATCCCGATTTGGAAAATTTTGCCAAGTATCTGACAGATTTAAAAGTCGAAAGAATTGGAGAAGTCCTTCTCATCAATGGATTAGCATTAAGAAATGTATCCAGCGATCAAGAACAATTTAAATTAGCAGCTAAAAAGCTTTCTAGTATCTCTAATTTACCAATAATGTTATGTTCCTTCAATTCTGAAAATTTAATAGCAGCAGCGGGAGAAATTAAAGATAAAAAACCCTTACTATATGCTATAACAAAAGATAATTGGGAACAGATCGGAAAATATGCTGTTGAAAATCGATTACCCGTGGTAGCAACTTCGAGTGATATAGATGAGCTAATATCATTGAGTGCAACTTTACAGAAATTAGGTATACAAGAGATGATATTAGATGCAGGAACATATTACGGTCCAGGAAATCTCTCAGTTACCCACAATAATATAATGCAATTAAGAATCGCGGGAATAGATAGAGATGATCCAAATGCTGGATGGCCGGTTATGGGTGTTCCAGCTGCCTATTGGAGTCAAGTAGACAGTGATGACGGAAAAGAACCCTGGGAACATAAATATCAAGAACTAATTATGGCCGCAATAATGGAATCAATTGACACTAATTTAATTGTATTACATACAGGAAAAAAGAAAGAGGATGTGTGGGCAATGTTAGCATTAATGACATTAAGGCAAAGTATTTTCAGTGATCCTCGAATATATCCCACAGTTGACCCAGGAATATATGAAATTGGGGAACCTAAAGATATGTCTCCTATATTTGTCACCTCAAATTATAGATTGACTAAAATACCTGTTGAAATAGATATTAAAGGTGCAAATCTAGATGCATTACTCTTAGTAGTCGACTCTGAAGGAATTGGAATTGAGTCTGCTGTTGCGGGAGGGCAATTCAGTGCTGGTGCTATTGCAGAAGCGGTTAAAGAATTTAAAGTGTTTGATAGGGTTAAACATAGGATCCTTATAATTCCAGGAATGGCTGCGCGTTTGAGTGGTGCTTTAGAAGATGAAGCGGATGCGTTTGTTATTGTTGGACCCAGAGATAGTTCAGGAATCGGTAAATTTATTAAAGAACAATGGAAACCAGAAGAATATATGAAACAATATGAGGAAATGAAAGAGTAAAGAATTAATATTTCTTCTTTTTTTACTTATTTTATTATTTTATTTGGACATATCATCTCAAATTAGTGAATTGATTATATTCACGTTTAATTCTTTAACACTATTCAGAATAAGAGTCTTAGTAATACTTCCTTTTTGTAATTCTTCCGCAGAGTGTCCTCCGGTAAGTACCCCGATAAAAGGCGCTCCAAGATTTTCAGCTAAAGCTCTATCTTTCGGATGATCTCCAATAATTATAAACTGATGATTTGGATACTTTTTATTTAGGTGTTCTACAAGATTTAAGTCCATCTTCGTTTTCATTATATTTCCCTCTCCGATTACATATTCGAAAATATGAGAAATACCAAGAATTTCAACTACTTGGCGTGCCATTTCCTCTTTTTTAGAAGTGATAATTCCTAAGAGAAAAGATTTATCTCTCAGTTCTTCTAATTTATCTCTTACACCTGGTAAAAGCTCTACTTGATAAATACCTTTAGCTCGATAATATTCCCGAAATGCGGATACTAACTCATCAGAGTTCAGATTGGTAACTCTTTGGAACATATCTGCCAAGGGTATTCCTATCATTCTAAAAATCTCCGTTCTGTCTAATCGTGATAAATTATACTTATCCAAAGCATAATTAAATGATTTTATTATTCCTTCTTGGTTATTTATTAAAGTAAAATCAAGATCAAAACTCAAAATTATTTTTCTTAAATTTCTCATCTGATTACTTAGATTAAAGAGCTTAAATTAATAAGATAATAGTAATTAGAAAATAAAAATTTTAAAAATAATTTAATAGTAGTTAAATAATGGTTAAAAGGGGGTCACCTAATAGTGTCATTCCCATTGACTCGTTGTCGCTTGGACCATGTAAAGGATTCCAATACCATAATCTCATAGATTCACCAAATATCTTTCCTTGACTCAAAGGATTGTAGAAATAGCTGTTCATGGTCATACCACCGATTTTTGAAGAGCCTATGACTGCTAATGTATTATTAGAAAAGAGGTATTGTGTTCCCATATTGGCTGTATATTCGAAATTGCATGCGGAGCAAGCATATAAATTATAAAATAATGCTTTAGTATTAATATTTAAGATATCAGTGTAATTTACTTTCCCTTCCGTACCATAACCTCCTGAACCGAAAAGATGTTCATAAGGCCAAGAATGGACAAAAACATGGATAAATTCATAAATATGAGTTAGGCGATTTTTATAATCAGCGGCAGTAGTAATACTATTAGTACTAATACATGTAATATTAGAATAAGCGGTCATATCTCCAAGCCATTCACTAGTCCAAGCGGACCAATCATCATCAATATAGACTAGCTGTGAATGAGGACGCGATAATTGACCGGTTCTATATGCATGATTCCGAGAAAAATAATTATAGTAGGCATTTAAATGGTTAGTATTATTAAGAGATTCTGGACATATACGACCCACCCAAATCTCGGGGAATTTATCACCTGTCCCGTTGTTATGTGAGTCAAAAAGCCCATCGGAAGGGTCTAAATCAACCCATTCTCCATCTAAATCAGTAAGGTATAAATCGATTGGATAAGTTCTCCATAGTGCCCAAGAAGAATCATAATATCGCATTATTGCAGAGGGCAAATCTCCTATTAATACAGCGCCCTCTAAACCTCTTGGTTGTAAACTAGCATTAATTAAATCATCTCTAAGTGAAGTCACATTCGTATCAGACCAATTTACGATATCGACTAAATATCCTTGAGAAATTATATCCTGTTCATATTGATTTACTTGGCTATAGATATTACTTGCAATGGTTGAATTAACATAAATTCTCACTACTCCAAAAGAAGTTTGATTTGTTGGTTTAAGGTAAGGAAGAATAACTGCCAGAATCCCCATAGTTGCAACTAATATTACTGCTATTATAATTGCAGCTTTATATTCTTTTTTCAATCTTAACCCTCAATGAGATAATTTGATTAGTAATTGAATTTAGTAATAATATAAGAATAGAGGTATATATTTGTATCCTTTTAGAGAGGATTCTTTATTAATATGATATTTTATACTTTAACCTTGTAACCCTTGAACAAATGTAAGAGATATGAGATTTCCTCGGAGCCATTTACAATTCTTTGAATATGGTAAGGTAAAGAGTTAAAGTCCACAGATTTTCCTTCTATAACACGTTCTATAATCATTTCTACTAATTCAACATATCGTTTAGCTGTATTTCCTTTTATTTCTATTTCCGAAAGGATTTTTTGTGCTTTTTTAATACGACCATTAAGCACAGAAGATATTGCTGCTAAAATATAGGACTGAACAATATGAGAATAACCGATCTTTTTAATATTCGCAGCACGATAATAATATTTATACACGTTTTTTACCATTTCATTTACTAAGAAATCTTTCGCCGTATCTAATTGCTGGTAAAACTTAATACTTTCTAATATTAAGGTAGCTGCGGTAAAAAACTGTTTACTCTTCAATCCTTCTTTAGCGATAATATTAAGCCCCCTAATAATTTGATTAAAAATTCCGAAGCGATTGTATTCGAGGTTTGCTTCAACTGCGATATCATAAGCATTTAGATAACTTTCCGTTGAGTCATTAACATTTCCTATTTTCCAATAGCAATCTCCTGCTTTAACGAAATGCTTATAAGAGAGTTCATTATTATTCAGTTCTCTAAAGGTGACTGCAGCATTATAAAAGTTGGCTCCTGCCTCATTATAATCTTCAATTTTTTCAGTGTAGTTACCAGCTAAAATAAAACACGAAGCAGACTCAATTATATTTTTGTTTATTTCTTGATAGCATAAAGCGGCGCCGCGATAATATCCAGCAATTTTTTGATAATTATCTTCGTTCTTTATTATCCTTTCCGCTAAATTTATGTAGGATCCCGCTTCCTTTTTCGAAAAGTTGATGAATTGATCCTCATCATCTATTAATTTATATAAATTTTTTAATACATGAAAAATTTGAGACAATGCGAGGTGATCATTTTTCTTGTCATATTTTTCATAGATTTCATTAAAAATTTCTATTCCATCCGAGATTAGATCGTTTGCTTTTTTTATCTCCCCTAAATCTTGATAAGATTTGGCGATTTGTTGGTATGAGTATGAGAGTAAGTCGAAGAAAAGATATTCTTTAGCAATGTCAATAACCAAACTAAAATATCGTATAGCTTTTTTATAATACGAAATTCGCAGATACAATTCCGCAATATTTTGATAGTTTTGAAGTAATTTTCGAATCTCATTAAATTCTTTTAGAAGTTTGCTTTCTTGTCGCATATAGCTTATTGCATTTAAAATGTACTTCTTTTCTAATTTCTTATTCTTGAATTTTTCAGAATATAGATCAGCTAACCTTTTATAAATTTCTGCAATCTCATGAAATTTAGCTTGTAATTTATAGGAATTTATTTGCTTTTCCCAGAAATCAATAGAAAGTTTGTATAGCTTATATGCTTGAGAAGAATTTAATTCTTCAATGATTTCCGCCACAGAACATAAAAATTCTCCCGCTTCTTCGAATTCTTTTGATTCAGCTAAATCTTTAGCAAAGATTCTTGCATCTTCTACGATGGTTAAAATTAAACCAAATTTTTCTCTTAAATTTTTGATATTCTCTACTTTTGAGATCTTGATACTTAGGTGCTCCAAATATTCTCTAGTATCACTGTAGATATCTTCTTGAAGTATCTAAAATCAACTCTTCTTGAAAAAGTTAAGATTTATGCAGTAAAATTAATTAATACATAAAAATTATGGTTTTTTGAACATAAAGTTCAAAAGTTATTATTTTTCTTATCCCTAATTCAATCTACTTAAAAAATAAATAACATAGGAATGAATTTACATGTTTATAAACTGACTAAATAATCAAAGCGACACTTTTAGAATTATAGAAATAGTTTTAAATATTAAAAGAGTTTTAATTATATTAATTCTAATTAATTAAATTGTAGAAAAATTTATAGGTGGTTTTAATTAAACAAATTGCTGAATTATTAGAAACGGGTTTGTACGAGACATTTAAGACCGAAAAGCAAATAATGGTAAAAGATTTACTTAAAGAATTGAACTTAGAAGGAAAATATTTTGGAATCCTTGTTGATGGCAAGAAAGCAGATGAGAACACTTTAATCAATGAAGATTCGGACGTTTTAATATTACCTCATATCGCCGGAGGGCTATAGTTATATTTTTTTTAATTCCTATTTTATAAAGTAATTTTATCACTAAACTTGGTTATTTAAGCTCAATACGAAGAAGATCCTTTGCCAATAAGCTATTTGGAAATATTTCTTTGGCTTCGTTTAACAATTCTACCGCATCTTCTTGATATCTAGAAGAGATATGTGTTAAGATCAATTGCTTTGCATTCATTTTTACTGCACTATTCGCAGCATCTACAGAGGTAGAATGTTTTTTTTCAATAGCAACATCAGCCAAACTTTTTGAAAATGTTGCTTCATGTACCAAAATATCAGAGTTCTTGCCTAACTCTATTAAATTTTCACTTGGAGCAGTATCTCCGGAATAAGTGATTTTTCTTCCCAATCTTTTTGGTCCCACAATTCCTTCCTTCAAAGGATCGATTTTTTTTCCTTGGAATTCAATTATTTGACCTTCATGTAATTTCTTCCAGATTCTACTTTCTGGTATTCCAATTTCTCTTGCCCGATCAGGGTTAAACTTTCCATTTCGTGGTTTTTCTATAAAACTATAACCATAGGTTAGTACTGAATGATTTACTAATGTATATTTAAGTTGATATTTATCATCTTCAAAAATGATGTTATTTCTTAATCGAATTTCACTTTGAGCTTGATCGGAATCTAAGCCGTCAAACATTATTAATTTATTATTGGTATGATGGATTTCAAAAATTCTAAGTGGATAAGTTGCTTTAAGTCCTAATATTTTTTTGTGGAGAAATAGATATAGAAAAAGATTTGGAGGTCCAAAAATAGATAAGGGAGCATTTCTGTCGATTAGTCCGAAACGAAATAAGAGCCCCGGAAGACCAATGATATGATCTCCGTGAAAATGAGATATTAGAATTTTTAAAGGTTTATTGAATTTTAAACCAGCGTTAATAATTCCTCTTTGAATATCCTCTCCACAATCGAAAATAATAAGTTCATTCTTATATTTTAATGCGATAGCGGGTAAATTTCGTTCTTGTACGGGTATCGCGGCAGATGACCCTAAAATAATTAGTTCCATTAAAAATCATTATATTAAGTACTTTTTCTTAGCTGGGATATTTCTAATCTTTGTTGGATATTCTGTTTTTTCAGATCTTCAATTATACTTTTAAGTTCTTCAATTCTTAAGAAAGTATCTGGATTTTCTTCTGATATGCTCCCGTTTGGGGTTAGATTCTTTGCTTTTAGCACACTTAATTCATTTTTTAAATCGAAAATGAATTGATCCTTTTGTTTTAATTGATTTTCTAGGATCTCATAGCTCTTCTTAATTCGAATAGCCTCATTTTTTATAGTTGCAACCTCCTCATCCTTAATGCTTAAATTTCTTTGTGCCTCATCTAATTTCTGTTGTAGGAAACCAGCCATTTCTCTCTGGATTTTTAATTTTTCATTAATATTTCTGGGAGCAGTGGTATTGTCAGATAAATTTTGTGTATGGGGTCCATTAGATTGAGTTTCTAAAAGTTGGATTCGTGTTTTTGCCTTGTTAAGTTTATTTTGTAATTCTTCTACAACTTGATCTAATGGTTGGGATTGTTTTGATTGCTTCAATGTTGCTATTAGTTCATTTAACTCTTTAATCTGTTTATTTTTCGAATCTAACTCTTGGGTTAAAGAAGCGATTGCTACCCCATCTTTTCCACTAGAACTAGCTTTTTCATATTTTTTTATTTTCTTTTTTAAATCTTCATTTTGTCGTTTAACTTTAGTCAAGGTTTCTTGAAGATCCTCTAATAAGACTTTTGTAACATTCTCTGAGGATTTACTTTCATTAATAGAAGGAACCTCTTCTATTCGTTTATTTAGAATTGAGATTTCTTCTTTGAGACTTTCAATTTCTTTATTTTTCTCCTCAACCACATCAGAATAATCATCAAGCTCTCCTTTTCCCGTTCTTTTTAATCTTTTAATCAAGGATTCCTGCTTGTTAATTTTATCTTGTAGTTCCTTAACTAAAATATTAAGTGGTTGCTTATCTCTTAAATCTTCAACCCTTATAACGGAAGAGGACCCATTTTCTGCACTTTTTATCGTTTCTAATTCTTTTTGGGCATCAATCTTTTCTTTTCTCAAAAAACCCATACGATCTTTTAAATCTCGTATTTCTTTCTCTTTTACATCCAACTCAATTTCTAATCTAGTTTGTTTTACTTTTTTCGAATGTTTTTTTGATTTTTTATTTGGAATCAATTCCTCTAATTTCATAATCTCATCTTCTAAATATTCGATTTTATCGAGATATTCAGAGATTTCACTGTCTTTTTTATTTATTTCCAGTTGTAACCTTTCAAGTTGCTTTTTCAGATTATTCTCTTCCGTCATGTTTGATTTATAGGAAAAATTTTGAAATTATCTTTATATAAGTTACATCTTTAACTATATTTTTAATCTTTTTCATAAAAATATGTTCTAATACATTTCGAAATCCTTGATTGTAAATTTCCTTAGTTTTTTCATAATTGGATAAAGACTTAATGTATTAAATAACCCATAAGCAAGAAATAATATCATTATAAACAGAAAAGGTACTAAAATATTGGGTAGATAAACTCTTTCAAATATAAAAATAGAATTTAATATCATTCCTACTCCCAAACTTAACCCAAGAGAGGGAATTATGACATACATTGCTTCTAAAAATAATACTTTTCTTATGATTTTACTCTTAGCGCCTATCGCCCTCATAACTAAGAAGTCTTTTACTTTCTCCATGATACTTCCTTTTTGATAATTATAAAGAGAGAGAATCGCAACTAAGCTCATTATCACTATTAAAATCGTAGGAAAGAAACCTAAATTTGAGACAAAATTAAGATTCTTTTCAAATATCGGAGCCAGTTGAAGATAACTAAATTCTTGCCCTAAAGAATTATTAATTACGGTTTCTAATTCATATTGAATATTATTGATTGCCTCTGGTTTTATTTGAATAAATGCTAAATTGACTTGATTTGAAGTTAAGTTCATGCTTTCCCGAAATTTGTTAATATCAATATAACTTGCATAACCACTATACAAACTATCGATAATTACACCAGAAATATCAAAAGCATAATCTAATTCATCAAAAAAGATAGCTTGGTCAAAAGAAAAATCAAAAAAGTTATATGCCAAACCATCTCCAATCACTGCATAATAACTTGATGTTCCTTTTTTTGTTGTGAATTCTCCTTCAATTTCAAAATTTTGGAGTACATTTGTATCATTAACTCCAATAACGGGGAAAACACCTTTTCTATTCTGACCTATAGAGATATATCCACCCTCTGGAGTAATATGAATTCCAGATAATTCTTGAGCTTCTATGAAGTTAATTAGACGAAATTCTTTGGACTGTATTTCTGATATCGAGTTTAATCCATCAAGAGAAGTGAAATTAAATAAATAATCTTGTTGCAAAAAGTCTATATTATTATTCACCACAAGATCTGGATTATGAAACATTTCATACATTAAAGAATAGTTATAAACAACATCTTGATGTCCTATGACTATAAGGTTTTCTGTTTGTGATTTTTTTACCCAATTATATGAGGAGTTACTTAATACAATGGTTCCCAGCCCTAATGTAAAGAGTATCAATGAGATAATAGAAAATACTATAATATACCTCTTAAACTCTCCCTTCTTTCTGATAGTGTTGATAACTGAAATTTTAAAATTCAACCCAATTGATGATAACCATTTAGGAATTAATTTTAGACTTTTAGATGCGCTATAATTATATGGAATATCCTTAGAAAAATTTCTAACAATTTTTTGATTCCCTATTTTTCTTAATAAATATCCAGGTATAATGAAAATACCCGCTATACAGGATGCGAATAAAATAGGAGTATAGATAAGATCCAACTGAAATGTGAGCGCAAAATCATTTAATATCAATATATATGCGAAAATGGAAAAGAATAATATACCTATAATAATTCCTATGAAAAACGCTATAATAAAGATGACATATATCTCAGTTAAATAAAAACCATACAATTTATGAGGTAATGAGCCTAGTGCTCTCATTATAGCAATATCGCGTTTCTTAGAAATAACCAAAGTACAACTTATTATAATAACGACAGTAAACGCTAAAATCATCATTAAGACTATAATTAAATTATTAAAGTCGGTATAAATTATGTTAATTCCACCTGAAAAGAAGTAGGTATTTGTGAAACTATATTGAATAAAGTTATTCAATCCTATAGAGGATCCAAAGTAAATTGAAAACTCTGTGGCCGAAATAATTAATATTAAAATAAATAGATAAGGATAAGACATATCTTTTTTCCGAGAAATATCTTTAATCGCAAAATCGAGTGAAATTGGCAATCACCATTAGGTTTTTTAGAGATTTTTTCTATTACGGAACATAATTTTCATTAATAATTTTTCCATCTTCAAAACTTATGATTCTATTGGCAAGTTCAATTAAAAATTCGTCATGAGTAGCAATAATAATAGTTTTATCTTGTTCTTTCATATTTTTGAATAAATCTCGTATGAAAATGCTGGTCTCCTTATCTAAATTAGCCGTTGGTTCATCTGCTAAAATTAAGGGAGGATCATTTGCTAACGCTCGAGCAATTGCAACTCTTTGTTGTTCCCCGGCAGAAAGTTGAAAAGGAAGATGTTCTCGACGGGATCCGAGTCCAATTTCTTTTAAAAGAGAAACTGCTTTTTCCCTTTGAGTTTTAAGACCTAAACCAGTTAAACTCATAGGGAACATGATGTTCTCTTCAGCGGTTAAGGTGCTAATAAGGTTGTAATTTTGAAAGATAAAACCTGAATTGATCAATCTAAAGGTTGATAGACTCTCTTCGTCCATATCTGTAATTTTCACTCCACTTGAGATAATAGTACCAGAATTTGGACTATCTAATGCACCTAAAAGGTTTAATAATGTGGTCTTGCCCGCGCCTGATGGTCCTTTTATTACAACAAAATCGTTGAGCATAAATTCTAAGGAGACATTATCTACTGCTCGGACAACATACTCTCCTATTTCATAATCTTTCGTAACATTTTGTGCTACAATTATCATATTTTTATCATATATGATTTCGGATGTTTCTTTTAGGGCTAGATCATCTATCTCTCTTTTTGACATTTTACAATTCACATATTATTCATAGCATGATTCTTTTCTAAATAATAATAATTCCTTTAAATTGTTAATTATACATTTTCAAATAAACCAGAATATCATTAATAAAAAATTTGGGAAAAAAAGTTTATATACAACCTTGTCATATATGTGATCAGAGGGAAGCGTGAAAATAGCACGATATTTTTCGTGTAAAAATATAATATCCCCTAATTTCCTAATTAAAAATGGTAAAAATACCTAAATTTTATCCCAAAATCTTAAACCTGCACTTAGGTTTTTGATTTTCTCGCTTCCTTCTACTCTTATTTTTGAACAAATATAAATAATTCAATTCTATAACTATTTCTATCCATTTAATTCTTGAATTTAGATAAATTATACTCATTTCTTTACCAAAAATGTCAAATTTTCAATTAATTCTATAAAAAAAATTTAAACAACTTCAAGATTTATAATATCTAAAGTATAATTTTAAGTAATATATTTAAAATGGGGTAAATTTTAGTGGATTTTGAAAAATTAACAGAACTAATTATTGAATTAGAAGTTGATGATATCGCAGATGCCGTTAAAGAGGCTTTAGAACAAGATGGAAAGGATCCATTTGAGATCTTAAATGCATTGACTAAGGGAATGGATGAGGTTGGGAAGCGTTACGAAGAGAAGGAGTATTATCTCACAGAGCTCGTATTAGCCGGGGAGACTATGAAAGAAGCATTTAATGTTTTACAACCCGCTTTAGCAGCTGCTGACACATCACAAGAGAAGGTTAAGATTATTATGGGTACGGTTAAAGGTGACAATCATGATATTGGAAAAAATATCCTCGCATCCTTACTTTTGAGTTCAGGATTTGAACTATATGACCTTGGAATGGACGTAGATGAAAATACGATAGTTGAAAAGGTGAAAGAAACTGGGGCAAAAATTATCGCGCTTAGCTCTCTTTTAACTATGACAGTAGAGCAAATTAAGGTGGTAGATGAGGCGTTGAAATCAGCAGGTCTAAGAGACAAAGTTAAATTAATTGTGGGTGGAGCTCCCCTAAATATGGAATTGGCAAAGAAGCTAGGAGCTGATGACTTTGCAGAAGATGCTGTGGATGGAGTAAAGCATATTAAAAAATTAGCCGGTATTTAATCTTTCTTCCTTTTTTTAAATATACTATTTCTTGCTTTAATCAAGAAACAACTTAATAGAGTTTATAATTTATAATGCTGATTTGTAATCTATTTAATTTTCAGTTTAAGTTAAATGAGATTTGTTGTTAAATTATAATCAGAATCTTTAATTGTTTAATGCGAGTTATAACTATTAGAAACATTTATGAAATATTATTAACCCAGAGCTGTGCTCAGTTTTGGGTGAGTATATGTCAAAGGAGGTATTAAATTTGACTGATAATAAAAAAGAGATAGACTATGATGAAGAGTTAGATACAAGAGGTTTGTTTTGCCCTGAACCGCTTTTTGAGGTACGAAATTTTTCCGAATCACTTGAAGTAGGGCAATGCTTAAAAGTAATAGCAGATGATCCTGCTGCAGAGGAAGATTTAACTCGATGGGCTAAAAGAACTGATACTGAAATTGTAGAGTTCTTTAAAGATGGTGATGACCTAGTTTTCTACTTTAAGAAAAAAAAATAATGAATAAGATAAAAGAGGTAAATTTGATGAGTTATTATTTAGATAATCAAGCCGCAAAACCCGTCGATGAACGTGTTATTAAAGAAATGATGCCGTATTTCAGAGAAAAGTATGCTAATCCTGCTTCACTTCATTGCGATGGTGATATTGCGACTGATGTTTTAGAAAAATCTCGAAAAAAAGTTGCTGATTTTATTAACGCTCCAAATGCATCTGACATTATATTTACTTCAGGAGCCACCGAATCAAATAATTTAGCTTTAATTGGTGCTGCGTTAAGATATCAAAAAAAGGGGAAACATATAATTATATCAGAAATCGAGCATATTTCAATCCATAATATTGCAAAATACTTAGAAAGGCAAGGATTCAGAGTCAGTAGAGTTGCTGTTGATCAATATGGTATAATTAATTTAGATAAATTAGAGAAATTAATCTCAGATGATACCATTCTGGTTTCAATAACAACAGCAAGTAATGAAGTGGGTTCATTACAACCAATTGAAGAAATTAGTAAAATAACTAAGCAGAGAGACATATTATTTCATACAGACGCAGTCCCTAGTTTGAGTGTCATTCCGATTGATGTCCAAAAAACGCCTTTAGACTTAGTTACCCTCTCTTCAAATGACATTTATGGTCCTAGAGGAGTTGGTGCATTATATATAAGGAAAGGAGTTCGAGTAAATCCTATACTTATTGGTGGTGGTCAAGAAAGAGGATTAAGATCAGGTTCTGAAAATATTCCAGGAATTGTAGGATTTGCCAAGGCTGCAGAAATAGCAAAACGTGAAATGGAAAGTGAAGCTAAGAGATTACAAATATTACGAGATAAGTTAATAAAAAATGTTTTGGAGTCTATTCCAAATTCTCATTTAAATGGACACCCCGAAAAAAGATTACCAAATAATGCACATTTTCGATTTGACTATATAGAGGGAGAATCATTGATTTTGGGATTAAAAGAAAACAATATTGCGGCAGCTACGGGTTCTGCGTGCAGTTCAAAAACGCTAGAAGCTTCTCATACATTGATTTCTTTAGGTTTGCTCCATGAAGAAGCGCACGGAAGTCTATTAATCTCATTAGGGAGAACTACTAAGGAATCAGATATCGATAAATTGCTAGAAACCTTGCCTGGAATTGTAAAAAGATTACGAAAATTATCTCCGTTAACGCCTCCTGAGATGTTAAAGAAATTAAATTAAGGTGAGAAAAAAAAGTGAAATCAACTCAATATTCAGATAAAGTATTGGACCATTTTAGGAATCCAAGAAATGTAGGGGAGATAGAAGATGCTGACGGTGTTGGGAAGGTCGGTAACCCAGTTTGCGGTGATCTGATGTGGATTTACATTAAAGTGGGGAAAAATGATAAAGGTCAAGAAATAATTGATGATATAAAGTTCAAAACCTTTGGATGTGGCTCAGCAATTTCCACATCATCAATGATAACCGAGATGGTTAAAGGAATGACTTTGGATGATGCTTATAAGGTGAGTCGACAAGACGTTGCGGATGAGTTAGAAGGATTACCTCCGATTAAGATGCATTGTTCTAATTTAGCAGCGGATGCACTAAAAGCTGCGATCGACAATTATAGAACGGGAGAATCACCTGAAATAGAAATTGCTACTTCGTGTCAACTAGATGTACGTGTGATCTTAGGTGTTGATGAGTTTCTAGGTAAAGGTGTCTATAAAGAAATACCATCAGACTTAGAAGAATTACGTGACAAGAGAGTTTTAATAGTAGATTCAGGAGATACTTCTTTAGAACTTGCTCTAAAATTGAAAGATTATACTGGCAGAGTAGTAGTTGTAACTTCAGCAAAAACTGTCCCTGGAACTGTAGAGATCAAAAAGAAATTAAAACATTCTCCAGTAAAAATTTTACTCGACTCAGAACTTGTAGAAATAAAGGGAGAATTGGATGAAGTTGAAAAAGTTGTTATCCATGATTATGATGAAGACGAGAAATATGAGCTATTCGTTGACGTAGTAATAATCTTAGATTATAGAGGTTAAAATTTTTACATTTCTTTTCAATACTTTTCAATATTTAGTTCAATTTAATTTTGTAGTTAATTTTATTATTGGTTTTGGATTAAAAAGCTCTTTTAAAAAACATCAAATTTAAATGGATTTTTAATTCATAAGAATGAAATTTAAATGAAATTTATAATTTTGATTATTAAAAGTAGTGATGTAGTGTATCACGATCACACAACTTAACTAATGATGAAAAGATGAAAAAAGTATTAATAGTTGGCGGAGTTGCTGGTGGTGCATCAGCGGCAGCTCGTTTAAGAAGGTTAATGGAAAATATAGAAATCATCGTATTTGAGAAAGGTTCTTTTGTCTCATTTGCTAATTGCGGTTTACCTTATTACGTTGGAAATGTAATAAAAGAACGTGATCAGCTAGAACTGATGACCCCGAAAGATTTTTATGATCGATTTAATATCGATGTCAGAATAAATCAAGAAGTAATTTCGATTAATCGTAGTCAAAAGACAGTGAACATCATAGATTTAGAGAAAGATAGTGAATATTATTTAGAATATGATTATTTAATACTCTCTCCTGGTGCCTCTCCTATCATACCCCCCTTCAAGGGTTTGAAAGATGTTCCAACTTTTACACTTCGGACTATTCCTGATTCTGTAAAAATAAGAGAATTTGCTGAAGAGAATAAAGTAAAACATGCAACTATCATTGGAGGAGGATATATTGGATTAGAAATGGCAGAAAATCTCAAAGAAAAAGGAATTCGAGTTAAGATTGTTGAAATGCTTGATCAAGTTTTAGCACCTTTAGATAAAGAAATGGCCCAGTTTATTCATCAAGAATTAATCTTAAATGGAGTATGTCTTCAATTAGGAGATGCTGTCGACTCTTTTATGTGCGATGAGAACCAGTGCAACTATGTTATTCCAAAGAGTGGTAAAAAGATTAAAACTGATATGATAATTATGGCAATAGGTGTAAAACCGGAGAATAAGTTAGCTATAGATTCAGGTTTAAAAGTTGGTCCGAAAGGACATATCATAGTTGATAATCATATGAGAACATCTGATCCTTACATTTATGCCGTAGGGGATGCGGTTCAAACTAATAATTATATTACAGACCAATCTGCAGCTATCCCACTTGCGGGTCCAGCAAACAAACAAGGTAGAATTGCAGCCGACAACATAGCGGGAAGAAATTCGATATATAGAGGAATCTTAGGAGCTTCTGTACTTAAAGTTTTTGACCTTACAGTTGCATTTGTTGGATTAAGTGAGAAACAGTTAAAGGGGATGGATATTGATTATGAAAAAATTTATGTTCATCCAAATAATCATGCTGGTTATTATCCTGGTGCTATTCCGATTACACTTAAATTATTGTTTGAAAAAACAAGTGGTAAAATACTAGGAGCTCAAGCCGTTGGAGGGCCTGGTACTGAAAAACGCATAGATGTGATATCAACTGCAATAAAGTTTAAGGGAACAGTCTTTGATTTGGAAGAACTAGAGCTTACATATGCTCCCCCTTATGGATCAGCAAAGGATCCGGTCAATATGGCAGGATTTGTGGCATCAAATGTACTACGGGGAGATCATCCTATATGGCAATGGGAAGACTTACCAGAAATTCAACAAAATAATAGTGCATTTATAGATGTAAGGACCCCCGAAGAATTTGAAGTTGGGTCGATTGAAAACGCATTGAATATCAATGATTTAGAATTACGACAGAGGTTAAATGAGATTCCAAAAGATAAAAATATCTATGTATTTTGTGAAGTGGGTTTTCGTGGTTATTTAGCAACGAGATTATTGCTTCAAGAGGGTTTTGAAAAAGTTCGGAATCTTACAGGAGGTTATAAACTTTTAAAAACAGCCCAAGCGACTACGCAAGAATTAGCTGAAGCTTGCGGACCACCAGAAGAAATAATGGAAGAGATGATTCAAGAAAAAACCACCGAAACTGATGAATTTATGGAAGTTGATGCTTGTGGAATTTCATGTCCAGGTCCTTTAAATGCTCTTATCCAAGGACTTGACAATCTGCCTGAAGGTAAAAAACTTAAAATATATACGACTGATCCTGGTTTTAAATCAAGTGTAGAAGCATATGTAAAACTCAACGAGGCTGTGAAGTTATTATACTTAGGAAAAGAAAAGGGAAAGCTAATGGCTATTCTCGAAAAAGGAATCATATCAAAAGAAGAAGTTAAAGCCCCTATTAAAGTGAAAAAGAAAACACGTTCTGAATTAAGAGGACCAGAAGCACCGCCCTTATCAGAGATAAATGCAACCGAATTATATGACAGAATGGGTACTGAAGATTCACCCGCATTAGTAGTGGATGTTCGAACACCCTCTGAATACCATGAAACAGGTTATATAAAAGACTCAGAGTTGATACCATTAGGAGAGTTAATGAGAGATTTAGGAAAATTAGAGGAGTATAAAGATAAAGAAGTCGTAGTCTTATGTGCAGTAGGGGGTCGTTCTTTCATGGCAGCACAGCTTTTAGTGAGGGAGGGTTTTAGAGACGTAAGAAACCTAGTCGGAGGAATAAAAGCTTGGATAAGACTCGGTTACCCAGTAACTGGAGGCGTGATAGATTCAACCGTAAAATATCTTAAAACCTAAATAGTTCTATTTAAGCAAAAAAAACTCTTATCTTTAATTTATAAATGAAAGGATTATTATTAAATAGGCATATATAGTTATTTAGATTCAATTCAATAAAATACAAATATTCAAAAAATGGTGAAAATATGAAAGAAACACCAAAAAAGCTATTCGCCGCTTATGTTGGTGAATCTCAAGCACGTAATCGATATACATTCTTCTCTAAAATCGCGAAGAAGGAAGGTTATGCTTTAATTGCAAAGATTTTTGAAGAGACAGCGGAACAAGAACTTCAACATGGTTCATGGTTCTATAAGATGCTTCAAGATTTCAAAAAGGAAGAAGCATTTGATGATTTTAAAGTATGTGAAGAATATCCAACAACTTATAGCAATACTAGAGAGAATTTGAAATCAGCTGTTAAAGGAGAGACTATGGAGTGGCAAACACTTTATCCAGATTTAGCCGATACTGCTGAAAAAGAGGGTTATCCTGATATAGCAAAAAGAACAAGGGCAATTGCACGAGCTGAACAACATCATTCAGAACGCTATGGAAAATTATTAAAATTAGTGGGTGATGATGCTTTCTTTAAACGTGGTAAAAAAGTAGTCTGGGTTTGTTTGGAATGTGGTTACGAGGTTGAGATGGATGAACTACCTGAAAATTGGATATGTCCAAGTTGTTCTCATCCCAGAGCTTATTTCATGAAGAAATGTGAAGATTTCTAAATAAATTAAACTTTTTTATATTGGCAAATTGTAGTGGTTTAGTTTTAATTTTATTTGTTATCTTATTATAATAGCTTTCAAATAAATTGGAATAGGAGTATAAAAAAATGATGGAACTGGTATTACAAATTATCGTTTTATCTTGTTTCGTAGTAGTTATTATTGCTTTGTTTAGAGAAAAATCTGACTTTTTATTTTTTTCAATAGCAGCTATGCTTATATCAGCAACATCCACTTACTTTTTATCTCCCGTTCCAGTTTCAATGGAGGAGATATTTCTCTCGGTTGACTGGGAGGTTATATTTTTCTTGATATCCTTATTCACAATAGTGGCTGTATTAGAAGAAAATCATATTTTCCAAGAGCTTGCAAGAAGAATCACCACGAAATTTAGCACGAATACAAGGAAATTTTTTTGGGTGATTTGTTTGACTTCTACCATAACTGCAGCTTTTATAGAGGATGTCTCAGTGGCAATCATATTTATTCCAATGATTATTAACACCAGCGAAAAAATGAGAATCAATCCTGCGCCTATTTTATTAGGAATGACAATTTGCATTAATTTAGCTTCCACATTAACTCCTTTTGGTTCTGCAGAAAATATATTAATTGCTAATCAATTTTTTCTCTCATCTCAGTGGTTTTTTATTAATATGGGATTATATTTCTTAATCGCAACTTTAACTACTCTATTTTTATTGGACAAGTTTATACTTCAGAAACATTTAAAAGATATTTGGACTCCTGAATGCCTCGAAAAAGAAATTCCTATAGATAAAAATTATATTAAAGAACATGAACTTGTAATAGTCGAAAAACCGATACCGCGAAAAATTTTCAATAAAAATATGGTGAGTCTTTTAATTTTCTTCGGGTTTCTAATTTTTATTCCAAATATTCTATTTATTGGATTAATAGGGATGCTATTATTTGTATTCCTTAACCCCCGTCGAGGAGAATCGGGTAAAAAATATCCCGACATCTCATATTATCTCAAACAAGTTGATTTTAAGTTAATATTTTTCTTTATTAGTTTGTTTATACTCGTCTTTTCTTTTGAAAAGGCGGGAATAATCCAATTATTAGAAGATTTCGTATTGAATATTGCGCCTACGAATATTTTTCTATTAAGCGTATTGATCTTGATTGTTACATCCCTATTATCTGGGTTCCTCGATAACGTTCCTGTAACCGTACTCTTTATTCCCATCATACAGGCTCTTTCCGACAATGGTTTTGCCTCTATCCCGATGTTGGTTGCATTTATTTTAGGGATAAATCTGGGGGGTAACTTCCTTCCACAGGGGAGCGCCGCGGATATGATGACCTTAGAATTATCAAAAAAATATTGTGCAGATGATCTTAATTATAAACGATTGCTAAAGGTAGGAGGAATTTTTGCGGCTTATCACATTGTATTAGGAATTGGATATCTCGCTTTACAAACATTTTTCTTTTTATAGAAAATAATTAAACCTTTAATTTTTCAGAATATTTTTAATCCTATGAGGAAGAAGAAAGCGATAATTTTAGATAGAGACGGTGTTTTAATTGAAGATAAGGATTATTCTTATAAGATAGAAGATTTGGAGATATTACCGGGTGTAATCGAAGGATTAAAACTATTGCAGACTAAATTTGTATTCTTTATTGTTACTAATCAATCTGGGATTGGACGGGGTTTTTATACTGTAAATGATTTTCTTAAATATAATAACCATTTGATTTCAGAATTACAAGGAGAAGGGATAAGAATCGAGAAAACATTTTATTGTCCTCATTTAAGGGAGGATCGATGCGAATGCAGAAAACCTAATCCCAAATATTTATTTGATATACGGGATGGTTGGGATATTGACCTGAAACTTTCTTGGATGATAGGCGATCATCCATCTGACATAGAGTTTGGCATAAATGGTGGATGCCAGACTGTTTATATGAGTACGGGTCATGGAAAGAAACATCTGAATGAGCTTGAAGAACTAAATATCAAACCAACTTTCATAAGTTCTAATTTTTTTCATGCCGCAGAATCTATACTCAAATTATCTTCATAATTCGCTTTATTAAGTACTTAAATCAAGATATAAATAATATCAACAAAAAAGTAGATGACAATACTTAATAAAAAAATAAAAATTTTATTTTAATCCCTCTTTTTCGCAAGATACGGCATGGCATGCTCATACCTATTTAATACAAATCGGGATATAATAATTCTTTGCACTTCGCTTGTTCCTTCATAAATTTGATAGAGTTTTGCATCTCTAAATAGCTTTTCCACAGGATATGTTCTTAAATATCCATATCCTCCAAAGATTTGGATGGCTTCGGTAGTAACATTCATGGCAACATCCGATGCGAATGCTTTTGCGATAGCAGAACTAAGGTTATTATCTTTACCTTGGTCTGCCTCCCAAGCCGCTCTATACGTTAATAATCGAGCTGCTTCGATATCTTTATACATATTAGCGATTTTTTCCTGTATCATTTGATATTTTTCAATTGGTCTACCAAAAGCTTCTCGTTTCTTGGCATAATCTATGCTGTACTCCATAGCAGATCTTGCACATCCGACAGCAAAAGCACCAATGGCAGGTCGAGTATGAGCAAAAGTCTGCATCGCTAGGACAAATCCTCTACCAGGTTTTGCCAAGACATTTTCTTTTGGGATTCTCACGTCTTTTAAACCCACCGAAACAGTATTGGAAGCTCTCTGACCTAATTTGGGTATATGCTTCCCTAATCTAACTCCCTCGCTTTTTGTATCAACAATAAACGCTGCTATTCCTTTGTGTTTCTTCTCTGGATCTGTAGTAGCAAAAACAGTAACGTAATTAGCATGTCCACCATTAGTAATCCAAAATTTATTACCATTGAGAATATATTCATCTCCATCTTGTTCTGCTCTACATTTCATGCCAGCGACGTCAGATCCCATAGTAGGCTCAGAAGTGGCGAATGCTATTAATTTAAATTCATTTGTAAGTTCTCCTAATATTCTTTGTTTTTGCTCCTCATTACCACCAATAACAATCGGTTCTGCTCCTAAATTATTATCAAATATTGAGGTCGCTATGCCTGGACAAGCGGAGGAGATTTCCTCAACGACAATGCAAGCATCCATTAACCCATAGCCGGGGCCACCATATTGTTTAGGAATCCCTAAATTAAGCAATCCTATCTCCCAGGCTTTTTTAATGACGGGTAATGGAAATTCTTCAGATTCATCATATTTTTGAGCAACAGGTAGTACTTCATTTACAGCAAATTCTCGTGCTTTTTTTTGTAATGCAATTTGTTCTTCCATTAATTTAAAATCCATTATTTTCCCTCGTTTTACCCCATTTTTTCAACTAATTTATCAACAATATTTTTGAAATCTAAATCCTCAGGTCTAGGGACAAATCGAATTTCGATTTTCTCTTCCATAACATCTATTTTAGTTTCTTCTAATTCCTTTATGATCTCTTTCACTGCGCCCCCTCCCCATCCATAAGAACCAAAAGCCATTCCTACCTTATTCATTGGTTTAAGACCCTTTTGATAACTTAAATATTCAGCAACTAAGGGATAAAGCCCATTATTTAATGTTGGACTGCCTACTAAAATAGCTTTTGCTTTCATTGCTTCAGTTATTACATCCGAATAATCAGCATTGGTCAATCGAAACCGTTTTGCAGAAATCCCTCGATGAATAATCTCTTTATATAAAGCTTTCGCGATTTTTTCGGTACTACCCCACATTGTATCATATACGATTAAAACACTTTTACCATCAGTTTTACCAGCAGACCATTTTGTATATGCTTCAAGTATTTTTCCAATGTGAGTTCTCCAGCACACGCCATGAGAAGGACAGATAATATCGATAGCTAATGCACCTACTTTCGGTATGGCTTTTGTTATTAATCCTGATAAATGAAGTAAGATATTAGCATAATATTTCTCTGCTTCCCACATAATTTCAGCAATATCATTCTCATCATCCCACCGTTTAGAAGTGGCAAAATGTTGTCCAAAAGCATCATTTGAGAAAAGAATATTCTTGCCATTTTCGTCGGACATAAATGAAACCATCGAATCAGGCCAATGAATCATTGGAATGGGGACAAACGTAAATTGTTTCCCGTTTCCTATTTCTAATGTGTCTCCTTCCTTTACAGCTCTAATATTCTCAAAATGCTTTTTATCGAGTTCTTCATGATAATGGGCTTCAAGTATTTCTTTACCTCGTGTAGATGCAATAATCTCCGCATTTGGTAAATGTTTTAAGATCAAGGGAAAAGAGCCTGAATGATCGGGTTCTACATGGTTGACAATGAAGTAGTCAATTTCGCTTGGATCACAAACATGTTTTATGTTGCTTAAGAAATATTCATAGTAAGGACGCTTTACTGCGTCGATTAAGACAGTTTTTTCTCCCGATTTAACAATATATGCATTATAAGAAGATCCTTTATGGGTAGAGTATCCATGGAAATTACGAACCTCAAAATCTACATAGCCAACATAATAAACATCTTTCATTAATTCTAAATGTGTCATTCACTAATTCATCTTTTTTTAGGATTAGTACTTTAATTTTGTTTAATTTCATTAGGATTATAAATTTAATTTCTATGATTTATAAAATTTGGAAAGAATCTAGATATTTCATTATTTTTTTTCGAGTGGCCATTCCAATAGAGACATTATTAAATTCTGATTAGAAAGACCCCCTCTGGTTAATTTTCCTATAAAATTTTCTTTACCAAACATTTTTCGCGTTATATATTTTAAAAATCGTTTACCATCAAGGCCTTTATCTTGTGCTTCCTTTTGGAATTTAAATGCTTTTTCATGTAAATCTTCGATTTCCTCAATTTTTTCCTTGATTATCGAACGATTTTTAAATACACCTCGTCCTGCAGTAAAAATGACTAAATTATCCATATTTTTAGTGATTTCTTCAATTTTTCTCAGAGATTCATAAATCTGGAAGATATCTTCAGGTATATCCGTAGTTTTACCAAAAATCATAGTATATTTCGGCATTATACCATCAGCAATAATGGCCCATTCTTGCGTTCTTTCAAGTAATGCGATTTCTTCCATAGCATGACCAGGAATTTCGATTATATCAAATCTATATTTGTTCTTGCAAGTTAAAATAGAAGTTTCTACGGCTTTTGCGTTAAAGGGGCGATAAGGAAAACCCCATGTAATCCTTCTATAATCAGGATAATTTTTCTTTTTTTTGAGATGTGGTAATGCCTTTTTGCTCGCATAAATAGGTATATTAAATTCAGATTGAAGCATCGCTGCTCCTCCGCAATGATCTTCGTGAGAATGCGTGATAACACACTTCTTTACTTTATGATCGTCATCAAGCGAAAGAATAAACTTTCTTAAATCCTCTACACTTCCAGGAGCTCCTGAATCGATTAACAACCCGTCTATCAAAAAGCATGAGGTCCAGAAAGGAGCAGGTAGAAGCTTGCTATCTGAGGACCATTTCCATTCTATTATCTCTCCACTGCAATGATATTTAATATCTACAACCATTTTTATATCATGAAAATAGGTTTCAATAAAGGAAAAGAAGCAGAAAAATAAGAGACTTTTGAAAAAAGTAGTATAATAAACTTGGAATAAAATTTAAAAATTTTAAAAAAAAAGAATTATGAGATATTGGTTTATCTTAATCTGATATTTTTGTAAAAAAACTTTTATCCACGCCACAAACAGGACAAACCCAATCATCTGGGAGATCCTCAAATTTAGTTCCTTCTGCAGCTTCGTCATAAACATATCCACATGCAGAACACTCGTATTTTGCCATTTAAAGTCACTCTTTATGTTTGTATAATTTGAGTTTTTAAATTAGATATTAATTAAAAATAATTGTGTAATAATTTATAAAACTTATAATCTGAAAGGGATGAAATAAATGCAAAATTGAGATTTATATGTTTATAAATAATGTTTGGCTTATGTAAGGATGAAATTTTTAAATTAATTAAGTCCTATTGATTTTTTAACAAAGAATTGCCGCGATGCCCTACATTTGGGGCATTTATATTCATCCTTTAGCTTATCAAAGGAGATTTCATTCTCATCATCAACGTAAAGATAATTACATCTTTTACATCGGTAGATTGCTATAAATTTTTCACCTATATTTTTAGTTTGAAATCTTTTTTCGTAGCACGGCAATCTGGATTCGGACATTTAAAAGTGTCTGGTAAATCCTCAAAAGGTACTTCCATTTTTG
This sequence comes from Promethearchaeota archaeon, assembly GCA_016840165.1. Taxonomy (GTDB): domain Archaea; phylum Asgardarchaeota; class Lokiarchaeia; order Sigyniarchaeales; family SOKP01; genus SOKP01. The sequence continues at coordinate 62,553 of JAEOSU010000076.1, forward strand.
CTTCATCATACACAGCACCACAGTTGACACATGCATATTCGTGTATATCCAATAACTTTCTTAATTCTTTAGGATCGACATCTTGTTCCATTTTATTAGTAACATATTGCATCGCGGTATTGTCTCCAAATAATATTGCTCCCTTTAGTTTATTATCTTTAAGAACAATTTTCTCATAACAGCAATCTTTTTTATCTGCTTTTCTTAAGATGTCCCATCCTCCACCCTGTTCACTGCTAGGATCAAAAATTCCTATAGAAGTCAAATCTAAACCTACGATTTTCAATGTATTTTTTGGAGTGGTTCCAGCATATTTTTTGGTTTTCTTTTCAAGAACAGAAGCAGAAATTATTTTAGATTGTTCCATACACGCTGGAATAATGCCCCATGTCTGATTTTTATATTCAATACAATCTCCTACAGCATATACATCTTTTTCACTTGTTTCCAAGAATTCATTTACAATTATACCTCGATTAGTTTCAATACCTGCATTTTTTGCTAACGTAATTTCTGGACTAATTCCTGCTTGGATAAGAACAATATCAGCATTGAATACTCTCCCATCTTTAAGTTTGATACCCTCAACATGATTATTTCCAAGAATAGCTTCTGTGGCAGCGCTTAAGACAACATTTATTCCTCTTCCTTTGATCTCTTCTTTCAACATTAAACTGCATTCATCATCCAATTGTTTTGGTAATAATCGGGGAAAAAATTCAACCACAGTAGTGTCGAGATCTAATTGATTAATTTGATTAGCTAATTCTAAACCAAGTAAACCCCCACCAATGATGACTGCTTTAGATTTTATGTTAAGTTTGGCAATATATTCTTTAATCTCTAGCGCATCTTTGATATTACGAAGAGTAAAAAGTCCTTTATGCTCCATCTCGGGTGCGTTTTCGATTGGAGGGATATTTGGATTGCTTCCAGTGGCAATGATAAGCTTATCATAAGAAAGAGGGCCGGGAGACTTATCGGTATAGATTTTCTTTTCCTTTGGAAGAATTTTTACTACTTTCTCCTCTAAGTGAAGTGATATCTTATTAGTATGGTACCAATTTTCCTTAAAAACAATAAAATCATCGATAGAAACTTTATCGGATATAAATTCCGGTAATTTAATTCGGGTATAATAAGGGTATTTTTCTTCAGTAAAAATCTCAATATCCACACCATCATTGAGATTACGGATATTCTGAGCACTAAACGTTCCCGCAACATTGTTTCCGATAATTATTATCTTCATAGAAATAAAACGCTTTTCATAATATTTTAAGATTGTTATTATAGAATGAAAAAATTATTTTTTCTAAAAAGTATTGGATAAAGATATTCCTAACATTGAAACATGTTCGTGTCTAATTTTAAATTAAGTAAAACAAATCATTCATTTGATTTATAAATATTACATTTATTAATCCAATATTCTTAAAAGAAAATACAACAGAGTGGTGTGAACTATGGAAGGAGAAAGAATTTCTTATCATAAAACAGTTCAAAAAGTCTATGAGAGAATTAAAGAAGATGGAATAACGAGTATCTGGGATAGATTCCAAGCTCAAGGATTCGGAGATAACCCGGATAAACGTTGTCCTTTTTGTCTCAAAGGAGCTAGATGTGATTTGTGTTCTAACGGACCATGTCGAGCTGATGCCTCTATAGATAAGAGAGGGGTATGTGGAATTACAGCAGATGGCATGGCGATGAGAATGATGCTACTTAGAAATGTTATGGGAACCTCAACATATCATTATCATACCGAAACCACGCTAAGGACATTAAAAGCTACTATTGAAGGAAAAACACCTTTCAAAATAAGCGAACCAGAAAAACTGAAAACTTTTGCTAAACGTCTTAACATCGATACCTCGGGTGGAGAAAATGACATCGCATTGAGATTATACCAATTTGTGAAAGATGATTTTAATGTTCCATATACTGAACATAGCAAGATTGTCGAAGCTTTAGCTCCAAAAGAAAGAAAAGAAATTTGGAAAAAATTAGGGATCTTTCCTGGTGGAGTTTATGGAGAAATGATGTTTTCAACAAGTTCTTGCTTAACAAATGTGGATGGGTATTATGCAAGTTTAGCTTTGAAGGCGATGAGATTAGGTATAGCGATGGCTTATCAAAGTCAAATCGTAAATGAATTTATACAAGATATATTATTTAACGTCCCAAGACCTCATAAAATGCGTGTGAATTTAGGTGTTTTAGATCCGGATTATGTGAATATTTTACCTAATGGTCATGAGCCTTTCTTGGGATTTGCTATGGTCCAATTAGCACGAAAGCCAGAATGGCAAGAGAAAGCAAAAGCAGTTGGAGCAAAAGGGTTGCGAATAATAGCGAATATTGAAACAGGTCAGGAAATGATTCAAAGATGGGAAATGGATGATGTATTCTATGGATTTACAGGAAATTGGATAATGCAAGAAACCGTTTTAGCGAGTGGATGCATCGATGCGTTTGTATGTGATATGAATTGTTGCATGCCTATAGACCCTTTATATGCAGAAAAGTACAAGTTTAAGCTAATTCCTGTATCAGAAGTAGTGGTATTTGAGGGTATCGATGAAAGATTGGATTATATACCAGAAAAAGCGGAGGAACAAGCAGCAAAGCTATTACAAATGGGCATTGATAATTTTAACGAAAGGCATACAACCATTACACCTATAAGAGATCTGGAAATGGGTGAGGCAGTAGTCGGATTCTCAACTGAAAGCATTTTAGAAGCACTAGGCGGAACACTTGATCCCTTATTAGGTGCAATAAAAGATGGAACCATTAGAGGAATTGCGGGTATGGTATCATGTACAACGCTCCGAGATTATGGACAAGATGTACATACCGTTAATGTAGTTAAGGAATTAATTAAAAATGATGTTTTAGTTCTTTCAATGGGTTGTGGAAATGGTGCTGTTCAGGTTGCAGGATTATGTTTACCAGAAGCTAAATATTTAGCTGGACCTGGACTGAAAACATTATGTGAAAAATTAGAAATTCCACCTGTGTTAAGTTATGGAACATGTACTGATACTGGTCGTGTTGCTGATCTTATTGGAGCAGTATCAAACGCATTGGGAGGAGTTGCAATACCCGATTTACCTGTAGTTGCTGTGGCACCCGAATATATGGAACAAAAAGCCACCATTGACGCTATATTCGCTTTAGGATTTGGTCTTTATACATATGTAAATCCTGTTCCAACCGTCACAGGAGGTCCAGATCTTGTTAAACTTTTAACCGTAGACTGTAAAGATATAACTGGTGGGATATTACATGTTGAAACCGATAGTAAAGAGGCTGTGAAGGCTATGCTTGATCATATAGAAACAAACAGGAAGAAATTAGGAATATAATAATTTTTTTTCTATTTTTTATCTTAAGTTGCTAGTATTTATGAAGGGACAAACTAAGAACATGTTCAAGAGCAAACTTATTTGAATACTAAAATTTTTCCTTTTATGACTGAAGCAACTCAACCAAAAAAAGTATTTAGGAAAATTATTGAAATTGATGAGGAACTTTGCACCGGTTGTGGAGCTTGTGTAGTATCTTGTGCGGAGGGTGCTTTAGCTATTATTGATGGCAAGGCAAAGGTTATCAATGAAGTGTTTTGCGATGGATTAGGTGCCTGTATTGGAGAATGTCCTGAAGGGGCACTTAGAATCATTGAACGCGAGGCGCTTGAATTTGATGAAGAAGAAGTCGAAAACTATTTAGAATCTATAAAAGAAAAGACCATTAAAGAGAGTTATCAGTGTTCATGTCCATCTGCGCAAACTATGATATTTGAAGAGAAATTAGATGAAGAGACATCTATAGGAGCTTCTTATTCTGCTCTTAGACAATGGCCAGTACAAATGCATTTAATTAATCCATTAGCACCCTATTTTAAAGGAGCAGACGTAATTTTGACAGCTGATTGTGTAGCATATTCCCTAGGAGGTTTCCATAGTGATTATCTTCGTGGAAAGTCTATAGCTATTGCCTGCCCTAAACTTGATCAAGGGAGGGAACGATATATTGAAAAAATTCGAATGTGGATCGATGATGCAAAAATCAATACTCTTACAGTTATGATGATGGAAGTTCCATGTTGTACAGGCTTGTTAGCTTTAGCTAAGGATGCTGCAAATCAGGCTCAGAGAAAGGTTCCTATTAAATATATTATAGTTGGAATAAAGGGAGATATTTTAAAAGAAGAATGGATTTAGTTTTTTAATTATTAATCAAATGAATTTTAAATATCCATTACCACTTTCTTTTTAATAATTTTTCTCAGCATTACTGATAGAGCAGATTTTGATCTTCCTAAATTCTTTGCTAATTCTTCTAAAGAGATTAATCGGGGTATTTCAAAAAATCCTTGTTTAATAGCTTCATCTAAAACCTGCGATTCTTCTATGCTTAATCGCTCTTTCTGTTCATCAAGAATATAGGGTGAAGTCCCTATTCTTAACAACTCGAAATCGATGTTTTTCTGCTCAAATATAGTTAATAATATATCAATATTTTTTCTACTAGAAACAAGCCTCCAGTAAGCATATCCCTCCCTTACGTTAACTGGAAACTTTACTAATACTCCACATTTAATAAGTGCATATAATAAGTAGGGATCTCTAGTTTTAACGTTAAATCGAACCTTATTTTCATCTTGTTCTAATATAGTAAAATCTTGAACAGAGGAATGATTTCTAACTAAATCAATTACTTCATCAATTTTGAAATCTTGTATTTCAATAATAGAATTTCCTATAGATTTTTCTAAATCGTAGGGAAGGAAATATTCTATTTCCATTTTAATATTTGGGAATTTGTTAAAAATTTCCGAAATCCAGATTTGTTCAGGAAATTTTATTTTCACTCGTGCTAAACTTGCTTTAGTTGAAACCATCTAATTTAGTAATTATAAGCAATATAAATTTTTTTCAGTATTTGAATAATTAATAATATATAGCTTTCGAAATATGTATTATTATGGTCGAGAATAACAATTTATTATTAGGAGTCTGTGGAAGTCCTAGAAAGGAAGGAACTGAATTTGCCATTCAATATGCCTTGACTTATGCGCGGGAGAAATTTCATTTTGAAACTGAATTTTGGACGGTAAGAGCTAAAAAAATAAATTTTTGTATCAATTGCGATTACTGTGTTAATGAGAAAAAAGGTTGTGTGTTTAAAGATGATATGCTTGAGTTGTATCCTAAATTAGAAAATGCAAAATTTCTATTATTTGGAACACCGGTATTTCAAGGAAATCTTTCTGGGCAGTTAAAAACTGTAATGGATCGCTGCCGAGCACTAGTAGCAAAGAATCCGGAAGTATTTAAAGAAAAATATGGAGTTGCCATCGCTGTCGGGGGTGACCGTAGTGGAGGTCAAGAAATTGCAATACGAACAATTCTCGATTTCTATCAACAAAACCATGTAATTTCTTTGTCGGGAGGAGCCTTTGGTGCAAATTTAGGAGCTAGTCTATGGAGCAAAGATCGTGGAAAGGAGGGTGTAGAAACCGATGAGGAAGGTCTGCGAGCAGTACGGAAAATTATAAAACGTTTAGCAGAACTTAAATATTAACTTCCAAATCCACAATATTTATTTGAATAAAATTGGTACCTTATTCTAAAATAAGAAAAAAATATGAAAATATTGCTTTGGAAATATTAACCTACTCCAAATAACTTTTCTGCTTCTTTTTCACGTAACCCGCTAATTCCAAAAAGTTCTTTAAAAATGTATTTACCTTTATACATTACCACAGGAGTATTAACTATACATCCATCAGCATCACAAAAAGTTCCTAAAAAATTCTCGTCATTCAGTAATTGACTGACAAATTCCTCGTCATTTATGTCTTTTTCAACATAATTAACTTCGTTTTCATTCAACCACTCTTTAAGGGCATGACAACGTGAACAATTTTCCTTAGTGATTATAATGGGAAGTTTAATTTCAGCCATGATATTTCTATTTAAGTTATTAGCTATAAAAAATTTTTATCTTCTAAATTATAAATGCTTTTCTAATAGATAACGTGTCTAAACCAACTGCTTAATCAGCCATCTTAGGGCATTAATTAATTGCTCATCTTCATTCAACACGTTGATTGAAAAATATTGAAGGGGCATTCCACATTTTTCTAATTCATTAATGTCAAAGTTTTTATAAATAAAATCAGGACTTAATTCCTCCTTATCATGAAATTTATTACCAATGATCATTATTGGCATATACTCCCCTTTATCTAAACATCTATTTAAAACAAGCTGAAACATATCTATAGTATCTTTAATACTGGATTTTTCTGATGCATTAAAGATTAAAATAAACGCCTGGGCATTATCTAGGCAGTAATCATAAAGATTTTTTTGAGTATCTTCGAAATCACTTTCAATACACTCATATGTTAATAATTCAATGTTGTCGATAATAAAATCATAGACTTTATTAGCTAGATTCCTCTTTGCTTCATCATCTTTATAGTTAAGGAATTGTATAACTTCCAAATTTTTTAACAATGTCGTTTTACCTGAATTTCGAGGTCCAAAGACATAAATTTTTTTCAAATCTCCTTTTCCGATAATAGGTGTCGAAATATTAATTTTTGGAGTGATCATCATATAATATTTATCAAATGTATCTAAAAAATGCTTTCTAAAAGATTTTGAAGCTCTTTTTAATGGATTTTTCCTAAGTAAATTGTCTTCCTTAGTATGTAATAGTTTAGTGAGTTCTTTATAGGATTTCAATTCGGAAGCGAATTTCTCTAATTCATCCGATTTCGAAAGTAAATAGTTATAAACATCTGTAATTTCATCCTTATAATAAGCGGCACGAATCATATAAGTTATCATTAACAAATCTTTACCCCCTCGTGCAATTTCTGAATCAATATAAAAGATGTGATTAATAGTCTGATATTTTCGATAAGCAAAAATGAAAGTACCCTCCTCATCTTGAAATTCAAGAATTCTTCCTAAATCAGGGTGCTCGTCTGCCACGAGGGGATTATTACAATAAAATGTATTAGGACCTAAAACCGTATCAAAATAACTTAAACAAAGGATAGACTCATTTGGCATTTTGTATTAGAAAGGTATATTTTTCCTTATCTTATATAGAAGATAGTATTAGTTTTATATTAAACTATGAAATTAAAAAATAATCATATTACTCCATCTTGTTATTTTTTTCCTAAGCTTCAGCGAAATATGTAATAATTTATAAAAAACAAATTTTAATTCTCTTAAGGTCTCTCTAAGATATGGATTCTAATACTCAAAATACTGATTTCAATAATGCCATCAAAAACTTATTTAATGGCAAACTAATGGAACGAGTTGCTGCTGCTAAAAAACTTGGAGATATGAGAGATGGTAGAGCTACTAATTTACTGATAAAGGCATTAAAATCTGAAAAAGAGGGAATTGTAATTAATCGAATTATAGAAGCATTAGGCGATATAAAGAATGCTAAAGCAACAATACCAATCGCTGAATTTCTAAAGGTTGAAACTCAAAAACCAGAAGAGGAACAAGATAAAACGAGAATGTTTTTAATCATTGAGAGTTTAATGAAAATAGGAGATAAGAGAGCTTTAACTCATCTTGGAATATTATTAAACTCATGTCATAGTGATATAAGAAAACTTACTGAAGAGGCATTTGAGTGTATTGATCCTAATTGGAAAGATAATATTAAAAGTGTGGAATAATCTAAATAAAATATAATTTAAATTTAAGTGATTGAAAATGAATGAATTTCCAGAATTTATAAAGGAATTGTTTGAGGAAGTTGAAGGGAAAAATGAAAAACAACAGGTTTCCATATTTACACTTAGCACTTGCATGTGGTGCAAGAAATGCAAAGCTTATCTGAAGGATAGAAATGTAAAATATAAATATATTGATGTTGATAGTATTACTGCTGATCAAAAATCACAAATCTTGCAATTCTTACGAGAAAATTACAAACCTGATAGGATTGCTTATCCATTTTTAGTATGTGATGATAAATTCGTGGTGGGATATGATCCTAATAAATATGAAGAATTAATAAAACCGGAGGGGAACTAAGTTGGATATGAAAACTAAAGAAGGTATGAAGCAGTATGTGGAACAGGTTAGCAAAAAAAATGACTGGATTCTGAATATGGATAGCAATACCTTTAATGATTTGATCGATGGATTGGTTGATAATTTTCAGAAGTATGGTTATCAATCTTGTCCTTGTCGCTTAGCATCGGGGAGCAGAGAGTTGGACCGAGATTTAATTTGCCCATGTGATTATGCTCCTTTAGATGTCAAAGAACATGGTGCTTGTTATTGCAATTTATACATGCGTAATGATTTTTATGAAACGATTAAAAAAGATTATATTAATGTTCCCGAGCGCAGACCAGTAGAAAAAGAAAATGCGGTTTTAGAATATTTTAATGAATAAAATTCGCATTAAATCAATCAAATCCAATTTCTATTATCAAATTTTATTTCAATTTTTTATAAGTATCGGGTAAGTCTTTAATTATTATATTTTATTTAGTTCTCCTTCATTTGGAATTTCTAATAAGCGGTATTAGTTATTTTTCTTTTATTAATTAAAGAGATCAATTTTAAATAGTTTCATATTTAGTTAGTCCATATGGAGCAAATTATCTTTTATATAGGAGCGGGTGTATTCACCCTCACTAGCTTTACATTCCTTCTATTAAAAAAAAAGAATCCTAAAGTTGCTTCCTTGAATATGATTGTAAACGTCGTAACCATTGTTTCATATCTTCTCATGGTTAGTGGATTATTTGTAGCTTCTGCGATGAGTGGCGATGCGATATACTGGACAAGATGGGCTTTCTATGCTGTAAGTTGTTCGTTCTTGATGGTTGAAATTTCCATGCTTCTGGGTATAGATAAACAGGATAAACTAGAAATTATTGTATTTAACTCCTTGGTCATGATAACAGGATTATTTGCTAGTATATCAGAAGGCATTATCAAATGGCTCTTTTTCACACTAAGTTCTTTAGCTTATTTATATGTACTTTTTCACATATTCAAGAAGCGATCCAATGCAAAATTTATCGTTGTTTTTGTTGCAATCTTTTGGTCTGGATTTCCAATAATCTGGATATTATCTCCTTCGGGATTAATGCTAATTGATGCATTTTGGACGGCGTTATTTTACCTTGTGCTTGATTTGATCACAAAGGTGTATTTTGGATATCATACAACTCTGAAATATTCTAAATAAAAAATAATATAACTTTTTTTTATATTTCTTAATTATTTTATGTCTTCTTATAAAAATCATTTTAAATCTTCCTTAGCAAGGCATCTTTATAGAATATAATCTATACAGATAAATATCCATTTTCAATACTATTTATATGCCAGAAAATGAAATCACTGATGATGAGTTAGAAGAGGAATTAGAAAAAGCATTAAAGGAAAATGAAGCTAAACGAGACCATTGTGGTACTGCCCTTCCAACTAATCGGGAAGTCGGAATACAAAGAACTGACGTTAAGATAAAAAAGGATTAAAAACAATTTTTTTTATATTTTATTTTCAATTTATTATCATTACTATTCCAACTTTTTTAGGTGATTTAAATAAAGCAGCGAATTAAAGGACGAAGAAACTTTCCTACCGATGAGGTGGATCCTGAGAATTTCCTTAGCGATGATGAAGTAAAAGAATTAATAAAAAACAAAGACGAGTATAGTTTTCAGCAAGAGGATTATTTGAAGCTTTATAACTGCGTGCATTGTGGTGAATGTGACACAGAAATCGAACGAATGGAATTAAAAGAAAAATTCTTGAATGATGGAAATATTTTTGATGAATATAATGCAATGTTGGAATGTTTTGAAAAGTTTCGTTCTCCCTATCCTACTAACGAGATGCGCATTAAAAAGCCAGAAACTATTCCGAAAGAATCTGATACTCTTTTCTTTATGGGTTGCCTATCAACGATAAGGATTCCAAGATATACTGAACATGCATTGCAATATCTTTTGAAGCAAAATATCGATTTTACTACTCTTGAGAATGAAATCTGTTGTGGTTGGCATCTAATTTCATCGGGCTTAACTAAGGAATTTAACGTATGTAAACAAGAAAACATTGAAATTTTTGAAAAATATAAAAAGATAATTTGCTTATGCCCTGCATGCTATTTTTTGTTTAACGAATATTATAAACCAGAAATGAAAACTGACATTAAGATCGACTATATCAGTGATTATTTGAAACCTTCAAAAGAAAAAAAAGAAGGATCTATTGCTATTCAACACTTATGTCAGTTAAAGAACCGCGGAAGGGAGGGAGTTGATAAATTTGTTGAAGGCATACTTGAGAAAAGTGGGTATGACGTAAAAAATGTGCCTCATTGGTGTTGTGGAGGAGGAACAGGTTGGTTGAATCGAACAGATATTATTGAAGCAATTGCTAGAAAGAGAATGGGAGATTTCGATAATACCGGAACCGATTATGTAACAACTTATTGTCCCTCTTGTTGGTGGATTTTATATAGATTTGGTAAGAAATGCAAGATTAAACCAGAAATTAGGGATCTATTTGAACTACTTCTTTAGTTTTTGAACCATGAGTGAAGATTATATTTGTCCTTGTCGAGAGATTGACCCTGAGCATTTTCTATCGAATGAAGAGGTCCTTGAGTTATTATCGAAAGAAAATTACAATTTTAAAGAACATGATTATTACAGGATATTCAATTGTATCCACTGTAATGCATGTGGCACTTCTGAGGAGAGATTTTTATTAAAAGAAAAATTTCTAAAAAATGGGTATCAGATTGAAGGTTTAAATCAGATTATTTCTAATTTTGAGAAATTTAAAAGCCCTTTTATTCATAATAAAAGTCGTGTGAAACCTATTGAGGGTATTCCTTCAGAAAGTAGTACTTTACTTTATTTAGGGTGTTTTACTACTGTCAAGACACCAAAATATGCCGAAAATATAATTAGATATTTATTAAAAGAAGAGGTTGATTTTTGCACCTTAGAGGAGGAGATTTGCTGCGGATATCCGATCCTATGTATGGGTGAGATAAGTTTTTATAATAAAATTGTAAAAGAAAATCTTCAATTATTTAAGTCCAAAGGATTTAATAGAATCATAACTGTGTGCCCTAGTTGTTATATGGTGTTTAAAAAACATTATAGTGACCATGGAATTAGAGTAAATTACTTTACAGATTATTTAAAGCCAGTTTATCCTAAAAAGAGGGGGAATCTTATCATTCAACATGCATGCCCCTTAAAAAATGGAGAAATTCCGGGAATAGCCGATGATCTTGAACATTTATTTAGTGAAAGTGGATATAATGTATTGAATGAAGTTCCGAGAGATTGTTGTGGATTTGGTGTAGGACATCAATTACGAGTGGATATATCAGAGGCTATCGCGATGAAAAGAATGAAAGATTTTACTGAAGAGGGCGGATACGTAAAAAATTTAGAGGGTGAAAATAATTTCATTACAAGTTATTGTCCAGATGCTTTCTGGGTCTTGAGAGCTTATGGTCGAAAGCAAAGAATTCCCTTTAAAGTTAAGGATATGTGCGATTTATTATTATAATTCTAAATTTGTAGTTTGAAAATCTACTTTTAAAAACTAATTATGTAAAAATCAAGGTTTCAACATTAATTTTATAATTTAAACGAATAAATATTTTAAAAGTTCATAGCCATATTGAACTTAGATTAACCAGATTTGGGTGTTATTATGCTATTTTCAGAAAATGAATTGAACAATGTTAAAAGAGAAATGAGCAAGCTAAAGAATAAAGTAGTTCTTAAATTATTTACTGATTTTAAAACGCAAGAAGATGGATCTAAGTCAAGATTGTGTATGTCTTGTGAGGGAACTCATGAATTGCTGAAATCATTGGAGGATTTATCGAATGGGAAATTAACTATTGAGGAATTATCAATAGAAGAACATAGTGAAGAAGCAAGAAAATATAATGTTATCAGAATTCCCGCAATTCTATTCGTGGATGATAGTGGAAAAGAGATTATCCGATATTCCGCTCATCCTACGGGATCGGAGTTTGTACCCTTTTTAAATAGCATACAATATTTTTCTGGGGTTAGGCCATTTTATGCCGATCAGATACTTACGCATTTGAAAAAAATTGAAAAGTCAAATATGAAGATATTTATTACACCCACATGTCCTTATTGTCCTGTAACAGTACCGGTGTTAACATTATTCGCAATAGTTTCTAAAGGGAAGATAACAGCTGAAGTTATTGATGTTAATTTAAATCCAGATATCGCAATGAAGTATCAAGTTCAAGGAGTACCCCATACTGTTATAAACGAGAAAGATCATATTTATGGCATGTTTTCGCCCCAGGATTTATTAGATAAACTTACAAAAGGAGAAAGAGATTTTGGGGGAATGTATGCTTAATTCGATGAGGTGATTTGAAAATTGTCTCAGGATGATAAATATCGAGAAATAATTAAAAAAGAAATGGCAAAATTAACTAAACTTGTAAAGCTAAAAGTATTCACATCTCAAAGTGCTAAGCCAGATGGTACAAAAGTAAGAGCTTGCATGGATTGTGGACAATTTATGTCATTATTGAGAATCTATGAAGAAAATTCTAATGGTTTACTTACTATTGAAGAGCTTAGTATTGATGAGAATCCAGAATTTGCGAAGAGATATGACATTCAAAGAGTCCCAACAATATTATTTATCGATAATCATGGAAATGAACTAATTAGATATTTAGCAGCTCCTCAGGGTGGAGAAATTCAACCATTTATTCAAGCAATATTTACATTCGCAGGGGCTCCTAATTATTATGAAGCTGCAATAAAACAGAATCTTAACAGAATTTCACCAGCCATAATCAAAGTCATGATTACTAACTCATGTCCATATTGTCCTCAAGTTGTTTCTATAAGTAATCAATTTGCTCTTGCAGCTGAGGGAAAAATTCGGACGATTATTATCGATATTTTAGCAAATCCGGATATCGGTCAATATTATGACGCTTCAGGAGTTCCATATACTATCATAAATGATAAAAAAACTTTAGCAGGTATGGTAGGTCCGAATGAGATAATAAGAGAGTTAATTGGGAGTAATAAAAGGGTACAATATTAATTTTAAATATATAGTTCTTGAAAAAGGAGAGATGTGATAATTTTGCCCGCGTCATATATTATTGAAAAAATGTTAAAGGAAGAAATGAGTAAAATATTGCATCCAATTACAGTTAAAGTGTTTATTAACGAGAAAAATCAATCACAAACAAGTGAAATTATATCGAGACTAAAAAAGATTGAAGAGATTTCCAATGATAAGTTACAATTTGAGATATTATCTATTCATAATAAGAATGATTTAGTTGAAAAATATCAAATAGAAAGGTTACCTACAATATTATTTACTGATGCTGAAGGAAAAGAGCTTATTCGTTATTTATCAGTACCGCAAGGCAGCGAACTTAGACCGTTTATCCAAGCACTTCAATTACTCTCTGGTGAGAAAAACTATTATGAACCAGTCCTTAGAGAAAATGTGAGGAATATTAAATTTTCAAAAATTAAAGTGATGGTATCTAAATCGTGTGCTTATTGCCCTGAATTGATAACCCTTGTGTCCCAGTTTGCCTTGGGAACCTCGGGAAAAATTAAAGCAGAAATTATTGATATATGCGAAAATCCAGATATTGGAAATCAATATAATATTGAAACGGTTCCCTATATGGTGATTAATGATGGGAGCCCTATTATAGGTTTAATTAGTCCCTATGAATTATTGGAGCAAATTTTAAGTAATGGTACATAAAGTTTGAATTATGAGGTTGAAATATGCTAAATATTGATATGGAAGGAATTGATTTAGAGAAGGTTTATGACCTTATAGTTTTAGGAGGAGGTCCTACTGCAATCGGATGTGCGATATATGCGAAACGCTTTGCAATGGATGTGTTGATAATTGGGAAAACTTATGGAGGTTTAATTGCAACAACTCATGTCGTAGAGAATTATCCTGCTATTTCCTCAATTAGTGGCCAAGGATTAATGGAAATGTTTAAAGAACATATGAATTCCCTCAATATTCCTTATATCTCCGATGAGATTAAGTCTATTGAAAAATTAGATGACTACTTTGAATTACACTCTTTTTTCCAAAACTTTAAGGCTTATTCTGTATGTATAGCGACCGGATCAATTCGAAGAAAGCTGGGTATATCAGGAGAAGAGGAATTTGCAGGAAGAGGTGTTTCTTACTGTGCAACTTGTGACGGTCCTTTTTATAAAGATAAGGTGGTCTGTGTTATCGGGGGAAGTGATTCTGCTGCAAAGGAAGCACTATTCCTAGCCCAAAATACAAGCAAGGTTTATATGATATATCGAGGCGAGGAAATACGAGCAGAACCAATAAATAAAAAGAGAGTTCTCGAAAACGACAAAATAGAAATAATATACAAAACAAATGTAGTTGAAATTATCGGAGAAGGAAAAGTAAAATCAATAGTTTTCGATAATGGAAAAAAATTAGAGATTGATGGCGTTTTCATTGAAATTGGCTCGATTCCCAACTCTCAGATTGCAAAACGTATTGGAGTAGGACTTAATGAAAAAGACGAGATCAAAATTAATCGAAAATCTGAAACCAATATTCCAGGATTATTTGCTGCGGGAGATGTTGCTGACGCACCGTTCAAGCAAGCAATAACAGGGGTGGCAGAGGGTGTTATTGCAGCCTATTCTGCTTTTGATTATGTAAAAGAAATGAATATTGAATATTAGATTTAAAGCATTTTTTGCTTTTATGTAAATTCTTTTTTATATTCTATTTTGTATTTGATCTATGTAATTATAGGATATGATTAGAAAAAATTATCGAAAATATTTCGGTTATTATATAATAATAGCTGTAATTTGGATTATTTTGATTTTTTTATTGATAATTCTATTACAAAGATCATTACCTTTCACTGTGTCGCTATTTGTTAGTATTTTTTTGGTATCCTTTCCAATTTCTTTCATACTTGGTTTAAGATATTTTCTTATTAAACAAGATAGGCTGGAATTTGGATGGAATATAAGGAGTACAATAAAAACTCAAGTTCCTGTGTTTCAGGATATAAATAACTTGAAAAATGAAATAAAAGCGAAAGTGTCTGAGTTGAGGTTTTTACAGCAGTATAAATTTAAGTCTTTTATAGTTGAGATCCAAAAAAAGAGACTCAAGAAAGAGTTGAAGATTCTGAGAAAACAATATATCAACATGAATCGTGATAATTTGTTATAATAGACCCCTGCTAAATATTGAAAAAGTTTTTAGCTCTTTGATATCATGGAGTTTAAATTATTCTATTAAAATAAAATGGTACTCAGAAATTTTTAATAGAATGGAGAAGAATAATCATTGTCTTGGCTTAGCAACATTCTAACTCTTATTCTAACCACGAGCAGTTACTTTCTCATCTATTTGTTATATTTAAAATATTTTAAAAAAAGGGGAAAATTATTTTGGAAGAGAATAAAATTTAATAAGAAACATCGAACATTAAATACTATATTTGGACTTGGAATAATTTTATGTTTATGTAGCTCCTTAGCTTTATTCTGTTTCAATATCAGTCATCGTATTGCCTATTTAAACTTAGGTATATCTGGTGAATCGAAGTGGATTTACTCAAATGGACAAAAATATCTTCAAATTAATGCTGAAAACAATTATGACTTAGGTTATCATACAGGATTCCATTTATCCTCTGAAATATTTAAAATGAGATTTTTACTTTCCATTTCTGAGAGTTCTTTTGGATTATCCTATTCCGAAATGATTAGTATATCTGAACAGTATCTACCATATATCCCACAGAAATACATTGAAGAAATGCAAGGTATTAGTGATGGTGCTACAGCAGGTAGTGGATTCCCGATAAGTTTTACAGATATATTAGTTCAAAATGTAATTTTTGAAATTTTATATGGCCAAATTAATCCGCTCTCAGAATCAATAGATTTCACGTTAGGATGTACGACCTTTGGCTCAAAAAATAACGACTCAACTATAATTGTTGGTCAGAATATGGATTTAGTTAAACCATTTTCTTGGGTACAATCATTCATTCTCCATAAGGTAGGTGATAATCCATATATTTTTACATATAGAATTGGTGGATGCTTGGCACTGCCCATGGGCAAAAATGAGTATGGGGTGACTATCATAACAAATTTAGTTCAAACAAGATTAGTAGCTCCCATCATGACCCCCACGTTCGTTTTAATAAGAGAAGGACTTGAAAATATGTATAATATAGAAGATATATATAAAAATATGTTTCCAGAAAATAAAAGTGCATATAGTAGAAATTTCATAATTGCAAATACGACTTCTTTATTAACTGTTGAGTCATTACCTGAGAATCAAACATTAATTTATCCTAATTCAACTGTGGTCCATTCTAACACCTATACAAATCCTAATTGGCAAAATTATTTGGTGGATCCACAATATTCCAAGGATAGACAGGTCTATGCTGAAAATTTACTAAATCTTGCCTATAATGATAATAAAATAAATAATGATGAGTTACTTACTATTTTAAAAGATTCACCTACAATATGTAGAGATGAACAGGGTTTTATTGGAATGAGTACAGTAGCGTTCATGACATTCTATTCATTTGGATTAGGGAATCCAAATGGACATATTGGAATTATACCAATCTAAACAGATAATAATTATAATTAAAAAAAAGTTTTTATTCGATTGGAACGTCTATAGCCCCTTCCATCCGATCCTTAAAAGGTACATCAACCTTCAATATACCATTTTTGTATATAGCTTTAGATTTATCTGCAGAAACCGGACAACATATTGCATATGAGCCAACGTAGACCGTATTATCGGTTTCACCCTTTATAAAGAAAGAATCTTCATGCATCTTTAGAATTATTGTATCCTTTTCTACTCCAGGCATCGTTATTTCTATATGGTATTTATCTTGCTCATCATCGGCCCAAGCACAAATATCTGGAGAGACTACATATTTTTCTTTACCTTCAGACACGTTTATTCACCTTTTTTAATTATTTGGTTTTATAACAATTAGTATCACTAAAATTAGTTTTTTAAAAGTTTGTTTAATGATTTGTAAGAATTCTTACACTGTTATTATTTGAAAAAAAACTAAAGTATGGATTTTATTTTATTTTATAAATTTTGAAATTAATATTTTTAAAATTCGACTAAGGGGATTATATCTTCAAAAAAAATCGTCTCACCATCAAAACTAAGTTGAATCACATCTTAGTATATATATTATAATCTATACACATAAAAGCAATTCAATTTTTAAAGTCTTGATGAATAAGCATCATCATGTTCAAAGTTATAAATTCCATCATATCGATACAGATAAGTGTAAAAGATGTACTCATTTTTATTGTGAGGATGCTTGTTTTAGAGGAATTTATGATGTTATTAATAAAGATACTGAACCAAAGTGCACAATTATCAAAAAACGCGAAGATAAGTGTGTAAAATGTCATATATGTACAACTGCGTGCAAGTTTAGAGCTATTATGATTGATTGAAAATCAATTATGATGAGCAGTATTTTTCTAAAAAACTTATAAAATATAAATTTCAAAATTAATTAAGCTAATATAGGAAAATAAAAAATCTCCGTTATAATAATGATATCTCAAAAATTAAAACTAGATGATATTGATAAGAAAATTATTAGTTTAGTTCAAGAGGATCCTAATCTTACACATACTCAAATTGCTGAAAGGATAGACAGAAGCCAACCAACTGTTGGTATGAGAATTAAGAAATTAGAAAAAGAAGGGATTCTCCAATTTCAACCCGGTATTAATTTTAAGAAAGTAGACTTATTTTTAGCTACTGTGGAGTTAAAGACAAAATATCCTGATGAAATTATCGATATGGCTAAATATTGTCCTTTTATGTTAAACGCTTTTCGTTTAAGTGGCGACCATAACATTTGTATTCTTCTTGCAAGCTCAAAGCTTGAGAAGTTAGATAATATTGTAAATTATCATTTTAGAAATAATCCTAGTGTCCAATCAGTTTCAATGGAAATCGTAACTCAAATAGCTAAGGATTTTATACTTCCTATTGATTTTGATTCCGAGGAACATAACCCTACCTTAGAAGAAGGCTGTGGAGAGAACTGCAAGTATAAATTGGGTGCTTTGCAAGCAAAGGTAGAACAATCACATTTTATGTGATTTTTCTTTGAAAGAAAAACAATGATTAGTCTTTCTCTTCTATTTTCTCAAATTGATATTTTGGAATATTAACATTTAGTTCACAATCGGGTCCACAGTTGGTAGAATGAAGGTTAAATTTTTCGATTTGAAAATCTATAGGAACAACAAAGTCATGAATAGAGTCAATAATAATATTAGTTTTCACGTTTGTAACATGTGGGTCTTTTCTAAAGCAGATATCTACCAACTTTTCAATAGTTTGTAGATCTGAAGCAGCTATAAAGCATAGAAGATTGAATTCTCCAGATATTTTAAATGCATGATTAATGAATGGACATTTATCAAGTTTATTTACAATACTATCGACGTCTTTTGTTGATATAAATACGATAGCTGTTTTTATATCAACTTTCTTTATATTAAATCCCACTTGTTTAGTTAATAAATTCTTACGCTCCAACTTGATTATTCGAGCGCCTACTGCGGGTTGAGATTTTTCAATTTCGGTTGCAATTTGACTATGAGTAATATCCGGATCTCGCTCAATCATCTCGATGATTTTATAATCGTCATCATCAATTCCTAATATTTCTTTAAAAGTTTTCTTTATCATATCTTTGTACCTAGAGACGCTATTTTAATATAAATTTTGTTTCTATGAATATAAAATTTAGTTGTGTTTAATATTAACAAATATGAATAGTTACGATTAAGTTCTTTTGTTTTATAAATTATTTATCTAAATTTTGTTTAGTAATATAAGTTATGATATTATATTTGCTTTGATAGAAATTTATAACAAATTTACAAAACTTGTAAGAATTTCAAGAATTAAAATTATTATCGTGAAACCAACAAATCCTAATATAAAATAAAGCGGTTTTCCTTTTTCCTTTTCTGGAATAACTTCGCGTACAATAGTATAGAGAATAACTCCAGAAATAAATGAGTAAAGTATATAAAAAAGTTCTAAATCTAAAACATTAAATTGGAATATAAGTTCAAGAATCAGCATAACAAGAATACCTAATATCGCAGCACTAGAAAGTAAGTATTTTTTTATCTTATTATCGCTTATATCTGTTTTTTCATAAATTTCTAGATCGGTGAAAATGATATGCCCTTCAGATCTATGAGTTATAATTGCTCTTGACCATGCAAATACAAAAAAGAGTATACCTGATACGAATTCAATCGAAAGCAAACCTGCTAAAATTATTCCAATTAAAAAATGATACGTGAAATTTGTAAAAAAACGCAAATGTGATAAATCTTCACTGATACGGTTTTGAATTTTTATTTTATAGCGATTTATTTCATTTAACATTTCCTCTTCTTGTTGATTTAAGCTGGTAATCGTTTGAGCTATGTCCCTTACGGCTGATTCATCTAAACTTTCCCGAGTTAGCTCTTTAGTTAAAACTTTTTCAATTCCCTTCTCAACTTCTTCTAAAGTCTTTTCCTTTTGAAGTAACTTACGCATTCTTCTCTGAGAGTTTACTTCAACTTTCTGTAGAATTAGTTTTTCAGTGACATGGACAAAAGAAAATCCCACCACTACAAAAAGATACTCAAAAATCACAATTTCAAAAGGAATGACAGGAATTCCTATAGCGACCTCTGGAAGTAGAACAAGAAAGAAATACGACAAGGAAATCCCCGCGATAAGCGATATATGGAGTTTTGGATGTTGATGTTCATAAAAATCTGCGATAAAGAAAAAGATGCCAAAAACTAAAGATACTATCGCTACAATTAAAAAATTCTCTATCATTATTATTCACAAGATTGAAGAAATTTATAAAAGTTTTATGGTAAAGGTTTCAATTTTTAAGTAGAATTACAATTTATTGTATTGATATAAACATTTGATGTAGATAGTTGATGTGAATGGACTTTCTGATAATTACTTCCAGACAAGATAAGGCTTCAATGAACATTCGAAATAATATATTAAATTCTACCTTATATTCTTTTAGAAAATCAGAAAAAGTATGGCATGAAAATCACATATATCAACTCGAAGGTTTTACAGAAAATAATGCTTTTAATAGTCTTTTAAACAAAAATCATATATATTTAGGACTGACAAATGAACGTTTAATTTTTTTAAATGATTTAAAATTGAGGCAAACAAAAATTAATCCAAATGCCATTATTTTTGCAAGTCGACATACCTCGAAAACAGCAAGACCAGCGATATTAATACACACAACAGGCAATTGGAGTGATGATGTGACTTTTGGTGGAGGCCCTTATGAATTATCTAAAACAAGTGCCTTGTTACAAAAAGCAGGCTTTTATTGCTTGGAGGATCATTTACAAAAAGAAAATATAACTAAATTTAACTTCGATATGGAAGTGACTCACCACGGTCCGACGAACTTAGATATTCCTTTAGTATACATGGAATTGGGAAGTAGTAAAAATGAATGGACTTTGAGTAAGGCAGGTAAACTAGTTGGAGATGCTATAATTGATACCATCTTTAAATATCTTTCTTATCAATTAGAAGAAGATATAAAAGTGGGATTAGGTTTCGGTGGAACGCATTATGCCCCGAATTTTAATAAAATTATGGGACTTTCAGACATCGCATTATCTTTTATATGCCCGAAATACTATATTCAAAATCTTAACAATAAGCTTATAGCCCAGATGATACAAAATACTACTGAAAGGATTGATTACTTCATAATCGACTGGAAAGGTACAAATTCAGCCGATAAAAACCATTTGTTTTCACTTTTAGAAGATTTTGACATTCCCATCAAAAAGAGTAAAGATTTTAAATCTGAAATTGCTTATTGATGTTCTTCATAATATTTTTTTAAATTCTCAAAAACATAATGACAAGCCAAATAACCTTGAGTCGCTGCTTTAGATAAAATATTGTTTAACAATTGAGGATCTTTCGCTCCTTTTATAATGGAAACATTAATTTCTCTTATATTATAATAACTTCTCCAAAATAAGGTAGGCCAATCTACAAGAGGACGTAAAATTTGATTAAATTTCTTTTTACCCTCTTCAGACAATTCAATTTCTTTGGCTAAATTATAAACATAAGCCCTACCTTCCTTTTTTTTTTTGAGAAATCCATCTTGAATTATTTCATTAAGATATTTTCGTAATTCGGTTAACTTTATATCAATAAAAATTTTATTTAGATTCTCTTTAATTGTTTTTGTGGTTAGTCCATTATTTTTGATCATGAAATATGTTCTCGCCAAAATGTTATATTTTAAAGGTACAGATTCGTGATCCATTTGATTATACTGGAAAAGATTTCCTAAAATTTCTTTCGCAATAAAATATTTGAGTTGTAATTGATCTATCTCTGAAAAATCCTTCTTAAATTTTGAGGAATCATTGAGATAAGATTTATAAAGTGTAGAGAGTAAAGATTTGATCGAATGAAATCCATCATCGAAAGAGAGTCTTACTGTGTCCAGAATTTCTATCCTATAACTAACATCATTTAGAAATCGGTCTTTCTCTACAGAAAATTGTCTTAATATATGAGGATTTGGCTCGAATTCATTGAGATAAGCGTCCCATTCTCTTTTGAACCTATAAGATTGAGTTTTTGAAATCCCTGAGAGTTTATATACTACTTCATACAACTTTGCTATAAATTCTTTTTCACTAAGCTCAGTCATCTAGTAATGCCTAACGCTTTTTCTAATTTAACTGTATAAATTAATATTTATTAAAATCTAAAGATTTTTAAAGTTTCATTAGGATTTCAATTCGAAAAAATAGGGGATTAATAATATCGATATCAAAGATATTTTTTAGACCAATTCATTCTGATAATTAATATTAAGCATTTAGATCTTATGATATTTACATTTATTTAGGTGAGTAGTTGTTGAAAATAGAACATATAGCTCTTGCTTCAAATTCAGAACGAGAAAGTGATAGGTTTTTCATCGATTTATTGGGAGTGGAAAAAATCAGAAACTTTATGGTATCCAACGATAAAATGAAGAAATTTTTTAATGTGGACGATGCACATAACTTCATTAGATATGGAAAAGAAGAGTTTTCCGTGGAGGTTATTGTTACTAATAAGAAAGAACAAGTAAAAGATAGGTTCACTCATTCTTGTATTGTTGTAGAGGATGGAATAAAATTATTAGAGAAAGCAGAAGCTATGGGATATAAAACAATTAAAGTTCCCAGAGATAAGGATAGTGGTTATTATTTATTTTTAAAAGACAGTTTTGGAAATTTATTTGAGATAAAAGAATCATAAAACTTTTTATAGCAAATTCTTTTTTATAATTTTGAATTTGTCAAAATTATCAAAATTTGTTCTGAATGGAGGGAATAAATCATTCCAAAGTCATATAAGCTCAAAGTAATATTAGGTGGCGCCCAAAATTCAGGTAAAACATCTTTCATAGATGGAGACACTCAAAATGAAAGTCCAATTGGAGTATCCTTTAAACCTATTGAGTGTTATGCAAATGGTATTGATAATTATAAGTTTATTGTATGGGATCTAGAAGAGCGTGAAAGATTTCATTTTTTATTTCCTTATTTCTGTCGCGGTGCATGCGCTGGTTTATTATGTATCGATTTGACTAACCGTAATTCCTTCTTAGAATTAGATAATTGGATAACTCTATTTAAACAGAATGCAGGATCCATCCCGATAATTTTAATAGGAACAAAGTATGATTTAGAACCACAAGAAGTGAGTGAAGAAGAAATAAATAATTACGCCATAGATCATGAAATAAACAATGTTTTTTTTAATTCAATATATGATGATAATAGCAATAAAATAGAGATTTTTAAATCTATCGTTGAATCAATAGATCCGAATTATCCTCTTGAGAATTTTTCTCTTTTTACGCAAAAAGATTTTGTTTCTGAAGAATTTAAAGAATTTTTACGATATTTTTCGGTATGCCCAATATGCAATAATGAGAACCATTACGAATCTTTAAAAAATATATATATTAGTAGTGACCCTAAGTTGATAATATTAAGAGACCAATTATATAACGCAATTGAAGTTTCTCAACATTTATCTTTAAAGAGGAGAAGAAACTTGAAAATTGGTATACCTTGCTGTGATTGTTATAAAAGATTCTTTAATAATAAGTAATGATTTTTGATTTTTTTTACTCATCCCATACTGCTGAGCTGAGCAAATGTTCGATACGTGTTCTTCTAGGTCGGACAAATTTAGTACGATTATCTTTACGTTCTAATAATAAATGCTTTTCCAAATTATTAGAATGAACCATATATACTTCTAAATCGCCTTTATCCAAGAAAATATGATTAAAACTAGGGACGTCATCAGCTCGTACTTTTCTGGAGGATGATGTCCCACAATAGAGATAAGTAGTGGGTCCAATTACATGAGCATGGGGTACATGGCGATGACCCATTAATACTAAATCAATTTCAAATAATTGAGTGAATTCAATTATTTCACCGGCATCGCGAACAGTGGTAAATTTTTGTCCCGATAATGGAACAGGAATCAGATGATGATGTAGTGCGATAATTCGGTTTTCTAAATTTTTATTAAAACATCTTCCCATCCAATCTAATTGTTCATCTCCTATCATTCCTTCACTCATATCGTCTCTTGCTGAGCATAGACCAACAATAATTGTATCTTTCTCTTCAATAACCATCTTAGATCTTCTTGGACCAATTAATCTTTCAAAAAAAATGAGGCCCGAATTCTTAGCGCAATGATTACCTGGAATCACCATTAATCGCGTTATTGCTTTGATTCTGTTAAAATAAGGAAGAATATTCTCATACTGCACCACTCTTCCTTTATGAACAACGTCTCCCGTGCATATTACAACATCTGGATTAGCTTCCTTTATATAGTCAATGATATTTTCCAAATATTCCGCAACAAATTCACTTCCATAATGTAAATCACTAATCTGTATTATTTCTACCATGCTATCAATACCATATTCATTATTTTATTTTAACCTAATGTGTTCTAATGTATATTAAATTTTAAATTATATTAAAGACTGAATATGGCTTTTTATATAATCCTAAAATTATTATTCATGGAATAAAAGTAGTTTTAAAAGACGGTTTCAACATTGACATAGTTATTGATTTTTCGATTCTGTGCGATTTTATCTAAAATTAGCTTATCTCTACAATTAACACAAATTCCATTTATTTTTAACCAACACTCTTGGCCGCATTTAGAACATAAAAATTTTTTATAGATAATTTTCATACATATCTCTCATTTCTCTTATTAATTAAAGTATTTATTCGAAATTTTTTAAGCAATTTCGCCATATTATATAAAAACTATAGAGATATATATAGGTGATTCGAGCGGATTTTGGAGGAATATAATCAGTTTATTAGAATAAATAAATTAACTATATATCTCGTGTTTAATTTTTATATTAATTTTTCTAAATCCTCTCGAATCATATGAAGCAATTCAGATCCTTTATTTTTACAGTCTTTAATTAATGCTTGACCATAATCAATAGATCCTCCCCCTTTACCATTAAAACGTTCTGAAAATTCTTTTATAAATGAACCCATATTAAGGTTAAGTTTATTGGAAGGTTGTTTTCCCATCATCCCAAGCAAAATTATTCCATTTTTAATGGTGCTAATAAATATAGCTATTATATCTTCTGAATACTTCATAATATTTTTACCTAAAGTATTTAGATCTTTCTGAGAAATGTTATCAAAATGTTTAAGAATTAGATTAAAACTACTGAATTTTTCCGCATTATTAATAATATTATCAATATATTCTTTACTAAAGATATTCTGTAATTCTTTTAACTTTTTCTTTGCCTCTTCCCATTCTGAGAAAAATTTTTCTATTCGGAAAGGAATATTCTCTTTCGGAATTTTATCCTCCTTTTTTGTCTTTAAAACTATAGCTAATTCCGATAAAATATCTCCAGTAAATTTTTCTTTAGAAGTTAATTGGAGGTCACTATTCTTAACCTTTCCGAATTTGAGCTGTTCAAGTGCTTTATTTAACTTTTTCCACTTATTAATTAATTCGTTTATGCGCCCTACAACAAATTCTCTATTCACTCCGAATTTCTCTTCTAAATGCTTCAATATTTTTTCTTGTTTTTCTTCATATCTTTTTGTAGCTTCTCCAGCGGTAAAAGTTAAACGAATAATCCCATCTTGAATTTTCCGCGATTTGGTTATTTTAATCTTACCTGTTTCTGCAGTATTATTCAGATGAGTACCTCCACAAGCTTCCACATCAATTCCAGGGATTTCTACTATTCGAATCATTTTGCCTGGAACCGCTCCTCCCTGATAAATTCTCATCCCATATTTTTTTTCGGCCTCAGAACGGGGAATAAAAGATAGATTCAAGTCTATGCCTTTTTCCACTATTTTGTTGGAAATATCTTCAATTTGCTTAAGCTCATCAGCAGGTATTTGAGCATAATGTGTTATATCTAAATGAGAATTTTTAAGAGTTTTTTTTGCCCCCGCTTGATTGATATGATCACCCAAAATTTCTCTCGCAGCGGCATTGACAATATGAGTAGCAGTATGATGTTGAGAGAGTTGATAGCGCCAACTTTTATCCACTTCGACTGTAACTTCATCTCCTTCATTAAACTGTGGTGATTCGTCTAATACATGAACAATGTGATTTCCTTGTTTATAGACATTTTGAAATGGTTGGTCATCAATATTGCCAATATCATGCAATTGACCCCCTGAAGTTGGATATGCAACTGTTTGATCTAATATTGCATTATTATCGATGATTTTCAACACCTTTGCTTTATTAGATGTAATTGTGTAATCGTAATAGTAAAGAGCTTTAGTTTCAGGTACATTTTTTAAGTCAAGTTCAACTTCCTTTGTAATCTCTTGTTCTTTTTCCTTCATCTCATGCTTTTCTACAACTAGATTATAAAAATTCTCAGGAATTTTAATTGAAATTCCAAGTTTTTTTGCTGTTTCTTTGACCAGGTCAGGACTTATTCCTCTGGAATCATATAATTCAATAAGAGTTTCAACGGAAATGTCTCCATCTTTGATTCTTTTTTCCAGAATTTTACCGGCCTTCTTTTTATTTTCATAGTATTTCTCTTTTTCCACCTCTAAAATTTCTTGAATTTCACCCAGATGTTCGGATAATTCTGGGAAGAGCCCATGTAATTCTTCTGCATGCCATCGACATACTTGCGCAAGATCAATATCCCATTGAAAGTGATCGATAAAAGAGATTGCACGACGAAAAATGACTCGTAAATTATAACCACCTCCCATATTAGAAGGCAATTTTCCATCATTTATAGCAAATAATAGCGTTCTTGTATGTTCTGCGATTGAATAGAGTGCAGTCATAGGTAAGATCTTTGATTTTAAATCTGATACTTGAAAATTTAATTTATCTGCTACTTTTTGCCAGGCAACGTCCATATTCTCGACTTCGTCATAATTTAAGTAAGCAGAATATTTTGAAAAATCATTGTAGAGTTCTAAATCTAATTTAATTTGAGTAATTTCCCTTAATTTTGAGATTACATAAGGAAATGTCGCTTCATAGATATTTGGAGTTCCTTGTGAGAACCAAGCAACTCGTTCTTGGCCCATTCCCATGTCAAGTACTTTTAGACTAAGTTCCTTAGGGCCCTCACTAGTTTGTTCGTACATAGTATAGACTTGATTGAATAATTCTATTCCTCTACTAAAAAATTCAAGGCTACATCCAAATGACCCTCCACCAGCCCAACTATCCTCATGGATGGTAATCTCTTCTTTTGGTAAACCAACACCTATATGAATAAAATCATGAATATCTTTAAACAACTGCCCTTGATCCCATTCCTCTGGTGAACCAAAAAAATGCTGTCCGATCATGGTGAAACCACATAAATGAGCACCAGTTAAGCCTACATTTTCAATATCATTGAATCTTAAACAGAATTGAGGAATAATCAGTTTTTTTGCTGGGGGTTCAACTTCTCCGGTAATAACATATGGTTGAAAAGCAGATATTGATGCAATAGTGAATTCTGACGTGGGATTCCATCTCGCAACGCATGGATAACGATTTATGGGAACATACCCTCTGGGTTCCAATATTTCAACTATTTTCTCCCATACTCCGATATAGGACAGTTTTACCTTAGCAGGGTTCTTTTCAATTATTTGAAAACCCCCAGAGCATACCGGATCACCACAAACAGTTCTTTCTTTAAGTTGAGTCCAAAAATAAGTACCACAATGCTCACATTGTTTTCTCATATACCCTAATTTCCTTAATTCTTGAGTAGGAAAATATTTATCAGGGTTTTTTGAAGCTATCTCCTTAAACGCTTTTTTAATTTTTTTATCACTTTGAAGATCTTTTAGATCTTTTAATTCTTCATTTAAGGGCAATTTAATCATTAACTCTAGTTGTGTATTTAATTGTTCCAATAATTAGAAAAATTTATTATCTCCTAAAATTTTTCGCATTATATTTGATACAAGTTTAAACTTCATGTATAACTTTGATTAAAATTGATTTTTTCCATGAGAACAATAGGTTTAAATAAAATAAAAGTAGATTAGTATTATTAGTTAATCCATAATCAAAAAGGAGTGATATTAAATGACTTTCCCATATTACGATCCATTTGGAGCTCTTGGAGCAATTCTCGGGATCCTTATTGTAGTTATTATTGCTTCATGTGTAATTCAAATAGCAATTGCAGTTTGGGTCTATAATGATGCTAAAAAGAGAAATATGGACCCAACAATGTGGCTTGCAATCACTTTATTAGCAGGGTGTATAGGTTGTATTATTTATTTAGTAGTAAGAGATCCTATTGCTACGGAAACTACCCCTATGGCTAAAGAACCGTATGATAATAAAGCTGAACTAGCACAATTAGAAAAAGGTACATTCTGTAGCAATTGTGGTAGTGAGATACCAGCCGGAGCTAAATTTTGTCCTTCTTGCGGTAATCCACGATAATTTCATAAATCTTCCAAGTCTAATGATTGAAAACGAGAATATCCTTGCTTAACCAAATCATAATCTAAATATTCTATTTTATTTGGTATTATTTTCAAAATAAGTTTTCTTTTACCCCGTACTATTTTCTGAGCTTTTTCAAATTCTTCATCTCGTTCTCTCAGAAAGATAAGATTATCTACGCCTTCAGTGGTAATCTGCATCCCTTGAATTTTTCCAGAATCTAAAGGAGAATAGATGCCAATACTAACAATAGGATTTTGTTCAATATTAGTAACTTTTCTTCCAGGGGCAAGTCCTACATATATATTATAGTTTTCATGGGAATTTTCCATGTAAAAATCCATCGGAGTAGCACGGGGAATATTATTTAAACATGTACATAAGACTAGCACTTTTCTTTTATTTAGAAATGCTCTAATTTCTTCTTTTAATAGATTATCGGGCATTTTTTTGTTCAAAACAAATCACCTATTAATTAGTAATTCCCATCATTAATAGGGATTATGTTTATGTATCCTGTTCTTTTAAAAGAAGATAATTAAAGTAATTTACTATCTGGAAATCCAGTATTGTCTACTGCAGCACGCACATACGGAGAGATTGGTCCTCTTCCCAATGCCATAATTCTTATTTTTGCACCAAGAGAAGGATTTAATGCAGTTCCAAATTTTAATGAAGCTTCCTTCGGAATTTCATTAGATATAGTAGAAATTATTTTATCCATCTTTGATAATGATAATTTATGATCCCCGGAAACGGATACAATACATTTATCTATTTTATTAGGATCAGGTTCTAATAGAGGATTATTCAAGGCGAGGTGCGCTTTATTGATTAAGTCTTTCTCGTCACCTAATGATTCTGTTATACCGATGAGTCCACTAGGGTATGCACCGTTCTTTTCAAGTACCTTTCTCACATCAGCATAATCAATATTTATTAAGCCACAATTATTGATTAAATTTAAAATTTCTTTTATGCTTCTGATTAAGACTTCATCCATTATTTTAAATCCAGATAAAACTGGCAGTTTTTCATTAAATCTCAATAAATTATCATTCGGAACAGTTATAAGGGTGTCAGTATTTTTCACGAGTCCCTTTAATCCTCTTTGGGCTCGTGATCTCCTCTCACTACCTTCTGAAGAAAAGGGAATCGAACAAAATGTAACTACTGTTGCATTATTTTTTTTTGCTTCTCTTGCAATAATCGGAGCTGCTCCAGTTCCAGTCCCTCCACCCAATCCGTACGTTAAAAATATGACATCCGCATTCAAAGCTTCGGCTAGTCTTTCTACATCCTCCTCTGCCGCTGATGCTCCGATTTCTGGATCATTACCTGAGCCCAATCCATTACATATTTCCTTCCCAATTAATATTTTATTAGTAGCATTGGAATAATAAAGGTCGTGAGCATCAGTATTGATATTAAGAGTCTCCACGCAGTCCGTTTTGAATTCTTGCATTCTCGAAACTGTATTATTACCCGCTCCTCCAATTCCAACAACTATAGATTTAATTTTTAGGACTTCCAATAAATCGGATAGATATTTATCGCTATCTAAATTTGCATTTTGATTATCTATTTTATTTTTGCGAGCAATTTCATTAAATCTTGATCGTATTGATAGTCGTGATTTTACTACTTCCTTTAGATCAAACTCATCGTTCGACATTCACAACATCCGTTTTAAAAACTAATTTGTTTTATAATATGAGTATTATATCCATATAATATAGCGTAGTAATATGCATGTAATATCATCTATATTTAGGTTAAAGAAATTACTTAATTTGTGCGAAGAAAAGTAAATAGATAAAAGTACTAAAATTTATAAGAATAGATTTTCATGTTAAATATGTTAGGGGTTATTGGTAATGGAAATTGATATTAATGAAAAGAACAATGATAAGGCTTCTAGTGGGTCAGATAATAATATAATCAGTGTTAGAGTTATTATTAGTTGTCCTACTGGCGATTATAAAAAAAAGTTTAGAAATCAATTTCCCCGAGATCAAATGGACCTCTTTTTGGTTTCTGCTCGAGTTTTTGATTGGATGACATGTCCTCTTTGTGGAGAACTTTTGAATTGTAATTTTGAGTTTAATATCTAATCTTGTTTTAATAAAGATAATAGTATCACATTTAGAGTAGATTTTAAATGTCTAAATCAAGTTTGATGGACCCATACTTTCCCCCTCCGCCAGGAGTATAAATAATCTGGTCATTTCTCATAGCTTCTATTATTTCACCAATTTTTTTGTCATAGTTGTTAATTTTGTTTAAGGACAAATCAATTAAAATTTCATATTCGGGTCCTAATTGAGAGATCATCTTTTCATAAGCATTTAAAACGGTCTTACTAGTACTGCTTTTAACATTTTTAACTGAGCGAATAATATCGATTAATGGAATCGCATTGATATAAGGAGGACGGTGATTGGGATGTTGAGCTTTATTATATGAAGAAATCGTTTCGATTCTTTCATATACTCCCAACTTAATTTTAAAGTTCTTACTAGTTTTTTCCTTACAAGCAGGGCATATCATTTTTCCTTTAGCAACGGTATTGATAAACTCTTTTCGCGCACGCTCTAAATCTTTAGAATAGTATTCAACGAATTGAGGAGTGATACGGTACTTATTAAAAATTGAGGTGGTAGATTCATTGATTTTTTTAAAAATTATTCGTCGTCGACATTTATAGCAAAACATATTGTAATATTTACCTAGTTTTGGATGTAAACCTACATTAAGAATAATTCTTCGAGAATCTTTTCTTCGCAGAGCGGATTCAATTTCCTCGAATGAAGGATTATCAATTTCAATCCTATTAAATTCTCTTCCCAAAGAACGTGGTGATTGCGAATGAGCATCACTGTTACTGAGAAATGATACGTCTTTTAGACATTCTAAACGATCTGCTAAATCTGTGTTAGCAGAAAGTCCTAGTTCAATAAATGAGACTTTTTTTAATGCATGATGGTAGCAGTCCTCTAAATTACTATATTGATTTTGACGAAATATTGCTTTGAAAGGAGTAAATGCATGTGCTGGACCAATGATACCCCCTATATCTGTAATTTCATCCACTAACTCAGCAGGAGCTAAATTTACTCTTGGTCTCCCTCCCCATTCATTAAATAAATTTTTTGAATGATTCCTTAGCTTTTTTTGTGCCTTAATTACGCTTTGAAAGTCGGGAAGGAGAACTACATGATGGATATTTTCCATATCTTCTATTTCAGTTTGTAAAATGAAAAAAATATCATCATATTGATAGGCACCTTCAGGAGTTTTTTGAAGGTTATGTTGCATATATTTTAACCACTCGGGTTGTAATATATCTCCGGTTCCTAATATCTGGAGGCCTTTCTGTTTGCATGTAGCAACCATAGTATCCAAATTCAGAGATTGCGACACTGCGATTGAATGAGGACTATGGATATGAAGATCTGCGTTAAAAATTTGCATTATTTTAGCAAAAACTCGATTTCCTTTAAAATTTAATTATTAAAATATTATCAGCAAATTCATTGCTGATTTAGTTTAATTTCACGCCATTTTTCTGCATTCTCAATGTCATTTAATTTTTCATAGCAAGTAATGAGATCTTCAATGACATCATGCTCAACAGGATTAAGAGAGAATAATCTTTCGTAATACTGAACAGCAGTAGCAAAATTTTCTTGTTGGTAATGAATTTTAGCGACTTTTTTCAAGGCATTTTCGAATTCGGGAAATATTTCAAGAGCTATATTGTAATACTTCAGGGCCTGAGAATAATCTTGTAGTAGTTCGTAAGAAAATCCAAGATTTTCATAAAGAACTGGATCATCATCCTTCAGAGTAAGTGCCTTATTAAATGCTTCAATCGCCTTTATGTAATTCTCCTTAAATAAGTAGCATAATCCTATATAATTCCAGGCTCTTAGAAGGTAAGGATCCAATTCTAAAGCTTTTGAAAAAGAATTGATGGCTATATCATATTCTCTTATTTCATAGGCAATTTCTCCAAAATCAAACCATAAAGCTGCATGATCTGGAGCTAAATTTAGTGCTTTTTTATTATAAAATATGGCTTTTGTGAAATCCTTTAAATCAAAATATATAGAAGATAAATTATTGTATAATATTGGGTCGTCTGGATTGATTCTGATAGCTTTTTCATAGCTTCTTATTGCTTCATCATGTTGGTTAAGGTCTTTATAAAGAAGTGCCATATTATTTAGTGCATCTATATAACTTGGATCATATTCCAAAGATTTCTTATAATATTCTAATGCATCATCATAGTCTTCTTTTTCTTCATAGGCACATGCAATATTATAATAAACTATTGCGTCCTCAGGATCTAATTTAAGTGCACGAAAATATGACTCAACTGCATTTTCTAACTCACCTTTCATTGAATAAGACAGCCCTAAATTGTTCCATACTTCTGAATAATAAGGATTAATGTCAAGAGCTTTTTTATAGCTAATTATTGCATTGTCAAAATCATCCTCATCATAATATGCATCTCCCAGATTAATCCAAGTGTCTAAATCATTAGGATCGTGCTTTAATGATTCTTTAAATCGTTCGATCATAATTTCTTAATTTTTAAAATGCTAAATATCTAAAATCTTTTTGGAAAATATTTAATAACCGATTTCTAAGTTAAAATAATCATTTTATCAGTAACTTGATTCTCCAATAATATTCGAAAATATTCTTGCTCATCTTTGTATTTGACTTTTTCTAATTTACCTTTTATGAGAACAATTTCATCTTTTACCGCTTGTTCACAAAATCTCCCACGGAAGGAACACACTTCATTGATTCTGTCCAGAGAAATTTGCTGTTTATTGGTTAGGGAAGATATTATCTTTAATGGCTCTATTCTATAGCTACACGGTGTAAAAATTGAATCTGTTGAATCTGTAATTTGTGCTTTAATATGAATCCTTCCCAAATTCTTAAAATTATAATCATAATAATTACCCTTCCAATCTTTTGGGCTTTTAATATATCGTATAAAAAAATCTATTTCCTTAAATTTCCCTTGATGCTGTTTTCTCATTTCAGTTTGTAAAAATGTTGTAAAAGGAATATCAGAGCCTCCCACACGCCAAATATAGTGATTTTTGTACTCTTCCATCTTATACTTACGACATCCATTTGGTATATTAAAGATCTGCTTTAGAGATTTTTGAAAATTTAGACTATTTTTTGTTCCATAAATTACTAAATCAATATCAGAATCATTTTTGCTTAATCCAATCATTTGGGAGCCAGTTATGCCAATAGAGTCTTTTGAAATACCCCCCTCATCAATAAATAGTTCACATAAATCTTTTGAGATTTTTTCGATTTGAGAGAGCTTTTTATCATTATCTAATGACTGAAAATAGGTTCTAGGAGTATAAATCCGCTCAATATCTTCATTCTTTACACCTTGTAATTCCATATCACGTTCTTTGGAGAAGAAAAGATATTGTGGATAGGTCGTTTTCAATAAAGAATATCTTTTTTCTAAATCATAAATCTTATTGTAAGCTATACCATTCTTTACTCTATCTCCATTATTATCTGGAAAAAATCTAATAAAACATATTTTTCTATCATTTGGATGACGTAATCCTTTAACGTCAAAAAATAGATGGGTCTTTTTAGTTTCTACATAATCGCCCTCGATCCCTACAGGAATTATCATGGAAAATCTGACCGAGATTAATATTTTGAAGGTTTTTTTGATTTTATTTTATATTTTGGTATTTCTTCGATTTTTCGTAATTGATTCTCAAAATCGCGTTTTTCTCTTAAAAATCGTTCTTTATCTCTTTCTAATTTACCTCTCTCTTTTTTAATTGTATTTTTTTCACTTTCAATGGTAATTTTTTCCTTTTCAATTTTAGCATAGTGATTCTTTAAATTTTTTAGTTTTCTTTCTAAATCTTGAATATTTTGCTCTAATGAACGATATGTTCTTTCAGCTTTCGGAACTTTCTTATTTAATTCTTTCAGTTTTGCTTCTTCCTCTTTTCTAGATTTTTCTAGATTTCTTACCTCTCTATTAACATTATCTCTGAACTCTTCTAAATTAATCTTTTTCTTTTCAATATCACGAGCTTTTAGGTTAATGTCTTTTTTCTTATACTTAATTTTATCTTTATATTCTTTTAGACGTCTCTTCTCATCTTCAATACGATTCCGTTCATCTGTGAGTTCTCGTTTCATATCATTAATATCATTATTAAGCATATCCTTCTCACTCTTTAATTGTTTGATCTCTTTTCTTAAGTCCATTAACTTGTCTTCGTGTTTTTCAATAGTACTCTCTAAAGCATTTTCCCTTCGTTCCATACCCGGTATTTTTGATTTAATCTCTTTAATCCGATCTTCTGTTTTAGCCTTTTCCTTCTGTAAATTGATTTTTTCATTATCTAAGTCATCTTTAATAGCATTTAACTTATCTTGATAACGTTTTAAATCATTACTTTTTTTATCTAATTCCTTTTCTTTAATTTGGAGTGTATTTTTATGTTGTTTTATATCATTTCTCATTGTTTCTATTTCATTTTTTAAATTATCGCGTTCCTTTAAGAGATTTCGAACTTCTAATTCCTTTTGTTTTCTTTTCTTCTCAAGATCATCAATATCATCGCTATAATCTTCAATCTTCTTTAAAACTTTTTCCCATTCAATTTTTTCTTTAACTAATTTAGCTTGCTCATCTTTTATTTTTTTGAGTAATTTTTGATTTGTAATATTATCTATTTCATTTTGGGGTGTTTTTTCTCGAATTTGATATTTAGGAATAGGTTTATCGTTCATTATAATTGCAACACTAATCTTACATCTTTAGTAAATAATAGTGATATTTATTCTAAAGTGTTTGTGATTTGATTTTATGATTTTTTCAAATGATTAGAGCTTATTTATATAATTTAGATACTATTATTTTCATAGTAAATTTATTATTAAACAAAGTGTATGGTGTTTAACTTATGAATTTTGAAGATGAGGAGGAAGAATTCGATGAAGAATTCGATGAAGAATTTGATGAAGATCTGGACGAAGATTTGGATGAAGAGAGAGATTTTGAATTAAAAAAACCAACTCCAGAAGTTCTTGCAACTAAAACTCCAAAAGGTACCATTAGCTCGGAAGCAAAAAAGATTTCCGTATATCTAATGTCAACAATAGGGCCGGGGGAAAAGAAACAAAAATTATTAATATATACTGGATATCAGATTAAGGATATCAAGGAAACAGTGGCTAATATATTTGGTTTAGACCCCTCTGATTTTCATTTATCTACAGGAGGAGTCACAATGGAGGAGGGATTAACGCTAAATGATTATAATGTTAATGATGGAGATGATATTTTGTTAATTCCGGCTAGCACTGCTGGCTAAATTGTCAAAATATTTAATATTTAAAATCAATAAGATATTTTTAATCTATTTTTTATTTCTTGGAATTAAAGCAATTTCATCATCATCATCAATATTATACTCCCTTATAAGGGAATTTTCATGTAATAATATTCCGCCAGAGGAGAGTAAAAAATCATCGAGATTATATCCAAAAAATACTGCTATTCTTTCTTTAAGATCTCTAATGAAATCTGATGATTCGATTATTAAAATTTTAGTTTTCTCTCCTGGTTCAACTAAGGACCTAACATAAACTCGTATTCTGTCTTGCATCCCTATTTTATTTTTTGGGGGATAATAAATAATCTTTTTATTATTCTTAGCTTCCAACATAGATTCAATTAGGACTTTCCTCTCTTCAGCATCATAATATAATAATTCTCTGAGGAAAAATATCTTATCCATTTTAGATAGATCTAATATTTCTATCTTCTCTAATTCTTCTGGAATAAATAATGAAAAAATAAACTCATGAAGTTTTGGTATTTCTTCATATGAATCATCTGAATCAGCATAATCATCAATTAGAGGCATTGCTTCGAAATAATCATTTAAAAAAGCACTAGAAATTCCTTTATGTGGTTTTCTATTCAAAGGAATCTTCTTCTTTAAAATTAAATTATCGGGTTCTTTTTTAGATTCTATGATTGTATAGAGAGTAACACTAGGTAAAACAGCAACACTACTTATAATTAGGATTGAATTTAGAAGGATATGATCTATATTAAAGAAAATAAAGAGAAGATAGATTAAAATAAAGAATATATAGAGAATGATTGTACCAAATAATAGATGCTTTAGTTTCATGATTTTATTTTTAATACCTACTTCTAAATTTTAAATATAAATCTCTTAATATAAATTCCATTGGAATAAATTTGCAATTTCTCTTTTATTCCTCATTGATTAATTTTCTAACCTCAAAATATTTGTCTTCATTTAAGCAAAATAATACTATTCTATTTTGTCTTCTAATGGTTATCAGTTGTAATTTTTGTAAAATCTTAAAATACTTTTTTATAGAATTATAATTTCTTTTTAGCCCATTTGCAATTTCGGTGATTTTAAATTCTTTTAAAGAATTTTTCTGTATGAAACTTATTATTTCTTTGACGATACTTTGTTTTAAATAGAAATGTAATTCATCAAACTCAGGATTTAAATCAAATTTGAAAAATACTCGTTGATTTTCAAATTTTTTAGATCTTACAAATTGAAATTTCTCTAAACAAGATAAATGCCATAATACTTGATTACTTCCAATGTTTATTGCTTTCATAATCTCATTAATATTTGATGGTGTTTGTTTAATTAAATTAAAGATTTCATTTCTTACTGGATGTTCTATGATGTTATTCTTCATCAATTTAGTCCCAGGAATAAGGATTTTTTTTTTTAATAAGCTTCTTTATGATTTTTTCGATGCTATTTTTATTTATATTTGGGTTTAACTTTACCCTATTACTAATGAATAAGACGATATCTTCAATTGAAAAGAATGGTTTCTTTTTTAGATATTCTTTAATTAAGTCAAAAACAATATCTTCGGCATAATTGGGGGATTTCATTAGTGTATACTTCTAATATGTTAGATGAAATGAATTTATTAATGATTTCTTTTATCTAAAATGTTATCTTTCAGTTCATATTAATTACTAACCATTTATTCAATTTATAAGTATATTTTCTTAGATTAATAATGGTATTTATGTCTTTATTCAAGAATTTTCAAAATCATTCCAATTGGTTTTATAATATCATTTTAGCATGTTCTTAGTAAGTTTAAAAATAAACTTTCAAAAAATAAAAAAAAGAAGTGAAAAAAATGAGTTTTGATAATGATTTTGATGAGGAATTGGAACCATTAAAGTCTAAAACGCCTACAAGTAAAACACCTTCAGCAGGAAAGAAACTGACTCTATATTTTATGTCAACTATCGGTCCTGGTGAAAAGAAAGAAAAGTTAACCGTAAATGATGCTAATCAAGTCAGTGATATTAAAGAAACCTTAGGAAATTTATACGGTCTTGACCCTGATGAATTTCATTTATCATCTGGTGGAGTTACAATGGATGAAAGTAATCAATTAAAAGATTATAACGTAAATGATGGAGACGACATTCTTTTAATTCCTGCGAGTACGGCGGGTAGACTTATATAATTTTCTATATAATTTATAATAAGAAGGCTTTAGTCCTTCATTTATTTTTTTTTTATTAATAATTAAGGTGATAGGATTGGAGAAAAATTCAGATTTTTTTGGTAAAGAACTGTCAGTGGAGGAACGAGACTTATATGACCGCCAATTTCGCCTTGAAGGTTGGTCACAAAAGGTAGTAAAAAATTCGAGAGTCCTAATAGCAGGTGTAGGAGGTTTAGGTTGTGAAACTGCTAAAAATTTAGCTATGTTAGGTGTGGGTCATATCGATCTTGTTGATTTAGATATAATTGAACATTCTAATTTAAACCGACAAATACTTTTTACTGGTGCTCAAATAGGAGAATCCAAAGCGATTGTAGCTGCTAGAAAATTGAGGGAAGTAAATCCAAATATAACTATAAAAGGGTATTCTACCTCTTTAGAACGATTAAATCCTGAAATTTATCAAGCCGTTGATATTGTGGTTGGTGGTCTTGATTCGATGATTGCTCGTTTAAACTTAAATGCGCAGTGTATAAGATTTAGAAAACCTTTAGTTGATGGGGGCGTATCTGGTTATCATGGGCATATCTATACCGTGTTTCCTTATAAAAATGCCTGCTATGAGTGTAACCCATTACCTATTGGCGAAAGTGATGAAATGGCAGCTTGTACTGTAGTTGGAATTCCCCGGAAAAGAATTCACTGTGTTTTTAAAGGGGATATGGCTTTTAGAGAAAAATTTGATAGAGATCCAAATCCAAAAGATATGAATGATATAAAATATATTCAAAAAGCGGCAAATGAATTAGTAAATAAACATAATTTCTTACCCGAATACACTGAAGATGATATTGTAAAAATTATTGATAGACATGATCCAGGATTAATTACAGTTAATGCCGTTATTTCTGCTTTACAGTCTCATGAGACTATAAAGATTATTCATTGGAAAAAAGGGCATAAAGGATTAGGAGCGCCCATACAGGATTATGTTATCTTTAATGGTATTACCATGAAATTATATCATATTGAAAAAAAAAGAAACCCAGAATGTTCTCAATGTGGAAGAAATGCTCGACGTGTTATTATAAAAATGAAAGCACAGTCACCTTGCATGAATATTATAAAAATTTTAAATCATCATGGGTATAACTTAGAGGAAAATTTTGAACCCATTATTACACTATTGGATTTCAATGATATACAAGTTATTGATTTAGAAAAGAATGCTAGAGAAAATGATTTACGTAATTTAGAATTTTTAATTGTAGCTGGGTTTGTTGGTGGAGAAATTTATGTAACACTAAAATTAAAATGAATTTATGATCAAAATAAATATTTATAATAATTGTCTTATCAAAAACTATAAGAATTGAAAATTAAAAAAAAAGGGGTTGAAAAAAATTGAGTTTAAGAAGTAGTCGTATTTCTCGAGATTTTGCGGGTTTAAAAAAGATGCTTAAGAATGGAACCATGGTTCAATTAAAACCATTTAATCCAAAAAAAAAAAGTATTGATCATTTAGCTATTACTATCAGAGGTCCCAAAGGAACAGCTTATGCAGGGGGTCTTTTTAAATTAGAAATGAAATTCCCTGCTCAATATCCTAAGCAGCCTCCATTTGTGAGACTCCATACACCAATTTGGCATCCAAATTTTTGGCCTAAACCAAGTGAATATAAAGGACAAAGAAATATCTGTTTAGCATTAGTTGATCCTTCTTTAGTTGGTAAAAAAGGAGGTTGGAGTCCTTCGAAAACAGCAGTCACTATAGTGCAAGCAATAATTGCTATGTTAAATACACGCGGAAAATATGTTAATCCAACAGATGTATTTAATAAAAAAGCAGCAATCGAAATGATAAAGGATCAAAAATTCTTCGAGAAAAAAGTTAAAAACCTAGTAAAGAAGTATGCAAAAGAAAAGTGGTGAAAATAATATGAAAAATGATGAAATTCCTGATGATCCAATTAGAGAAGCCATTAAACAAAAAATAAAAAACAAAATCAAAAAAGAATTACTTAAAGAAATATATTCGGAATTACAATTAGAAGAAGAAATTACAAACGAGATAACCACTGAAATAATTAGTGATCCTTTATTAGAGCATTCCGAGATCAATAAAGCTAATCTTGAACCGATTCCTTCAGAGATCGTAGAAACTTCTGCTAGTAATGGT
Source organism: Promethearchaeota archaeon (assembly GCA_016840165.1). Lineage (GTDB taxonomy): Archaea > Asgardarchaeota > Lokiarchaeia > Sigyniarchaeales > SOKP01 > SOKP01. The sequence continues at coordinate 102,540 of JAEOSU010000076.1, forward strand.
AAATTTAAAGCACCTATAGCTATAAATGTAAAATCCATTCTAAAAATTGCCAGTCACGCATTAAAATATGCTCATTCAAAAATCCCAAGAGAAGAATGGGTTGAGGTTATTGGCTTACTTGCTGGAACATTTGATAAAATTCATAACGTTTTATATATTGAAGATGTTTATCCAATGGGACATGGTAATGCTGTGTATGCGGAAATTAAAGATTATAAAAATTATGTAAGAGCTTTTAAAGATATCAAAAAAAGTAGATTGTTTATATGTGGCTGGTATCACTCTCATCCATCCTATGGATGCTTTATGTCTAGAGAAGATTTAGGTACCCAATCGCGGTATCAAACATTATGGGATAAAGCAATAGCACTTGTAATTGATCCTTATCAGATAAATGGAAAATCATTGGGTTTTGAAATTTATCGTGCGAATTTTAAAAAACGAGAGTGGTTTTCTGTACCTTTTGAGATTAATGGAAATTTAGATGTGGGAATGTTACCTGAAATTTTGGATTTTATGAACCCAATTATAGAGGGGAAGGCTGCTTATTTAGAATATGATGAATAAAATCAAAGGTTGATTAATCTATGGTAAAAAAGAAAAATTTGATAATCCTTCTTTTTGTCTTAATTGGTTTTGTCCATGGGTTGATCTCAATTTCATTAAATATTTTTCTAACTTGGGTATTTATCGGTTTGTGGATATTTTTCATAATAAAAATTTTCGAAAACATAAAACAACATCGCGAATTTAATTCACCTTATAATACGGCATTTTTTGTTATTCTTCCTTTATTTATTGGGATCTTTTATTCTATGTGGGGCTACTATACGAATTTATTTGGTGAAAATCTCTTTATGAACTCCAATATCTATTTTAGTTTATGGAGCTTAATTTTTGGATTTCCATTTGTTTTATATGGATCTTATTCATTATATCGTTGCTTTAAAAAGTATAATGTGATCTATTTTGGGAGAAGAGCTGTAAAGGCTAAAGTGGTTGGATATCTACTATCATTCTCAATAATTTTTGGTATTATTCTTTATTGGATAATTTTTTACTCTATTATTGAGTTTTTTAATTATTTATTAATTCCTTTACATTTCTCTTTAGATTTAAATCTTTTAATCATTTTTATATTGACTATTCTAATTCTTATTTTATTTGGATTTTTAAATCCTCAAAGACGATTATCTCCTTTAACTCGAGAATATATAGCACAGCGTACTCGAAGAATTAATGCTCTCACAAGACCTAGTATTCAAAATCAGAGAGTAAAGACAACTAACCGATCAACTTCTCCCTCAACTAGAACAGTGACCCGATCAACTACTACTTCCTATAGATCCTCAAGGATCACTCCAAAATCTAAAAGCCATGCGAGGAGAACAACAAGAACCACTGAAACTAAAAAGACAAAAACTAATCTAAAAATTCGAAATATAAATGCTTATAAGCCAAAAGCGGCATTTCTGACAGAAGAAGATTTCAAATGCATTTTCTGTTTTAATTTGCCAAAATTTCCCGAAGATAAAGGTAGAGGGATCATTTTATGCCCTAATTGTAGATATCCTTCCCACGCAGATGAGTTTAAAGACTGGTTAAAAACTTCAAATTTATGTTCACGTTGTAGCGCACCCATTCCCTCTAGCTTTAGAAGAAATCCAAGAATTATTAGTATAAAAAATTATATTTCTATCTATAAACAAATTTTAAAAAAAACATAATTAGATTGCATAATTCAAGTATTATCAAAGAATTATTTATTTGTTCCAATAATTCTTCTTAATTCTCCAACCGTAGTTTTTAATTCTGAATATACATTATGGGGATGGATGGATTCATAACTTTCAATAGTGAATTTAATTTTAGACTGATCCTCCAAATTTGGAAAATCACTCAGGATGAATCTTTTTGCCATTTGTCTGACTACATCCTCAGAAAAAAGTGGATTTAGATGAGCTGTTCGAACTAGCCTTGCCTCTTCTGGTCTTTTTAGAACTGACTGCATTTTTCCCGACATTGAACCTTCTATGATATCAATTATATCTAAAACATCAATTTTATGATTGTTTAAATCTTTAATCTGCACAATAATAGTTCCTTTTGATCGCTGATTATGAGAACTAAAAGGTAAGATATTGAGGAGTTTCTTAATATCTTCTTCCCGCAGATTGATATCTCTTCTATTTTTAATAATTTCTTCAGCATACTCTTGGCTCATTTCTTTTGCACAAGGGCAAACCGTCATACCAACGGCACTTGCCCCAATATAGTAGTTAAAATCAATCTCTCCTGATTCATCCTTACGGGCTTTTACAAAAGAACTTATATCATATGACTTTTGGATATTTCTTTGTTGTTCATCTTTAGTTTGAACGACTATTTTGCCTTCAAGTTTTACATAGACTTTTCTGGTATAAGGATGCTTTTTGAGAAGTTCTCGTGCAATTCTATCTCCTACCACTTCTACAGATGGTGTTGGTTTGAAAATTACCTCATTTATGATCTCTTCGATAGTTTCAGAGGTGCGAGACATATGAATCCCTCGTTGTTTGGCAGGAAGAGATATCAGTGCAGAGATCTTAGGATAAAAGGAGTAGCGCTTATTTTCTTGAATGATCTCGACTTTTTTTTCGACACCAACAATCCCAACTTTATCGATAGGAATATCGATTTTTGAGCCAGAATTCTGTAAATCTTTTTTAAAGTGGCTAATTAAGTATCACTAACTTAAAATTATTTATCTATCTAATAAAAGTAGATATCTAATATAAAAAATATTAATGACCAAGTTTGTTCTACTAAAATTTATAATTTAATTTATATCATTACTATGCTTATCTAATTTAAAAAAATGCCTGAAAAATATCTCTATTGTAAATTTGGGTTAATAGGAGAGAATTTAGAATTAAAACAAAATATAAATTTGTCATTTGACAAAGAAGGAAAAATAACTGAGTTAAAATTTGATGAGATCGAAGCAGACATTAATTTTGATAGAACACGAGAAAATTATGTTATGATTCCAGGATTGATAAATTCTCATATTCATATTGGAGATAGCTTTGCTAAAGAGAGAGGTCATAATAAAAGATTAATTGAAGTTGTAAGTCCTCCCAATGGCATTAAGCATCTATTGTTGCGGGAAACTTCCGACACCAAAAAAATTAAAGGAATTAAATATGCTATACATGAGATGATATCGAATGGAATAACCTATTTTATAGACTTTAGAGAAAATGGAATTAAGGGGATTGAACTTTTACAAAGAGCACTAAAAGATGAGAGTATTAAATGTTTGATATTCGGCCGTTTTGATCAAATAGATGATCTACAGGAAGTATTTTACAAATCAGATGGAATTGGATTATCAAGTTATCATCACCTAACCGATGATGTAAAGTTAGAGCTTAGAAGAATGAAATCCCGTCTGTTTAAAAAGATAGCTTGTCATGTTGCTGAACTCAATCATGAACCTCTCCTTTTAAATGAAATATTAGAGGATGCTTTAGTCGATATAATTGTACACGGAACACAATTAAAAATTCCCGATCTAAGAAAAATTCAAGAAAAAAAAATTAAAGTTGTGCTATGTCCGAGGAGTAATGGATATTTTGGACTCGGATATCCTCCAATTAAAGAGATGTTGGAGTTAAGTATTCCTTTTTCATTAGGAACTGATAATGTTATGGTTAATAATTTAAACTTATTTGAGGAAATGCGTTATTTATATTATACTGCAAGAAATCAAATAAACGAAGAGGATTTGGGCTATTTTAATGCTAAAAATATTTTTAAAATGGTTACTATTAATGCAGCTAAAAACTTCGACATTGAATCAGAAGTAGGGTCAATATCCTTAGGTAAAGCAGCTGATTTAGTTATGATTGATTTAAATAATCCAAATTTTTACGTTAATAAATTAGATAAAGCTGAGTTCTTTTCATTACTTCTTCATAGGACTAATGTAAGGAATATCAACCAAGTATATATTGGAGGAAAGCTAATTTATGAAAGCGACTGATAAACCATATATCATTTTAAGTGCCGCTATGACCATCGATGGTAAAATAGCTTCTAAAGAAGGAGACACTGACATATCAGATGATAAAGATTGGAGGGAAGTCCATAAACTCAGAACTAAAGTAGATGCAATAATGGTTGGGAAAAATACAATATTGGCTGATAATCCAAAACTCCATATTAAATTTTATTCCCATTCTGGTTATTATCGTATCGTAGTAGATAGTAATTTAGTAACGCCAATAGACTCTAATGTTATTACATATCAACTAGACTTATATCCTACTATTATTTGTACTACTGAAAATGTACCTATTGATAAAATTAGGGAATATGAAGCAAAAAATGTTAAAATTATTACTTCTGGTCGAAAGGAGCACGTTGATATAAATGCTTTATTACTAAAATTACATCAAATGGGTATTAAGTCAATTCTATTAGAGGGGGGAGGAAATTTAAATTGGAGTTTTATAAAAGAAAACTTAGTGGATGAAATTCGATTGACAATCGCTCCTTGGATTATTGGAGGGCAAAATGCGATTAGTTTGGTTGAGGGAGATGGCTTCTCGCAAATGAAGAATGCACCTCGGTATCATCTATCTAAAGTTAAAACAAGAAATAATTATGTAAAATTGAAATTTTTGAAATTGACATGAGAAAATCGACATTACCTATAGAAAAACTCAAATCAATATCATTACGCAAGATACAAAAAAAAGTAAGTGAGATTACGAGTGAGTTTAATAAAGAACATGATAAAGTTATAACTTATTCAAGGAATTTTACAATTTCATTGTCTAATTACTGTCTAAATCATTGCAGTTATTGTTTTTACAATCATCGGGTGCCTAAAGATCAAGATAATAGAAATACCATATTACTTTCTAATTCTAAATTAGACTCATTAATTGATAGTGCAAAAAAATTTGATTGTAAAGAAGCACTAATTTTATCTGGGGAAGTACCAGACAGTTTTCAAATTGTAAGAGATGAACTTAAAGCCAGAGGTTTTGCGTCATTTTTCCGATATTTGGTCACTTTATGCAATAAACTTTTGGATATGAACTTCTTACCTCATACTAATGTGGGGTTAATCTCTTTTGATTATATGAAAGAATTGAAGAATATTAATGCATCAATGGGATTAATGTTAGAGAGTACGTGCGAAAGATTATCAATGAAAGGAGGAGTTCATGAATTTTCTCCTGGAAAGATGCCGGAAAAAAGAATTAGGTTTATTGAAAATGCGGGAAAACTTAAAATTCCGTTCACGACTGGTCTATTATTAGGGATCGGAGAGGATGAAACAAATAGGATTGAGGATTTATTTTTAATATACGAACTACATAAAAAGTATGGTCATATACAAGAAATTATCTTACAAAATTTCATAGAGAAGCAGAATATTCAATATCATCCCATTAGGCCTATACCCATAGAAGAAATACTCAGAATAATTGGTATTGCTAAAATAATTATGGGAAATGAAATTGAAATCCAGGTTCCCCCAAATCTTTTAATGGGTTATGAAAAAGAAGCAATAACAATGGGGATTACTGATTTTGGAGGTATATCGCCAATAACATTAGATTATATCAATCCAACTCATCCATGGCCCCAAATCGACTATTTAACAAAAATTTGTAAAAAAGAAGGGTATGAATTGAAAGAAAGATTACCTATTTATGAGAAATTTATTAGAAAAGAAGGATTCTGTTCAAAAAAAATTAAAGCTGTAATTAATAAAATAATGTAGAGACATATGGCAGCAGCATATAACCATATTGATAAAAAAGTAAAGAAAATTCTCAAGAAAGCTGAAAATTCTGAGGAGATAACCAAAGATGAGGCTTTGGAATTATTAAAAGTAACCGGAAATGAATTTTTTGCTCTACAAAATACTGCGAATAACCTTTGTTTTCAGAAAAAAAATAATGTGGTAACCTTTGTTATAAATCGTAATATTAATTTTACAAACATTTGTTATCAGGGATGCCGTTTTTGTTCCTTTAGCGTTCCTAATAAAGAAAAAGATGCTTTTCTTTTAAGCATTGAAGAGATTCATGATAAAACTGTGCAAGCATATCATTCAGGATGTACTGAAATATGCATTCAAGGGGGTATAAATCCAGATTTAAATTTTGAATACTATTTAGATATCTTAAGTATTGTTAAAGAAGTTAATAGGAATCTCCATATTCATGCCTTTTCTCCCCAGGAAATTTTCTACATGGCGAAATTGCATGGTACTAGCATTGAAGAAACTTTAAAGGAACTTAAGAAAGCTGGATTAGATTCAGTTCCTGGAACTGCAGCAGAAATTCTTGTTGATAAAGTAAGAAAGATTATTTGTCCAAAGAAAATATCAACCGCACAATGGATTAATATTATAAAGACAGCCCATAATCTGGACATTCCAACCACTTCAACGATAATGTATGGCCATATTGAGGATCTTATAGATCGTGTAGAGCATTTACACATTTTAAGAGAAATTCAAAAACAAACTTCTGGGTTCACTGAATTTGTACCACTTCCTTTTGTAAACGAAAATCCCATATTATCTAAATTACCTAACTTTCCCTTAAGACTACATTATGGTATGGGAGATCTAAAGTTATTTTGTGTTGCAAGGCTATTTTTTAATAATTATATAGACAATATTCAATGTTCGTGGGTAAAATTAGGTCCTAAGATGGCTCAGGTTTCGTTAAACTATGGTGTAAATGATTTCTCCGGCACACTGATGGAAGAAAATATATCAAAGTCAGCGGGAGCAGATTATGGAGAGTATTTATCACCTCAAGAAATAACATCTATAATAAAAACAGCAGGAAAAAAACCTGCTCAAAGAGATACTTTGTATAAAATTTTAAAATTTTATTAATTTAGAATTCTAATCATTTCCTTGCTTGCTCTTGAAGCAGATTTAGAATGAAATGTTGGGTAATTAAGTCAGAACTTATTTTTCCAAGAACGATTCCCTCTTTAACTACAGGCATTGCTGAAATTTTATATTGCTCAAGTTCTCTGACTATTTCTAGCAAACTCAAGTCGGGAGATGCTGTAATTACATCCTTCGTCATAATATTTTCAAGATTAGTAGCACTAATTCCTTCAGCAATAGCTTTCGTTATATCCCAATCTGTTAATACTCCAACGAGTTTCTGATTTGAAAGAACTGCAACTATTCCACTATTTTCATTTATCATTAATTCAGCAACTTGTTGCATACTACTTTGAACATCAATAACTGGAATAGTAATCATTATATCTTTTGCTGTTCTCAGACTTTCCTTTCGAGAAAGGCGTTGAAGGCTTATCTGTTCAGCCGCAGCAGATGGTAACAGGTCCTGATTTGAGGTTAAAATTTCGACTAACTCATTCATGTTATGTTGAATCACATTTTCTCTATATTCTCCTCCAGCTTCTAATCGTTCCATCGAGAGTTTAGCAAATTCCTTAGCATGATCCTTTAACCATATCTCAACCTTATCTGGATGTCCTAATAAGTTGTTTGGGATTTGAAGATTATCTGGTGTTTTTATTATATGTTCTTGTGCTGCAAAAATTACTCCTCCAGAATTAACGAGATAATCATTCGCAATCATAATTCCTTTTCCTCGATAAACCACTTGCTCCATAACTGTTCTTGCCGCTTTCCTATTGGGATCAGGAGAGTAGGTATTCGCTCCTTCCACTATTAATGACCAATTTCCAATACGATCGACCGTCATTGAAGGATTATCAATGTTACTTACCCCCAAATAGTTAAATATTGGTGCTGCAGGAACTAAACAAAAAGCATTTTCACGAAGTAGGTTATTAGGATTATTTGAATATTTGATTGGATGTTTGTGGCCTTTAGATATAATTTTACTCTTAAAATAATTAAGTGATACTCTCTTCTCTTCTACCCATATATCAAATAGTTCTTTAACTGGTAATCCATCCTCATCATAAAGATAGCCCTCTAAATCGCTTATTCCAATTACTTTCGCCTTTGGAAGACGCTCGGAAAGTATTCTAGCTGCATGGGCTCCCACAGCTCCAAAGCCTTGAATAATCAAGCTCACTTCTTCTGGTTCTGGAACTTCCAATGTAGAAAATTGGGAAAGCACAGTTAGACGTGGCATTATTTTTAATAAAGTTTGCAAAGCAATTACGACTCCTCCAGCCGCAGCACCAAGCTCATCAATTCTATTTCCTCCCATATCTGCAGTTTTAGATACAGCACTATCAATTCCATTTTCAATTGCAATAGTTTTCATATCCATATCATTTGTACCTACATCTGGACCGGGTACATATACATTTTTATATCTATTAATTAATCTTGCAAAATGGCGTACAATCTCGGTGTGTTGATCTGGAGGTATATCTCGTTCTGCTATAATTCCAGACTTACCTCCTCCATAAGGAAGATTGGCTGCTGCATTCTTTAAAGTCATTCCTCTTGCTAGGTTGTATATATCTGAAGGTACTAAATCTGGAAGCATTCTAATTCCTCCCATACTAGGTTTGCCCATTGATAAATTATCAACGACTAAATATCCACCTACTTCTAGTTCGGAGTTTTTATCCCATATACAGGCTACAAGCTGTGGCCCTAATTTATCACTTATAATCCCAATGCTAGACAGTAAGTTTTCATCAGTTTTAGTAAATTCTAAATAACACAGACCATTTTCTTCGAAAAGACGGTTTTTAAGGATATTTTTGGGTAGATGTTCTTTTAGAAAACTTTCCATATTTTTAGGAATCATTTTTACCACCAAAAACGATATTTTATTTAAAATATCTATTAACTATTATGAGTCATTTGAATTTAAAATTGATTGGTTAATATATAAGAAAGCTATTAAAAATTAGAATGATTTGAATATGTGATTATGGTTAATGATGAGAAGAAACTTCTTGTAATTGGTATCGATCAAGCTATTCCCTATCTTCTTAATAAATTCCTAAAAGAGGGATTACTTCCTAATATCGAAAATTTGGTGAATAATGGGGTCATTGGAGAAGGCTATTCTTGTCCTCCTTGCGATACTCCTACAAATTGGACAACGATAGCTACAGGAGCCACGACAGCGGTTCATGGAGTGACAAGCTTTTATATGCATCTTCCTGGTGAGCCTCTTGATTTAGGAATGAAATATCGATCAAGAACACAACTATATAAAAATTGTAAAGCACAATATTTATGGAATGTAGCGGATAGCAATGGATATAAGCCTTTTGTTTTGAATTACCCTTCTGGTTGGCCAAATGTATTTAAAAATGGAGTAATGAGCTTATTTACTTGGAATATTCCTGAATCCTTACCCAAAATGTTGATTTCAACTGAAATCTATAAGATCGTATCAAACACACAGTCTTATTTAAAAAATGGTGAGATCTCAGAATATATTTTTGAAAATATCCAGAGTCTTACCCAAAATCTAAAAATGTCAATTGAAAGTCAAAATGCTTCTTGGAAGAATTTCAAAATTGAGTTGAATAAGAGTAAGAACCAAATGTATGATTCGATTAAAATTAGTGGAATTGATTCTGGAAAATTTGAGATTGTTAAAGAAAATGAATGGAGCCAATGGTTAAAGTTAAATGTCAATTCAGAGTTCGGTGTTTTACCGTGTCTTTTTAGAATAAGACCGTTGAAGGTAGAAGAAAATGGCAAATATATTAAATTAGAACGTTCTGGAATCTATAATACAAAAGGATGGTCAGTACCCGAATCATTTGGGGAAAAAATCGTGAAGAATGTGTTTGAATATGACCTACCGAAGAAAAGGGATGTCGAATTTATGATTTATGGAAAAATGAAAAATTTTCTAAAGTCAGCTAGAAATGAAAGTTTATCCTTAGTTCAAGCACTTTATTTTGCCAAAAGAGATTTTAACTGGAATTTTTGCTTCTTTCACTATCATCCATTAGATACTATTAATCATGACCTTCTGGCGTTATTACATAAAAACTCAACTGTATATAGTGAAGCGAAAGCAAGCAAGGCACTCAAAAATGTGGAAACCGCATATAAAATCGTCGATGAGATGGTGGGGGAATTGATGAAAAGATGTGTAGATGAAGATACAATTACTTTATTTATTTCTGATCATGGTGCAATTCCTATTTGGAAAGTAGTTAATATCACTAAAATCTTAACTGAAGCGGGATTAATTACTTATAAATTTATTCATTCTCAGAAAAAGTATATTATAGATTGGAATAAAACAATGGTATTTCCTTATATGGAGCCTCCCTTTATCTGGGTTAATTTAGAAGGGAGAGATTCTTCAGGAATTGTTAAGCAAGAAGAATTTGAGAATGTGAGAGACCAAATTATTGAAGTCCTTTCAAACGTAAAAGAACAAAAAACAAATGTAAAGCTGATAGATAAAGTATTAAAAAAGGAGGACGCGTCAGATTTTGGTTTGAATGGTGAAAGAGTGGGAGATATTGTTTATTTCTTAAATCCTCCTTATGGTGTATTTGATGGCGATTTAGATGCCTTAGATGCATCTTCTTTATCTCCAAGTGCATATAATAAACCCATAACTTACAATTCCAAAAGATTTTTTGGAGCGCATGCATACTATACTCCGGACACGATTTTTGGAAATTTTTCTGTAAGCGTACCTTTAATAATTAGTGGAAAGGGAATCGCAAGAGGAGTGTCTCTAAATAAAATTATAAAATTAACAGATATAGCTCCCACCTTATCACATTTACTTAATATTCCAAAACCTCAGCAGGCACAAGGTAGTATTATTTACGATATCTTAGAATGAATTTATTCATCTTGAATATATGGTTTATGCATCTCTAGACAGATTTGAGCTCTTTCTAATTCTCTTCCTAAATAGTTAAGATGTTCAAGATTTTGAGTAAGATCTAAGCCAATAAATTTCTTACATAATGCTTCAGCATTAGTGCCGATGAGAGTTTTTAAGAGTTTATTTTCATTGGAATAAAATTGTAAATATATTTTTTTATCGTATTGCTCAACATAGATTCGAAAATAGCCATTTTTATCGGGAGTATAAGGGATATTTTCCGATTTCACATTTAAAACGTTATAAAGATCGATTTTTGGTATCTTCTGACGGGTCTTTCCTTTTGATCGAAAAACCATAATTCCTTGGTTAATAGGAGGAGATTTTCGATATTGGGCTAAAAAGTTCAATTTCACACTTTCTTTTAGTTCTGAGATTCCTCCCATTAATTTTACACTGTGCTCTACCGAGAAAAGGATCCCAATTCCTAACTCAATGGCAATACTTGCTAGAAGTCCATTTACTCCTACTGAATCAATATCCATTAGTTCAACCACATTTGAAATACCAAAGAAAAGAGGTAATTGAAATGATTTATTTTTCTTTTCACCAACCATTTTATTATACAAAAAATAAGACTCTAAAGAATTGCAAATCCCAGGCGATATAGGAGTTTCTAATAGTGGATCCGCAATCAGTTTTTGAAATCCTTTGTCTTGCAAGATTTTGGTTAAATTAAATAAATTCTCAACTCTATCCTTTGGATTTCTGGGAAAATAAGCATTCTTAATGTCTGTTGGCAAAATAACTATTGGTATAGTTTTAGGAATATCTAAAAACTCTTTATAATTACCTAAATCAAAGCTAAGGATCATATCAATATCAGAATTGATAGCGGCCATAATCTCCGATTTATCCATTGAATCTATACTGAGTAACACATCAAAATTACGGCGAATAGTATCAATAATATTAGGGATTTTTTCTGGATATACTTTATTTGCCACACATCCAATATCAATAATATCTGCTCCAGATTCAATATAGTGTTTCACCTTCTTAAGAATATTTTTTTCCGTTCTTTCGGTACAATTTACTATTTCTGCAATAATAGGAGGAGGGAGATGAGGGGAGATCATTATGTCTGATTTCTTTTTATTTATATAAAACGAAGTAGTACTAATTTCTTTCTCAGCAATTTTTTTTTGTTCCTCTAAAATCGTATAATATTCTTTTTCACCAGACATTTCAATCAACTTATTAGCAGGTACTTTTCCTGAAAGCGTTATATTTTCAAGATTCTTGAGAATAAAGGGTAAATCTGAGGCAAACTCGGGACCTTTTTTTACTTCAACCCCATATTTTTGTTCTAACGATTTTGCATCCCATTGTACAAATCCCGGCAATAAAATTAAATCATAATCAGAAAGAGATACCTTATTAAGGATGTCCATAACGATATCGTTAGTAAGAAAAGCAGAAATCGTTATTGGTGCTTTAAATACATCTATCTTATATTTTTTAATTGGTTTGATTACTTTTGAGATAATAGGAAAACTGCTTGTACCGGTGATGATTAATATGTGCTTATCCAAAATCACTCATCTGTGTTTTATCAAAAGGAATATATATATCATCTAATATAGAACCTGTTGCTTCCTTTAATCTTAAATTATCAATAATTGGCTTAAATTCTCCGTCTAATAGACCATTGGCTATGAAAGCTGCTCCTTGTGCCGCACGCTTTGATAAGTGACTATAGGTCTTCATGAGTCTTACGGGAGCGATATCTTTCAGATTTGAGATTATTATCTCCCTAAGATATGCTAAGTTTGCACCTCTCCCCGCTAATAAAATCTCTTGGATATTGGATCTACTGGCAAATGAAGAAGAAATTGCATAAACTGCTTTTTTTACACTTGAAATATAGGCTTCAAGAGCAACCCTAGTCTGATCATCTCTTTCAGCCAGAAGCATTATTTCTTCTAAGCTTAGATCTTCATAACCAGCAATATAGGAAACACCACCCTTGTAAATATTTTTCTTTTTAATAGTTTTAATAAGATATGCTAATTCACCGTCCAAACTGCCACATGCTTTGAATCCCATAATATTAGAACCACCAATTCCATCAATTATTCGTCCTTTTTCAATAGCTAAAACCGCAGTAAACCCATACCCTATTTCTACCATGATAAAATTAGTTTTTTGAGGAGGTATCTGAAGGCTCTCCATTTGATCCCGAATACCGGTAACAGCTGTACATAGTTTATCTGCGGTCCCCATATCAATTTTATTAATTTTCCTATATCTAGGTATAGTCGGTAAATGTTTTACTCCAGGAACAATTATTCCAGGGATTTTTTCTGCTTTAATTAGGCGTAAAACCTCCCCTAAACCTATTAATTTTTCTTTCTCATCTTGTTTAAACTTTAAGAGTGTATAATGAATGTCTCTTTCAGTTAAATCTTCAACATTTTTTAAGGGAAGTCCAAAACCACTAGGGGCCACCATTAAATCAATTTTTTCAACAGATTTAATTATTGTAATTGCCTTTTGTGGTTCTTTAATTAATTCTTTTGATGGTAAAGAAGTATCGAGAATAATCTCATCATTATTTAATCCAAAAAAATCCCAGCTCAGTGATCCCGGATCAATTCCTATAACGCGAAACAAGAGAAATCAGATTTCATTAAAATTGAATATATAATTCTTTTATACTTATTAGTTTATAATTATTGCTAAAGATATTATACTGACTTTTAGTTCATAGTGATTAAATATTAATAAACTAAAAAATTCATTTCCAAATAATTTAAAATTGAATTAAATCAAATAATATTAAAAAAAGAAAGGTGTTCAAAATTACTGTGGTAGATGTTTATGTATGTAAAATTTGTGGAGAAGCATATATTGGAGAGAAGATGCCCACGCATTGTCCTTTTTGTGGGGCTCATAAAAAGTATTTAGTGAAAGCCAGAGATTATGATGACACGGGTGCTTGGGAAGTAGATTTAAATGAAAAAGATAGAATAAACGCAGAGAAAGCTTTAGAAGTTGAAATCTCTAACACTATATTCTACAAATGCGCAAGTCAAAAAACTCCAAGTTTAGAAGGTCAAAAATTATTTAAAATATTATCTAAAGTAGAAAATGAACATGCTTCTGTCTGGAAGAAAATTTTAAAATTAGAGAAAATTGAACTTCCAAAATATGATGCGTGTGCTTCTGAGTACATCCCAAATCTAGAGGAATCTCATTCTCGAGAAGAGAGAGCGATTAATTTTTACAAACAAGCAGCAGTAGAATCTGCGAATCCTCGAGTGAGAGAAATTTTTCAAGCTTTTGTAGAGGTAGAAACCGATCATCTCCAATTATCTGAAAAAAGACTTTAATAGAGCTTTTTTATTTTTTTTAGATAATTTTTAATTAACTGTGAAGGATTTATTTAATTAATTCATTTTTTAAATTGTCGTTATCCATGGAAGTAAAATATCAAAATCTTGGAATCAAAGAAGACTATTTGTATGAAATATTAGCAACAACTTTTTCTTTCAAGGATAATGACTTAATTCCAAATACTTCATGTATGGGAATAAAAATAATTAATAATACCATAATCATCAAACCCTATCATAATACTAAAACTTACAAAAATTTAAAAAACAACTCTTTAATTTGTATTAATCTTGTGGAAGATATTTATTTATACGCATTAGCAGCCTTGAAAGGACCGTTTCTCTCAAAAAGAGATTATACTTTTCTAGAGAAAGATTATGATTATTATAGTCTAAAAAGTAATCAAAAGATCTTTAAGCATCTAAGAACAAATCAAATTCCTTACCTTAGAGAATCATGGGCAATAATAATCTGCAGAACGAAAAAAGCTGTAGAAATTAATAAAGAGGATATTTTTGGATCAGTCAATCTTACTGAATTTACTTTAGAGATACTTTCTATACTAAAGTTTAAAGATTCATACAAATTGTATAATAGAGCTGAGAATTTAACTTTGGAAGCACTTATTTTAACTACTCGGCTTAAAATTGCTCGTGAAAAAAATGACAATGATCTAATAAATCATTTTCAAAATAAAATTAGAGATATTATTAGCAATATTAAAGAATTCAGTAAAAATCCAGATGTATCAAAATCAATTAATCTTATTAAAGAATTTGTTAGGAATTTAAATTTAGAGTTCTAAGATATCTTTTCGATATACATAAGCGGATAGCTTAAATCTTTTATCCATTTTATCGCAGCTTTAATTTTTACTGATTCATATTCCAGATCAATTTCCGCATTAATAATTTCCCCTGATATATCATCATAAGCAAATTCAGTTTTTTTATCTCCAATTATCTTATCTTTATTGAGGTGTATTTTTATGTTTTTAACATAAGGTTGGCAAGAAATAGAAGCTTCAATCCCTTTCTCAATAGATTTTATAATATCTACATTTGAAGATATTGGTAGACCACATAATATATGATAAAGCGCACCCAGCTTTATTCCCACTTCAAAACAAGCTCTTTCTCTTTCAGAAAGATTTTTAGGAAAATAGTTATTTATCGACATTAATTCTCATTTAAAATTTCAATTTTAGCTCCAAAATTATTTGGTTTACAAATATAAATATGACCTCCAAATCCGCTTATCAGTTTTTGAACTTCTTTCAACAGAAGATGAGCCTCTTCATCTGATTCAGTTATTGCAACAACACTAGGGCCGAATGATGACATTCCATAAGCTTTCAGCCCAAGATGCTCAAAAAAATTCAAAATTTTCTTTACTATGTCATGTTGAAGATCAATTTCAATTTTTTTAAATCCAATAGATTGAATTCTTTTTAATCCTTCACCAAAACAAATAATATCCTTTTTGAGAATTCCAGGAATAATTTTCATTAATATTTGATGTGATACTTCATTAACTTCATTTTTTGGAATTGGTGCATGTTTATGGAATATGCTTACTTCCTCATCACCATAAGCTCCCTTTTTCACATTAGGAATCACTAAAACAAAACGCCAATGTTCCGGAATAGGATGTCTAAATATTGTAAGAGCTGGGTCTGCAGAAGTGGAAGCAGAGGATGGTAGATAGGTCTCTTTTTCCTTTCCAAGACCAAAATCATGTCCCGCATCAACGATGAATCCACCGCTCTCAAAACCTCTCCAACCTATACCGGAAGTACCTCCCCGTTCCATAAGTTTAGTTAATTTTTTTATTGATATGTTATTAATTTGCTTTAATTTCATAATAGCTGTGGCAATAGCTAATGATAATTGAGTTTTAGAGCCTAATCCAACATGGCTTGGATAATATCGTTTCAGAGAAAAATGAAAATTTTTATTACTAATATTAAATGTTTTAAACACTTTCGAAGCTTTTTCATTAATGACTTCTATGGATTCCCTGTAATATTTATGAGCTTCTATCTTGAACTCTTCAGCATGATTTGAAGCTTCGAATACAACATTAGGTCTATCAAGCATTAATCCAATCCCGCCATCGATTCTATTTGTATAGCCATTCTCATCTATTAAGGAAAGATGTATCCGACAAGGAGTGGTTATGCGAATTTTCATACTAATGATACTGAGATATTTTTGAAGCTAAGATTAAGAATTTTTACAATAATTTAAAGTTAATATTTCAACTTTTTTCAAGAGTATAATTATTATGAAATTTTCAAAAAGAAACAAATTATAAAAAAAAAGAATCTTATTTTTTATCTAATAAGTGAGATATTCAGGCTTATAGACACTTTTGTCATAGATTATGATAGATATTTTTATTGTTGAAGATGATAGTTCATTGAGAATGCTTTATGAGAAAGCTCTCGCATTAAATGGATATAATATTCTTGGTTCTGCAAGAGATGGTCAAGAAGCAGTCCAAATGTAT
Organism: Promethearchaeota archaeon; assembly: GCA_016840165.1. Classification (GTDB taxonomy): domain Archaea; phylum Asgardarchaeota; class Lokiarchaeia; order Sigyniarchaeales; family SOKP01; genus SOKP01. The sequence goes on from JAEOSU010000076.1 coordinate 119,249, forward strand.
CAAGCATTTAAAAATAAACCTGATATTATCATAATGGACCATCGAATGCCTATAAAAAATGGTATTCAAGCAACTAAAGAAATTTTAAAGAACCCGTCTAAAGTTAAACCAAAAGTGATTTTTGCAAGTGCAGATAATTCTATTAAAGATATTGCATTAGAGATTGGAGTAAAAAGTTTTAAAACTAAACCATTTACACTTCAGAAACTTTTTGATAATATAAAAAAAGTTTTAGTTAATGATTAAAAATAAAAAAAAAATAAAAAAAATTATTTATACTTCTGTATTTTAATAATTCGATAAATATCCTCTATCGAAGTTAAGCCAGCGATTACAGCAACCAAAATCATCAAATTACTTAAGAGATCATAAAAATCAACGCTAACTCCCTCGTTTATCCACAGACCAGAAATTTCGTCATGGTAGAACCATGGAAAAATTTGAGGATTTTGAGCTAAAAAGATAATAAGTGGGATTCCCGCGAATTTTAGAATAATTTTTACTCCATGTATTATTTGATGGATGGAAGGTTTATAATTTCCGATAATTCCTCTGGAGATATCTAAGGAAGCTTCTATAGTTAGCAACACACCAAATATTCGAATAATGAGACTAAACAAGGGATCAAGTAACCCTATGAAAATTGGTTGAGTTATGAAGAAGATCCCTGCTATTAAACCTATTCCACCAGCAATAATCTCTTCCAGTGGTTTAATAAAAGGCTTAAGTGGTTTACCAGTTCTTTTCGAAACGGGGTATCCCTCCTCACGAGCTTTCTCCTTAAGTATTTTTTCCTTTTCCAATTCCTTTTTCGATTTAAAGTCTTCGGGAAAGTATCCTTCCATTGAAAGCACTACGAAAATAATACTAATGACAGAAAAAGAACCTAAGAGCCCTAGTTGAATCCCTGATACAAGATTTCCAATTATAGTCCCAAAAGACGGATTTTCGAAAATGATATTAACAAGCATAGCTATAACATTTAATATAATTATTACGGCAAATACAATTGTTAATACTCGAAGGTAGAGGGGCCACATTTCCTTAGTGATATAAATATGAGGAGTACCACGTCTTTTATATTCTTTTGCAATAGTTTTTGGAGTACCCATGTGTTCAATAGCGTCATGGATCGACTTTAATGTAATCTCTCCCGTATTTGATAATTCTCTGGCTTTTTCCCGCAAGTGGTCTTCCAGATCGGCTAAAATTTCCTTATGCTCTTTCTTTTCTTTTAACCACTCAGGAAGAGCTTTTTTTACTTCCTTAAGATATTCTTTTATTATATTTTCACTTTCTGTATTACTCATCTAAAAAACCTCTTGATTTTAATTCTAGATCAATCTGATGTCCACATACATCACAAAAACTAATATCTTTAACAGACAAATCGATTTTGTTAGCGCAGTTAGGACAATAAAAGTATTGATCTTTTTTAAGTTTCACATTTACATCGAATAATGGTGCAATCGCTTCAGTAAGTTTTGAAAAGAATCCAGATAAGAAATTAAAAACTTTTTTTCCTTTTTCCGTAATAAAATAAAACTTTCTTCTTCTCCCGATATTTTCTCGTTCCGATTTTATCAACTCATCTTCTTCTAGTTTTCTTAAAATAGGATAAAGAGTACCCTCTTCAATGATTAAAATTTCATTAGTTTGTTCTTGCAAATCTTTAGAAATCTGATATCCATGTACTCCCTCGTCACCATATCGCTTGATTATTGACAGGATACATAATGTTGAGATTCCACGATTGATCTCAGATTCGAATTTTGATGCATAATCAATAAATTCAGGATCAAATCCTTTTACTCGTTTTATCATTTTTTTTTCCTTCTTCTACTGTTTTTCTTTGATTTAAATGTGAATAGTATCTTTTCGATACTATGCTATGTATAGTATGGGATGAATCATATTTAAATCTTTGGATCCTTATTATTTTTTAAACTAAGATTTATTTTATTTTAGTCGTTATAATTCCTTAGAGATTTTATGGAGTTATCTATTATACTTAGGAATAAGCTTGATTTGTTAATCTCATTTCTAAATAATAAGAAAATCATTGTTGCTTTCTCTGGTGGAGTAGATAGTAGCTTATTAGCTTATCTTTCTAATCAGTATACTAAGGAAACGTTATTAATAACAGTAAAATCGTTACTCAACCCCAGTGAGGAGATTGAAGAAGCAAAGTTGTTTGCGAAAAAATATAACATTCCTCATCAAGAAATAGTAGTAAATCTATTAGATAACGAGGATTTCGTAAATAATTACAAAGATAGGTGTTATATCTGCAAAAAGGAATTATTTGGGAAATTTGTTGAAATTAAGCAAAATAAAAACTTTAATCTAATAATCGATGGTTCTAATGCAGATGATAAAGAAGATTTCAGACCTGGGATTAAAGCTTTAGAAGAATTAGATATCAAATCTCCATATATCTTATTTGATATAACTAAACAAGAAATTAGAGATTTAAGTCAACATTTTAATCTAAAAACATATTCAAAACCCTCGGGTGCGTGTTTTGCATCTAGAATTCCTTATTCTCAAAAAATTACTGAAAGTAAAATTCAAATGATTCGGGAAGCAGAAAGTTATTTGAAAAGACGACTTGGTATTAATCAATTAAGAGTTAGATATCATGAGGATCGATTAGCAAGAATTGAATTGCCTCCTAATAGAATTTCAGAAGTTCTAAATCAAAAAAGTTTAATGGAAATTAAAAGCAGATTTAAGGAATTAGGATTTGTGTATATCACTATTGATATTGAAGGATTTCGATCTGGTTCCTTAAATGAAATCTTAAACTAACTGTTCTGATTTAATGTATTTTAAGATCTCTTTCCTTTTATTTAAAGCTTGCTTAGCAGCTTCTTCTATGTCTTTTTTCATTTTTTCGACCATAGTAGGAGTTTCCTCGCCTATTTCTTGTTTAATTTTTGTATAAGCTGATTCACGAAACCGTGGTAATAGTTCTTTTTTACGATTACCTTTAAAAATCATTGAAACTTGTTTTGAATAATCTACATATCCAATTTCAGCACAATCAATACTTTTTTTTTTTAAATCGTGGATAATTTCTTTGGAATATCTTTCAGGGCAATAAATGAGGAGAGCATCCAGAGAAACACCAAGATAATCAACTCCCACTGCATCTAACATCTTTAAAACCTTCGAATTGACTAATTTTCTTATACGCTCTTCATAAATTGTCACCCCACAATTCGCTTCAAAATTAATTTCCCAAAGATCCCCTCTCAAACCACCATTAGTAACATCACACATAGCATGAACTTCATTTATATAGTCTGAGTTCAAAATTATTTCGCATGCTTTCAAGAATTTAATATTCATAGTTTCCTTAACAACATCATGATTCCCAGAATAAATAGCGGTTGTTGATATTGTGCCTCCACCTGCTCCTTCTGTAAGAATTATTTTATCTCCAGGTTCGATATTCCTTCGGGCTAGAAGATGATCAGTGATTCCTACTGCTGAAACTCCACCAACTAGTCTATCTCCTATAACCATATCACCTCCTATTCTTAATGTAGATCCCGCGGTTATAGGAACCTCTGCTAGCTCTGAAATAGTAGAAATTCCTGCCATAAAATCGAATAGTTTTCCCACATCAGCATCATCTCCTAAATGTACGTCTACCATGAGTGAGAGAGGTTTTGCTCCTTTTACATAGAGATCGCGCAAACATGCTCTTGCAACATGAAATCCACATATAAATGGGAAATCACTTAGTCGACTATGAATGCCCTCCATTTTGGATGCAATTATTATTTCTTCTTTATTATTTATTTCTATTTTAACCGCCCCCGCATCATCAAGAGAGCTGGGTGATAAGAAAGCTTTTTTATCTGTTTCAGAGAGTTCTGCGACTAATTTATGAACAAAAAAATCACCAGCACCTCGACAACCAACGCCTTGATTTCCAACGGAAACGTTAGCATTGTTAATAGATAATAAATTTTTTATAAAAGAAGCTGAAAGTTTAGAAATATCACTTTTTATACATTCTTCGTATACGGCATTTGCTAATCGATTAGCATTATTTATATCTATGTCCTTAAAATCAAGATATTCTTGAACTAATCTTTGTATAATTTCTTGTTTGGTTTTTCCTTTTTCGATTAATTTTCTTGTTAAACCTTCTAAATCACTCAATTTATTCACTTTTTGTATTTAATTTCTCTAATAAGAATTTCTCATATCATTTATAGAATTTTCATAAAAAAAAATAGTTTATTAGAAATAAAAAAAAATTGAAAGTCTAAATTGACTGACTTTACATTTTTTCTTTTCTAAGTTTCTGTAGGATAATAATTGATAATGGTATTAACCATAGGAAGGCTGCAAAAAGCATCATCCATTCAAGAAAAGGTAACGTCGTTGAGGGTGGAGGAAATACAAATAGAATTGCCGCTGTGGGTGGCCCAACTATCATATACGCGCCTAAAAATCTTGGATAAATGGACTTCTTAAACAATATCGCAATACCATTAAAGAGTGCACCCGTTGCTAATCCAGCAAATACTATAATGGAGAAAATATAATGGAGCCCCAATTCGGTGGATCTGTCTTCGCTAAACAATCCAATACCAAATAAGCCGATAGCTGCGATTATAAGACATACTAAGCCCAGAATTATATTAATTAAAACAAAAAAATTGAAGATTCTTTTCGAAAATGGATTAGTTGAATCAAATACTACTTCTTTTTTACCAGCTATTAATTTTTTATAAGAATAGAGAAAAATTGGAACAAGAAAAAAAGCAGTAATCATAGCAATACTATCTAAGATAAATGGAGTTGGAGTATAACGAAAAGACCCTAAATCACTAATATAATTGTCAATTATGTTATATCCTTCTGGACCAAAAAATACAGCGATAAGAGCACCAATTAAAAGCCCACCTAAAAAGAGTAAATTACTCACATAGATACAGATCTTAATAACTCTTGGCTGGACAATTTTGTTAAAGATAACATATTTTGAATTACCATCATTCATGTTATTCTTTAATATAACAATTACTTAAAAGTTAAGGAAAAAAAAGGTAAAAAAAAGTTAATATTCTTTCTTTATTTTGGACAATTTATAGACTTTATAGTAATTCCCAATCATTCCTCCAATGGTTCCTATGATGATTAGAATTATTACCCAGAAGTAGATAATAAACTTTATATCTGTTATGTCATTAGGAATTGAGGCAATAATGCCACCAGAGAACACATCAATCGGGAAGATTTCAGGGTGTTGTAAAAGGAATAGTAACAATGGTATATAGGTAATATCATAGAGCGTAGTGATTACAATGAGAACTTGTTGACCAGTATGATTTGAAACACCCACAGCTAAACGGATAAGACATAAGAGTCCATTAACAAAAACTAATAATCCAAAAATCGTTAACCATTCCAGGAATTCTGTATTGAAAAGACCAAGTATGGAAAATGGTTGTAAAATTAAGATTAATCCAAAAATGATTCCCCCAACCGCTCCAAAGATCAATTCTCCTAAATTAACTGGTTCCTTTTTTTTGAGAGCGCGTTTTGCTTTTGCTTGAGCTAATTTCTCTTTCCTTAAGAGCTTGGCTTCAGCCATTTTTTGCTTGCGAACATATTTTGCTTCTTCTAATCTTTCTGCTCGTATTTCACGTTTAGCTTTTACTTCGGCTAATTTCTCATCACGTAGAATTTTAGCCTCTTCTAATGTTTGTTTTGTATATTCTTTAGCTTCTTCCATTTCTTCTTCTGTAAGGTGAAATGGAAAAATTAGTTCTAACCTTTTGGGTATAATACCAAAATCTTCCGGCAAAAAACCTTCATGAGAAAAGTATACAAAAGCAATGGTGATCACTACAGCAGATATCAAACAACCAATCCAAATCCCAGAAAATGCACTTCCTAAAATTTCCCACCAAGGAGTTATAAAAACTTGAAAAACCGCGACAACGATATTAATCAGCACAATTATCCCCCAAAAGAAAAATAACGAACGGAGATAAAATTCAAACAACTCTTCAGTTATAAAATATTTAGGTGTTCCCCTTCGTTTGTAGAGTTTTGCAATACTTTCTGGAGTACCCATTCGATCAATGGCCTCTTGGAAGTCTTTATTAGTTGGCTCACTTCCTGAAGCTATAAGTTTTGCTTCATTGATGACTTGAGACGCTAAATCATCTAAAATATGTTGTAATTGTTCCTCCTTCCATTTAAGCCATTCGGGCATTTTTTTCTTTACTCGATCTATATAGTCCTTTAAAATTTCATTATTTGGAACACTCATTTTTATTCACATATTTGATTTAATTTATCTAAAATATTTATTTTAATAAAAGCTAATCATTATCAGTTATTAAAAAAAATGGAGACCAATTTTCATTATCAATTTGAATAAAAAAATAAGAAGTTTATTTTTATCTAATAAAGGAAAGGATATGAAAGAAAAAAGTAGCTTCCGTGCAAAAGAAAGAGGTAAACGGAGAGCATTTGGGACACATATGACATCTATTGAGATTTTCCTTGAATTCATCTTTCCTGAAATTGAAAATGAACTAGAAGGCTACATTTGGGTTGATCTTTATGCTGGGGAGGGAAATTTAATATTACCTATATTAAATCATATAAATATTGAAAAGAGAGAGGGTTTTTTTCGAAAAAACATCTTTTTATTTGATATTCAAAAGAAAATGGTACAAAAATGCATTCACAACGCAATATCATATGGTATTTCTGAATCTGTGGCAAAAAATAATATTAAAGTGCGTGATAATCTTGAAAGTTTCCCTGAATTTCTAAAATCATTAAAGAAGCCAATCTATCATATTACGAATCCACCGTATCTTTATTTAGGATATATTAGTAAACATAAATCAACAAAACCTTTTTTGAGATATTTCAAAGATGAGAATACTGGATACCAAGACTTATACCAAATAGCCATGATTAACGATCTAAGGAACAATATTAAAGATCTTATTTATATTATTCCCACTAACTTCTTATATGGTGCTTCTGTCTCCAATAAATTCCGTATAGATTTTTTAAAGTACTACAATATTCGTCAAATGATAATCTTTGAGACGAAAATGTTTAAGTTTACAGGTACAAATATTTGTTTTGGTTTTTTTGAAAGGAAAAAGAATCCTAAACATGAGGTCAATAGATTTGTTGGAACAAAAATTTATCCAAATAATCACATTTTAGAGAAAAAGTATAATTTATACCCCGATTATAAATACCGTGCTGGTTCTGAATTCGAAGCTTTCCTTAAAAAATTCAAATTAAGGCATCCTTTAAAAGTAAGATATTATTTATTAGCTGTTGATGTCCATCAGAATTTGGGTAAAAATGAAATTAACCTATTGAATGCAAATAAATACAAAAATGGTAAGTATGAAAGAGTAGCTTTTAGTGTTAATCCTGACTTGTATCATAAAATTAAATCGAATATACTATATGTAAGAACAGTAGATACTGGTTCGAATAATGGAAGGGTTGGATTGAATATTATAAAGGAAGATTTTAAAGTTGATGGTATTTATGTCTCTGGTAATACATATCGTACCCATCCCATTCAAATCTTTTTAACACCGGAGCAATCTATCAAAGACCAAATGCTATTAAGAAAATATTTCAATTTTGTATTAGAAGCATTTAGACATAAATTAGATAGTGAATTTTTGACCACCTATAAATATTCTAATGCTTCCTATACTAGAAAATATTTAGGATTAAGTCAGGTTAGAAAGCTAATTGAAACGTTTCCATTCAATATAAGAGAATCTGAGAAGATAAGTCTGAATAAAATTATTAATGAGAAAAAATTCACGGAGCTAATGCATTTTTTAAATAGTATAAACTCTTGAATTTTAAATACTAGCAAATAGAAATGCTACTAAGCCCAAAAAAGCTCCAATTTTTAGGAAAAGGCTGATTCGCTTAAAATCTCTCTTAGTTTGTTCCTTTTTAAACATGAGTATTATAACATATCCAACATCAATTAATCCAAAAGTCATAGGGAAAAAAAAATAGGCAGGACTAATAATGGGGGTATAAAAAGTTAAAATAAAAAATATTATGGCAAATATAGCAAAGAGCATTGAAATGTACTTTGACTTTTTTATACCGATCTTAATAGCTAAGGTTTTTACTCCCAACTGTTTGTCTCCTTCAAGATCCTCACATCCCTTTATAACCTCACGAGATAATAGGAGAAAAAATGAAGTGAAGAAAAAATAGTATATATATATCGGGATAATTGAACTATTAAGAATCGCTCCATATATCAAACCAATCGAAAAGGATATACTAACAATAATATTTCCGAGAAAACCACTTTTTTTGCCCCATTTAGCATATACCCATCCAATTAACCCAAAAAAAGCTGCGATAATTATATTTGATAAACCTAGTATATTTAATGTACTATTAAACACACTAGCTGTGAGCCCTAATATTAAATAAATAACGAATAGGATCTGTGCTTGAGTTATAGTTATTGAACCTCGTGGGATTGGTCTTTGAGGCCTATTAATTAAATCAATTTCAATATCATAGATATCATTGATAACCATTCCCGAACCTGCGATAAAAACATAAGCTAAGATTCCTAAAATAATATTTACAAGGAACTTTTCGGGTAAAATACCAGTACGTGTATTTAATAATCCAATAATTACAGTAAGAGAGCCCATTAAACAATTTACAGGTCGTAAAATTTCAATAGCATCCTTAATTTTCATAAAAACTTCTCTGAATTGGATTATTTCATATTATAATTTTTTTTAAAATCTTTAGCAGTATCTTTAATTTCGTCAATAATTGCTTTTAAAGAATTTCCTTTATGTTTTAATATGTTTTTTTCTAAGAAACTCCCCATTACGATTATATCTGCTCCTGCTTCTACGAAACATCTTACATCTTCTTTACAGCTTACTCCTCCACCAGTTATTATGGGAATATTAAGGATCTTTGAACACATTTTAATAATCTCCGGAGGGATACAGTTACCACCTGAGCCTGCTTCAAGATATACCATTTTATACCCAATCATTTCTGCCGCTAAACCATATGCAGCAGTTAATTTTGGTTTATCTCGAGGAAGTAACTTTGCTTTTCCAATCCAACCTGCAGTAGCTCCAGGCTCAATTATTAAGTAGGCAGTGGAGATATACTCAAGGTTGGTAATCTTAACAGTATAACTTGCTAATGCTTGTTGAGTTATAATAAAATATGGATCTTCAGAATTAAGTAACGACATGAATAATATCGCATCTGCATATTTGGAGATATTAGTAATACCTCCGGGAAAAATAATTACTGGTATATTGACTTCTTCTTTAATTGCTGTGATTGTGTTATCTACAAATGTTTGATCAAAAACAGTGCTCCCTCCAATAAGGATACCGTTTGTCCCTGCCTCCTCAGCATATAAAGCCATTTTAGCGGCTTTTTTAGGCGTCTGGCGTATTGGATCAGGATCAATTAATGAGAAATGAAGAGTACCCTGTTCGTTTATTTTTTTGATAATATATTCGTAGGTAGTCTTCTTCTCTGGTCCAAAACTATCCATATGTATTGATTACCTCTCGTAATATAATTATTTTACTTTTTTTGGATTTATTAACATTTTTCGAACTTTATCATAAACTTGAAGAACCGATGATTTCCACGACTCGAACATAGAAATATCATTTGGAAATTTCTTATAAAGTTTAGAAACTTCCTTCATTCTTATTCTAAGATAATTTAAGTCTAATAAAAGATTAGGTTTTGAAATGCCTTTAAAGCCTTTTACTGCCATGTCTAATAGGGATAAATTTAAATCTCCGGAGGAAGAAATTTCCAATATTTCCTCTCCCGTCAAGAGATCTTGCTCTAAACCAAAGTTCAATTCCTCATTATTTAAAACCTGAAGCACCATCCTTAACAGATCTAACGAGGCAAATTCCGCTCCAAAGCTCGTCATTATATTATAATTATACATCCATAAATTTTCAATAGACGCTTCACCTGCATCTATTGCAGATTTAGCACAATTAGCTGCTAAATATCCTGCTCTCATTGAAGGATCAATCCCTCCCCCATGCAAAGGGTTTACTTGACAGGCAGCATCTCCTATTAACATTATTCCATTGTCCGCACAAGACCAAAGTGGTCTTCGAATAGGCACGACACCACCACCCGAGGATAAGATCTCTACTTTAGATGTTTTGATGAATTGATTAAAAACATTTTTTTTATAGAACTCTTTTACTTGGCCTTTATAATCCATAAAAGCTCCTAATCCAACATTTACAGAACTTGAATTTTTAGGAAAGTACCAAATATATCCACCAGGTGCTTTATCTTGATCTAGAATAATTGAGATATATTCAGGATCATTTACCTGCATATCTTCAAGTGAAAACTTTACAATTTCTCGAAAACATAGAATTGAATCTTCTTTTGATATTTCTTTTTCAATTAAGGAGCTTTTAACTTTCTTTCTTAATGGAGAGTAAAACCCAGAAGCATCAATGACGACTTTTGATTTGAGCATGATTTTAGAACCATCAGATAATTTAACACGCACTCCAGAGACCTGATTATTTTCATAAATAAGATCCAAAGCCATAGTATTTTCTAAAAATTGTGATATCCCGTTATCTAAAGCTTCGTTTAAAAGGCGTTGGCCAAATTCTAATCGATTAACAATATACCCCGCTTGTCTTGGATCCATTAAAGTAATACATTTTTTTAAGTTGGGGGTATAAAGCTTCGCACCTTTAATATTACAAGACAATTCTTCGCCTTTAGGATGATTTATTTGAAGATAATCGAATATATCGGTTCCAACAGCGTCACCACATATTTTATCCCCAATAGAATTCTTATCTTTTCGATCAATCAGGCATACATCTAAGCCTTGTTTGGCAGCAAAACGGGCAGCAGTACTACCTCCCGTTCCAGCACCTACAACGATTACATCAAAAGATTTCTTTACCGATTCCATGGTCTCTTTATTTCTTAGATGATTAGAAAATTAAATTTAGAAGCTTAAAATAATAGCGCAAGCAGATAAATTATTAACGTAGTAAGAATTGGCACTGTTAAATCATCCCAGGTACTTGGAGATACTAACTCTACTAATGTTGCCAATACTGAAGTAATTAACGATAAAATTAAAGCCGATTCTAAGGAAATATGTTCTTGGGTGATTGGATTTGCAACCCCTAATAATGTAAATGCAATAAAACAGAGAATAAATCCACTTATTAAAAATGTTAAGGAGCCCTCCAATGTTCGTTTTGAATTGGTCCATGGTAATTTAATAGAGATTTTACCATATCGTTTTCCAATTACAGAAGCTAAAGTGTCTGAAATTATCATTAATAGTATACCAGCTACTGGAAAATACATCTGAGATGGAGCAAAAATGACAAATACTAAAACTAATAATGTAATTGATAGGCAATAGTGAAATGGCCCTTGTAAATAACCCACTTTTTCTTCAGCTTCCTCCCCGATTGATTCGTATAGTTCTTTTAACTGTTTAACTTTAGATTTTTTAGAGCTTAATAAAACAAGAAAAGTAAGCGAACCGGCAATGATAACTGCCCACCATTTCCACTCGTAATAGGAGACAGTTAATACTGATAATCCGGCTAGTAGATGGACAGCTTTTCGAGCTTGGAATTTAGTGATTTTCCCGCGCTTTTTTAATTGAACGGGAATTAAGATGGTTATGAACACATAAATATAAGTAATTAATACAATTAATAAATCTAATAAGATACTCATCGATATTCAACGAATTTATTTATAATTATTAATTAGTCTTCAATCTATTTTTAATGAAATCAAACTAATTATAGTATTAAGTGTAATATTATAAAATTATGAGAATGTTAAAAAGCTACCTATAGAGAAGCAATCTCCATTTTTTTCGCTTAAAAACCTTTCTCTTTCTCTTAAGAAATTCTGCAAAATTATATGATTAAAAAAGAGGGTTTTAATTTTTAAAAATTTTTTTTAATGTGTTTCATTTCAAGAAGTGAGATTAATCATGGAAGAGGATATTTCTTCATTACCATTTAGGAACTCTTCACTTGGGCTAGAAGAACGCGTGGATGATTTGCTAAAAAGATTAACATTAAAAGAGAAGTTTAAACTTAGTTCTGGTAGATTAATGTGGTTTACTAAGAAAATTAAAAGATTGGGGATTGATTCATTTGCGATGTTTGATGGGCCTCATGGAGTTCGTCCGGATTATAAAGGTGAACGACCATGCACTTATTTTCCTTCTGCAATTTGTCGTTCTGCTACTTGGAATAAATCACTTTCAAAAAAATTTGGAGTTGCAATTGCCGAGGAAGTTCGAGAGCTGGGAGCGCATATGATACTTGCTCCAGGAATCAACATTCAAAGAACACCGATGTGTGGAAGAACATTTGAATATCAGACAGAGGATCCATATTTAAATAAAATATTAGCTGTATCAGTAGTAAAAGGTATTCAAAGCCAGAGAATTGCTGCCTGTGTAAAGCATTTCGTTTGCAATAATCAAGAAACAAATCGATTTACTTCTAGTTCAGAAGTGAATGAGCGAGCACTTCAAGAGATTTATTTTCCTGCATTTAAAGCTGCAGTAGAAAAAGCCGATGCATGGTCTTTTATGAGTTGTTATAATAAAGTGAATGGAGTGTATGGATCTGAACACTTCAATTTGATTCGTGAAAGATTGATGAATGAATGGGGATTTCGAGGGTTTGTAGTTTCAGATTGGAATGCTACGGCTTATACAACAACAGAGGGATGTGTAAATGCAGGATTATCACTTGAAATGCCAATAAGAAAAGCATATCAAGTAAAAAAAATGCAGAAAGCATTTGAAGAAGGAAAATTTAGTCTTGATTATTTAAATGATAACATTAGAAGACTCTTGAGGGTCATGTTCTTAGTAGGATGTTTTGATAATCAGGATTCAATACCAAAAGGGAGTAGAAATACTCCTGAACATCAAGCCTTAGCTCGTAAAATTGCGCAAGAGGGAATTGTCCTTCTAAAAAATGAAAAACAACTTCTTCCGTTAAACATTGAGAAAATCAAAAAAATAGCCGTTTTAGGCCCTAATGCGGAACTAAAAACATCATTAGGAGGGGGAAGTTCTACTAACTTTCCAACATATGAAGTAACTGCTCTTCAGGGAATTATAGAAAGATGTAGAGACAAGATTGAGATTATAGATTCACTTCCCGATGCAGATGTTTCAATATTATTTATCGGATTAAATCATGAAAAGAATATGGATGCTGAAGATACTGATAAGACTTCTTTCAAATTAGCATCAAGTCAAATACAGTTAGTTAAAAATACGATAAGGCAAAATAAGAACACAATTGTAGTGTTAATAAATGGGAGCCCAATTTCGATGGAGGAGTGGATCGATGAGATCCCAGTTTTGCTTGAAGCTTGGTATGCTGGAATGGAAGGTGGGCGGGCTATAGCTGATATTTTGTTTGGTGATGTGAATCCATCTGGAAAACTTCCGATTACTTTTCCTAAGCGACTTTCAGATTCACCTGCCCATAAGTCAGATAAAACATTTCCAGGAGCTGATAAAGTTTTCTATGATGAAGGAATATTCGTTGGTTATCGTCATTTTGAGTATAATGATATTAAACCACTTTTTCCATTTGGTTATGGTTTATCATATACCACCTTCAAATATAGTAATATAAAAATGGAAAATAATCGAGTCTCGGGGAATGAAACTATAAGAGTTTCTGTTGAGTTGGAAAATACTGGAAATAATGAAGGAGCAGAAGTTGTTCAGTTATATCTTCACGACATGGAATCAAGTTTACCAAGGCCATTTAAGGAATTAAAGGGATTTAAGAAGATTTTTCTTAAACCTAAACAAAAAGAAACTATAAATTTCGAATTGTATCGTGAAGATTTAGCTTTTTTTGATGAAGAGGAGAATGATTGGGTAGTTGAAAATGGAACTTTTAAGATTCTAATTGGGAGCTCATCGGAAGATATTCGTTTAGAAACTGAGTTTAATTATTCTAATTAAATTTGAATTATTAGATTACTTCCAATTTACACCAAATATTTTTAATTTTGATAAGATTTAGATAACTATCTTTAGATTTAAGCCGGTGAATTAGGATTTTAAGAGTAGGAATTATAGGTTGTGGAGATATAGCCAATTTAAATGTTCAAGGCTATTTATACTCAAAAGATACAGAGTTAATTGCCATTTGCGATACAGATCTCGCGAGAGCTGGTGAGAAATTGGAGCGATGGGGTTTAAGATCCACAAAAGTTTACACTGATTATAAAGAAATGATAGACTATGAAGAACTTGATATCGTGGAAATACTTACACCGCATCACCTTCATTATCCTATGGCAGAATATTGTGCAAATGCTGGAGTACATGGAATTTCAGTTCAAAAACCATTAGCACATACAATTACAGATTGTGAGAAAATAATTCATGTATGTAAAAAGAATGAAGTTAAGCTAAAGTTGTATGAGAACTTTAGATTTTATCCCCCGTTTTTAAAAGCAAAAGAATTATTAGATAAGGGTATAATAGGAGAACCGATTAATTTTCGAATTAATACTATTTCCGTCGGAGGCCCAGCAATGAAAGTTGATCTCAAATCTTTAGGGTGGCGTCGTAAGTTTGAAACATGTGGTGGGGGTCCACTAGTCTATGATGATGGAATTCACAAATTTTCAATGGCGCTATGGTTAATGAATCAAGAGAGAGTTGAAGAGCTTTATGCGCGGGTTGACTATTTTTCTGTTGTCAGAGATATGCCTAGCTATATTATTTGGAAATATCCAAACACAGATCCAAATAATCCTCCCAAATACGGTTCGATGGAATTTACTATCGCACCAAATCTTTATTATCCCAGTAATTATTATGGTTGTGATGAGTTTATTGAAATTTCAGGAACAAAAGGCATAATGTGGCTTAATCAATGTACTGCAGGTGGAAACTTTCTCTCAAAAACACCCCAATATCCTCCAATTGTTGTCTATGTAAATGGAGATATTAAAAAATTTGGAGAGGATTTGCCAAGAGATTGGAGATATTCATTTATTAATTCTACTTCACATTTTATAAGAGTAATCAAAGATGGCGGAGAACCTATTTATACAGGAGAAGAAGGGAGAGCCTTATGTATATTTGCTAAATTACCATATATCTCCAATCAAAAGAATAGGATCGCATATTGGGAAGAGATAACGTCTGAGAATGAGCTTGATAAGTCATGTGTTGTTGAGGAGCCTCAATATATTGATGTGGGAGGATTTACACGCTACGGTCGAAATGTCAGAAGAGATCTAAGAAAAGGAATAAATCAAGGGTTGGTTCATACCGATTTTAAATATCAATATGAACAATGATTAAGGAAACTCATCAAGGAGAACCTCTTTCTTTTGTTCTACTGACTTGATGGCCGCAAGATTAAATTTCAGTACTTTTTTCGCTTCATAACCCGACAATACTGGTTTTTTTTCATTTTTTGCTACTTCTATTAGATGCTTAGTCGCATTAATGAAACTCTGTTTCCAATCATTATTAAAATCGTTATAGGTTTCAACCTTTCCATCCCTTATTATTATGATTGGGGCAAAAACATCTGATTTTGTCATAGCATTTCCGATAGCAGTTCCTTGATTAATGCGCATGATACCTCTAGAGGCAATAATTTCAATGAATTCGTCTGTTGAGTAATAAGGAGAGGGAATTTCCATCTCAGGCAAGTAGCAGAATTCCATTTGCCCATACTGGGGAACAACATGCTCTTTACTTTGCTTATATTTAAAAAGTACATACGCGGGAGCATCCATGCCATTATATGAACCCGTCCATGCAAAAATTTTGTCGATCTCTTCATTTACTAACCATCTTGCTAAAGTGAATGCATGCCAACCATTATCAAATAAGATAGGAGACCCTTTAACTCCTCCTCCAACAAGTTTAGGATCTAATCTCCATTTTTCAGCGCTTTCTGGAATTTCCCAGCCACCGGAAGTTCCCAAAGCAACTTTAATCCGTACGGAAGTAATATCCCCAATATAATCTTGATCGATTAATTCTTTTGCTTTTTGAATATGAGGGGCAAATATGAAATTTTCATATATTGATAATATTGCTCCTGAGTCATTACACGCTTTAATCATGTCATCTGCTTCCTTAAGCGTCAGGGCCATTGGTTTTTGAACCGAAATAACCCTCACTCCTTTACTAGCAGCGTGAATGCATGCTTCAGCATGAAGATTATGGGGTAAGAGAATCTCTAAAATGTCTAATTCTTCATTTTTAATCATTTCTCGATAATCAGAATAGACATGCATTTCTTCACTAAATTTAAATTTATCAATTTTGTCTCTCGCTTTTTGAACCGTTCTATTACATAAAGCTACAATTTTAGTTTCTTCATTTTCTAAATATCCTAAGACATTAAGGTCAAAAATAACTCCCGTTCCAATGAATCCTACACGCAACATAACAAATAAATAAATTATTGCTAAAATTTATACAAGTCTATTTAATAATAATGAAGATATAATATTTCCCTTTTGGTCTTAATTTATTATAAATATTGAAATTTTTTTTATATTTGTTATAACTTTAATTCACTAAGCATTTTATAGAAGTTAATGATCTCTCATGTTAAATAATAATGAAGATTTGGATTTCAGAAAATCATATGAGCGTGCTTTATATCTTGGATGCGGTTTTAATTACAATGATTTAAGCAAACCGAAGGTCGCTATTGTAAATTCATGGAATCAGATTAACCCAGGCCATATTCATCTAAGAAGGTTAGCATCCTTTGTCCATGATGGAGTAAAAGAGAAGGGAGGGACTCCTATGGAGTTTAATACTATTGCTCCTTGTGATGGAATTGCGAATTCAGGAAATAATTCAAAATATATCTTACCCTCTAGAGAAGTTATAGCTAATTCAATAGAATGTATTATCAAGGCTTACAATTTTGATGGAATGGTTATGTTATGTTCATGTGATAAAGTAATCCCTGGGATGTTATTAGCTGCCGCTCGTTGCGATATTTCAACAATCTTCTTAACGGGGGGTATCATGAAACCAAAATATTTCGAAAATGGTCCATTGAAAGGGAAAACTTATGTTACCTGCGATATCAAAGAAGCAATAGGAGAATATAAAGCAGGAAAGATTTCTAAACAGGAGTTAAATCTCATAGAATCCCAAACATGTTGTTCTCCTGGAGCATGCAATATGATGGGGACTGCGAATACTATGGCATGCATAGTGGAGGCTATGGGGCTGTCTTTGCCCGGTTGTGCGACTTTAAGTGCTGTTGGTGAGGAGCGAGAGAGCTTGAGCAAAGAAACGGGTATAAGAGTAATGAGTTTAATAAAAAACAAAATCACCGCTTTAAATCTAATCACAGATGCATCAATCCAAAACGCAATTAAAGTTGCTTTATCATTTGGTGGATCCACTAATATGATACTACATATGTGTGCACTTTCCCATGAAATTGGAGGAAGTTTAAACCACTTTGATTTTAATATCTTAAGCGAAACTACTCCACTTCTTGCAAAATTCAAACCTGCATCGGAATATAATCTCTCAGAGTTCCATAAGGTTGGAGGGGTGACCGTAATGATGAAAAAAATGGAAAAATTATTAGATCTTTCGGCGATGAATGCATTAGGAATTTCTTTAAAAGAATTTTTAAAGGATATAAAATATGATGATTATCAAATAGTAAGAGTTTTAGAGGATCCGATCTCTTTAGAAGGGGGTGTAGCTGTTTTAAAGGGAACTTTGGCTCCTGAAGGGGCTATAGTAAAACAAAGCGCAGTTTCGTCTCAAATGCGAAAACATACGGGCCCTGCAAAAGTGTTTGAATCAGAGGAGGAAGTTCAAGAGGCATTGTTGTCAAACAAGATAGAGAAAGGAGATGTGTTAGTTATCCGTTATGAAGGTCCAAAAGGATCTCCTGGGATGAGAGAACTTTCATTACCTGCGGCAATTTTAGTGGGGATGGGACTTGGTGAATCAGTAGCTATGATTACAGATGGGAGATATTCTGGGGCAACAAGAGGCCCTTGCATTGGACATGTTTGTCCTGAAGCCTATGAAGGAGGTCCAATAGCTATTGTTCAAGATGATGATATGATAGAAATTGATATTGATAATAAAGAACTTAATTTACTTCTATCTTCTGAAAAAATAAGAGAAAGGCTTAAGAGATGGGAAAAACCTGAACCCAAGATAAAAAAGGGTTATCTATCTTTATATAGTAAAATAGTTTGTTCTGCAAAATATGGAGCATATTTGGGGGATTCATTATGATTGATGAAGAATCAATAAAACAAAATTTAAATCATTTTGCATTTCCAAGACTTTCTGGGACAATACATGAAAAAAAGGCTTTAGATTTAGCATTTAAAAAAGTTTCAGATTTAGGATTGAAACCAAATATACAGAATTTCGAATTTAGCACTTTTTATTCCAGAACATATCCAAAAATAGCATTTCTTTTCGGGTTTTTGCTTTTAATCTCGTTTTATATTGATTTGAGCGTGGGGATTTTTATCTCATTGATTATAGGCCCAATTTTAGTGTTCTTAGTCATCATTATGAGAAAGCCAGAAAATGTGAAATTTCCCAGAAACTTTGAATCCGCTAATCTATTTGTTAAATTAAAAGTAAGGAGAAAGCTATCGAAAAAAGTATCATATAATCAAAGAAAAAGAATTGTTTTTTCATGTCATTTAGATTCTAAAGGCCAGAAATTGTCCATCCTAGCTCGCATCAGATCAATGAGAACCTGGATCATCAGTAGTGTCATCATAATAGGCACTTTAGGATTTAAATATTTAGTTCAACCTAATTTTGTAATATTCTTCATCATAATCGGAGGCATTCTGATGATCTTAAACTTTATATCGACAATATTAATTTTAATAAACACTACTAACAATAGTTCACTCGGAGCAATAGACAATGCGACCGGAATCACTTGTGTTCTTGAATTACTAAAATATTACTTATTAGATGATAATCGAATAGATAATATAGAGTACTGGTTTGTTTTTACTGGATGTGAAGAAACAGGAACTATGGGAATTCGCAATTTATATAAAAAGATTAAGTTCTTTGAAAGGGATTCTTTAATGCTTGTAAATTTTGATGCGATAGGAGGAAGTATTACTATTTTCGATAGCATATTTCAACCAGAGGGGTATCGAGAATTTTATAATAGTTTCTTAAATAATAACATAGGTTTAGAAATTCGAGAAGAATCTAAAAGGATTAACTTTGGAACGCACTCTGATGGATACTACTTAAAAAAGAAGAATTTCCAAGGAATCGAGTTTGGCGACATGGAAGCTTACCAATTCCTACATTCCAAGGAGGATACAATAGATAAGGTGAATACAAGAAATCTTAAGAAATTATGTGAAGTAATAGTTGAAAATTTAAGATTGCATTATAAAAACATGTGAAACTAAGTTGCTTTCTAATTTTTAATGTGGAACCAAAAATTTTAAAAGATTTATGTGAAGTTATTATTGATTACTTGAGAAAATTTGATAAATCATATGTCAATTAAGTTCAGTAGGAAGGACCTTGGTCTAGTTATTACTCCTAATAAAACAGCAGAATATCTTATACATAAATTAGGGTCAATAAAGCAAAATCAGTCAATTTTAGATCCTTGCGTAGGACCAGGTATTTTTGTAAAACTCTTAATAAAAAAAGGAATAAATAAAAAGCAAATCCATGCTTTTGATATAAGTTCTGAATACGAGGATGATCTAAAAGGACTAGGAGTTCATTTCGAACGAAAAGACACATTGTTATCCATTACCGAGAGCGAGCATAATCAATATGATTTTATTATCGGAAATCCACCATATTTAAACAAATCGAGCAGTTATGTGAGAGAAAATAAGAAAGAATTAAGAAAAATTTACGGTAAAATAAATTCTCATGAGACATATGCTATGTTTATAGTAAATAGTATATGGCGATTAAAGGAAGGTGGAAAATTAGCTTTCATTACCAGTGATTCCTTTCTAACTTTACGAACTCATCAACGCTTAAGAAAATTCATTCTAAGACATTGTGTAATTAATGAAATTTTACTGGCACCTCAAGATTTGTTTTCGAACCAGAATGTAAGTACAAGCCCGGTTATTATAGTTCTTACTAAACTTTCTCGTAAAGACCAGAGAGAAAAGCGATTAACTAACCAAATACGAGTCATAACTCGTGTAAAGAACGAGGAAGAGTATAAAAAACCAAATAAGATTTTAACTCATCTTCAAAAAAGTTATCAAATACTACCATTTAATATATTTTATACTGATATTGAACCTCAAGTTATTACTTTTTTTGAAACAGCACCAAAAATCGTAAACTACATGAAGGGATATATTGGAATGCATACACATAATAATAGGAAATACATCGCCGCTATTGAGGGAACAGAATTAGCAAAAATATTTCATAATAGGAATTCAAAAATAAGAGAACCAGAAAATCAATATCGAATTATATCAAGGGATTATCTAAAAGAGAAAGCCTGGAGACCTTATTTAAAGCGCGGAGGTGCTGAACAATATTATCGTCCCATCATGGAAGCTTTAGATTGGAGGGAAAATGCTAAAAAGGTATATGATATTCCTGAAAATGTTCCATTTGAAAGGGAAGGACTAGTGATTAGTGGAGTTAGTTCAAGATTAGCGGCACGTTATATGCCAAAAGGCTGTTATTGGGATTCAAATAAAGCCATTGGTTGTATTGTCTTAGATGAGAATATTTCTATTAGCTATTTATTAGGTTTATTAAATAGTTCGCTTTATAATTATCTTGCGAAAGGAATTATTAATAATACAAATAGCATCCAATTATCAGGGATTCATGCTTTACCCTTCATCATGCCCGACTCTGAAACTAAAAGCTTAGTTGAAAAATATGTGGAGAGAATTATTGAGCAATTAAAAAATGATGGCTTATATAATTATGAAAATGAGCAAAGAATCATAGATAATCTTATATTTAATTTGCATCAAACCGAGTTTGATTTCGCTGAATCACTTAAAGAAAAATTAGAGAAAAAATACTCGATTTATCAGAAGAAATAAGAATAAGTATAGTTTAAATTATAATTTTTCTTCTTTAATTTCTTGCTCATATTTGCTTCTTCGTTCTTTTAAATATTCAGGAATAGGAACATCCCACCATCCTACAGCGGGAGAACCTGTGAAAGGATAGGTTCTATTCACAAGAATCTCAATTACAGAGGGTTTTCCCGATTTAGTAGCCCTCTCTAATGCGGGAATAATCTCTTCTTTTTTTGTTAGTTTTTCGGCATAGCAGCCAAATCCTTCAGCAATTTTCGCAAAATCAGGCGAATATGCTTTTCCCTCGAAGTTTTCAAAAGCTGTTCCATAACCTCTGTCCTCTCCAAAAGCGGTTTGCTGCAAGTCTTTAATAGCAATCCATCCATAATTGTTGATTACTATAAAAAACATATTGGTAAGACCGAGTTGAACAGCAACAGATAATTCTGAAATTGTCATCATAAAATCTCCATCACCTACAAGAGCAACGACTTCACGATCGGGTTTACCTATATCAATGGAACCTAGTTTTGCTCCTATAGCGGCGGGAACAGAATATCCCATTGTGGAAAAGCCTCCTGCTGTTAAACAAGTTTTTGGTTCATAAAATTCTAATTCTTGCAACATTTGAGCTTGTACATTACCTGAACTTGTGACAAATACCGCATCTCTCTTAAAAAATTTTCTTACTTCTTGAAGTACAGTTGAAATCATGACAGGTACTTTTGAATCGTCTCGATTTTTATCAAGAAATTCAAACCATTTTTGTTTCTCTTCTTGCATTTCTTTAAAATAGTCCGTTTTTTCGTATTCTTTTGAATAGTTGTCTTTCTTAAGTAGATCGATAATTTGGTTTAAACAAGCCTTAGCGTCACCGTAGATTCCAACGGTTACTGGATAATTTTTCCCAACTTCATGTGGGTCAATGTCAATCTGAATTAATTTGGTAGGTGGGATAGAAAAGCTTACTCCTTGTTTATAGGAGCTTGCAGTCTCATCGGCAAATCTACATCCAACTGCCAAAATTACATCTGCTTTTGTTGTCATTTTCAATCCAATATTAGTCCCTTTAGAACCCGCAGACCAACAAAAGAGTGGAAGATCATTTGGAAAAGCATCTTTCCCCATCATAGTCACCACAACTGCTGCTCCTAAAATCTCTGCTAGCTTTTTGATTTCTTCGGCCGCATCAGATGCTAGGACACCTCCACCTAAAAATAAAACAGGTCTTTTAGCAGTTTTTAATAAGCCAATAGCTTCTTTTATTAATTTTGGATCACCTAATATCCTTCCTCCTGCTCTCCTCTTACTAGGTTCTGGAATCTCAGTTTCAGTGGCTTTTGCTTGAACATCCATCGGTAAATCGATATGAACCGGACCTCTTCTCCCAGTTAACATCTGATTAAAGGCTCGTTGCATTATGGTTGGTAATTGATTAGGATTGGATACTTGCCAGCTTCGTTTCGTGACAGGCTCAAGAATTCTAGGAAAATCGGAATCACTCTTCCGTTCGATTTCTTGCAATACGCCTTTCCCTCTCATATGGGTATGAGTGTCGCCCGTAAGGCATAATACTGGAAAGCTATCTACATAGGCATCAGCTAATCCAATCACAGTATTTGCAGCTCCAGGACCAATTGAAGTAAAGACACATAAAGGTTGTCCAGTGATCCTATAATAACCAACTGCTAAGTGTACCCCAGACATTTCCTGTTTTGGTTGGATTAATTTTAGATGATCTTTATTCTTAAAAAAGGCATCTACAAGCGGAAGATTTCCATGTCCTGGGATTCCAACGACATATTTTACTCCCTCTTTTATGAGATATTTAGCAATTATTTCTCCACCTGTATATTTAACCATTTTTGGTAACCTATTCCAAATTAAATTGATTAATGCTTAAATCAAAAGAATTAAGAATGGAATTTTAATGATTGTGTTTAAGTGAATAAATAAAAAATAAAACGTTAAATGACTTTACTAAAGATTTCTTTAGCTTGTAAATAGGAAGGATTTTGATTTGATATTTCTAGGAGATTACCTCCCATTAAGTTGATTTTAGCTATCTCATCATTTGATGAGATAAATCCGAGCAATTTCACATTATCTCTATTAGTTTCAATGATTTCTTTTTCTAAAATGCCCTGCAAATCCTCTGGAAATCTATTACCGAGTATCCAAATATTTTCAAACTCCAATTGTAATTCATCAGTAATCTCAAGAATGCGTTTTAAGGTGTGCATTGCCATCTTAGAGGGATCAGAAACGATAATAAGATCAGTTACATTTCTTCCTGTTTTACGAGCAAAATGTTCCAAACCAGCGGGAGAATCAAGTAATGTGATATCATAATTTTTTGAGAGAGTATCTATAACTTTTTTAAGCACATCATTTATAAAACAATAACAACCTTCTCCCTCTTGTCTTCCCATTTCCAATAGATCAAAATCGTCCATCTCTATTAAGCAATTATAGACATCAGATTCTATCAACTGACCTTTAGGAGTGTTCGGTGACAATTTCATACTTTGGATCTTGTCTTTCAAGACCTTCATTTTTCCTCCAATCGTATCACAAAATTGAACTTCTTCCCCAATAACATCTGCCACATTGGCATCTGGATCAGAATCAATAACGAGAATGTCCTTATTATTTCCATTATCAAGAATATATTTAAGAAATAAAGCTAATGATGTTGTTTTACCTACACCACCTTTACCAGCAAAAGCTATTACGCGATTTTTCATTGTTATTTTAAATTAATTTTTAATTTCTCTTATGTTAAGAAAAATAATGTTTGATTAAAAATTTGTCATTCATAGAATAAAAGAAAAATAAACAAGGAAAGTTAACTTCTAAATCCAAATAAAGAGGAAAATTATAGGTAATAAGGAAATATGTAATTACTCTTGGCGATACATTGGGACTATTTTAGAGGTAAATTCATCTAATGTATACTTAAATTCCTCTTCACTTGAAATTTTACCTAGTTCCATGAGAATCTGTCTTGCTAATAGCCAAAAGGCTACTCCTAAAGCTTTTTTACCCCGATTATTGGCGGGGACTGCTAGATCAATACCATCCAAGGTATCATCCGTATCAAACAAAGCAACGACGGGAATTCTCGCAAGTTTAGCTTCTCTTAATATAACTTTATCGGCATGAGGGTCAACTATTACCACAACAGAAGCATCTTTAATGTAATCGTCGATGAGCGGATTAGTAAGCGATCCTGGGATAAAACGTTCAGTGATTGCTTTACAACCTAAAACTTCACAGAATTTCCTAACCGGTTCTTTTCCATATCTTCTTACGGAAGTAACGATTACTCTGTCACTTCCTTCCTCGATATATTTGCTTAGGAATTTAGCAGCTATGTTTAAGCGCTCATCTGTTTTAGTTAAATCTATGACGTATAAACCATAATTAGTTTGCCGGTAAATGAATCGGCGAGCATCCCCAGATAATAATTTAGTCCCGATATGTATACCACAACTAAGATATAATTGCTTTTTCTCTTCATCCTTATCGATGATTGTTTCTTTGGGGGCTAGACCGGCCTCTAAATCTTCAGTGTCTAATAAATCAAGTTCTTCTTCTAAATCAAGATCCTCTTCAAAATCTTCTTCGAAATCAATATCCAAGTCTTCTGAGAGTTTCAAATCATCTTCCTTGTCTATCTCTTCACTTTCCGGTTCTTCTGCTTTTTTTTTCTTTCTAGCCAAGGTATTGACCTAAGTATTTAAGAAATTAATTTAATCAAATAAATGACTGTAATTATTTTAATTAAAACTTCATAATTTTAATATTTTATTAAAAGAAATCTCCTAATTCGCTTATAACTAAAGATTTAATATAATCAAATTATTAAAGATATTTATAATCTATATTATTATAATTGGATTTAAACTTACAAAAATAGGATTTTCTTCATGGTTTCTTATAGATTATTAATAGGAATTATTACTAGTGTGATTTTCAGTTTCTTTACTGCTTTTTTCTTTACTATGGAAGACATTACTGATCAAATTCAGTCATTTATTGCTTCAGATCCTCTAAAAGTTATAATATTGATGATAGGTGCAAATTTTAAGTTTGATATTATTTCATACTTTATAGAATCACCTACTTTTCTTGAGTTTTTTGCTCCCCAACTTTTAGCAAGCATTTTAATAGGTTTTTTAAGCGGTACGATTTCTAAGGGATTGAAAAGAGGATTTATAGCCAGCATGATTGTTATAGTTGTTGATGTATTAATTTGGATTTTGCTCAGCGTGATTTCGGGAGAAGATTTAATGGCATTATTTCAAGGTGCACAATTATCAGCCACAATCGGTGGTATATTAACCGCAATTATAGGAGCAATAGTAGGTGGAATGATTGGAGGTCTTATTAGTGGCCCATATGAAAATAGCTATTAAAATTTGATAATCAAGTCAAATTAGTTTCTTAACATAACCAAACCTTAAAGCATATGCTGATTTATAAAATTTAATGGTAAATCAAGAGATACTCCCATCTAAAGAGGCAGCTTTCGAACTTCTTAAAAAATTAAAGGTTCCCTATCAAGTGAGACGGCATTCTTTAAAAGTAGCAGAAAAAGCTTTGGAGATTGCTTATAAAATAAATAAAACTGATGTTGATCTCGATCTAATTGAAATAGGAGCTATACTACATGATATAGGCAGAGCTCAGACTCATGGATTTAAACATGCAATAATTGGGGGCAGGATTTTAAGAGAGAGGGGGTACCCAAGCAAACTAGCCCGAATTTGTGAAACACACATTTTAGGTGGTTTAGATAAAGAGGATGCTAGGTTCCTAAATTTACCAGAAAAAGATTATCTTCCCAATTCTCTTGAAGAAAAGGTCATATGTTTAGCTGATAAACTAACCGCTGGAACTAAAGAAGTGACTATTGAACAACGGTTTCAAAAATGGTTTAGTAAATACGGCAAAACTAAGATTCTTATGAAATCTAAAAGAAGAATTGAGAAAATTCAAGAAGAATTATCTAGTCTCATGTAGCTTTTAGTCGCTTTTGTAGTTTTTTGATGATTCCTCCTTCATTTAAAATCTCAGTTAAAAATTTAGGGAGTTTTGGAAATTCTAAAATAAGATTTTTAGTTTGATTTTCAATAATCCCCCTACTTAGATCTATTTTTATTAAATCACCATCACTAAAGGAAGCATCTTTCCAATTCAACGTTATACCAGGAATTCCATTGTTAATAAGGTTTCTAAAATAGATACGAGCAAAAGATCTTGCGATTATAGCTTTTATTCCAAGAATTTTAAATACATTAACAGCTTCTTCACGAGAGCTTCCCGTTCCAAAATTACTCCCCGCAATCAATATTTTTTGTTTAGCTGACTTTTCTGTGAAGTTTGGATCTATGAATTCTAAAGTATATTCTGCCATTGCATTCGAATCTCTCATTGTTAGTGTGTGACTTGGTACAATATCATCAGTATTTATATCATCCCCTAAGATATAAACATAGCCCTCAATGAATCTCACTATGACAACACCTCCCTTGGATCTGAAATTTTTCCATTTAGAGCAGACACAGCAACCGTAGCGGGAGAGGCTAGATAAATTTGAGAGCTAGGATCACCCATCCTTCCAGTGAAGTTTCTATTTGTACTGCTGATACAAACTTCATTCTCACCTAGGAGACCAAGATGGCCTCCTATACAGGCACCACATGTGGAATTTGTAACAATTGCACCAGATTCTAAGAATATTTCGATTAAACCTTCTTTTAAGGCACTTAAATATATTTCTTTAGAAGCAGGGGTGACAATCATCCTAATTTTTTGATTTATTTTTTTTCCTTTTAAAATTTTTGCTGCTACACGTAGATCTTCCATTCTTCCATTTGTACAGCTACCTAAAAAAGCTTGATCAATCGATATTCCTTCAACTTCTTCTATATATGCTAAATTATCAGGATTTGAAGGTTTGGCAACCACGGGAGTTATCTTTGATAAATCGTATTCAAAAGTCTGCTCATATTCTGCATTCTTATCTGAATTTACCATTTTATAAGGTTTATTTGATCGTTTAGCAATCCAATTTTCTAAATTTTTATCAGGAATAAAAACACCAAACTTGGCTCCTGCTTCCACCACCATATTAGAGATTGTCATTCTTGAATCGATGGACAGACTTTCAATACCATCCCCATGAAATTCAAGCGATTTATAAATTGCTCCTTTCGTAGATATATCTCCAATAAATGTGAGGATGAAATCTTTTGACATTACGCCATTATTTAATTTATTAGTTAAATCAATTTTTAATGATTCCGGAACCTTGAACCAAAGTATTCCTGTTGCAAATACCATAACTACATCTGTAGCCCCAATACCAGTTGATAAACAGTTAAAGGCTCCATAGGTGGTTGTATGACTATCTGAACCAACAATAAGCATTCCTGGTCTTGAATAACCCATTTCTGGTAAAACTTGGTGACAAATACCTTTATCCATACCCATGTTATGAACAAACTTATATTTTTCAGCAAAATTACGACAATCTTTATGCATTTGTGCCGCAGATACACTAGGGGCGGGTACCCAATGATCTAAAATAAAAAAGATCTTATCAGGATCCCACACTTTATCAAGTCCTAACTTTTCATACTCTTTATGAATTCTTCCACCTAATTGTTCATGAACCATAATAAGATCAATTTTAGCTTCAATAAATTGACCTGGTTCAACTTTTCCGGTAGAACAATGAGATTGAAAAATTTTTTCTGCGATTGTATTACTCATTTTGTATCACACGTGAGTTCTTGATTATTACTTAATTTATTATAATCTTTATCCATCATTAATATAACTTTTTTAAATAAGACGCAAGTTTGAAGCAAAATATTGGGATCTACTTTATCAAGAGTGTCATGCTTACTATGGGTAAATAGGGCCGCTGCTCGAGTGGTGATGTCAATAGCGTCATAACCTCTCAAATGAAAGGGTACTGAATCTGTATGAGCCCCAGTACTTAAATGAAATCCATTAATTTTGATATTCTCTTTATCTGCTACAAAAAGAATATATTTGCCTAGGAGAGGTGCAATCTTCTTTCTTGGAAACACCCCATATGATTTAAAATATTCAATTTGATTTAGTCTGTGATTTTTACAAGATACCATATCAAAATTAAATTGAAAAATACGCCCTTTTGTAAATTCGGTTTCATAATCATTAACGAAAATACGAGAACCCATCGTTCCTAATTCCTCTGCCGAAAATTGACAGCACCAAACATTAAAATTATCAAGAGGGTGTTTTAAAAAATACTGACTCAATTCAAATACTATTGCCATGCCAGATCCATTATCTAAAGCTCCAGGTGAATTATTATGAGTGTTAAGAAACAGTAAAAATATGTTTGAAATTGAAATTAGAATAACCGAAATCCAAGATCCATATAGAATAAACCGGGAATCCATATTAGATAAAGTAAAAAAGTTAAGTAAAAAAGAAATGTAAAAAAAGCCTTGAAATAGACCAGAATATAACCATAATCTATAAAATAATATTCTCCAAAACGTTTTGTAAGTTTGAGATTTACTGTCTAAATGAGCGGATAATATTATATCACCTACCTGTTCTTCCTTGAGTTTTTTAGCGGGTACCTTAACAATCACATTACTAGCTGTATGAATATTGCCAAAGTATTCCCCCCAAAAACCTCTATTTTCAGGATGTCTTAAGCCTTTAAAAATTAATAAAACAACGATAGCCATTATAGCTACTACTGCTAATGTTAAAATAACGTGGATATAAAAAAATAATAATAATATTAAATTAAAAATCAAATTTATCACCATTAATAATTTAATTAGCGTAGTAGAATAAAAATCAGAAAATTCAAATTCTCTTTCTATAATCTGTGATTCTTGAAATCCTAACTCTTTAAAGGTTTGAACTGTTATCCCTACAGCTTGTTTTTCATTAGCTGTTCCTGCAAGCCGAGGGAAACTTAATTTTTTGACGTAATTGAAAATCCTTTTTTGCTCGAACTCGAATTCATTTCTCTCCATATTTGAATAAATGAGTTACTCCTTTAATTTTTGAAGAACAATTTGTTGAATCTTATCTTGGACGAATTCTATAATATCATTTGAGTTTACAATAGAATAATTCTCTTTTTTTGCACGCTTCAGATAAAGCGCCCTTACTTTGTCCAAAAAGGACGTATCTTCGAATTTTTCTAAATCTTGTTGCGTTTTACGGGCTAGAGATATTTTCGGATCAATGTCTAAGATTATTGTGAGATCAGGCAGTCCTACAAATTTGTTGATATTTTTTACCCATTCTATCGAAATTAATTCTGATTGGACAGATTGATAGATAATAGAGGATTCAATATATCTATCTGAGATAACAATATAGCCTTCTTTTAGCTTTTCCTTTATCTCACCATGATAATGGAGATTTCTATCCGCGGCAAATAATAGTGCATCGGTTATAGGAGGGATTTTTTCATCTTTCAAATATTTTCTAACTAGAAGACCTATTTCGTTGTTTGATGGCTCTTGAGTTAGATGAACCTTAAATCCTTTTGTTTCCAAAAATCCCTTAAGAAGATTACAATGAGTCGTGGTACCACTTCCATCAATTCCATCTAGCACGATAAATATCGGTTTTTGAATCAACTTTAGCAATGAATACTTTTTATTTGATATCTAATTTAATAGGAAATTATTGTTTTAGCTACTTTAAATTATTAATTATTTCTTTTGAAATAATAATAAAGAAGCGACTTTTTAATATGTTTCTTATCACTGACTAAAGAAAATTATATTTAAGTAATTATGAACTTATAATTACTATTAAACAAATTTAATGAATAAGAGTTGATAAAAGATGGAGACAAGAAATCCTACTGGTTATTGCCCGCGATGTAGACAAGAAGTCCTTCTTACAAGAGAAGAGATTAATTGGGGTGTAGCGATATTATTATTATGCTTTACTGGTGGTATTGGTTTAATAATATATTTGGCAATTTATTATTCTAAGCCACAGGATCGGTGTATCCAATGCAATACTCGAATAATAAGTAGAGCTCCACAATACTCACGAAATATTAACATATATCAAAATGAAGCAGCTATATCAAACGAGAATCAGAATGTAGAAGTAATAGAAAATAACAGCCCTAAGTATTGTCCCTTCTGTGGAGAGCAATTACAGTCATCCAATGTAAGGTTCTGCCCTAATTGTGGAACTAAAGTATAATTATATTACCTATTTTTAAAAATAGAGTCTAGTTCTAATGCTAAATAAGTATTTTTCGTCAATTGAATATACATTGGACTGATTTTCTCTTTTCAGGTGATCTCTTTCTTTAGAGATTATTTTAAGAACTCGAAAATACACTCGATTATTATCGATCCACATTCGATCTACTAAAATGTTAAGATTTCCGTTAGTTCCTTGACCATAAACTTGGAAGGAATTTATAGTTTCCACAGTCAATCCTCTAAGCTATTTTTTATATTAATATATTTAGAAATAAATATTTGAATAGCACTTTTTTAGACATATTACTCTCTTTGAGAGGATCAATTCATTTTTAAAATATTGGACTAAAGATCATTTTTGTATTTTCTATTTAATTTGTACTTAAAGATTAATATATAATTTAAAAATTCGTGAGGTAAGTTAATTGAGCACAATGTATTGTGAAAAATGTCAAACAAACGTCTTAACCAAAAGGGAAGATTTAGATATCGGTATCATAATTCTTCTGTTTATTTTTACCGCAGGATTCGGTATTATAATATATCTTGTCGTATATTATGACAAAAAACCAAATCGCTGTATTCATTGTAATTCAATTTGTAAGCCAATGCTGCTTGAATCTCAGAATAACAAAACGGTAGTTCAAGTTGAGGATAAAAGTGAAAAGATGCAGAATTATGTATCTATAAGTACCATTAATACAACATCTAAATTCTGTTATAACTGTGGAACTGAACTTGATGAAAGGGAACGAAAATTTTGTCCTTTCTGCGGTGTAAATGTAGAATAAAATTTTCCATTTCCATATTTTAATCTTCCTTTTTTTTTAGAATTTTCATAAATTCATAAAAGTATTCATATGAGCGTTTAAAATGAACATCATATTTCGAATAGTTTAATGCATCAATAAAGAGTTCATTAAATTTTTCTTTATCCTTATTTTCAATGACATGTTTATAATCGTTCATTAAAGATACCAAATCATTAATTACGTTAAGAAATTTAGGATTTTCCATTTGAATCTCTCCAAACATTTCCATCTCTCTCTGAATAATGCTTTCAGCAAATACTTTCTGTAGTAAAAATGTTGTGCCCGTAAAACGAGTTAATTCATTCAAAGAATTATTTGATCTTTTCAAAAGATTAAGGAACAGAATGTTAAACATATGCGGAAGCCCTAATGTTAAAGCAATTTTAGTATCATGGATTTCAGGAGTGGTTTCTATAATAATTAATCCGTCTGATCTAAATAACTCAAGCAAGTCATCCACTAAGATGTTATAGTCTTTTGTTCCACCAATTCTTATTGAGAGCATCATGTAATTTTGCATATTGGTTATCCCCGGGCCAAACATCGGATGAAGTGATAAGCAATTAATTGGATATTTATTTAATTCTTGTTTGTAGACTTCATAAATTTCAGACTTTAAGGAGGTAATATCACATATTAGCGCGTTATTTTTTAAATATGGTATTACTTTTTTTATAACACCAATTGTTGAGCTTATTGGAACCGAGATCATAACTATATCAGCATTGTTTAATCCCTCTTCTAGTGTTTTTGCGAAATTTACCTCTAATTCTTTAGCAACTTTTCTTAATCTATTTAGATCCCGAGCAAAAATTGTTACTTGAAATCCATGGTTTTTAAAATATTTAGAAAATACTTGGCCCATCCCGCCAGAGCCTCCAATGATGGTTATTTGTTTATTTTCCATTATTTTTCACTCAAAGTTTCAATTACTTTTTTTTTCATTAAAATAGTATTTGGCTTCTTATTTGTCCACCATTCAAATGCTAAAGCACCTTGATTGATTAGCATGTCAAGACCATTTAAAGTTTTACAGCCTAATGTTTTTGCATCTTTTATTAGTTGAGTTTCTAAAGGGTTATAAATCAAATCAAAAACAGCTAGATCCTTATGAAGCATATCCCGAGATATAATTGACTCATGATGAGAGGGATACATCCCAATTGGAGTAGCATTAATTAGTAGGTCTGCTTCTTTAATAGCATTAGTTAGTGTGGTTTCGTTTAACTTTTTGGCGTCTATTTGAGACCTTGATTCTTTTTTTAATTTATCTGCTAACTCTTTAGCTTTATGCTCTGTTCGATTAAGTATAGTCAATTTATTTATATTTTGTATAAGACCATAAGAAACGGCTTTGGCAGCACCACCCGAACCTAATAAGAGCACATCTAATCCTGATGAATTTATACCCGAATTACTTAATGCTTGGATAGCACCCTCAGCATCAGTATTTCTACCAAAAAAAAGACCATCTTTTAGCTTTATTGTATTTACAGCTCCAATTTTTTGAGCTATGGGATCAAGGAAATCCAAATATCGGATTACTTTTTCTTTATAAGGAATGGTAACATTAATTCCTCGGATATTTAATGCTTTTATTCCCTCGAGGGCTTGTTTGAGGTTATCTGGGATTACGTCAAATGCGATATATACATAATCTAATTTTAGATCTTTTAATGCTATATTATGCATTAATGGACTCATGCTATGTGAAATTGGATGTCCAATAATACATAGAATTTTAGTGTTAGTAGAAATGTTATTTTGATTTAGCATTTATTATGAGAAAAATCTTTTAATAGCTATTAATAATTTTAAGGATTAGATTCATTATAATTATTTAGTAAATATGAGAATCTAAGGGAGCTTTTCCCTTATGCACATATAATTAAAATCCCTTTAATAGAGACATGAAAAAAGATTCAATTGCGCTTATCGGATTTATGGGCACAGGTAAAAGCGTAGTAGGTAAAGCCTTGGTTAAGCAACTTGGGAAGGAATTTGAGTTTTTAGAGACAGATGATATTATTATTAAACTAGCAGGTAAATCAATTCCGGAAATTTTTTCTGAGAATGGGGAGGCTATTTTTAGGCATTATGAAATAGAGGCCTGTAAAAAAATATCTAAGCAAAGTAAAGTGGTAGTATCTTGTGGTGGAGGAGTAGTCCTTAATCAAATCAATATCGATAATTTAAGAAAAAACTGTTATATTATCTTATTAAATTCTTCGATTCAAGAAATTTATAAGAGAATTCTAAAAGATGGAATTATAAGTAGACCATTAATTGATCCCACTTCTCCATTGGATGATATTAAGGAGCTTTTAGAATATCGCCAACCATTTTATGATTCAGCAGCGGATTTTAGGATCGAAACCACTGGAAAATCAATTAAAAGGATAGTAAAGAATATTATAACTAAATTAAAATCATTAAATCTTTTCTAGAATTATGCTATATGAATTTTTCTTATATTTAGCTTTCTTTAATTTCCAATTGTCCATTTTTGAGCTTTAAATATAAGATCATTTAAATATTATATATTATGAATAGCTTTGCAATGTAAAGCCTAAATCTTTAGGGATAGGATTCTTCTTGTTTCACTTTGTATAGCAAAGTTTAAATATCAATGTTGCCTATTTATATTTAAGAAGCTTTGCGTGGCAAAGTTGTTGTATCTATTTACATGATCAGTTCAATTTAGGTTTAAAAAAGGATGTGATGAAAAATATGGATAAGTATGAAAGGATGATTTTTGCTGTTATCGCGATTGTTGTAGTATCAACAGTTTTGTATCTATTGTTGCTATTCACAGGAGTTATTGAATCCAAATTTCCGTTTGGTGTTTTGATCCCAAGTTGGCTAATAATATTAATTCCGATTATCAATCAAAAAAAACTTGAGGAGAAGAATAAAAGAAGTAATGTGATTCAAGAGGGAGATGAGATTTGAGATTCATTAGAAATAAAGATAGTCTTTTGGTAATTGGAATCTCATCATTGCTAATAATGATCCTCTTAAGGATGATAAATTTTGAATTGCCTATTCTAGATTTTTTTGAAGGTATTTTCGCAGGGATTTCTTTAGTAACAAATATATGCTTTCTGATTCGATTTGGAAAGGAACAAAGAATTATTCATAATGAAATAGAGGATTAAGAGGTTAATCAAATGTTTATAATAAAAGAAGGTCTAGGTAAATTTACCAATTTTTTCGTACCTTCGATGCTAGTAATTCTAAGTCCAGTTTTACTGTACTTTGTTCAAAATCTAATTAATATAATCCTATTAACAAGTAATATAGTTTTGAATGTAGATATACTAATACAATCTTTATTTGTTATGTTTATCTCTCAACTTGTGGGTATTTTGATGATATATGTTATCATAATCCCTCTCATGAGAATTAAGGATGTTAAGAAAAGTGCTTTTACTATTAAAAAGAGTGGAAATACTATTCTTCTTTTCTGTCTTACAGTTAGTGTAGTTATTATTAGCAACTTTATAATCACTTCAATCTTTAGTGTATTCAACTTGATTCCACAATCAGGTTATTCAGGTATTTTACTGAATTCAACTCAAACAAATAATCCATTAAATATAATAATATATTTTCTTCCATTTATAATTGGAGCGCCAATATTTGAAGAGCTTCTCTATCGCCGTACATTAATACCTTTGTTGGAAAAACGAGGGATGCCTTCTTTTACAGCAATTGTAATCATTAGTATTATTTTCGCTGTAGCACATCTCCCAAACGACGTAATAAATGGTAACATATACGGAGGTATAATACATACTGTTGGAGTTTTTTATATCTCAATCTCGCTTGGAATCTCTTACATACTCACACATAATATTTTCTTCCCAATTATTATTCACAGCCTAATCAATTTAGTTTCATTTTCTGGACCTCTATTTCAAGTAATGGATAACACGGTATTAAACCTGATATATAATATTACTATCGTGTTCATTTTTGCTGTAGGGATTGCTTTTTTGATATATTGTATTTGGAATCTTATCAGGAGAAAACCTAAAAAATGGATTGAGTTAATGAGAAATAGAACGATTCGAAATATAAAGATAGGAACAGTAATCTTTTTGTTAATAGGTATAAGTAGTGCTTTTTTACCGATAATAATTGAGATAATTTCGGTAATAGCGTTAAACTTAAGCAATAATATTTACTACTACATTAACCTATTACTCGTAAGTCAATTTTTAGTTATTTTAATTACATTATGGTTATCTAAACACGCTAAAATTGAACATGAAATTAAATTAGAATATGGAATGTGAGAAAAATAAGTAATACAAATTACAGGTATTTCTGACCGTTTTACCAATAAATTATCAAAATTAAAAAATAAAAAAATGAGGTGTAAAAAAAATTACAGAAATTTATGCAATAAAAACAAATGAACTTACCAAATCATTTGGTAATGTTATGGCTGTTAAAAATTTGAATTTAAGTATTCCATATGGCCAAACTTACGGTCTCTTAGGACCTAATGGAGCTGGAAAAACCACGACTGTAAGAATGCTGAATTCAATTATTTCCAAAACATCTGGAAGTGCGATTGTGGGAGGATTCGATACTTTTCTCCAAAGCCAAGAGGTTAAGAGAATTTGTGGTTTCTTACCAGAATCCCCCGGATTATATTCGAAACTAACTGCCCGTGAATTCTTAGAATTCATTGGAGCGTTATACAGCATACCGAAAGAGGTATTAAGAGTTCGTATTGATGAATTGTTAGAACTTTTTGATTTAGAAGGCAGAGAAAATGATTTATTAGAAGGTTTTTCAAGGGGTATGAAGCAAAAAGTCTGTTTATGCGCAGCATTAATCCAAGATCCAGAAATAATCTTTTTAGATGAGCCTACTTCAAACCTGGATCCTGCAATTGCTCGGATGGTAAAAGATCTCATTTCAATCCTTGTAAAAAAAGCTGATAAAACCATTTTCATATGTACACATCTATTAGATGTAGCTGAGGAGCTATGTGATACTATTGGTATCATCGTTAACGGTGAGTTAAAAATTGAAGGTTCACCAAAAAATATCATCGAATCTGTTGGTGCTACTAATCTCGAAGATGCTTACTTAAAAGTTACAGGGGCAACTCATATTGAAGATCTGCTTGGCTGGCGAAAAGATAGTACTTCAGATGTGAATAGGAAAAATGAAAAAGTAAAAAAAAAACTAAGGACATAAGTAGGAGATGATATTTTCATGGATTTAATACAAAACAAGGAACAACTGGTTTCAGTTGAAAGTCAAATGGAGAAGTTTAGTCATTCTAGCGATAATTTTCAAATGAAGAGCTTATGGAGCACAATAGCTAAAAATGAGATTAAAATAAGAACGAGTAAGTTCAGAAATCATAGAGTTATCTTTTTTATTACCGTATATTCTATACTGATTGCTTGGGCGTTGATAATTGCTCCCATGCTATTCGACGCATTTATGCCAACTATAGCCATCCAATATTCAACAATATTTAAACCTTTAGTAGCTCTAATTATCGAATCTCTAATGATGGCAGTGTTTATTTTACTGATAATGTATCCCTTAAATAATGTGTATCGGGAAAGTGAAATCAGTTTCAAAGAATCAATCTTATCATCACCTATTAGCTCAAAAGATATCTTTTTTGGTGAATTTTTGGGAAAAATGCCTATTTATTTAGCAACAATCCTAATTATAGGGCCTATTCTCATTGGATTAGTCAATCCAGTGATTGACCTAAACCCTATTCAATATATAGTAATATATTTTAGCCTTTTTGGTATAGTAAGTTTTGCTAACTTAATTGGTTCCATTTTGGCAAGCTGGTTAGAGCATAAAATAAATAAAAGCGAAAAAGCACGAGAAATTGGAAAGTTATTCATCTGGATTTTTGCAATTTTGCTTGTCGTTATAATGTATGCTGTTATATTCTTTTTAAACGAGATATTATCGCACCCTGAGCTTAAGAACTGGTTAGCTTTCTATCCATCTCTATGGTTCTCAAACATCATTCTTTACAGTATTGATCCCCTATTATTAAATGGATTCATTCTAAATATTTGGCTAAATATCTTATTAGCTGTGATTATACCAATTATTACATTATATCTGTCATATCTTAAGGCAGAAAACTTCTATACGTTGGAAAGTTTGAGGGATAAGAGTAATATAACTGTTGTCGCACACGAGAATCTTTTTTATCGATTAATAAGATTTCTCTTTGGTAAAAAATGGGGTGTATTAACCGTAATTCAGATGAAACGTTTATTCAGGAAAAAGTCTAACTTCGCGAGGCTTGCCTATGTTTTCGGACTATTAGGATTTATAACATATATATATAGCCAGTTTATGGCTGAGATTGTTCATGATGAATTTGGATTTATTCTCTTTTCTACTATAATAATGGCAATCGGTGGTGCTATATTAAGTATTATGATTGGTCATTTGGCTTTCGTTGACTCCAAGGATATAATATGGGTATATAAAAGATCTCCACGAGGTCTTAAAGGTCTTGTATATTCATATTTATTAGCCATGTTTATTCTGACTACTTTCTTGGCAATTTTTGAAACAGTTTTCTTTGGAATCTTAGCTGGTTTAGAATTAATTGATGCATTGATATTTTTTGGAACTTTTTTGGTAATAGGCCAATTTTCTATGGCCCAAGCTATGGGACTTCAATGTTTATCACCTGCCTACGGAGAGAAAGCTCCAAATATGAGAACTAATACCATTATTTCAATGGGATTGATGCAACCAGTTCTTATGCTTCCAGTAATAATGTTGATCTTCTTTAATCCTGATAGTTTGATAATGATGCGAATTATCCTTCAATTGCCTCTTTTCATATTCATAATGGGAATAAGCAGCCTCCTATTATATTTTGGGATGAGGAAATTAAAAAAAATAGAATAAATAATGGAGATCTAAATCTTTTTCTTTTTTTATTTATCAATTACTAAATAACAAAAAATAAATGATCTTATGAAAAAGCAATTACTATAGTATTTGGATATATTTAGACTATAGGTGAGATTAATATAAATCAAATAGATTCACTGGATAAATTAGAAAAAAAAGCATGGAGCATTAATTTCGAAGATGGGACTTTTGAAATTTATTTAGGGATAATAATTATAAGCTTCGCACCACAGCTCTCCTTATTTGACATACTACCTATTCCATTTAACTTTTTATTAGGTCCAATAATTATTGGATTTGCTTTAGCCTTATTTCTTCTCAGTAAGAAGTATCTCATTAAACCTCGTATTGGAATTGTTAAGTATGGGCGAAAAAGGAAAATGAAAAAACAAAAAACGGTATTCATTTTAACAATCAATATGCTAATGTTATTTATCATCTTCCTTTTAACGTCATCAGGTTTTTTGGATGATTTGAATATTCCTTGGTTTTTAGAAGTATTATTTATCCAGTTAATTTTTGTTACACTTCCATTGTGCCTTGTAGCATATTATTTTCAATATAGTCGGCTATATATTATCGCTGTTTTGATGGGATCGTCAATCTTTATCGCAGAGCTCAGTTCAACCTTTATTATCCCTCCATTTAACTACTTATTC
Organism: Promethearchaeota archaeon; assembly: GCA_016840165.1. Taxonomy (GTDB): domain Archaea; phylum Asgardarchaeota; class Lokiarchaeia; order Sigyniarchaeales; family SOKP01; genus SOKP01. The sequence goes on from JAEOSU010000076.1 coordinate 158,069, forward strand.
ATATTTCTAATTATAGGTGGTTTAATTATACTAATGGGGGTAATATCATTGTTCAAATTTCTCAAAAAGTATCCTAAACAAAAGGAGGAGGCAGATAAATTATGAATGATACGATAAATTTAAAACAATTGGAAAAAAAGATTTGGAGAGCTACCTTTCAAGATGGCTTATGGGACATATATTTTGGTTTAATTATCATGGGAATGGGGCTCGCCCCTTTAGGAAGATTTTTAGGTCTACCAGAAACAATTGGAGTTTTAATATTAGTCTTTAGTTGGGATATAGTAGCAGGATTAATCTTTATTTTGGGAAAAATATATATTACGAGACCGAGGATTGGTTTTGTTAAATTTGGACAAATTCGTAAAAGAAGAAATAAGCTTTTAGCTGTCTTTTTAGGCATAAATGTTGGATTTACTTTTATAATATTAACTTTTACTTTACTGGGAATGTTTCAAATAAGTTTGCCCGGGTACATGGTAATGTTGGTTATTGGGTTATTATTCATTACTACACCCTTTAGCTTTATAGCCTATTTTATCCAATTAAAGCGTGTTTATCTTTATGCATTATTAGGTGGATTTGGACTATTCTTTAGTGAATTATTAACTCCAATTTTAGATTCTCCTTTTAATGACCTACTTGTTTTTGTTTCTTTTGGTGGTATGATTTTAGTTTTTGGAATAATCATTCTAATTCGTTTTTTAAGCAAATATCAATTAGGTAAAGAGGGGGTGCCCTAAAAGATTTCAGAACAAGTTGATCTTGAAAGTTTAGAGAAAAAGACTTGGCGTTCTACATTTCAAGATGGTTTATGGGATATATATTTAGGTTTAATATTATTTGGTTTAGGAGTAGGATGGTTAGGTGATTATATTGGAATGCTGTATCCATTTGGAACAGTATTTTTAATATTTACTATTGACATAATAGCAGTTCTTATCATAACACTGGGAAAAAAATATATCACAAAACCACGAATAGGGCAGGTAGAATTTGGAGAATCAAGAAAAAAAAGAAAAAAATGGTTGATGGTATTTTTGGCTTTGAATGTAGTTTTTTCTGTAATTGTTTTAATCTTGACAATTACTGGCAATCTTAGCCAATTTTTTGTACCGGGACTATTTACTCCTTTAGCTTTAGGTTTAATAGGTATAACAGTACCTTTTAGCGTTGTGGCATTTTATTTACAACTTCCGCGATTATACGTCTATGCACTTTTAGGAGGGTGTGGATTCTTTTTTACTGAGCTATTATATCCTCTTGTAGGAGAACCATGGGACATAGTAATAAGTTATGGTAGTATCGGAGGATTTATATTAGTTATAGGAATAATACTTTTGGTTAGATTTCTTCAGAAGTATCCTTTAGAAAAAGAAAGGTGATGCTATATTTCCAAAGAGAAAGATAATATCAATAACGAAAAAGATAAATTAATTTCAATAGGAAACATTGATAAAATTATTCATGAACCAGCACGTTTAATGATTCTTTCTCTTTTGTACGTAATAGAAAGTGCAGATTTTAAGTTTGTTAAAGGACAGACAAATCTGTCTTGGGGTAACTTATCTTCTCATATAAGTAAGTTAGAAGAAGCTGGATATGTAGAAGTAGAGAAAAAAACGAAAGGAAAAAAACCAATCACCCTTTTTAAGCTTACTCCCGAGGGTAGAAAGGCCTTTGAAAAATATCGCGAAGATATGCAGCGATTTCTCACAACCTAGAAAAGTATAGAATTTAAACCATTCTTTTTTTCAGATTCAATAACGAATAATTATGCTAAACCCTATATTTAAATAAATAAAATCAATTTTATAATTATAAAATAATACTATTTAAGATAAGATACTAAAATGACTGACTATAAAAGGTTTAAATGTACTAAATGCGGAGAGGAGAATCCACGCAAATTACAAGAAGTTCCAGACAAAACGCAAGTTTTATATTATTCCATGCAAGGAACTCCTGTTTATAAAAAGCATATTAAATGTGGAAATTGCGGTAATACGTTTGATAAGAGTTAAGATTAAGGATTAAAAATTGATTCATGATATTCTCTTATTTTTTCAATTTTTATTTGCCCTGGAGCCGTTTCTTTTTCTAATGACGCATAAGTGAAAAAAGAACCAAATTTAGTGCAAAATATTCTTGAAAATTTTCCTTTTTTACCCATACAAAATGAGATGATTTTGAATTTATCATTTAAACTAGCGCATAAATTCAAGGGAATTAAGTTATCTGTGTACTTCTCAGCGGTAAATATGATTTTGTAGATAGAATTTTCTATAAAATTAAAATTTAAGTTAAAATCATCCTTTAATCTGTTAATAAACATACTTATATGAGTCTGGGATTCATCTAAGGAAGAAGTTTTTTCAAAGTCATGATGAGAAAAGATTAAGGTGAGATTTTCTTTAATTGCTAAATTAATAACTTGTGAGAGAATATGTCCTTCTGTTCCCATTTCGATGTCTAAATAATCTGGCTTTGAATTTATTAATGTTTTCAATATTTGAAACCTCCTCTCCTCCTCAAGTTCAATCTTTCCACCTTCTTTAAAGCTCCTAAAAGTGAAAATACTTGAGCAATTTGGATGGATAAGATCTATTAAAGGAGTAAGCAAGGATTGATTTATTGCTGCTAAATCATCGATAAAGTCAAATCTAAGCTCTATATAATGAGGTTCATATTTCAATGCTTCTTTAATTACTTTGACATTTTCGTTTACCTCTCCATAGGTAATTGGCAGAGAGACGCAAATTCGGTTATTCATAATAATACAAAAAAGATAGTAAAAATTGTTTTAGATTTCTAGTATATCCTTTATGTCCTCTTCAGAGAATGCTAAAGTGTTTTCCGCATTCACTCTTTTAAGTAACTTTTTTTTCTTATAATATTTAATTAAGGGTTTAGCATTCTTTTCATAGGTATCCAATCGATTTTTGAGTGTTTCTTCATTATCATCACTTCGTTGTTCAAATTTAATCTCTGCGCCACATTTATCGCAAATCCCTTCCTGTTTCGGTGGGAGTGTATATTTATTGTAAAGCGCACCACATTCTTTACACGAATATCGACCTAAAATTCGTTTTTTAATGATATCACGATCAACTTCCAATAATAAAAGCAGATCTGGGTCAGAGATCTCAGATAGAGCTTTCGCTTGAGGTAATGTACGAGGAAATCCATCAAGAATATAACCATTTTCTTTTACATCGGCTTTATTTAACCTATCCTGCACCATTTCGATAACAACTTCATCCGGAACTAATTTACCTTTATCCATATAACTTTTTGCTTTGTTTCCCAAAGGGGTTTCATTTTTTAAATTTTCCCGGAAAATATCACCAGTACTAATATGGATGATATTGGGTAAAACTTTTTTAATCTGTGAAGAGAACGTTCCTTTTCCACTTCCAGGGGGTCCAAATAGTATAAATTTAGAATTTTTCATTTGAAATCAATATTAGATTATATAGTAATAAATATTGTTAAATCCATAATTGTTAATAATTTTTCGATGCTGATTGAGTGATTAATCTAAGTTTCTCCTCCTCCGTAAAGGAAGAAATCAGGTATTAATCTTACATTAGGTACGACCGAATAATGACTTAAGTCAGTTATTCCATGTTCTATTAAAACCTCATCATCAATGAAGAAATTTCCAGTACATTTATCGCTCTTTTCAGTAATTATGTAGTAAGCAGCATCAGCTACAATTTCAGGTTTTCTTGAATGTTTGACCGCACTTTCACCACCTAATAAGTTTTTTACCGCTGCAGTTGCGATTGCAGTCCGTGGCCATAAAGCGTTTACCGCAATTTTGTCCTTTTTGAACTCTTCAGCCATCCCAAGAACGCACATACTCATTCCATATTTTGACATAGTATATGCTACATGATGAGCAAACCATTTGGGAGCCATATTTAAAGGAGGGGAAAGGTTTAGGATATGTGGATTTTCTGATTTTTTCAGATGAGGGATGCAGAGTTTTGAACACATAAAGGTCCCACGCACATTTACAGAAAACATAAGATCAAATCGCTTCATTTCGGTTTCCAAGGTTGATGTTAAATTAATCGCACTCGCATCATTTATCACAATATCAATGCCACCAAATTCTTTTATAGTAGCATCTACCGCTGCTTGGACTTGATCTTCAAATCGTATATCTGCGATACATGCAAGACCGTGTCCACCCGCCATATTAATATCTTCCACTGCTGAATAGACTGTCCCTGGTAATTTTGGATGTGGTTCCTTAGTCTTAGCAACGGCAGCAATATTTGCTCCATCCTGGGCTGCACGAATAGCAATTGCTTTTCCTATACCTCTACTTGCCCCAGTGATGAAAAGAGTTTTATTCTTTAACATTTTCATTATTATTTACCTAAAAATTTGCTAAATGTATTTGGATTTGAATCATAAATATTTCTTTGTGTTATTTTTTAAAAATAGCTTTTCTTACGAAGTAATAATGGGATTTTCAATATGATTGACAATAAATTCCACTCGCTTTCTTTCTTTAAGGCTAAGCAGTTTGCTAAAGTTCGATTTAATTTGGGCACCATAGTAAGTATTTCCAAAAAAAGTAT